>CAJUSG010000006.1:0-2839 GCA_910589085.1 uncultured Oscillospiraceae bacterium | reverse complement strand
AGGGCAGAGCCCTTGCCCTACATCACGTTTGTATCCTATCATCGAAAGGAGAATAACATGAAAACCATTGTCACCAATATCGGTATGCTGGCCACCCCCCAGGGCTCCGGCCCCAGGAAGGGCCCGGACCAGGGGAGCATTCAGGTCCTCAAGGACGCATGGGTCCTGATGGAGGACGGCGTGATCGCCCAGGTGGGGACAGGTCCCGCCCCGGCGGCGGATGAGGTCATCGACGCAGGCGGAAACCTGGTCACTCCCGGCCTGGTAGACGCCCACACTCACCTGATTTTCGGAGGCTGGAGACAAAATGAATTGGGGTTAAAGCTCCACGGCAAGACCTATCTGGAGATTCAGAACGCCGGGGGCGGCATCCAGTCCACCACCAACGCCACCCGCCAGTCCACCGAGGAGGAGCTCACCGCCAAGGCCGCCCGGGCGCTGGACGAGATGCTCCACTTCGGTGTGACCACCTGCGAGGCCAAGAGCGGCTACGGTCTGGCCACTGAGCACGAGCTGAAGGCCCTGCAAGTGATTAAAAACCTCAACGACCGCCACGTGATGGACATCGTGGCCACCTTCATGGGGGCCCACCTGGTGCCCGCCGAGTACAAGACCAACCGGGCGGAGTACATCCGGCTGGTGTGCGAGGAGATGATGCCCAAGGTGAAGGAGCAGGGAATCGCCAAATACTGCGACGTGTTCTGCGAGGCCGACACCTTCACGGTGGAGGAGTCCCGGCAGGTGCTGGAGGCCGGCCTGAAGCACGGCCTGCGGCCCAAGATCCACGCCGACGAGATCGAGGCCATCGGCGGCTCCGTCCTGGCCGGCGAGCTGGGGGCCATCTCCGCCGAGCACCTGATCGTCTGCCCCCCCGAGGGCATCGCCAGTCTGGCGAAGGGCGGGGTGGTGGCCTGCCTGCTGCCCGCCACCAGCTTCTACCTGGGGGCCGCCTTCGCCCCTGCCCGGGACATGGTGAACGCCGGCGTGCCGGTGGCCATGGCCAGCGACTTCAACCCCGGCTCCTGCCCCTGCCTCAACCTCCAGTTTGTCATCAACCTGGGCTGCCTCAAGTATAAGCTCACCCCGGAGGAGGTCCTCACCGCCGTCACCCTCAACGCCGCCGCCGCCATCGACATGGCCGGCCAGGTGGGCTCGGTGGAGCCGGGCAAGCTGGGCGACCTGGTGATCTGGGACGCCCCCGACCTGGACTACATCTGCTACCGCATGGGCAGTAATCTGACCAAGACCGTTGTGAAGAAGGGCAGGGTGGTGGTTGGCTGATGGACCGCACCGACTATCAGATTCTGAACCTGCTTCAGGCTGACAGCCGCACCACCCTGAAGACCATCGGAGACCGGGTGGGCCTCACCGCCCCCGCCGTGTCGGAGCGCATCCGGCGCATGGAGGAGAAGGGGGTCATCCGGAGCTTCTCCATCAGCATCGACCGTACGCTGCTGGACAGCAACCTCACCGGCTTTATTCTGGTGGCCGTCTTCCCGGAGAAGTATGGTCAATTCTGTAAATTCTGTGAGGATACCCCGGCCATCACCGCCCACCACCACCTGGTGGGCAAGCTCAACGCCCTGCTGCGCTTCGCCGTGGCCGACACCCGCCAGCTGGACACCCTTCTGGCGTCCATCAAGCAGTACGGCGACTCCCAGACCTCGGTGGAGCTGGGGGCCTGCTTCGAGCAGAAGGATGTGCCCCTGCCCAAATAGCGAACCGGCCCGGCGGAACCCCTCCGCCGGGCCGATTTTATTTGAAAAAACACCTTGTAATCTTCGACAGAATGTGCTATAGTTTAGGGGCAAGAGACAAATAAAGGCAGAGCGTGAGGTGTTGACCCCGCCTCACGCTCCTGCGAGGGTGCCAGACCACCCACACAACAGCATTGCTGCACCGACTCTCATTATAGCCAAAAACGCCCCTTTTTCAAGTGCTTTTTTGAGAGCTTGTGTCTGACATATGCGGTGTGGGTTCCATTCATCCCGCACCGCTTTTGTTTGTCTCGACGGGAAAACCCGCCGGGGGGAGCCCTTCCTCACCTCCTCGTGTGCACTCCCCCCGCGGGCGGAACCGTTGAGAAAACAAAGAGACAGTCCACAGGGGCTGTCTCTTGGGATGGTTGTATTTATGCCGGATTATCAAGAAATGTACCTGACTCTGTTCCGGGCCAGCGAGGAGGCGGTCAGCCTCCTGATTAAGGCTCAGCGGGAGTGCGAGGAGCTGTATCTCTCCGCGCCCGAGCCTCAGATTGAAGTGCTGGAATTCGATCCCCAGAGCCCCCCTTGACCAGGGGGGCTTTTTTCATAGGCAAACCGGGCCGCTCCACGAAGGGAGCGGCCCGGCGTTTTGTTTCGCGGCTTAGAACAGTCCGGAGATAACGCCGTTCTCGTCAATATCGATGCGCTCGGCGGCGGGCACCTTGGGCAGGCCGGGCATGGTCATGATATCGCCGGTGAGGGCCACGATGAAGCCGGCGCCGGCGCAGACCTTCAGGTTGCGGACGGTGACCTCAAAGCCCTTGGGCGCGCCCAGCAGGGAGGCGTCGTCAGAGAAGGAGTACTGGGTCTTGGCCATGCAGATGGGCAGATTGCCGAAGCCCAGGTCGGTCAGCTGCTTGGCCTGCTTCTTGGCGTTGGCGGTGAGCACCACCCGGTCGCCGTGGTACACCCGGGTGACGATGGTGTTCAGCTTCTCCTCAATGGAGGCGCCGTCCTCATAGACGAAGGAGAACTGGTTGGGCTGCTCGCACAGGCGGACGACCTCTTCGGCCAGGGCCTTGCCGCCCTCGCCGCCCTTGGCCCACACCTCGGACAGGGCCACGTTCACGCCCAGC
>CAJUSG010000005.1 GCA_910589085.1 uncultured Oscillospiraceae bacterium | reverse complement strand
GTGGGCATCAGCTCCACCTGCACCGTCTTTGCCGAGAGCGAGGTCATCAGCCAGCTGTCCATGGGCACCGACAAGTGTGATATCATCAACGGCATCCACCAGTCGGTGGCCAGCCGGGTGGCCGGTCTGGCCCACCGCATCGGCGTGCAGGACCAGGTAGTCATGACCGGCGGCGTGGCCCAGAACTCCGGTGTGGTGAACGCCCTCCAGGAGGCCCTGGGCCGTGAGATCCACACCTCGCCCCTGACGCAGTACAACGGAGCCTTGGGCGCCGCCCTGTTCGCCTATCAGAAATACCTGAAGGCCCAGAAGTAAAGGGGCGGCCGGAATGGATCGTTTCCAAAAAATCTACAGCCAGGGCGTTTTGACTACGTTCGAGATCTGGGTTGACCGTGAGACCGGCGTGAACTACCTCTGGCGCCACGATGGAAGCTCCGGCGGGCTGACGGTCCTTCTGGACGAAAACGGAAAGCCCGTTGTAACAAAAATCTAGTGAAGGCACATAAGACATGAAAAAACTACTGTTTGGCATCGCCTTGATTTTATTCGCTATTTTTCTGTTTTTAACGGATATGCAGGGGGTTCTTGGCGCGGATTGGTTTATCCTGATTGTCAGCCTGACGGGATTGGCCTTCGCCGGAGTCGGTGCCTTTGCGAAAGACGAATGATGCACCCGTAGGGGCGGATATTATCCGCCCGTCGTAATGGTTTCGTATCGTTTTCGGGCGGATGATATCCGCCCCTACAACCTGACACAATACAAATTTGGTTAGGAGGAATTTACCATGGCAAAAGAAGTTAGCCCCGGCGTAAAGGCCCTTCGCAAGGTGGTGGACGACGTCCACGCCGACGCCCGTCAGGCCGCCAAGGAGGGCAAGCTGGTGGGCTGGTCCAGTTCCAAGTTCCCCTGCGAGCTGGCCGCCGCCTTTGATCTGAATGTTATGTACCCAGAGAACCAGGCCGCCGGCATCGCCGCCAACCGGGACGGCGAGATCATGTGCCAGGCTGCCGAGGACCTGGGCTTTGACAACGACATCTGCGGCTACGCCCGCATCTCCCTGGCCTATGCCGCCGGCAAGCGGGCCTCCCGCAAGTTCGACCCCGAGACCCTGGAGTATGTCATCAACCCGGCCAGCGGCCGTCCCCTGAAGGACGAGAATGGCAAGGTCGTGATCGACCCCGAGACCGGCAAGCCCAAGAAGGACCCCAAGACCATGCAGCCCTACACCGTGCTGGACGACATCTACGAGATTGAGGCCCTGCCCGAGACCACCGAGAAGGAGATCGCCTACAAGAACTTCCGCCGGGAGGCCATCAAGCCCTACCGCCAGATGCGGATGCCTCAGCCCGACTTCGTCCTGTGCTGCAACAACATCTGCAACTGCATGACCAAGTGGTATGAGAACATCGCCCGGATGCGAAACATCCCTCTCATCATGATCGACATCCCCTACAACAACACCGTGGAGGTCCACGACACCAATGTGGCCTACGTCCGGGCCCAGTTCGATCAGGCCATCCACCAGCTGGAGGAGCTCACCGGCAAGAAGTTTGACGAGGAGAAGTTCAACCAGGCCTGCAAGAACGCCAACCGCACCGCCAGCGCCTGGCTGCGGGTGTGCGACTACCTCCAGTACAAGCCCGCCCCCTACTCCGGCTTCGACTTGTTCAACCACATGGCCGACGTGGTCACCGCCCGGGGCCGGGTCCAGGCCGCCGAGGCCTTCGAGCTGCTGGAGAAGGACCTGGCCGAGGCCGTGAAGGTGGGCAAGTCCACCACCCCCTTCCCCGAGAAGTACCGCGTCATGTTCGAGGGCATCCCCTGCTGGCCCAAGCTGCCCAACCTGTTCAAGCCCCTGAAGGAGCACGGCGTCAACGTCACCGCCGTGGTGTACGCCCCCGCCTTCGGCTTCGTCTACGACGACCTGGACGGCATGGCCCGGGCCTACTACAAGGCCCCCAACTCGGTGTGTATCGAGCAGGGCGTGGACTGGCGTGAGGGCATCTGCCGGGACAACAAGGTGGACGGCGTGCTGGTCCACTACAACCGCTCCTGCAAGCCCTGGTCGGGTTACATGGCCGAGATGCAGCGCCGCTTCACTGCGGACCTGGGCGTGCCCTGCGCCGGCTTCGACGGCGACCAGGCCGATCCCCGCAACTTCAACGAGGCCCAGTATGAGACCCGGGTCCAGGGACTGGTGGAGGCCATGGAGGCCAACGCCGACAAGAAGGAGGGCTGAGAGATGAGCATTGAAGTACTGCTGAAGGAATTTGCGGAGGTCTCTGAGCACCCCCGCCGTCAGATTCAGGCCTTTAAGGCCGAGGGCAAGAAGGTGATCGGCGTTCTGCCCTACTACGCCCCCGAGGAGCTGGTGTACGCCGCCGGCATGGTGCCCATGGGCATCTGGGGCAGCAACAAGAAGACCATTTCCCACGCCAAGGAGTACTGCGCTACCTTCTACTGCACCATCGCCCAGCTGGCCCTGGAGATGCTCCTGGACGGCACCCTGGACGACCTGGACGGCCTGATTACCCCGACCATCTGCGACACCCTGCGCCCCATGAGCCAGAACTTCCGGGTGGCCATGGAGGGCAAGCTGCCCTGCATCTTTCTGGCCCATCCCCAGCAGCGCAAGCCCACCTTCGGGCTCCAGTTCACCATGGACCAGTACCAGCACGTGAAGGGCGAGCTGGAGAAGATCTCGGGCAACACCATCACCGACGAGGCCCTGCGGGAGGCCATCAAGGTATATAACCGCAGCCGCGCCGCCCGCCGGGAGTTTGTCAAGCTGGCCGGCCAGCACCCCGACGTGGTGTCCGCTGTCAACCGCTCCGCCGTCCTCCGGGCCGCATGGTTCATGATTAAGGACGACCACACCGCCAAGCTGGAGGCCCTCAACGCCGAGCTGAAGGCCCTGCCCGCCTGCGACTGGAAGGGCAAGAAGGTAGTCACCTCCGGCATCATCTGCGACAATCCCAAGCTGCTCCAGATCTTTGACGACAACAAGATCGCCATTGTGGCCGACGACGTGGCCCACGAGAGCCGCCCCATCCGGGTGGACGCCGCCGAGACCGGCGACCCCATGATGGCGCTGGCCCAGCAGTTCGCCGACCAGGACTACGATATCCTGCTCTACGATGAGCACTCCAGCGAGAACCGCCGGGCCGACTTTGTGGTCAAGCAGATCAAGGACGCGGGCGCCCAGGGGCTGGTGCTGTTTATGCAGCAGTTCTGCGACCCTGAGGAGATGGAGTATCCCTACTTCAAGAAAGCGCTGGACGCCGCCGGCATCCCCCACATCAAGCTTGGCGTGGACCAGCAGATGCGGGACTTCGGTCAGGCCAGCACCGCCATCCAGGCCTTCGCCGACGTGCTGTAATTTTTGATTCCGTAGGGCGCGACGACCCGGCGCGCCGTCTCACAGGAGCCCTCGCAGACCCTGGAAGGACGGGCCGCCGAGGTCGTCGGCCCCTACAGCGTAATGCTGTAAAAAAAGTGTTCATTTCTGTGAAGGCTGTCTAAAGTTATATTGACACTTCTCAGGGGAAAATGGTATAATGTTCCCAATTTCGGCCCCTCGCCCCGCCTGAACGGCGGGGGGAGGGACCGCAAAGCCGTGTCCTGCCGGGGGGTGTGCCTCCGGCTGGACCAAAATAATGTAAAGGGGAAAAGAAGCTATGAATTACAATGTGACCGTCAACGGCAAGGTCTACAATGTCTCCGTTGAGAGGACCGGCGCCGTTGCCCCCGCTGCCGCTCCGGCTCCTGCCGCTGCCGCTCCGGCTCCTGCCGCTGCCGCTCCTGTGGCTGCTCCTGTGCCCGCCGCTGCTCCCGCTCCGGCCCCCGCCCCCGCGCCTGCCGCAGCTCCCGCTGCCGCCCCCGCCGCCGGCGAGACCGCCGTGAAGAGCCCCATGCCCGGCAACATCTTTAAGGTGGAGTGCTCCGTGGGTCAGTCCGTCCAGGCTGGTGATGTTCTCATCGTTCTGGAGGCCATGAAGATGGAGATTGAGGTCTCCGCCCCCGTGGCTGGCACCGTCAAGGCCGTGGCCGCCTCTGTGGGCACCGCCGTCAACACCGACGACCTGCTGGTTACCCTGGGCTGATTAAGGGGGAATTTCAACTATGCCAAGTACTGATCCGAATAAGTATATCCTGCACCCCTTTGAGCCGCTGACCATCCCCGAGGCCCTGCTGACCGCGGTCTGCGGCCTGCTGGTAGTCTTTGTCATGCTGGCCATGCTGATGGTGGTGATCTATGTGATCTCCTGGGTGGTCCAGAAGATTGAGGCCCAGCGCAAGCCCGCCGCCGCTCCCGCAAAGAAGTCCACCCCTGCGCCTGCCCCTAAACCGGCTGCGGCCCCCGCCGCTCCCGCTCAGGACGAGGGCGAGCTGGTGGCCGTGATGATGGCCGCCGTGGCCGAGGAGTCCGGTATGCCCATGGGCTCCTTCCAGATCACCAACATCGCCTCCGTTCCTGTGATGGCAGCTCCCGCCGCTGCCCCCGCCCCTGTGGCTGCTCCCGTGCCCGCCCCGGCTCCGGCCCCCGCTGCGGCTCCTGCGGCCCCCGCCGCCGGCGAGACCGCTGTGAAGAGCCCCATGCCGGGCAACATCTTCAAGGTGGAGTGCTCCGTGGGCCAGGCTGTGAACGCCGGCGATGTCCTCGTGGTCCTGGAGGCCATGAAGATGGAGATCGAGGTGTCCGCCCCCGTGGCCGGCACCGTCAAGGCTGTGGCCGCCTCTGTGGGCACTGCCGTCAATACCGATGACCTGCTGGTCACCATCGGTTGAAAGGAGGGGTAAAGTATGGAATTTTTCACTCGAGTAATTGTTGCGATCGGGTCCGGCTCCGGCTTTGCCGCTCTGGACTGGAAGACCGCTCTCATGCTGGTTATCGCCTGTGTGTTGCTGTACATGGGCATCGGCAAGGGCTTCGAGCCCCTGCTGCTGGTTCCCATCGCCTTCGGTATGCTGCTGGCCAACCTGCCCATCACCGGCCTGTTCAACGAGCCGGTGTACGACGCTGCCACCCATAGCGGCACCGTAGGCTTTATGTGGGTGCTCTATCAGGGCGTGCAGTACGCCATCTATCCGTCGATTATCTTTATGGGAATCGGCGCGATGACGGACTTCGGTCCCCTGCTGGCCAACCCCACCTCCCTGCTGCTGGGCGCCGCCGCTCAGCTGGGCATCTTCGCCGCCTTCCTGATGGCTCTGGTCCTGGGCTTTAAGCCCGCCGAGGCCGCCGCCATCGGCGTTATCGGCGGCGCCGACGGCCCCACCGCCATCCTGACAGCCTCAAAGCTGGCGGTGGAGCTCTTACCCGCCATTGCCATCGCGGCCTACTCCTACATGGCGCTGATCCCCATGATTCAGCCGCCTCTGATGAAGCTGCTGACCACCAAGGAGGCCCGCCAGGTCAAGATGAGCCAGCTGCGCAAGGTGTCTCAGACCGAGAAGATCATCTTCCCCATCGCCGTGACCATCTTTGTGGTGCTGCTCATCCCCGACACCGCCCCCCTCATTGGTATGCTCATGCTGGGCAACCTGTTCCGTGAGTGCGGCGTCACCGAGCGCCTGTCCGACACCGCCCAGAATGCGCTCATCAACATCGTCACCATCCCCCTGGGCCTGTCTGTGGGCTTCAAGGCTACCGCTTCCAGCTTCCTGACCTTCCAGACCCTGTCCATCATCGCGCTGGGCCTGACCGCCTTCCTGCTGTCCACCGCCGGCGGCCTGATCCTGGGCGACGTGATGTATGTTCTCACCAAGGGTAAGGTCAATCCCCTCATCGGCTCCGCCGGCGTGTCCGCCGTGCCCATGGCCGCCCGCGTGGCTCAGAATGTGGGCCAGAAGGAGAACCCCTCCAATTTCCTGCTCATGCACGCCATGGGTCCCAATGTGGCCGGCGTGATCGGCTCCGCCTGTGCGGCCGGTTTCATGATTAAGGTGTTCGGCGGCTGAGCTCCAAGCTCCCTTTATAGTTTCTGTCAGACCGGCGCGCCAGTTTGGCGCGCCGGTCTTTTGCCGGAGAGAGGCCCGCAAAAAAACTTGAAAAAATGGAAAAAACCCCTTGCATTTTTAAAAAGGCTGTGCTATACTAATCAAGCTGTCGAGGGGGAGACCTCTTTACGGTATGCGGGCGTAGCTCAGTTGGATAGAGTGACTGGCTACGAACCAGTAGGTCGGGGGTTCGAATCCCTTCGCCCGTACCAGGAAGGCACGTCTTACGGCGTGCCTTCCTTTTAATTTATTCCGAAGGAGCTGATCCTCCATGGTAAAAGTCAATGAAAACTTTCTGAAGCTGCCTGGCAGCTACCTCTTTTCTGAGGTGGCCCGGCGCATCAACGCCTACACTGCCGCCCATCCGGAGGCGACGATTATCAAGCTGTCCATAGGCGATGTGACCCGGCCTCTGGTTCCCGCCGTGCTCCAGGCTATGCATGGGGCGGTGGACGAGATGGGGACCGTGGAGGGCTTCCGCGGCTATGGCCCGGAGCAGGGCTACGAGTTCCTGCGGGAGGCCATTTCCCGGGGCGATTACGCCGCCCGGGGGGTGGATATCCAGCCTGGAGAGATTTTTGTGTCCGACGGAGCCAAGAGCGACTGCGGCAATATCGGCGACATCTTTGGCGTGGATAATGTGGTGGCGGTGTGCGACCCGGTGTATCCTGTCTATGTGGACACCAACGCCATGGCCGGCCGGGCAGGGGAGTACCAGGAGGAGCTTGGCCGGTGGAACCGGCTGATTTACATGCCCTGTGTGGAGGAGAACGGCTTTTCCCCGGAGCCGCCCAAGGAGATTCCCGATATCATTTACCTCTGTTCCCCAAATAACCCCACCGGCGCGGTGCTCAGCCGGGAGAAGCTGAAAATCTGGGTGGATTACGCCAACGCGCACGGCTCTGTCATCCTGTTTGACTCCGCCTATGAGGCGTTCATCACCAGCGAGGAGGTGCCCCATACCATCTTTGAAATTGAGGGGGCGCGTACCTGTGCCATCGAGTTCCGATCCTTCTCCAAGACGGCCGGCTTTACCGGCAACCGCTGTGCCTACACTGTGGTGCCTATGGAGCTGGAGCGGGGGGGCGTGAAGCTGAACAGCCTTTGGAACCGCCGCCAATGCACCAAGTTTAACGGTGTGCCCTATGTGGTCCAGCGGGGAGCCGCCGCCGTCTACACCCCCGAAGGCCGCTCCCAGATTATGGCCAATATCGATTACTACCGGGAAAACGCCCGAGTGATCCGGGAGGGGCTGACTTCCGCCGGACTGACCTGCTTTGGCGGGACAGACGCCCCCTATATCTGGCTGAAGACACCCAATGATGTGGGCTCCTGGGAGTTTTTCGACCAGGTGCTGGCCGAGGCCAATGTGGCAACCACGCCGGGCGCGGGCTTCGGGCCCAGCGGAGAGGGCTATGTCCGCCTCACCGCCTTCGGCGGCAGGGAGGCCACAAAAACCGCTGTGGAGCGGGTATGCGGTATGTTCCGGTAGGAAAGCGGCTATGCGTGCTTCTCGGAGCGCCTCAGCGCCTGTGTAATGGGCTTGTATAGCAGGAGAGTGAATGCTGCGTTCAGCCCTCCTTTAATCAGATTAAAGGGCAGAAAGGCCGGGAGGAGCAATTCCACAATGTCTTCTCTGGAGCAGCCCATATAGATAGGAGCAAGCAGATAATTCCAGAGCAGCATCACCAGGACCATACAGGCCCAGCCCCAGAGCAGTCCGGCGACAGCGCCGGCAAATGCGGGTCTCCTTTTGTGGATATAAGAAGCGGTACACGCGAAGGAGCAGCTTGAAATAACATTCATTGCGAAGCCCAGGATGCCGGTTTCACTGATGGTAAACATCTCAATCAGCGAGACGGTCAGTGCGACAGCAAAGGAGGTGAGCGGCCCAAATATCAGGCCGCCGACAGCGATGATGATATCCTTGGGGTCGTACTTCAGGAAAAGAACCAGGGGGACGCGGCCCATAGCCGCCGCGGCGTAGGCCAGGGCGCAGAGCATACCGACTGTGGTGATATTTTTTGCTTTACCTCTCATAAAAAGACCTCCTGAAAAAATTAACACCTGAAAGCGGCAGACTGCCTTTCAGGTGTTAATGAATTCAGGTGGGCTGAAAATGTCGGCAGAGCAGCTTTGCGGATTGACAAAAGAGCGCGGAAAGCCGGATGGAACTCCGACTGTTTCAACACACCTTCTTCAAATCCAGACTATACTGTCGGTTTTGGAGTTGCACCAAATCAGCATGAACATGCTCGCGGACTTTACCGCCGATCGGGAATTTCACCCTGCCCTGAAGACATTATCGCTATTCAGTTGTTGGTTGCAGTATAGCAGACGGCGTGCAGCCTGTCAATATTCACCGCTGAAAAATACACACTTGTCTTATAAATTTCGGAAAGTAGGGCAAGGGCTCTGCCCTTGCCTTATTTCGACCCCATTTTATCCCCTTGCGGGGATAGGCGGGGGTAGAACCCCTGCCCTACATGATGTATCGGCGGATATTTCCTTTCCATATTTATGAGATGGACGTGCTGAAAAATAAATCTCAAAAATGCCCCGCCATTGGCGGGGCATTGGCATTTACAGGTTCTGCTCCAGCACCTGGATAAAGGCGTCGGGGGGCATGACGCCCACCTTACGGTCGATCTCCTTGCCGTCCTTGAAGAAGATAACGGTGGGGATATTCATAACGGTGTACCGCATGGCCAGCTCCCCCTCTTTGTCGGTGTTGACCTTTCCCACAACGGCTTTGCCCTCATACTTCTCCGCCAGGCTCTCGATGACGGGACCCAGCATCTGGCAGGGCCCGCACCAGTCGGCCCAGAAGTCTACCATCATCAGCTTGCCCTCTTCCAGGCTTTTGTCAAAGGTCTCCTTGTTAAAGTGGATCATTGTAATCTTCCTTTCGTTTATTTGTCTAAATACTCGCAGGCGGACAGTGCGGCCACATGGCCTTCGCCCACCGCCTTGGATACCTGAAGGTGTCCTCCGGTGCAGTCTCCGGCGGCAAAGACGCCGGGCACGTTGGTGGCCATACGGCGGTCCACCTTGATGACGCCCCCGTCCGTCTCCAGAGCGGGCAGCAGGTCGGTGGGCGCCACCGCCCGGCGGAGAATAAATACTCCGGAACAGGGGAGGAGGGCTCCGTCCGCCTCCAGCCCGGTGACGGTCTGCTCCCCCTTGACGGCCAGCCGTCCGGCCTGTATATAGGGGATTTCTTCGTGCAGCCCCTGGGGGCGGTGGGGGGAGACGTAGGTCACCTGACAGCCCAGGCTGTTCAGGTAGTTGGCCTCCTGTGGGGCGTCGGGGGTCAGGCCGACCACAGTGACGGGTTTGTTCCGATACAGCATCCCGTCGCAGGTGGCGCAGTAGCTTACCCCCCGGCCCAGATATTCCGCTTCACCGGGGTACTTGGCTGAGCGGACCACCCCCGGGGCCAGGATTAAAGACTGGCCCTGGTACACCTGAGCGCCCACGGTGATGGAAAAACCGTTCCAGGCCAGCAGAGACAGTCCACGGCCAACCACAAACTCCGCGCCCAGCTCCAGGGCGTGGCGGTGGAACTCCTCCAGCATCTCCAGTCCCGTCCGGCCGGGGAGGCCCGGGTAGTTGTCCACCCGCTCAGCCTTGGCCAGAGGACTGTCCTGCCATCGGTTGCCGATCACCAGAACGCTCTTGTTCCGGCCCCGCGCGGCCACCGCGGCCGCCAGTCCCGCCGGGCCACTACCCAGCACAATGATATCCCAAGCCATGGTACCGCCTCCTTTTCCATTGATATTATAACCGCTTTCCGGGGGAAGAGCAATATCTTGTCTCTGATTTTACCGGAGAACATCTCGGGCTTCTGTAACTTTATCACAAAATAGGGCGTATTTCGGGCCAATTTCCCCACGTCTTGCTGGAAGAGTGGGATTGCTGCGGGAAAACCTTGCATTTTCCCCAGGAACAGGTGTAAAATAAACAAGATATTCTATGCTAGCCGGGGGGCCGGCATACCAAGGAGACAGGAGGAAACGCTATGTCGGAAGAGGTCAAGACCGTCGCTGAGGAGGGCGCCTCAGAGAGCCAGAACTTTATTCATCAGTTTATTCAGGAGGATATAGCCGAAGGGGGCCGGTGCGCCGGGATGCAGGTCCATACCCGTTTCCCCCCCGAGCCTAACGGCTACCTGCACATCGGCCATTGCAAAGCTTTGATTATCGACTTCGGCTCCGCGGAGAAATTCGGCGGCATCTGCAACCTGCGTATGGACGATACCAACCCCGCCAAGGAGGACACCGAGTTTGTGGACGCCATCAAGGAGGACATCCATTGGCTGGGCTTCGACTGGGGGGACCGGTTTTTCTATGGCAGCGACTACTTTGACAAGACCTATGAGCTGGCTGTAGGCCTGATTAAAAAAGGGCTGGCCTATGTCTGTGAGCTCACCCCGGAGCAGTTCCGGGAGTACCGGGGAGACGTGAATACCCCCGCCCGCTCCCCCTGGCGGGACCGGCCCGTGGAGGAGAGCCTGGACCTATTTGAGCGGATGAAAAACGGGGAGTTCCCTGAGGGAAAGTACACCCTGCGGGCCAAGATTGACCTGGCCAGCGGCAACTTCAACATGAGGGACCCGGTGCTCTACCGCATCCGCTATATCGAGCACCACCGCCAGGGCACCAAGTGGTGCATCTTCCCCATGTATGACTTTGCCCACCCCATTCAGGACGCCCTGGAGGGGATCACCCACTCCCTCTGTTCCCTGGAATATGAGGACCACAGGCCCCTGTACGACTGGGTCATCAACAACACCGACGTGCCCTCCCGCCCCCGGCAGATTGAGTTTGCCCGCCTGGGGATCAACTATACTGTGATGTCCAAGCGGAAGCTGCGCAAGCTGGTGGAAGAGAACTATGTCTCCGGCTGGGACGACCCCCGTATGCCGACCCTGTGCGGCCTGCGGCGCCGGGGCTACACCCCGGCCTCCATTCGGAACTTCTGCGACCGGATCGGTGTGGCGAAGAATGCCTCCACTGTGGAGTACGGCTTTTTGGAGCACTGCCTGCGGGAGGACCTGAACGACCACGCCAGGCGGGTGATGGCAGTCCTGCGGCCCATTAAACTGGTCATTACCAACTACCCGGCGGGCCAGAGCGAGACCCTCACCGTGGAGAACAACCCCCTGGACCCCTCCGCCGGGACGCGGGAGGTCACCTTCTCCCGGGAGCTGTGGGTGGAGGCGGAGGACTTCCTGCCTGAGCCCATTCCCAAGTATAAGCGCCTGTATCCCGGCGGCCCGGAGTGCCGGCTGAAGGGGGCGTATCTCATCAAATGTGTGGGTTACGAGACCGATGAGCAGGGCAATGTCACTGAGATTGCCGCCGAGTACGACCCGGACAGCCGGGGGGGAGACCCCGCTGACGGCCGCAAGGTGAAGGGGGCCACCATCCACTGGGTGGACGCCGCCACCGCCGTGGACGCCCAGGTGCGGCTGTACGACAACCTCTTCGCCGACGAGAATCCCGACGGTGGAGAAAAGGACTTTTTAGACTGCCTCAACCCCGGCTCTCTGGAGGTGCTGGAGGGCTGCAAGCTGGAGGCATCCCTGGCTGCCGCTCAGCCGGCGGACAGGTTCCAGTTCCTGCGGCTGGGCTACTTCTGCGCCGACAGCAGGGACTCCAGGCCCGGCGCTCTGGTGTTCAACCGGGCCGTCAGCCTGAAGGACAGCTTCAAGCCTGGCAGATAAGGATAAAAACCGGACTGTTCCCACGGGGACAGCCCGGTTTTTTCGGGTTCGCCGAATGCCGGACAATTGAAAAAGTAGCTTGCATTTTTAACCGGAATGTAATATAATAGGGAGCGCAGACGCAAGACGCTCTGCAAAACTATATGGCAAAAGCCCGTCGGGCTTTTTGCTCTCCCTGACCTGGGAGAGCAGGCCAATTCTAAAATGGAGGAACGAGAATATGAAGAAGAAACTTGCGATTGCCCTCTCCCTCGCTATGATTATGACCCTGGCGCTGACCGCCTGCGGCAACAAGGATCAGGGCGGCCAGTCCAACACCGGCAGTCAGGGCAACACCAGCACCGGCACCCAGCAGCCCGCTCCCGGCGGCTCCAGCCAGCCCACCGGCGGCGACAACGGCCCGGCCCCCAAGGACGGCGGCTCCAATGTGACCTTTACCACCGGCGGCGAGTCCGGCACCTACTATGGCTTCGGCAACGTCATCGCCGGCAAGGTGGGCGACATGACCAGCACCACCGTGAAGGCTATCACCTCCAACGGCTCCGCCCACAACATCCAGTCCATGGATGACGGCGACGCTCAGTTCGGCTTTGTGCAGTCTGACGTTATGGTGTACGCCTACAACGGCGAGCGCACCTTTGCCGAGAACGGCGCCTCTACCGGCTTCTCCACTGTGGCCAACCTGTACATGGAGCAGGTTCAGATCATCACCGTGAATCCTGCCATCAAGACCGTGGCCGACCTGGAGGGCAAGAAGGTCTCCGTGGGTGCTCCCGCCTCCGGCGTGTTCTTCAATGCCGTTGACGTGCTCACCGCCTATGGCCTGGGCGACATGAACGACAAGCAGGAGTTCACCAAGATCGACGCTACCTATCAGTCCTTCCAGGATTCCGCCGAGGCCCTGAAGGACGGCCAGATTGACGCCGCCTTCATCGTGGCCGGCGCTCCCACCACCGCTGTGACCGACCTGGCCTCCGGCCGTGAGATCTCCCTGGTCAGCCTGGACGACGAGCATATCAATGCTCTGATCGCCGCCTGCCCCTACTACAGCAAGAACGTCATCTCCAAGGATGTGTACAACCTGGCTGAGGACACCACCACCGTGGCCGTGGGCGCCGTTGTTATCGCCCGTGACGACGTGAGCGATGTTGATGTGTACAACTTCCTGTATGGCACCTTCGAGGATGTTGCCAACCTGTCCCACGGCAAGGCCGCCGAGCTGGACCTGGACTTTGCCGCCTCTGTCACCTCCATCGGCTATCACCCCGGCGCCGTGGCCTACTTTGCCGACAAGGGCATCACTGTTCCTGCCAAGGGCTAAGTAGATTTTATCCCGCGATTCTCCCAGCGTAAGCCAGGCGGCTGCGGCGGACTGGTCCCGCCGCGGCCGCCTTCTTCATGAAGACATGGCGGATTGGATATATCCTGATCTGGCGGGATGAGGATATATCTGCTTCGCGATTCTCTGCGGAGTCAGAAAAAGGAGAAAGGAGAACCTCTATGGACCAAAATGAAAAAAAGCTGAACACAGAGCCTATCCTGGATGACAGCGGAACCGGTAGTGCGGCCGATGTCGAAGCGGTCATGAAAAAGTATGACCGGGAATCCAACACCCGCATCTGGACGGGAAAGCCTGCCCTGTTCATCAAAATACTGGGCATTGCCTTCTCGTGCTGGTGCATCTTCTCCACCCTGAAGGGCTGGCCCACTCTGCCTGAGCAGAAGCTGAATATTTTTGTGGGCCTGATTCTCATCATGGGCTATCTGCATTATCCCATTAAGAAGGGCATTACCCGGGCCAACTATATCCCCGTTTACGACATCGCCATCATGGTGGTGGGCGCGTTCCCCTTCTTCTACTTCGCGGCCAACGCCAACACGGTGATCCAGATGGCCAGCCGTGTGACAAAAGAGACCAAGTGGGTGGTGCTGGCGATCATCGGCATTCTGGCCCTGATGGAGCTGTGCCGCCGCAGCGTGGGTATCCCCATCCTGTGTGTGCTGGGCGCCCTGCTGGTGTACACCTTTGCCACAACCCGGTTCGGCAAGGTGGTCTATGACCTGTTTTTCACTACCAGCGGCGTGATGGGCACCCCCATCAATGTGTGCCAGAAGTACATTGTGGTATTTATCATCTTCGGCGCATTTTTGGAGCGCACCGGAATTTCCAACTTCTTTATCAGCCTGGCCAACTGTGTGGCCGGCTCCTCCGCCGGCGGTCCGGCGAAGGTGGCTGTCATTTCCTCCGCCCTGTGCGGCATGGTGTCCGGCTCCTCTGTGGGCAACACCGTGACCACCGGCTCCGTCACCATCCCGATGATGAAGCGTACCGGCTACAAGGGTGAATTTGCCGGCGCGGTGGAGGCGGCTGCCTCTACCGGCGGTCAGATCATGCCACCCATTATGGGTGCCGCCGCCTTCCTCATGTCCGAGTACATGGGCATCCCCTACCGGGATGTGGCCCTGAAGGCCATCCTGCCCGCTGTGCTCTACTTCACCGGCATCTACATTGCCGTCCATCTGGAGGCCAAGAAGCTGGGCTTGAGGGGAATCCCCAAGGAGGAGCTGCCCAAGTTCAGCAAGCTGCTGCCCAAGATTTACCTGTTGCTGCCCCTGGTGGTGCTTGTGGTGCTGGTGTCCTCCCAGGCCCGCACCATGCAGGTCTCCGCGGCCATCGCCATCCTGGTCACGATCATTGTGGGCCTCATCAATAACGTGGTCAATAAGAGCATGAACATTGATGACCCCGCTGAGAAGTTTACCGTTAACAAGTTCCTGGATGCCCTGGAGGCCGGCGGCAAGAGCACCGTCACCGTGGCTGTGGCCTGCGCCATGGCCGGTCTGGTGGCCGGATGTATCACCACCACCGGTCTGGCCTCCCAGCTGATTACCGCTATCGTTAAGGTTTCCGGCGGTATGCCCATTATTGCCCTGTTCCTCACCATGATCTGCTGTATTATTTTGGGCATGGGCGTTCCCACCACCGCGAACTTCTGCATTATGGCCTCCACCTGCGCCCCCATCCTGATGGATAAGCGCATCGGCATTGTGCCTGTGGCTGCCTACTTCTTCGTGTTCTACTTCGGCATTGTGGCCGATATCACCCCGCCTGTGGCTCTGGCTGCCTACGCCGGCTCCGCCATCGCCAAGGCTCCCCCCATGAAAACGGCCCTTAACGCCACCCGGCTGGCGATCGCCGCTTTCGTAGTGCCCTATATCTTCGCCTTCAGTCCGGTGATGCTCTTTGAGTTTGCTGCGGACGCCACTATGGCGGTGAAGATTATTGAGTCCGTGCTGATCGTTGTTACCTCCCTGATTGGACTGTTTGGAATTGCGACGGCCCTGAACGGCTTCTTGTACCGGCCCATCAATCCGCTGTTCCGTGTCCTGATGGCGGCGGGCGGCCTGTGCATGATGATCCCCGATCACATCAGCGATGTTGTGGGTCTGGTTGTGGTAGGCGGCGTGATCGTGTTCCAGCGTATGGGCGCGAAAAAAACCGCATAAGTAAAAATTCTCAACCCCGGCGGAGCGTCTGGCTCTCTGCCGGGGGTATTTATTTACCGGTAAAATGATGGAGCTGGCCGTCCTGTGATGGGGTACTATGCAGGTAGCAGGGCGGTGAGGCTGCCGTTGGAGCATAGAAAAGGGCTGTCCCGAAGGACAGCCCCTTTGCAATATCAGATAGAATCAGCTGATAGCGATGTGAGACAGCTCGGCGGGAAGGGCGACGCCAACGCCCGGGCCAATGGGGAAGCCGACGAGCATGTAGAGGCCCAGGAAGATAATCCAGGCGATCTGCAGCACGATGGCGATGGGGAACAGGCCGGCGGCCAGGGTGCCGATTTTGGCGTCCTTGTCGTACTTGGCCTGAGCCACGCCCAAGGTAACCCAGATGTAGGAGGACAGCGGGGTGAAAGCGTTCGTCGGGGAGTCGCCCAGACGGTACAGCAGCTGGATGAAACCGGGGTGATAGCCCAGCATCATCAGCATGGGGATGAATACAGGAGCCAGGATGGCCCACTTGGCGGAGCCGGAGGGCACCAGCAGGTTGACGAAGCCGGTGAGCAGGATGATGCAGACCAGCATGGGGAAACCGGTGAAGCCGGCGCCGTTCAGGACGTTGGCACCGGAGATGGCGAACACGGTGCCGATCTTGGTCCAGTTGAACAGGGCGTTGAACTGACCGCAGAAGAAGCAGAAAGCGACGTAGCTGCCCATCAGCTCCATCTGGTGGGTCATGGCCTTGTTCACGTCCCGGGAGCTCTTGAACTTCTTGGTGTAGAAGCCGTAGACCAGACCGGGGATCGCGAAGAAGAAGAACAGAACGGGGATCAGGTTGGACAGCAGGGGGGACTTAACCAGCTGACGCTTGCCCTCGTCGTCGATCAGGGCCAGGGGGCCGAAGAAGAAGCCGACCAGGACCAGAGCGATGTAGACCAGCAGAGCCAGACCGGCCAGGCCCAGACCCTTCTTCTCGACAGCAGAAATGTCCTCCAGCTTGACCTCTACGGTGCTCTTGGACATATCATACTTGCCGAAGCGCTTATCGACCACCAGGTTACACACGGCGCCGATGACGATGGAGCACAGGAAGGTGGAGGCGATCATGAAGTACCAGTTACAGGTGGTATCCACATGATAGACGCCCTCGCCCAGGAAGCCGTCCAACACAGTGTTGGTGATGCCCTGTAGCAGGGCATCAGTGCCGGCGATCATCAGGTTGGCGGAGAAGCCGGCCTGAGCGCCGGCGTAGCCGCAGATCATACCGGCCAGGGGGTGCTTGCCGGCGCCGATGTATAGGATGGCGGCGATGGGGGGAATGACGACCATGGCGGTATCGGAGGCCAGGTTGCCCACGGTACCTACGAAGGCCACCACGAAGGGCAGGATCACGGGGGGAACATTGCGCAGCTTATCCTGGAGCAGGGCCATAATCAGGCCAGACTCCTCGCACATGCCGATGGCCAGGGTCATGGTGATAACCAGGCCCAGGGGGGCGAAGCCGGTGAAGTTCTTGAGCATGTTTTCAAGCAGCCAGATCAGGCCGGCGCTGGAGATGGGATTCTGAATCGCGACCACCTCGTCGGTGGAGGGGTTGACGGCAGAGACGCCCATGAAGCTGAGAATTGCGCTGATGACCGCGACAATCACAAACAGATAGATGAACATGATTGCCGGGGGCGGCAGCTTGTTGCAGACACGCTCAAGTCCGTCCAGGAACTTATCCAGCCATGTCTTTTTGGTCAGGGTAGTGTCAGGCATAGTATTCCTCCTATAAAGAAAAATTTCGTATACCCTCCGTGTCTCCTCTCTCCCCAAAAAAGATTACAGCGAAGTATATACTTTCGAAGGATATGGTAACACATTTTTTGTGCAAAATCAAGCATGCTGGTGAAAAAAACGTGGGCTGTTAAAAAAATGTTAATAATGTACAAAATACTCCGGGGTAAAATCAGTTGTTTGCACAAATGTCATTTTCCTGTCTTTTCTTTTCCTGTTGTTTGTGATATTCTAATAAACAAGCGGCATGTGTGCCCTACGATGGAGGAATTATGTCAGAAATTATCAACAACTTTTTTAATCCGGAGGGAGTTACCCTCTGGAAGCTGTACACTCTTGAGGATTACCTGTTTTTCGGCGGACTGCTCGTCCTGGGCGCGGTGGCCCTGTGGGCGGCGGTAAGGTTTTTGGCAAAGCGCCGCACGCCAGAGGGCACCGCCGCCCGGATGGCCAAAAAGCTGCGGGGAATCGGCGGTGTGGGCGCTCAGGTCTATCAAAATGTAACGGTGGTCTCTCAGCGGGGCCGCTGTGTCAGCCCTATGATTTATGCCGCCCGGGAGGGGGTCTATGTGGTCCGGGTTTATCACTTCGGACTGGAGGTCTCTGGCAGCGCCTCCTCCAAATACTGGACGCTGGCCTTTAATAAGGACGTGCGGCAGGAGCCCAACCCCCTGGACGATATGGATGAGCAGATTGTGGTAATCAACCGGGTGCTGAGCCGGGCGGGACTGGGTCATGTGCCGGTAGAAAAGCTGGTCCTGTTTGCGGATGTCTACGGCCGTCCCCGGCTGGAGCTGCGGGGGGTGGACTGCGCTGTGGTCCGGCAGGACTTGGGCAAGTGGCGCAAAAAGCAGAAAAAGCTGCCGGCGATTGATCTGCCGGGCGTGAAGCGGGCGCTGGAGGGCTCTTTTCAGAATGGACCGGGGAAGGGCTGACCGAGGGGCTTTGTGGACCTGCGCGGTGGATGCCGCGATAGAATTATTTATAATATTGAAAGGAGAAATCCCCCAATGAGCAATATTAATGAAGAGAGGCTGCTGAAAGAATTTTTGGAGTTTATACAGATTGACAGTGAAAGCTGCAACGAGAAGGCTATGGGTGAGCGTCTGTGCCAGGTACTCAAGGAGATGGGGCTGGAGCCCATCACCGATGAGGCGGGTAAGACCTACAATTCCAACGGCTTCAACGTTTTTGCCCACCTGCCCGGAGAGGGGGAGGCCGTCGGTCTCAGTGCTCACATGGACACTGTAGTCCCTGGCATCGGTATCAAGCCACAGATCAAAGACGGTGTGATCTACTCCGATGGCACCACCATCCTGGGCGGTGATGACAAGAGCGGCATCTGCGCTATTCTGGAGGCTGTACGGGTGATTTTGGAGAACAATCTGCCCCACCGTCCGGCGGATCTCATTTTCTCCATTGGCGAAGAGGGCGGCATGCGAGGGGCCAAAGCCTTCGACTGCTCTCAGCTCAAGTGCAAGCGGGCTTATGTTTTTGATTCCAGCGGCGACGTGGGCAAGATTGTGATTGGCGGCCCTGGCCAGACCAAAATTTTTGCCGATGTGGTGGGGCGCCGGTCTCACGCCGGTCTGGCTCCGGAGGACGGCATTAGCGCCATTCAGGTGATGTCCAAAGCCATAGCCAAAATGAATTTGCTGCGCATTGATGAGGAGACTAC
Organism: uncultured Oscillospiraceae bacterium; assembly: GCA_910589085.1. GTDB lineage: Bacteria > Bacillota > Clostridia > Oscillospirales > Oscillospiraceae > Lawsonibacter. The sequence goes on along the minus strand of CAJUSG010000005.1, from coordinate 71,055 downwards.
CTGCAACATTGGTTCCATCAAGGCCGAGTACCCCACTAATATCGTCCCTGATCGCTGCTCAATCATTGCAGAGGTCCGCAGCCGTAATGCAGATAAGCTCAACGCTCATGCCGAACACATCCACCAATGTCTTCAGGAGGCTTGTGATGAGGCTGGAGCTACCCTGGAGTACAACCCTATGACTAACTACGTGGCCTACAACGTGGCTGAGGACAGTGAGACGGTGAAGCTCATTGCCCAAGCGATCGAGAAGGCGGGCCACACTCCGCACACTGCCTTGGGCGGCGGCGGCAGCGATGCCAACGTTTATAATCTGAAAGGTATAGAGACGGTGGTATTGGGCACTGGCATGACCAAGGTACATACTACCGAAGAATGTCTGAAAGTTCAGGACCTGAACGATACTGCACGAGTAGTCCTGGCTCTGTTGACTATGTGAGGCGGCGGCCATGACATTTGACAAAATTGATTTTGAAGCCCTGGGCCAGGAGATGATCCAACTGCGCCGGGATTTCCACAAGCACCCGGAGCCGGGCTGGACGGAGTTCCGCACCACCGCCCGGATTATTGACGAGCTGGAGAAGCTGGGGCTTACCGTTCAGTACGGACCCTCCATCCATGTGCGGGAGAAGATGTTCGGCCTGCCCAAGGAGGCGGTCCTGGAGGCCTGCTGGCAGCGGGCCATGGAGGAGACGGACCGCCCCGACCTGGTGGAGGCCATGAAGGGGGGCTACACCGGCTGCCTCACCGTTATTGAGGGGGCGCTCCCCGGTCCCACCGTGGGCATCCGGGTGGATATCGACTGCAACGACGTGGAGGAGGCCGACGACTCCAGGCATCCCCCCTGTGCCTTGGGCTTCCGCTCCACCCACGCCAAATGTATGCACGCCTGCGGCCATGACGCCCATGCCGCCATCGGCGTGGGTGTGGCCAAGGCGCTGTGCGCCTGCCGGGAACAGCTGCGGGGCAAGGTGTTGCTGGTCTTCCAGCCCGGCGAGGAGGGCCTGCGGGGAGCGGCCAGCCTCACCGCTGCGGGGCATTTTTCCAGCTGCGACTACTTCTTCGGCGGACATGTGGGCCTGCTGGACGGGCTGGTGGTAGGCACCGTAGCCGCCGGAGGCCACGGCTTCCTGGCCAGCACCAAGTTCGACGCCATGTTTCACGGTGTCGCCTCCCACGCCGCAGCGCCGGAACGGGGACGCAATGCCATTGCCGCCGCAGCCGCCGCTACTCTGGGTATGCTGTCCATCTCTCGCCACCACGAGGGGAGCAGCCGCATCAACGTGGGCACCTTCCACGGGGGCACGGGCCGCAACGTGATCCCCGCTGAGGCGGAGCTGACCATCGAGACCCGGGGCAGTACCACCGAGATCAACGAGTACATGGAGGCAGAGGCCAAGCGGGTGTGTCAGGCGGCGGCGGACATGTACGGCTGTACCCTCGAGACCAGGTTTATGGGCTCGGCGGGCTGTATTGTCTGCGATGAGCCTCTGGTGGATCATACCATTGAGGTGCTGTCCCAGATGGAAGGGGTAGACAACATCCTGCGGGATATCAACTTCGGCGGCGGCGAGGATGTCACCACTATGATGCGGGACGTGCAGGAGCACGGCGGCCAGGTGATTGAGCTGGTCTTTGGTATGCCCCTTGCCGCTCCCCACCACAACGACTATTTCGATGTGGATGAGCGGGTCATCCCTCTGGCGGCGCGGATTTTTGTCAAACTGGCCCTGGCGGCCGGAGACTGGAAAAAATAGACAAGCTGCGGATCAGGAACTGTGTGGGGCGGGCCCCTGGGCCCGCCCTTCCATTGGTCCGGCCGGAGACCGGGCCCCAATCAAAAATATTGAGGAGGCATTTTATATGTCTGAACTGCGCGGTATCATTGATAAGTATTGGGAACAGGTGAAGGAGCACCGCTTCTGGCTCCATCAGCATCCGGAGCCCAGCGGACAGGAGAAGGAGACCTCCGCCTATGTGGCCCAGGTCCTGCGGGACATGGGACTGGAACCCACGGAGCATGTGGGCGGCTACGGCGTAACCGCTCTGATTCAGGGTGCGGGACCTGGCAAGTGCGTCGGGCTGCGGGCGGATATGGATGCCCTCCAGCTCACCGAGAGCACAGGGCTGGCGTGTACCTCGCTCAACCCCGGCATGGCCCATTCCTGCGGCCACGATACCCACACGGCCATGCTGCTGGGGGCGGCCTATGTGCTCAACGAGCTGAAGGACACCTTTAACGGCACGGTCAAGCTGATTTTTCAGCCCTCCGAGGAGAACGCGGCTGACAGCGGCGCCAAGAAGATGATCGCTGACGGTGTTCTGCAAAATCCCACGGTAGACGCGGTTTTTGGCCAGCACGTCTGGCCGACCTTCCCCGTGGGCAAGATCGGGGTGCGCAGCGGCCCCATGATGGCCGCCTCCGACCGCTTCTTCATCACAGTGAAGGGCAAGAGCAGTCATGGCGGCAGCTCTCCTGAGGAGGGCATCGACGCCATTATGATCGCCTCCTATGTGGTGGCGGCGCTCCAATCCATTGTGGCCCGGAATGTCTCCCCCCTGAAGAGCACCGTCATCTCCATCGGCACCATCCGGGGCGGCACCCGGTACAATGTGGTCGCCGACGAGGTGGTGCTGGAGGGCACCTGCCGCAATCTGGACCTGAATGTGAGAGACACTATGCCTGGGCGCATCGAAAATATTATCAAGGGCGTAACTGAGGGGATGGGAGGCAGCTATGAGTTCCGGTATGTGCCCGGCTATTCCCCCACCGTCAACGACCCGGAGATGTATGAAATTGTGCGGGACTCCATTGTGGATATACTGGGGGAGGACGGCCTGATTATTCCCGAGTACTCCTCCCTGGGCGGCGAGGACTTCTCCTTCTACTCCAAGGAGGTGCCCTGTGCCTTCTTCTGGCTGGGCTGCCACGATGAGTCAAAGCCTCTCTATCCCATCCACCATGGCTCCTTTGCCCCCGCTGAGGAGGCTCTGCCTGTGGGCATGGAGGTCATGGTGTCCTCCGCCCTGAAGTTCCTGGCAAAATAACCGGCTGCGTATAAACAGGTCCCATATCCGCCACAATGAAGATATCGCGGTCTGAAAGCTCCATATTCCCGGATGTGAGTGTTGAGAGGCCGACGTTATGGAAAAGGAGCGGATCTGTTATGGCCATGAATTACAGAAAGGCGGCCATTGTGGGCTGTGGCTCTGTGGGGGCGTCCATCGCCTTCCGGTTTCTGCAGCAGGGGCTGTTCTCCCGCCTGGTGCTGCTGGATGCCAACCGGGAAAAGGCGGAGGGGGAGGCCATGGACCTGAGCGACGGCCTGCCCTACGGCGCCACAATGGAGATTACCGCCGGGGATTACGGGGATATCGCGGACTGTGCCCTGGTGGTGGTCACGGCGGGGGTCAACCAGCGGCCCGGCGAGACCCGGCTGGAGCTGATTGAGCGAAACACCATCATTCTCAAGAGCATTATGAAGGAGATTACCTCCCGTCCCTTTGAGGGCATTTTGCTCATTGTGTCCAACCCGGTGGATGTGCTGACGTATGCGGCGCAGCGGCTTTCCGGCTATCCCAGAGAGCGGGTGATCGGCTCGGGAACGGTGCTGGACACCGCCCGCCTGAAGCAGCTGCTGGGAGAGGAGCTGCGGGTGGACAGCCGCAATGTCCACGCCTTCATTGTGGGGGAGCACGGGGACAGCGAGCTGGCGGTGTGGAGCGGGGCCAATGTGTCCGGTCTGGATCTGGACGACTTCTGCTGTCTGCGGGGGAAGGCGCTCAGCCAGGGGGACAAGGAGCGGCTGTACCGGGAAATTCGGGACAGCGCCAACGAGATTATCAAGCGCAAGGGCGCCACCTACTATGGAATTGCGATGGCGGTGGGTCGGATTGCCGAGTGCATTGTGAAGGACGAGCATGCGGTGCTGCCCATCTCTGTGGTGCTGGATCAGGAGTATGGCCTGGGAAATGTGGCACTGAGCATCCCGTCTATTGTGGGTAAAAACGGATTGGAAAAGATTTTGGAAATCCCCTTGGGCCAGGCGGAGCGATCCGCACTGGACGTCTCGGCACGGCAGCTGCAGGAGGTCATCGCCGGTCTGCAGCTGTAGGGTGCTGAAACTGAATGGACAAAAAAGCCAAGCTCATCCCGTGAGATGGACTTGGCTTTTTTTACAAGGAGCCGGTCCGCAGCCCCATAGGGGACTGCGGACCGGGCCCTCTTGTTCACGTTTGCTCAGCGGGTGCCCAGCTTGAAGGAGGCGCACTCAGTACCCTCACACTTGGTAGGGGAGCAGTCGCAGCAGCCCACCTTGATGGACTCCAGAGAGCAGCAGTTCTGGGTGCCGGAGTGATAGGCACAGGTGTCCACAGAGCACTTGATGCTGGTGTTGCAGGTCTTATTGTTGTTCATAATTGTAAACCCTCCTTGTTAGGATGGTCTTAGTATGAAGCTGACCGCCTTGCTCTATTCCTCCCGCTTGCCGGATTTTTTCTCCTTTTTAAAAAATTCAGGCGTTCGGGGATCGAGGACTTCTGGCTGAATGTCCACAACCTGGGGGATAAACCGGCTGGCAAATTTGCCGTGTCCCCGGCTTTTCACATAGAAATAGCCGATTATGGAGAATACCACCGCCCCGATAAAGTTGACAAACAGGTCCTTCATGGTGTCCAAAATACCGACGTCCAGATATCCGCCCAGGCCCAGGGATATCTGCCGTCCGTCGGCGGTGACCACAATGGTGTCTACAATGTTGTCGATCAGCACCCGCTTGTTGCCGCCGGTGGGGTCCAGCATGACGGAGGAGATGGTGGTGACTACGGTGTCCTTCTGCATATCCAAAAAGAGCAGCTGGTCCATAGAGCACTCAAAGAACTCCCAGAGCACGCCGATGGTCATAGAGAAGCAGAAGGCCACAATAGACATGAAGACGGGGGAGAGGGAAAGGGAAAATTTCTCCGTCCGGTTGAGCATGTCCACCAGGGCGAAGCCGATGGCGGCACAGAGAAAACCGTTTAAGGTGTGGAGGATGGTGTCCCAGTGCTTGAAGGTGGTATAAAAGGCGCTGATCTCCCCCAAAATTTCTGCCGCGAAGATAAACAGCATTATGATAATCTCCAGCGTGTTGGGAAGATCAATCATCAGGGCCCGCTCAAAGACGGTGGGAAGCAGGAAGAGAACCAGGGTCAGGCCGCACAGAAATACGCTCTCAAAATCACCGTTGAAGAATTGAGCCACCATGACGGCGATAACCAGAAAACGCAGCGTAAAATAGACCACCGCCACCGTCTGCTTGCGCCGCAGAGCATTGTGGGCGGTGCTGAGTACAGCCCGGACCCCTCTTCGTTTTTTCGGCATAACAGCGCCTCCGATCTTTACAGTATTTTAACAAGTATAGCCCCTCGCGGAGAGAAAGTCAAGGCGGCAGGGAAGGACAGATGCCGGGCTCCGCAAACAGTCAAGGCCGGACTGCCTGACGCATAGACTGATTGGGAGGTGAAGTTACATGGACTTACGCAACAGACAGATTACCGTGGGGGAGCTGCTGGACAATCCCAAATCAAAGGCGGTCTTCCAGCGCCGCTTCGGTAAATTTATGAGGCACCCCATGGTGGGTGCGGCCCGTTCCCTCTCCCTGGCCCAGCTCCAGGAGATGGCGGCGGTGTATATCCCTCAGAAAACCATTCAGGAGACGCTCAGAGAGCTGGAGCAGCTGTAAGAGCGCCTCACGATAGAGGCCTACCAGCAATATGCCACGCCATTTGGAGAAAAATAAAGTTCAATTCTCCTTTGTTGTGGGTTGTCATTTTACCGGATTTAGGCTAGAATAGGATAAAACTGGTTTCCTGTCCCCGGCGGGAAGCATTCAGATCATGTGACATGGGAGGGACGTCATGGAAATTATCAGACAGGAGCGCCATGGCGTCTCTTTTTACGCCTGCCCGGACCCGGCGTGGTCAGGGGCGGCCCACGGCTTTTCTACCAGGCTGGGCGGTGTGTCTCCTACCCCCTGGGAGAGCCTGAATCTGGGGGCCAGCCGGGGAGACAGCCCGGCCAATGTCCGGGAAAATTTTACCCGGTTCTGTGCCGCCGTAGGTACAGATGTAAATTCTCTTGTCAAAAACCATCAGATCCACAGCAGCCGCATCCGGCCGGTGACGAGGGCCGACATTCTATCCGACCCCGCTCAGCCGGGAACCTATGAGGCCGACGGCCTGATTACTGTCGAGCCGGGGGTCTGCCTGACCATATTTTCGGGGGACTGTATCCCCATCCTCCTCTACGACCCGCTGAGGCGCTGCATTGCCGCCGCCCATGCGGGCTGGCGGGGGACTGCCGCCGGCATTGCCGCCCGGGCAGCAGAGGCCATGGTCCAAGACTACGGATGCCGGGCGGAAGACATACTGGCCGCCATCGGGCCGGGGATCGGCCCCTGCTGCTTCGAGACCCACAGCGATGTTCCCGAGGGTCTGCGGCCCGGCTTGGGTGAGGAGGCGGAGGAGTTGATCCGGCCTCTCGCCGCACCCGGGAAGTTTTCGGTGGACCTGAAGGGGGCCAACGCCTGCCTGCTGCGTCGGGCCGGCTTGTCCCCGGAGCATATTGCCGTCTGTCCTGCCTGCACCGCCTGCCAGTTGGATACCTTCTGGTCCCACCGGGTCCAAGGGGGCCAGCGGGGGAGCATGGCGGCCATGATTCAGCTGGTCTGACCGCTCAGGCCCTACACCTGATCTGCAAAGGAATTGCCATGAAACGATATCGTTTGACCGCGCTGCTCCTTGCGCTGTGCTTCGTCCTGACTGCCTGCGCCGGGGAGGAGGGCTCTGCCGGAGCCAGCTCTTCCTCAGGGGATGTCAGCCAGGAGGAGGAGCAGCGCCCCCGGACCGCCCCGTTCACCCTGGCGGTCTATCCGGAGTTCAGCCTTCACCCGGCCTTGGCCGTCAACCGGGCCAACCTGACCCTTGCTCCGCTGCTGTACGAGAGTCTCTTTACGGTAGACAAGAGCTTTCAGGCCCAGCCGGTCCTGTGTCAAAGCTATACGGTCAGTGAGGACAAGCTGGTGTGGACCTTTACCCTCCGCGCCGGGGTTACCTTTTCTGACGGTACCCCCCTCACCGGACAGGCTGTGGCGGATGCCCTGGAGCTGGCCCGCTCGGCCCAGGGGCGGTATCGGGAGCGGCTGGCGGGTGTGGCCGGGGTCAGCGCCTCAGAGGAGGCGCCCGGCCAGGTTACAATCACCCTGTACCGGCCTAACGGTTCCCTGCCCCTGCTGCTGGATATTCCCATCGCCCTGGGGGACGGCGAACGGCCGGCGGGCACTGGGCCCTATATGCTGTCGGGGAATGACAACAGCCTGACCCTCACAGCCCGGCCCAACTGGTGGCAGAAGGAGACATCCCTGCCCGCCCCAACCATCCCCCTGCACATCGTACACAAGAGCGACGAGCTGATCTACGCCTTCGACGCGGGGGATGTGTCGCTGGTGGATGTGGACCTGATGGCGACCAACGCCATGGGATACGGGGGCAACTACCAGACCTGGGACTACCCCACCACCGATTTTCTTTATCTGGCGTTCAATACCCAGACCGGCCCCTGCTGTTCTGCGGAAGTGCGCCGGTGCCTGGCGCTGGCAGTGGACCGGAACACGATTGCCTCTACAATCTATGCCAACCACGCTCGACCCACCGCCCTCCCGGTCCATCCGGACAGCCCGCTGTACAGCCAGAGCGCGGCCGCTGCCGCCCCGTCCTATAACCCGGAGGAGCTGGCGGCCCGGCTGGAGGAGCTGCGGCTGCTGGACAGTGAGCTGACCCTGGTGGTGAACAGCGAAAATACAGCCAAGTCCTCTGCCGCGCAGCTGATCGCCTACCAGCTGGAGACCGCCGGGCTGACTGTCAAGCTGGAACGGCTGCCCTTTGAGGATTATACTGCCGCCCTGACCCAGGGCAGCTTCGACCTGTATCTGGGGGAGACGGTATTGACCGCTGATTTTGACCTGACGTCTCTGCTGTCCTCTGCCGGAGGGCTGAATTACGGACGGTGGTGGGCGGGGACCGCTGACGGACTGCTCTATGCCCTGAATGGGGCGGAGGAATCGGACGAGCTCGCCGCCGCAGCGGCCCTGTTTGCCCTTCTGGAGGAGGAGACCCCCATTGTTCCCATCGCCTTTAAAAACGGCTCGGTTCTCACCCAGTGGGGGAGGCTGTCCGGGCTGTCGCCGGTGCGGGGAAATGTATTTTATCAGCTGGGAAATTGGAGTATCAAATAGAAAACGGAGGAAAGCGAACTATGAGTGTATACCGCTGCTATTCCAGGAAAAAAGAGGGCTTTGATGTGGAGGCCCAGGGCCTGTGCCGGCAGCTGCGGGAGCAGCTGGGCATCGAGGGGCTCCATTCTGTGACCATCCTGAACCGCTACGATGTGGAACAGGTCAGCCGGGAGGTCTATGAGCGGGCCAAGGGTATCGTCTTCTCCGAGCCCCAGGTGGACATGGTCTATGACGAGGACTGGCCCATGCCCCGGATTGCGGGGGCCTTTTTCGCGGTAGAGGCCCTGCCTGGGCAGTTTGACCAGCGGGCCGACTCGGCCGCCCAGTGCATCCAGCTGATGGCCGGGGTGGAGCGGCCCCTCATCGCCTATGCCAAGCTGTACTTTCTGGAGGGGGCCATCTCCCAGACCGACCTGAACAAGATCAAGGCCTTCCTCATCAACCCGGTGGAGAGCCGGGAGGCCAGCCTGGACAAGCCCGAGACCCTGGTGCGGGAGCACGCCCTCCCCGACCATGTGGAGACGGTGGCCGGCTTCACCGCCATGGACGAGGCCGCCCTGTCCGCCCTGCTGGACAAGCTGGGGCTGGCCATGGACATGGATGATTTGAAATTCTTGCAGGCCTACTTCCGGGACGAGGAGAAGCGGGACCCCACCATTACCGAGGTGCGGGTGGTGGACACCTACTGGTCCGACCACTGCCGGCACACTACCTTCTCCACCCACCTGGACGACATTCAGATCGACGACCCGGTCGTGAAGGCGGCCTATGAGCGGTATCTGGCCGCCCGGGTGGAGGTCTACGGCGAGGAGAAGGCGGCAAAGCGCCCCCAGACCCTGATGGATATTGCCACCATCGGAACCAAGGTGCTGAAAAAGCGGGGCCTCCTCCCCGAGCTGGACGAGAGCGAGGAGATCAACGCCTGCTCCATCCACGTCCCGGCGGAGGTGGACGGAAAGCAGCAGGACTGGCTGCTCATGTTCAAGAATGAGACCCACAACCACCCCACTGAGATCGAGCCCTTCGGCGGGGCGGCCACCTGCATCGGCGGCTGTATCCGGGACCCCCTGTCCGGCCGGGTGTATGTCCACCAGGCTATGCGCTTCACCGGTGCGGGGGACCCCCGTGTCCCCTTTGACCAGACTCTGGAGGGCAAGCTGCCCCAGCGGAAGCTGTGCCAGACGGCGGCGGCGGGCTACTCCTCCTACGGCAACCAGATCGGCCTGGCCACCGGACACGTGGCCGAGGTCTATCACGAGGGTTACATCGCCAAGCGGCTGGAGTGCGGCGCGGTGGTGGGTGCGGCTCCGGCTGAAAATGTCCGCCGGGAGCGGCCTGCCCCCGGGGACGTGGTGATTCTGCTGGGCGGCCGCACCGGCCGGGACGGCATCGGCGGAGCCACCGGCTCCTCCAAGAGCCACAACAAAAAATCCCTCACCACTATGGCCTCCGAGGTCCAGAAGGGCAACGCCCCCGAGGAGCGGAAAATCCAGCGGCTCTTCCGGGACGGGAATGTCACCCGGCTGATTAAGCGGTGCAACGACTTCGGTGCAGGCGGCGTGTCCGTCGCCATCGGCGAGCTGGCCGACGGGCTGGAGATTAATCTGGACGCGGTGCGCAAGAAGTACGACGGTCTGGACGGCACCGAGCTGGCTATCTCCGAGAGCCAGGAGCGGATGGCCGTGGTGGTCGCCCCGGAGGACGCGGACAAATTCATTGCCGCCGCCGAGAAGGAGAATCTGGAGGCCTACCGGGTGGCCGTGGTCACCGAGAGCCCCCGGATGGTCATGCACTGGAAGGGCCAGACCATCGCCGACCTGTCCCGGGCGTTTTTGAATACCAACGGCGCGGTGAAGCACGCCAGGGTATCGGTAGGCGAAAAGGACCGCTCCGCCTTTGGAGTGGAGCCCTTCAAAACCCTGCGGGAAATGGCCTCCAGCCTGAAATGCGCCTCCCGCCGGGGATTGACCGAGCGGTTCGACGGCTCCATCGGGGCGGGCTCCGTCCTCATGCCCTTCGGAGGCAAGTATCAGGCTACCCCCGCCCAGACGATGGCCGCCCTGCTGCCCGTCCTGCCCGGTCAGGAGACCGATCAGGCCAGCGTCATGGCCTGGGGCTGCGACCCGGACTCCCTGTCTGTGGACCCCTATGAGGGGGCCTATCAAGCGGTCACCAACTCCATTGCCAAGCTGGTGGCGGCGGGTGCGGACTACAGGAAGGTCTACCTCACCCTCCAGGAGTTCTTTGAAAAACTCCGGGACGAGCCTGCCCGCTGGGGTAAGCCCGCCGCCGCCCTCCTGGGCGCGCTGGACGCCCAACTGGACTACGCCGCCGCTGCCATCGGCGGCAAGGACTCCATGTCCGGTTCCTTCCTGGACAAGGACGTGCCCCCCACCCTCATCTCCTTCGCCATCGCCCCCATGAAAGCCGGGGAGGTCATCACCCCCGAGTTTAAGGAGGCGGGACATCCGGTTTACCTCTTTATTGGCGATGCCACAGCGGAGGGCCAGAAGGCCGCCTGGGAGGAGTTCCATGCCCTGTGTCAGGCCGGTAAGGTGAAAGCCGCATGGGTGGCGGAGAACGGTGAGGCTGAGGCCGTGATGAAGATGTCCTTTGGAAACCGGATCGGTTTTACGGCTGGTGACGAAGAGCTGGCCTGGGATCTGCCCAACCCCGGCGCTATTGTGGCGGAACTCACGGAAACAATCCCGGAGAGTCCCCGGGCTATCCAAATCGGAATGACTACCGCTGAGCCCGTTATCAACATCGTACACGACTCCGCCCCCATCGACGAGCTTCTGGCCCTCAACGAGGGTGTGCTGGAGGAGGTCTACCCCACCAGGGCGGGAAGCAGCGAGACCGTTCAGGCCATTTCCTGGGAGGGCCGCTCCCCGGCTGTCTGCAAGCATAAGGTGGCCCGCCCCAAGGCGGTGATTCCCGCCTTTCCGGGGACCAACTGCGAGTATGACACCGCACGGGCCTGCATCCGCGCCGGAATCGACCCGGAGATTGTGGTGGTGCGCAACCTGACGAACGACTTTCTGTCTCAGTCGGCCCAGGCCCTGGAGAAGGCAATTCGTGAGGCGCAGATGGTGGTCCTCCCCGGCGGCTTCTCCGGCGGCGACGAGCCTGAGGGCTCCGCCAAGTTTATCTGCTCCTTCCTCCGCAATCCCGCCCTCAGCGACGCCATTATGGACCTGCTCAAGCACCGGGACGGCCTGATGCTGGGCATCTGCAACGGCTTCCAGGCTCTGGTAAAGCTGGGACTGGTTCCTTACGGTGAGATTCGAGACATGGACGATAGCTGCCCCACTCTGACCTACAACCAGATTGGGCGCCATCAGAGCCGGTATGTTACCACCCGGGTGGCCTCAGTTCAGTCCCCCTGGATGCTCAAGTGCAATGTGGGCGATCTGTACACCATCCCCATTTCCCACGGCGAGGGCCGCTTTGTGGCCCCTTCGAAGGCCGCTGCTGATCTGATTGCCCATGGTCAGGTGGGCACCCAGTATGTGGACATGGAGGGCCGGCCCTCCATGGATATCTTGGTTAACCCCAACGGCTCTCTGGAGGCGATTGAGGGAATTTTCTCCCCCGATGGCCGGGTATTTGGTAAAATGGGGCACCTGGAGCGCCGCGGTCCTTTTGTGGCCGTCAACATCCCCGGTGAAAAACACATGCCCTTGTTTGAAAGTGGCGCGGAGTACTTTAAGTAAACTTGATGAAAAATCACTCCTCTCCCGGAAGGAAACTGCTCCAGGAGAGGAGTGATTTTTATGATGATGCTCTTGCTGATGGAAGCTCTAAGCTGTCCATGTAACTGGTTCCCCATTGACACATGGCCTCCAGAACCGGGATAACGCTTTCTCCGAAAGCGGTCAGGGAATATAATGTTTTTGGCGGTTTTTCCGGGATCACCTCTCTATGAATCATTCCGCACTTTTCCAAGTCGTGAAGTTGCTGGGAGAGCATCTTGGGGGTTGCGCTTGGTATCCGCCGCTGCAGTTCCATGTAGTGTAGAGGCCCTTCAACCAAATGCCAGAGAATGAGCGGCTTATATTTTCCGCCGATCAGCGACAGCGTGGCCTCAACAGGACAATTAAACTGTATTTGCTTCATAGTCTCACCTCGCACCAAGTATATCATGGCATATTCATTTAAAAAAGGACTACCTTTTTGGGAAGTACCTACCCAAAAAGTGCGATCTTGTGAAGATTTTTGGATGTTGCTAAAATCATGGCAGATGGCGCTTCTGATTTACGGCCATCAGATTATTCAGAAAGGACAAAATATTATGGACTTTATTACTATCGCAAAGACACGCTGCTCCATCCGCAGCTACACCGACCGAAGAGTAGAGCCAGAGAAGCTGGAAAAGATTTTGGAGGCCGCGCATGTGGCCCCCACCGCCGCCAACCTTCAGCCGGTACATCTGATCGCCGTACAGAGCGAGGAGGGGCTGGCGAAGATCGGCAAGGCTGCCAACATCTACGGCGCGCCCCTGGCCATCATCATCTGCGCCGACCGCAGCAAGGCGTGGGTGCGGCCCTTTGACCGGAAGCAGACCGGTGATATTGACGCCTCCATTCTGACCGACCACATGATGCTTCAGGCTACGGAGCTGGGGCTGGGCAGTGTATGGGTGTGCTACTTCAAACCGGATGTTCTGCGCCAAGAGTTTGATCTTCCCGCCAATCTGGAGCCAATTAACATCCTGGTGATTGGCTACGCCGGAGAGAGCTTCACCGACCCGGAGCGGCACAGTCAGACGCGAATCCCGGTGAGCGAATTGGTCGAAATCCTTTGAGATGACTGCGCCGGGAGGGTCTCTCCCGGTGCGATTTAAACCCTTTTATTCACCCGGCAAATTCTGATCTCCCCAGCTTTTCATGTAGTTAATGACGTCCATGAAGCTCTGGCCCAAATCAGACAGGGTATATTCCACATGCGGAGGAATTTCTTTGAAGTCGTGCCGGATCAGAAATCCGTCGGCCTCTAATTCCCGGAGCTGTTTTGTCAGGGAGGACTCGGTTATTTCACCGAGCTGGCGGCGCAGAGCGCCAAACCTGTGAATGTCCTGAAAGGCTATATAATAGAGAATTTCAAGTTTCCACTTGCCGCCCAAAATTTTTTGAAGGGTTGACATAGTTTTGCAGCGTTGGATTGCTGTTTCTGTTTTCCTCATGTTCAAAACCTCCTGATGACATTATATCGCCGCTGCGATATAAAAACAAGGTACTATAAAAAAGTACCGTACTTTTATTTTCCATATACCGTGATATAATGGCAAAAAAACAAGGAGGTAATGTCATGCACTACACTGGAACAATATGGAGGCCGCCCTACGAGGCGTCCTCGCTGCTGCTTGAGGTAACGGCGGGCTGTACCCACCACCAATGTAAATTCTGTACGCTCTATAAGGATCTGCCCTTCAAATTCAGAATGTCTCCCCTGGAGGACATTGAGAGTGATTTACAGGAGGCCCAGCTGTGGAGTACAGACCCCATTTCCCTGCTAAGAGCCCGTCTGCAGGGACTGCCCAGGCCGGAGCACATCCGGCGGGCTTTTTTGACCGGAGCCAATCCCTTTGTATTGAAGTATGAGCGGCTTATGACAATCGCTGATTTGATCCGGCAATATCTCCCCTCAATCAAAACCATAGGGTGCTTTGCGCGGGTCACGGATGTGACGCTGAAGTCGGACGAAGAGTTGGCGGCTCTCCGCCAGGCCGGGTATGACGGCCTGACCATCGGGATTGAAACCGGCGATAATGAAGCTCTGAAATTTATGAATAAGGGCTATACTGCGGCAGATATTGTGAAGCAATGCCAGCGGTTGGATCAGGCGGGGATTCATTACAGCTTTTTCTACCTGGTGGGTATTTCCGGCGCTGGCCGGAGTGAGATTGGCGCGAAAGCAACTGCCGATGTGTGCAATCAGCTCCACCCGACGCTCATTGGGGTCAACATGCTGACCATTTACCCGGAATCGGAGCTCTATCAGGAGATTCAGCGGGGCAGCTGGCGGGAGGAGAGTGAGCTGGAAAAATACAGAGAGATTCGCACTTTACTGCAAAACCTGGAAATCCCCACCCAATTTGCCGCTTTAGGCGCGTCAAACGCATTTCAGTTCCAAGGAACCCTGCCAGAGGACAAGGAGGCCCTCGCCGCGGCGCTGGATAAGATTATTGAGACGGCGAAGGAAGACGACCTGCGGGAGTACCGGGTCAATCTGCGGCATCTGTAAAAAAACGGAACGGTCCGGTATTTTTTGCGTCTATATAAGTGAGCGGGGACAAAACATCCGGAAAAAGGAGGAGCATAACATGAGAAAAACCGGAATCATGCTGGGGACAGGGGCGGCTGTACTGCTGCTGGGGGCAGCGATGCTGATCTTGGGAGGCAGGAAGCCCTTCCAGAATTTGAGCGCTGCGGACATGGTATCGGCCACAGTGCGCCTGACGCCGCCGGACAGGACAGTCCAGATCGTAGAGCTCAAGGAGCTGGCGGACTATTTGGAGGACGTGGTAATTTACCGGGAGGACAATTCCTTTCGGGAGTATAGCGGGCAGGGAGTCGTCTTCAACGTGACCATGTCGGACGGCACACAGACCGAGGTGATGGCCTACAACCCCTTTCTGGTCCTTGATGGGGTGGGGTATCGGACGAAGTATGAGCCCTGTGAGGCCCTGAGCCAGTATGCCAACAGTCTGCTGGAGCGGGAGGACACTGTTCTGGTGATGGAGGAGCCCCCGGCGCTGGCAGTGGTCAGTGACATGACCTCCCACCAGGCTCTGCAAGGCTCCTATTCCTGGCAGCGCATAGACCAGAATGGGACCAGTGAGGGAATACAGGCCTGCGGCGGGCACCCCCTGGAATACCAGAAGGATCTCCAGCCCGCGCTGGAGACGACGGATTCGGCCGCTGTGCTGCGCTTTATGGAGGAGCCCGACGAGATTCTAAGCGTGCGCCGCTGGAGTGATGCGCACTGGGGCGAGCCCTCTGCGGAGGGAGAAGAGGTGGCGGTAAACGGGTATGAAATCGCGCTGAAGCCGGGGGGATATATCTATGAGGTCCAGGCTGGCTGGGACACGGACAGCGGCTATGGAGGCACCGCAAGCTACTTTTTCTATATAAATTTGACAGAATAGGATAAGGCTCCGCCCAAACGGCGGAGCCTTACTCGTTACTGTTCCACTAAAATAATGTCTTCTCCAAAACGCTTTACGGCGGACCAGGGGATGACCTTGTCCTCCTCCCGGCCCAGCAGGCCGAAGAACCGCCGGCGGCCGGGGACCACCAGGGCCCGGACCTGGCCGCTCTCCAGGTCCACCTCCATGTCCCCCACGTAGCCGTAGCGGGTCCCGTCCTCCACGCTGATGACCTCCTTATACCGCAGCTCCGCGATCCTGGTGTCCATACCCATTCCCCCAAGTGTGATATCAATTCCTGCCCAGCGGGCGGAATTGGTTTGTCTTACCATATGCGGGGGAGAGGATGTCCTATGCGGTCAGCAGGCCTTTGGACACCAGAAAAGCGTGGGCCACCTCGGCCACTGGCCGGCCATCCACATCCACAGCGTAGGTCAGCTCCACCATGTCCTCACTGCTCACCTGGCCGGTGAGGAGCTCCAGCACCTGCTCCAGGTTGGGGGCGGTGTCGTAGAAGTCGGAGAACAGGTCCTCCCGCACCAGGAAGGCCCCGTAGTACTCGGGGAAGAAGCCCAGGTCGTCCTCCAGAATGGTGAGGCCGGCCCGCTTGTTCAGGCCGTCGGTGGCGTAGACCACCATCACGTCGAAGGCTCCACTCTCCACGGCGCTGTACTTCAGCACCACATCCACCGGCTTGGCGGACTTGAACTGCAGGCCGTAGAAGTCCACAAAGGGCTGGTACTTCATGCTGCCCTCTTCGGTGTAGAACTCGTGTTCTGCGCCGAAATCCAGCTCCCCAGCCACGGGGATCAGGTCGGAGACCCGGGCCGCGCCGTACTGGTCAATCACGCTCTGGGTGACCCCGATGGAATAGGTGTTGTTCAGCCCCACCTTGCCCAGCAGCCGCAGGCCCTCCCGCTCCTGAACCGCCCGGTTGGCGAAGTCGTACAGGGTCTCGCCCTCTGGGATGTCACTGGTGTCCAGCCCCAGGAAGGTGGTGAGCACCGTGCCGTCGTAGCTGAACATCAGGTCGCAGCTGGGGTTGGCCCCCTTCAGCTCGTTGTGGTTGTTCACCTGGGTCATCTGGTCCAGAATGACCACGTCCAGGTCGGTTTTGTCCTCCACCAGCAGTTCCACCATTGCGTGCATCAGCTTGACCTCGGAGTAGTCCCCGTCGTAGAGGGTGAGCCGGCCCTCGGTGCTGTTGGGCAGGAGGGTGGAGACCACCAGGACCACGCTGGCCAGGGCCAGCGCCGCGCCCCCCGCCGCCTTTATGGGGAAGGGCAGCTTGTTGCGGCGGGTCCCGGACATCCGCCGCTCCACCCAGCCCAGTCCGGCGTCCAGCGCCAGGGCCATAGCCATGAGAACCAGAGTTCCCACCACCAGGGCGGTCATATCCTGCTGGCGGATGGCGGTGTAGAACAGCCCGCCCAGCCCGCCGCCCCCTACAAAGGAGGCGAAGACGGCGGTGCCGATGGCGTTGACGGCGGCGATGCGGATGCCTGTCACCAGCATGGGGGTGGACAGGGGGATATCCACATGGAGCAGGCGGTAGGCTGGGCTCATCCCCATGCCGGCGGCGGCCTCCTTCAGGTGGCCGGGCACCTGGGACAGGCCCAGGGAGGTGTTCCGGGCGATGGGCAGCAGGGAGTAGAGGGCCAGGCCGATCATGGCGGTGGGGGACCCGGGCCCGGTAATGACCATAATAACGCCCAGCAGGGCTAGGGCGGGGATGGTCTGAATCAGGTCCACCACCCAGAGGAGGACTTTTCCAGCCTTGGGGAAGAGGTAGGCCAGCAGGCCCAGGGGCACCCCGGCGGCCACGGCCAGGATAAGGGCAGAGAGCACCAGGGACAGGTGGTCCCAGATCATGGAAATACTCATTTCCCGGCCCCGCCTTTCCGCAGGCCCCTGGGGACCACCCGCTTTTGCAGGGCGTCCACCAGTCCGCCCAGCGCCAGGGCCAGGATGGCGGCGGGAATGGCCCCCTGGAGGATCAGGGCGTTATTGTTGGAGCTGACCCCTTTGTATACGAAGTCGCCCAGCCCGCCCAGGCCGATCATGGCGGCCAGCACCGTCCAGCTGACGGTGTACACGGCGGACAGCCGCAGCCCGCCGATGATGGTGGGCATGGCCAGGGGCAGCTCCACCTGGACCAGCCGCTGGTAGTGGTTCATGCCGCAGCCACGGGCGGCCTCCTTGTACTGCGCATCCACGCCGCTCAGGCCGGTAACGGTGTTTTTCAGCACCGGGAACATGGCGTAGATGGACAGGGCGATAATTACCGTGGCCGGGGTCATGCCGGTGAAGATGTACAGCACGCCGATGAAGACGATGCCGGGTACGGTATTCAAAATGGACAGCAGAGGGATCAGATACCTGGACAGGGTGGGCAGCCGGGACAGTCCGATGCCCAGAAACAGCCCCAGCACAAAGCCGATGGCTACGCACACCAGGGTGTAGCCGGTGTGGACGGCGGCGGCCCGGAGGATGGACAGAAGAAGCTCGTTCATTCCATCACCCCCACAGCTGTTCCGCCATAGCGGAGGCCATGCTGGTCTTGGTGACGATGCCAGCCACCGTCTCGTCCTCCTTCAGCACCACCAGGTAGGGGAAGCCGCTGGAGATGAGCTGCTCAAAGCACTCCTTGGCGTTGTCCCCCACGTGGACGGTGGGGGTGGCGCACCGCACCAGGGGGCCGATGGTCTTTACTACATGGCCGGTGAGGCGGATGTCGGCAATGGATACCGTGCCCTGATAGCGGCGATTTTCGTCCACCACCAGCAGGGTGTCCACGTTGTGGTGCTGCATCCGGCTGACGCACTCGTTGATCCCCCGATTCTGGTTGACGGTGATGATGCCGGTGCGCATGAAGTGGTCCACCGTCAGCCCGGCGGGGTCGGGGCCGGACTGGTGCTTGCCCAAAAACTCCCGAATCTGGTCGGTGGCGGGGTTCTCCAGCATCTCCTCCGGGGGGGCGATCTGGACGATCTCCCCCTGATTCATGAAGATAATGACATCGGCCAGGTCCAGGGCCTCCTCCATGTCGTGGGTGACAAAGATGATGGTCTTGTTCAGCTTTTGCTGGAGGGTCTTTACCTCCAGCTGAAGGGAGCGGCGGGTCATGGGGTCCAGGGCGCTGAAGGGCTCATCCATCAGTACCACCGGAGGAGAGGCGGCCAGAGCCCGCAGAATACCGATGCGCTGCTGCTGGCCTCCGGACATCTCGCCGGGGTATTTGTGGGCGTACTGGTCGTAGGGCAGCTCCACCATGTCCAGCAGGTCGCGGACGATCTGGTCGCACTTGTCCTTGGGCCATTTCAGCAGCTTGGGCACCACGCAGATGTTTTGGGCCACCGTCATGTTGGGGAACAGGCCGATCTGCTGGATCACATAGCCGGTGTGCCGCCGCAGCTCATAGCGGTCGATTGCGGCAATATCCTTGTCATTTAAGTAGATGTGTCCGCCGTCGGGCTGAATGAGGCGGTTAATCATCTTCAGGGTGGTGGTTTTGCCGCAGCCGGAGGGGCCGATGAAGACGGCGAACTGCCCCTCCGGGATCTCAAATGAGATATCGTTGAGGATTTTCTGGGTTCCGTAGGTGAGACTGACGTGATCGAATCTGAGCAATGTTACCTCCTTTTCCGGGGCGTCTGAGTGCCTGCTTGCCAGTTCTTCCGGATAATAAAAAAGAGGAGCCGAGCTTGCGGCCGGCCCACATAAACCGATAAGGCTGTGTACCTGAATGGAAGAACTTGACATAATAACTAAACATAGTATAGCTGAAATTGCCATTTTTGTCAAATGAAGAAAATGTAAATTCCGGTCGAGGGCTGCCGCATTAAGGAAACTTTTATAAAATCTTAATTTTAATCCTGCTCTGTCCTTAAAGAAGGTCTGTTATCCTGTGGTCAGAACAGACGAGAGGAGGAGCGGGATATGGATTGGCTGTTTCCTGCCGCCCTGGCCCTGACGGGTACAATGGGAGTGTTGATGACATTATGGGGGCTGTGGTATTTAGTTTCCGGCCTGGCCTCTGTGAGAAAGCCGAAGAATTATGGTTTTCATCCGGCCCAGACTAAATTTGCCGTGTTAGTCGCCGCCCGAAATGAGGAGCTGGTGATTGGCCCTCTAATTAACAGCCTGCTTACCCAGGACTACCCGGCGGAGTTGTATGATGTGTGGGTGATCCCCAACAACTGTACCGACAACACCGCTCTGGCGGCACGGAACTTTGGGGCGAAGGTGCTGGAGTGCACAGCGCCGGTGAAAAGCAAGGGAGAGGTCCTCCGCTTTGCCTACAACCGGCTCAGAGGCCGGCGGTATGACGCCTGGGTGGTATTTGACGCGGACAACATAGTGGACAGCCGCTTTCTGGCGGAGATGAACAACGCCCGGCTGACCGGTGTTCAGGCGGCCCAGGGCTACCGGGACAGCAAAAACCCCTACGACACCGCTGTCTCCGGCTGTTCCTCCATCTACTATTGGATGATGGACCGGTTCCACAACGGGGGCAAGGCTGGAATGGGGACATCGGCCATGATTGGCGGCACCGGCTTTATGGTGACCCAGAAGCTGCTGGACAGGCTGGGAGGCTGGCGCACCGAGACTATCAGCGAGGACCTGGAGATTACCGTCCAGACCGTTCTGGCGGGGGAGCGGGTGGCCTGGGTGCCCAAGGCGGTCACCTATGACGAGCAGCCCATCACCTGGGAGCAGTCCTTTACCCAGCGCCGCCGGTGGAGCAGCGGCACCCTTCAGGTGGCGGAGACGTATCTGCCCGCCCTGACCAGAACTCTGGGAGAACAGCCCGGTCTGTCACTCCTTGACATGGGCGCCACCCTGCTGCTGCCCGCCTATCAGCTGTCAGCCCTGGCTGGACTGATGTGTACCGCGATGACCGCCGCCCTGGGGGGCAGGACTGTTGTTCAGGCTCTGGCGCTGGGAATCGCGGGGGCCTGCGGCAATATCGCCTGGGCCGCCCTTACTGCCACCGCAGCCGCCGGGATTGTCATTACCATGGAGGGCAAGTGGGACCGCAGGCTGTGGAAGGGCCTGTGTACCTATTGGCTGTTCCTCCTTACATGGCTGCCGATCACCGCCGTCAGCTTCTGGAAAAAGACCACCGTATGGAAGGAAATTCGGCATACCCGGACGATGGCCCCTCAGCTGCCCGGGAGGTAAGGATAAAAGCACAGGGAAGGACCCGACAGCGGGGCCTTCCCTGTTTTGTCAATCGAAACTGCCGTGGTAGCCGAGCTGACGGGATATCTCCTTAGATCCCTGTTTAATCAACGAAACGAAGTGGCTGGGATCGTCCGGGAACCGAAATTCGGGGGTTGAGATACCCAGGCAGGAGGTGACGGAGCCGTCCGAATTGTAGATCGGTGCGGCCACACAGCCCACATGGGAGCCGTCCTTATCCCCCTTTTTGACCCAATAGCCCTGATCTCTGGCGGCGGCGACCTTCATCAGCAGAGTTTCAAGGTTGAGCTCCTTACAGAATTCCTTCAGCTTAGACAGGGAGACCCCCAGCTCCTCCGGCTTTTGAAAGGCCAGCAGCACAATGCCGGTGGCCCCGTAGCAGATGGGCTCTTTTGTGCCCAGCTTGGTGGATTGGCGTATACTCTGGGTTCCCTCCGCCTGCGCCAGACAGATGCGCTGGATTCCGTCACGGATAAACACATGGGCGGTTTCCGTGGTTTCATCGCGAATATGTTCCAAAATAGGAGTGCAGATCTGGCTCAGGTCGGCACTCTTTTTCGCAATCTGCCCCAGAAAATAGAGGACTCCGCCCAGGGAGTACTTTCCGGAGGAGGGATCACGGATGAGAAATCCTTTGTTTTGCAGGGTGCTGAGCAGCCGGGAGGTGGTGGCGGTGCTCCAGCCCATGGCCCTTGAGATTTCTGTGTGAGACAGCTCCGTTGTCTCCTGGGAGAAGAGAAGGAGAATGTTGAGAGCCTTCTCAATACTTTTTACATTTTTTTCCTCGGTCTGACCCTGAGATATTCTAGGCATTGTGTCACGCTCCCGCATTATAAAGGAAATATTGATTTACAAAGTTAGTCCGTATTGTGGATATAGTCTTTATATTAACAGAAGAAAAATATAATGTCAATCATGGAATGGGGGACAGAGCCGCTGCGGCAGAGCTCTTATATATGACTCTGAATTTTAAGCTGTAAAACAGTTGAAGGAATAAAAATAGATTTTATATCCGTATTGTGAAATAGGACGAAAAATTTGATAAAGATTTTAGTGTATGGGAGGGCAAATATAAAAAATATAGCAAAAACAGTTTTGGATTTGTATATAGATTCGAATATTGGGCGGAAAAAGTGGATAATATACTTTTTCCGCCTGAAAGATTTTCCTGAGAACTCAATATTGACAGACCCTCGGACATAATGATATCATAAATTGAATCCGATATCCATAATACGGATTAAATATAAATTTCGGATTCAATATACTTAATACGGAGGAGAACAATATGAAAAAACTGATAAGCATCTGTTTGGCGGCCGCGCTGCTGGCCGGCTGTCTTGTTGGCTGCGGCCGGACGGAGGGCCCCGCAAATAATCCCTCCACCCCCAATGGCTCATCTGCCGGAGGCGGGGAAGGCCTGGGTGATCCTCAGAGCTTTAAGTTCGGTTTGACTGTGGCCAATACCCATCCCTACTCTGTGGCGGCCCAAAATTTTGCCAAGCTGGTAGAGGAGAAGAGCGGCGGAAACATGAAGGTTGACCTGTTTTATGACGGAGCCTTGGGTGATGACGCGGCACTGATTGAGTCCATGCAGATGAACGCAGTCACCTTTGCCTTGGTGGGGCCGGCCGGAATCGCGCCTATGTGCCCGATCTACGGATTTTTTGATCTGCCCTGCCTGTTTCAGACAAGAGACGCCGCTTACGCATTCCAGGAGAGCGATGCGGTGTGGGAGCTGATGTCCAGTTTGAGCACAAATGGAATCCGTGGCCTGGGCTTCTACGAGAACGGCTATTATTCCATCTCCAACAATGGAAAGGAGATCACTACGGTTGACGGTCTGAACAACCTGAAGCTGCGCTCCATGACCTCTGATATGGCCATCAAATCCTGGGAGTGTCTGAAGGTTCAGCCGGTAGCTATGCCCTTCGGCGAGCTGTTCATGGCCATGCAGACCGGAACTGTGGACGGCCAGGAGACGACAATCGGTTCGTTCTACACCTCCAAGTTCTATGAGGTGCAGAAGTATCTGACGATGGCCAACAGAATTTATCACACCATGACCTTCCTGATGAGCGATACCGCCTGGAACAATCTGACAGAAGCCCAGCAGAACATCCTGCTGGATGCGGTCAACGAGTCTAAACTGGCCCACAAGGACTATATGACCACCTATAACGAGGATGCCATCAAGGATATGGTTGACAATCACGGACTGGTGGTCAGCGAGCTGGCCGACGGGGAGTTTGAAAAGATGCGCGAGATGAGCCAGTCCGTCTATGAGCTGGTAAGAGGCTACGATGAGGATATGTATGACAAATTGATTGCGGCGGCTGAGGAGGCAAACGCGGCGTTTCCCGCAGAATAATTTGCGGTCCAGGCGTGGGGAAACGCTCCTCGCGCCTGGAGCTTTTTGAAGGAGGGATCTTGATGGCGCATTATATCAAACTGGTGGATTGTATCAACAGAGTGGTCCGTATTGTTTTGATTGGCATGTTTATTGTCATGTTTCTGACGGCCTTTGCGCAGGTGATCGTCCGGAATATGACGACAGGCTCCATTCCCTGGAGCGATGAGCTGTGCCGCTTTTTGATTATTTATATTGTCTGGCTGGGTGCCGGCCTTGCGGCCCGGTCCAACCGGCTGATCCGGATGGAGGTTTTGCCCTCCCTGACCAGGATGTCTGACAAAACACTGCACATGATGTATTGGATTTCCACATTTATCTCGCTGGGATTTGCGGGGCTGACAGTCTACTGCGCGGTTCAGGTGATTTCCGTCAACTACAAGACGGTTTCAGCCGCACTGCAGCTGTCCATGGCGATTCCCTATGTGGCAATTCCCATTGGCTGTATTTACCTGATTATGAACATGCTGGCCAGCGATTTTGAACGCAGGCTGGCGGATGGAAAGGAGAAGGCGGAATGATTATTGGAATGTTTGTAATTATGTTTGTCCTTTTCCTGCTCACCGTGCCGGTGGCTACCTCCTTGGGGCTTGCCTCCGCAGTAACCGTACTGGGGATGCAGATGCCGGCAGGGCTGGTGGTGCAGCGTTTTTTCGCGGGGCTGAATTCCTTCACCCTGCTGGCCATTCCGTTCTTTATTCTGGCAGGCGTGCTGATGGAGAGCGCCGGTATCTCCCAGCGGATTGTTGATTTTGTCTCCACAATGGTGGGGCACTACCACGGCGGGCTGGCCACTATCCTGATTATTTCCTGCATGTTCTTTGGAGCGTTGAGCGGCTCCGCCGCCGCGACAGCGGCCGCGATTGGGTCCATTATGATTCCCAGCATGGTAAAACGGGGGTATGATGTGCGCTTCGCGGCGGCTACCCAGGCCTCAGCGGCGGGACTTGCGGTGATTATTCCGCCGAGCATATCCATGATTCTGTACTGCGTGGCGACGAACGTTTCGATTACAAATATGTTTGTCGCGGGCGTGATTCCCGGCATCCTCCTTGGGATGACAGAAATTTTATATGCCTGGTATGTCAGCCGAAAGAAGGGCTATGCGGGTGACAGAAAATATACCTGGAAGGAGCGGGGCGAGAGCCTGAGGAAGGCCGTTTGGGCGCTGTTTATGCCGGTTATCATTCTGGGTGGAATTTACAGCGGTATCTTCACCGCGACAGAGGCCTCGGCG
Source organism: uncultured Oscillospiraceae bacterium (assembly GCA_910589085.1). Lineage (GTDB taxonomy): Bacteria > Bacillota > Clostridia > Oscillospirales > Oscillospiraceae > Lawsonibacter. The sequence goes on along the minus strand of CAJUSG010000005.1, from coordinate 46,780 downwards.
GTGGCGGTTGCCTACGCGATTTTTGTAGGCTTTGTGGTGTACAGGGAGCTGACCTGGAAAAAGCTGGCCGCGACCTTTGGGGAGGCGGTGATTCTGGTGGCGGTGATTATGCTGGTGCTGTCCACCGCCGATCTCTTCGCCTATGTGCTCACCTTTGCCCAGATTCCCAATAAGGTAGCCAGCTTTTTTATCAGCATCGCCGGAAATAAATATGTGTTCCTGGTGCTAATCAACATCTTTCTCTTTTGCGTGGGGATGTTTTTTGATCCCGGCCCCGGCATGATTATTCTGGCGCCGATTCTGGCGCCGGCGGCGGTGGCGCTGGGAATTGATCCGGTCCACTTCGGCCTGGTTATGGTAATCAATTTCTCCATCGGCGCAATTACGCCGCCCTTCGCGGTAAATCTGTTTGTCTCGTCCCAGGTGGCGGGGATTAAATATGAGCAGATTGTCAGGCCGATTCTGCCATACATAGCGCTGCTGATGGCAGATCTGCTGATAATCTCCTATGTGCCGCCTCTGAGCCTGTTTCTGCCCAGCTTGCTGGGATAATTTAGGCGTCCGCTGCGGATGGCCGGAAGTTTAAGAAGATAGGAAGGTAGAATTGCTATGAATGAATATGGATTGAAAAAGAAAGCCCGCGGCCCGGCACGGAAGAACCGGCGTGTGCCAGTGATGACGGCGGCTGAGGCAATAAAGCTGGTGAAGGATCGGGATGTGGTGGCCATGTGCGGCTGCGGAGGCGGAATCAATGAGGCCTCCGAGCTGATAACCGCCCTGGCGGACCGCTACCGCGAGACCCGGTCGCCCCAAGACCTGACCTTTTACCACTCCACCGGCCTGGGAGACCGGGCGGACAGGGGGATGTCTCCCCTGGCTCAGCCCGGCCTGGTCAAGCGGGATATCGGCGGCCATTGGGGGCAGTCCCCCCGCCTGTGTGAGATGGCTGAGCGCAACGAGATTGAGGCCTATAACTTCCCCATGGGAGCTATGGCGCAGCTGATGCGGGCGGCCGCCGCGGGTGCCCCCGGCATCCTGACCCATGTGGGTCTTGGGACCTTTTTGGACCCCCGCCAACAGGGCGGGCGGCTCAACAAGGTGACCAGAGAGGAACTGATCCAGCTCCAGGTGATTGATGGGAAGGAGTGGCTGTTTTATCCCTGCATCTACCCGGATGTCGCCTTGATCCGGGGCACCAGCGCCGACACAGAGGGGTACATTACCATGGAGGATGAGGTCCTCTATACCGACAGCTTTGCTACCGCTATGGCGGCCCACAACAACGGCGGCATCGTCATTGCCCAGGTGGAGCGGGTGGTGAAGGCGGGAACCCTGCCCAGCAAGGAGGTCAAAATTCCCGGCTATCTGGTGGATGTCATCGTAGAGGTGCCGGGGCAGCCTCAGCTCTACGGGGTGCCCACCAGCGGCTTTGTCTCCGGGCGGTATATCCAGGACTTCTCTGACGACTGCACCACCATCCCCCTGAATGAGCGGAAGGTGATTGCCCGCCGGGCTCTGATGGAGGTGGCTCCCGGGTATATCGGAAATGTAGGCGTTGGAATCTGCGACGGCATCGGTGTTGTGGCCAAGGAGGAGGGGGTCAGCGAGGAGTTTACCCTGACTGTGGAGACCGGAATCGTCGGCGGTGTGTCCGCCCAGGGCATCTACTTCGGCGCCAGCGTGAACGCCCGGGCGGTGGTGGATATGCCGGCTCAGTTTGACTTCTACGATGGGGGAGGGCTGGATATCTCCTTTCTCAGCTTTGCCGAGTTCGATCAGGACGGCAATGTAAACGTACATAAGTTTAACAACAAGATCATGGGCACCGGAGGGTTTGTGGATATCTGTCAGAACTCCAAAAAGGCGATTTTTGCCGGTACACTGAAGGCTGGCGGCCTGCGGGAGCGGGTGGAGGACGGGGCCATCCACATCGACCAGGAGGGCCGGTTTATCAAGGCGGTGGAGAAGGTGCCTGAGATCACCTTCAACGGCCGCGAAGCGGTGGCCAGAGGGCAGGAGGTCATCTTCATCACGGAACGGGCCGTGTTCCGGCTGACGGAGGAGGGCGTGGTGCTGACAGAAGTTGCGCCCGGTGTGGACCTGGAGCGGGATATTGTCGGACAGATGGCCTTCCGGCCGATCATCTCCCCGGAGCTGAAGGAGATGGACGGCCGTCTGTTCCGGGAGGAGGTCATGGACCTGAAGTGCACGCAGTTCCATTTAGCGTGACCCCGAATAAGAAAGGATGGTCGTATTATGAGAGACATGTATCACAAGTACTTTGAAGACTTTGTATTGGACGAGACCTTTCGCAGCAGCGGCCGGCAGATGACAGAGGCAGACACGCGAATCTCCATCGGCGTAATCGGCGGCAGCCACCCGCTGCACATCGACCCGGAATACTGTGCCTCCCGGCCGGACGTGGGAAGACCCATTGTGCAGGGGTCCATGGTGCTGGGATTTATTGACGCCGGAATGTACGACGGGCTGTGTCCGGGGGGTGAGGTTGTGGTGATTCCCCGTGGATATGAGAAGATCCGCTTTATGAAACCCATTTACATCGGAGATATTGTCAACTGCGAGTTTCAGGTAAAAGGGTTGGCCGATTTTGACAAGACCTATGGAGTTGTGACGGTGGCCGTTACCGTGTATAACCAGGAGCATACAGCGGTGACATTCGCGCTGGAGGAGTTTTTGGTGGAAAAGGAAGGGGGACGCTGAGATGGGGATGACAAGATATTTTGAGGAATTTCAGACAGGGGAGAAGATTGTCAGCCGTAGCCGCAGCCTGGAGATGGCGGATATCCGGATGTATGCCGCCTGTACAAGCCTGTGCGCCCGAATCCACAGCGACCCGCTGTACTGTGAGAAAATTGAGGCATTAAAGGGGATTACAGTGCCATTTTCTCTGGTTTTGAATGTGGTGGACGGCTTCTACGCCCAGAGTGTCAGTCCGGACGGTGTGCCGACCTTCCACTACGGCTACGACAAGACGGAGTATCTGCTGCCGGTCTATCCCGGGGACTGCATTCATACGGAGTTTGTACTGGTGGACAAGCAGGAGAAAAATGGTCAATTTGGTGTTCTGACCTTCCGCTGTGAGACGTTCAACCAGCGTGGAGAGGTAGTGATCCGGCATATTGACAAGCTGTATGTGGGACGGAAATCCGCAGGCTGAACGACAGCTGCGGAACAATTTCCGGGGTAAACGGCGGTACAAAGGCAAACAGCGGCGGCTTTGATAACTCAAAGCCGTCGCTGTTCATAATGTCCAGGGATATTCAGGAAGCTGCCGGCACAACTGGAGTCCAGTAGTGCTGGTGATAAAGATCGGTGAAGCGGTAAGTAGCCCGGGTGGCGCCCTCCAGGGGCACATCGCTGATGGTCAGCTCCTGCGTTACAGTCAGAGGCTCCCCCAGCAGGTAGCTGTCCTGATACTCTCCGCTGTAGCTGTAGTAGTCGCACAGGAACTCCAGGGTGTCTCCATTCTGGAGCCCGGTCATATTCTTGGCGATGGTGTCCGTCTCACCCTCCAGATACACGGCCTGCACGCCGGCCACAAATCCATGGGGATGATCGTTGTCAAACACCAGGATCAATTCCGCGCGGCTGCCATTGTGGAGCACCGGGACCCGGCCGGTAATGGTGTAGTTGGTCCCATCGTCCACGGTGACAGTGTGGTAGTAGGCCACCGGCTGCCCCTCAATGGCCAGCCAGCTGCTGCCGCTGTCGCCCAGCAGAGCGCCGTCGTCATCAAATTCATAGACGGCATCAAGTCCCAGGTCGATATAGCCCTCGCCGTCATCATAGAACAAATTCAGCTCCAGGGTCTGTACCAGCCCCCACTGCTCCTCGCTCAGGCGCAGTACTGGTATGCCGTCCGAACCGGTGCTCCAGGACAGATTTTCCTCCGCAAACCGGTGCTCGGTGAGGTACTGCTCCGCATCCTCCATGTCCAGACTTCTGCCGCCCAGAAGCCCGCCCAGCAGGGCGCTGATATCCTGGGTGGTGACCCCGCTGTTTCCGCCCAGCATACCCAGCAGAGAGGGCAGCGGAGAATTTGAACTGCCAGAGACCGCCTGACCGCTGGCCACTACATCAGAAAACTGCCGGATGCACCGGGTAAAGGAGCGGACCATCCCGATCTGCTCGAATGTGGACACAGCCCGGTCCACTGTGTTGGTTTTGCGGTAGGGGAAGTAGACCGACAGGCCGTAGGCGTTGGTCATGTTGGAGGAGGTGCGGTTATATTTGACGGCGCTCAGCAGTACGTCGGTGAGGGCCTTGCCCTCTCGGGTTCCCAGGTTTTGGGCCAGATGCACCAGGTCAATCTGGTCAATTTTACTGGACTGAGCGAATTCTCTGGTCCCGCTCCGGGCGTTGGAGACGGTCTGATACTCCTGTTCCCGGATCAGCTTTGTGGTGGCGTTGGAGAACTCTGTCAGCGCATCGGGTAAGGTGTGCTCCAGCTCCGCCAGATCGATTACGGACAGTGTGGTCAGCTGGCCGGGGCACTTCTGGGCACAGGTGTCTACAAAGCTGTCCACGATGTTCCGGCCCACCTGGATGGTGGGCTTGGAGGTGTCCTTGCCGAAATCAGTGAGCCAGTCAGTGTAATACCAGCCCACGCCGGGCTCGGTCTCCTCCGAGGCGATCAGGTAATCGGCGTACTGAGACATGGTCAGCGCTGTCTCCACTGTGGCCATAAGGCAGGCATCAAAGCCAATAAAGTCGAACTTTACGCCGGCGGCGCTGAGGGCGGAGTCCAAACCCGCCAGACTTATTGAGCCGCTGGAGGTGAATTTTTCATCGTAGCCGTAGCCGCTGACCGAGCCTCCGCCGTGGTCCCAGAGGATCAGCTCGTACCGGCTGGCCGGGTAGTTTTTTGCGCACCACTGAATGTATCCGGCCAGGGTGCCGGGGTCCGTCATGGAGACGCTGCCCAGGTCCTTTTGCAGACAGACCAGCTTGCCGTCCCTGACCTGCCAGATCTGATTGTCAGAGCTGCTGACGGCACTGTTTTTCCAGGCCTTGCAGCCGCCTGTGTAGATTAAAAGGTTTATATTGCGGCCAAAACTGGCGTTAAGCATCTCCTGAAGGTCGGAGGTGCCCATGCCGCTGCGGGACTCCAGGTCTGTCCCGCACATGTAGACCATGATGGTGACGGTGTCCTTGCCGCCGCCCAGGAGTTTGGTGTACTTCTCCCGGGAGCCGGCGGCTACCGAGCTGTCCAGGCGGCCGGTATTGGCCTCATACTTCCAGCCGGAGGACATGCTGCCGCCGCCCAGGCCGCTCAGCATACTGGTCCAGCCGGAATTTCCGCCGGGCTGCACCTGCTGCTGGCCGGAGGGCACCGGATTGCTGGGCTGGCCGCCCAGAAGGGCGGTCAGTCCGCCGCCTCCGCCCAACAGGGCTACCAGCAGGAGAACAATCAGCTGCATGCCGCCGACGCGTCTGGTCCCTGTGCTTCGTGTGCCGGAGGAGGTTTGGCGGGAGCTGCCTCTCCCGGCCTCTCCGACCGGGCCGCCGCCCAGGCCCTCTCCGCGCTTTTGTACGGTTTTGCCAGGGCCGGTCACGTTTCTTTCACGGCCCCTGGGTCTGTTGTTGTCCATGATGGATGTTCCTTTCATCAGTAATTAAATTCCATTGACATTATAGCACGGCTCTGCCCGTCCGTCCATTCCAAACCATCAACGGGGAGGAAAAACTCTGTACCGCGGGAACGGTACAGAGCTTCTCTTTAATGGTCAAAGATAATATTTTCGCAAAATCCCCGGAGGAGAACTGCCGCCTGGGCCCGGGTTGCGGTGCCGCCGGGGGTGAGGGTAGAGGGACTGGTGCCGTTAATCAGTCCCTCGGCGTGGGCCCAGCGCATGGCCTCCAGGGCGAAGGGGCTGATTTGTCCCGCGTCTGTAAAGCCGGACAGATCGGCCTGAGCCGACACACTTTTGCCGTTCAGGCGGGCGTAGCCCCGGAGGATCACAGCGGCCTGCTCCCGGGTAATGGGGTCGTTGGGGCCGAAGCGGCCGTCGCCATAGCCGCTGACCACGCCGTTGGCGGCGGCCCAAGCCACCGCGTCGGCGTAATACATATCGGTCGCCACATCGGTAAAGTTGGAGGAGCCGCCGGCCGGGGAACCGGAAAGCCGGTGCAGAATAGTCACGATCATCCCGCGGCTGGTGGACATATCCGGGCTGAAGGTGGAGGTGGTGGTGCCGGCCATCAGGCCCTGGGCGTAGACGTACTGTACCGCGCTGTAATACCACATATCCTCCTGCACATCGGTGAAGGGCAGGACAACGGGGTCGGCGGGCTTGACTGTTTCGCTGGAGGAGCTGTTGCCCGAGGAGTTGTTTCCCGAGGAGCTGCTGCCCGAGGAGGAACTGCCGGAGGAGCTGTCTGAGGTGCTTCGGACAGGGATGGTGGAGATGCCGGAGGTCTCCAGTCCCCGGTTTAAAATGGTCAGTTGGGCAGAGCTGGGGGCCTTACAGCCGTCCCCCAGGGTCAGGGTGCCCAGCGACGCCTTTCCGCCGTGGTTCAGGGTTTTCATGGAATCAATATACAGGGTAATCCGGGTCTGTCCAGACAGCTGCTCTGTCCTGCATTGGCTGAATTGGCCGGAGATGCCGCCGCTCAGTGTGAAGTCAGCGTTTGGATAGCTGCCCGGAAGGGTCAGCTCCAGCTGGACGCTGTTGACCTCCTGATCTCCCAGGCGCTCCAAGGTGAGCCGGACATTTCCCGTCCGGTTGCCGCCATCCATCCAGAGGACAGGGGTGTCCGCCGCCAGGGCCGGCGGACACAGCAGAGCCAGGACAAGGGACACAGGCAGAAACTTTTTTAATATCTTACGCATCTTCGCCCTCCAATACGATTATGGGCAGGTTTTCACCGCCGGGGGAGGAGATCCACAGGGTCTCCGCGGTTTTCCGCTGGGACTCCGCCTCGTCGGGCAGGTCGGTGCGGGAGAGAATCGCCTTCATCTGGCTGGGCAGGAGGTTGACGCCGTCGCAGCGGTTTACCGTCTCCTCGCCCTCCGTCTTCTGGAGCTCCGCCTCCCTCTGGACGTTGGGGACGAAGATAAACAGGCCGTCGCTGATATCGCTCACCTGATTGTCCCCCGGGATCTCGGCGAACATAATGGCCTCGCCGTCCACGGCCCGCTCCTCAGTGGTCTGCTCTCCGCCGTCTGTGGTCTTGGTGAACCGGCCCATCACCTTTACGATGTTGAACCTGGGGTCGCCCCGGTAGGAGCCCACGATCACCAGGGTGCCCTTGGGGATAATGTCGTCGGCTCCGTCGCCGTACCGGTAGTCGGCGGACAGCCGGCCCACAGCGCCCGCCTCCCAGAAGGCCACGTCGTCTCCGGCGTAACTGACCGGCCGGATGTCGCTGTTGGCCATCTCCGCCGGGATGCCGGTTACGGTGAGGGTTTTGACGTCGTAGGTCCAGATGCGGGTGTCGTCAGAGCCGGCCCCGGGCTTCTGGAAGTAGGTGAGGTAGCTGTTCTGGTCGTCCACCGCCTGATTTCCGGCGTCAAAGGAGCCCTCCCGGGCGGTGACGGTCCGCTCCACCGTTTTCTTGTTCTCATCGGTGAAGCTGGCCTCCACAGTGATTTTGTAGGCCCCGCTGGCGGGACGGCTGGCCCCGGTGAGCTTCAGGCCGGAGATGGAGGTGGGCTCGGTGAACTGGAAGGTGACGGCGTTGCCGCTGCGGGTCAGTTTGTAGGCGGAGGGGTCCACCAGCTTGTCGTAGGCTACCCGGACCTCGCCGGCGTTGGCGGCCTCACCAATCTGATTGCCCAGGATGTCATAGGCCACGGCCTGATACTGGTAGGTCCGGTGGTTGGCCGAGCCGATCACGTCCTCATAGCGGACCGCACCATCCTCACCGGGGAGGACAAAGGCGATGGACTTGCCGTTACGGATGATCTCAAATCCCTGGACCTTGCCGGTGATAGTTGGGGTGACGGTGATCTCGATGACGTTGTCGCCCTTCAGCTGGGCGGCGGCGGTGAGGGTGCCTGTGGCGGGCTTGGTCCCGGCCAGCCGTTCACGGCGGCTCTGATCGCTGAGATACCAGAGGGCGCGGCTCTCCTTTTCCGTATAGGTTTTCAGCTTCTCCCTGGCCGCGTCGCTGAGGGACATGCCCCACCGCTCAAAGAACTCGGTCAGGTCCTTCTGGACCACCCCGGCGGCGGTGAGGGCCACCTTGTCGTCGTAGGACTGGGCCCCGGCGGTGTAGGTGTCCGCCTTCCAGTCCTGGAAGAACTGGTTGTAGAACCACATGGGGCCGTGGGCGTCATTCTTTTTCCCGTCGTAGGCCAGGTGGAGCTGCCAGTACATGCCCAGCTGGACAAACACGTCGTTGGACTCGCCGGGCTGGCGCTGGGCGGTTTTGGTGAAGATGGCGGGGTACTTGCCGCTCTTCTCCAGGCGGGAGGCGAAGGTGTTGTCCTTTCCGTCGAAGGTCTGAACCATGATGGAGTAGATGTTGTTGGTGATCTCCGCCCGGCCCAGCTTATCCATGTTGTGGCCGATCTCGTGGGCGATGCCCCAGCCGAAGAGGCTGTTTGCGGTGGCCCCGGCGGGCAGTTTGGCGATGGGCAGGCCGCTGACCATGCCGGCGCAGGAGCCGTAGCCGATGCCGATGTGGCTGCCCGCGGCGTACATAAAGGCGCCGGAGAACATCTGCATACACCGGATATTCTGGCGGGAGGTCATGTCGTTCTTGTCATAGGTGTTGTTGATTCCCTGGGTGGTCTTGCAGATGTGCATGATGTCCTCCCAGGCCAGCACGTTCTGGTACAGATTTTCAATTCGGCCGCTGCGGTCGGCGCTGTTGGCCCCCAGCACGGCAGCGGCGGGGAGGGACAGCAGCACGGTGGGGGTGGAGATCTCCGTCACGTTCAGGCTCTTGACGGCGGCGTTGGCGCTGGTGATGTTCTGGGCGGACACATAGGCGGTGAGCTCGTCCACATAGGCTCCGATCCGGGTCCTGCGGGCGCTCTCATCCAGGCCGTACCAGTCGGACAGCTCCAGCACGGGGATGTCCACCGCACGGCGGACGTGGAGCTGGATAGCTTCGGGGCTGGCGCCGCTGTAGGTCAGGTACAGGCTGCCGCCCCGCTCGGTGGCCTGGCTGCCGATTGTGGGCACGGTGAGAATGTTCCGGCCGTTGGTCAGCGTGCCGATCTGGGCCCTCCAGGCGGAGGCCTCGGCGTTAAACTGGCTGGCGTAGAGGGTGACATGCTCCCCCTCAGGGATTCCGGAGGCGTAGACGGTGATCTCCTGGCCCGCCCTGGCGGCCGCGCCCAGGGGCTGCAGGTCGCTGCCCCCCTGCTTATACTTGGCGCTGTCCGCGCCGCTGCTCCGGGACTGGATGCCTCGCAACACCACGCCGCCGGAAACCTTGGTATCCAGCAGCTCCTGGGCCAGGTCCAGCTCGTCGGCCAGGGTCTTGGGGTTCAGGTAGTAGTTGATCTCGTCGCTGTCCAGCCGGGCCTTGAGGGCGTCGATATCCGCCTGGGTTACGCCGGCGGTCAGTTGGGTGCGCAGCTCGTCGGCGAAGAGCGCGGCGATGTTGTCGGGCAGACAGCGGGCCGGGTCATACTCCATAAACATCAGCTCGGAGAGGCTGACGATGGTGTAGTTCTTCTGTTCCGCCGCCACGCTGATTTTTACCACATTTTTTACCGGATCGAAGGGCAGAACGGCAAATTTGCAGGTGGGGATGTCGCTAAAGTTGGGGATGTTGGGCCAGGTAAGGACATCGGAGTTATTGCCTGTGCCTCCGTTGTCCACTCCCCCAGTGAGCAGATGTCCTGCGCCGTTCAAGTCCTCGCCCTCATACCAGACCTGAACGCTGTAGGCGCGCAGGTTATGGGGGTATGTGCCGTCCAGACGGGGCACCCAGATGACGCTGTACAGATCTGTGGGCTGGGTGAAGGTAACGACAACATGTTCGTTGTGGGACCAGTCCTTGGCGGTCCAATGGGTGCGAAAATCGTTATCAATGACATTTTGAATGGAGAAAGAACCGTTTGGATACTGGCTGGAGCTATAATTGGAGGGGTCGGCCAGGGTGATGGATTTGATTCTGGAGGGGTCCAGGATACCCTCGGTGGGGATGCCCTCCGGACGGCTGTAGTCCGTTGCCACCGGTGTTCCGAAGGAGATTCTGGAGGGGCCGCTCTCGCCCGCCCCGTTGCCGGAAATTATATAGATGTAGTAGGTGGTGCCGTTGGTCAGTCCGGTGATGGTCAGCGTTGTGCCCGTGACCTGCTGGCCGGCCTGCCGGTAGGAGGAGGTGGGGGCATCCTTGACGTCGGTGTAGTATACCTTATAGTAGGTGGCATTTTTCCCGCTCTTCCAGGAGACCTGGAGCTGTCCGTCCAGCGGGGTGACGTTTACCATATCGGGGGCGTCAGGCCGCTTAGCGGGCTGGGGGGTGGCCTCTACCTCGGGACAGGGCTGACCCTGCCAGCCATCGTCCACCGGGATGACGGTGAAGCAGTAGGTTTTCAGGTTGTCCAGTCCGGTGACCTGGGCCTTGGGTACATCGACCTGGAGCCGGCGGGACAGATTTTCCTGACCCTTGGGCCAGTACTCCACCCGATAGCCGGATACGTTGGGCAGGGCGCGCCACGTCAGGCTGACCTGGCTGTCGTCGGCGGAGGCGGAGAGCTGCTTTACCTCGCTGTTGGGCTGGGACAGGTTCTCATCCACAATGTCCTTTAAAAAGCGAATGGTCTCCACAGCGGCATAGCTTCCTGACGCTGTTTTGGTCACAGAAATGGTAATTTTCTTTACCGCCACCCGGCGGCCGAGGGGGATTGTGATAACGCTGCTCCCGGGGGTGCGGGAGATGGCGTGTGCCCCTTGGGGCGCAGCGTTGGAGAAGGGGAGAAGGATGGGGCCGGCGCCCCCCTCATATTCGATTGACGCGGATCCCTCCAGGATGGTGCCGGGCGTTCCGTCGGGGGTGAGGATTTGGAGATATTCCGTCTCTACCGTTTCGACCAGAGGGACAGGAATCTGAATCTCGTCTCCGCCCGATTGATTCTCAAACATAACGGCGGGGGTGCCCTCCTGAAGCAGGTCTGCCAGGCTGCCCTGGACAGAGGTTCCGACCGTGTTCAGCTCCGTCTGGGCCTGGCTCAGGTCCAGCCAGGCAGTGAAGGAGGAGGTGTCCTTCACGATGGGCTGGGCGGTGGGGATATTCGCGTTGTGATTGATATAGGCCAGGTCGGTAATATCAATCTGTCCGTCGCCGTTCAGGTCGCAGCGGGCCAGGTCGCGGGAGCTGGTGCTGCCCAGAGCGGCGGCCAGAGCGCTGCGGTCCGCCGCAGTGATTTTGCCGTTGCCGTCAACGTCGCCCAGAGCAAAGGTGCCGTCTCCGGTGCCCACCTCAATGTACTGGTTGTAGTCCGCGAGGGTAAACTGGGCGCTGCAGGGGGTGTAGCCCAGTCCGGTGAAGAGAAGGGAGTAGTTCCCCGCGGGCAGGCTGCCGACAGAGAGGTCCAGCGCGCCGGGGTCGGCGCTGCCAATGTGCTCTCCCCCCTGGCGGTCCCGGAGGGAGACACTGACGGGGTAGCCGCCCAGCTGGAGGCTTCCCCCCGCATTCAGGCTGTCCGTCAGGCTGAGACTGCCCAGAGAGGTGGTCCCGCGGAACAGCTCGGCAGAGATCCCCCTTCTCAGGAGCTCCGGGAGCTGCTGGCCGTAGTCGAAGCGCACGGTGGCCTGAACGCTGCCGGTCATTGAGCCTCGTGTGTCTCTGCCGCTCTCCGCCGCCCAGGCGGGTGTGAGCATGGAAAGCGCCATGGATGCGGTCAACAGTATGGCCGGGATTCGTTTTCTGTTTTTCATGGTGAGCTCGTTCCTTTCATCGCCGTGGGTCCGGACGGCGGGCGATTGTGATGTGCTGACAGCGGGCCGGTTTGCCGCATACTGCCGCAGATAGACAAAATCCCTTGGCTTATTGCAAATCCAAGAGATTTTAGTGTCCTGCACCGATAAAAAATATGCCTCGTTGACGCTGTGCGAAGCGGGTTTCTTCACTCCGAGACACATTCTCCGCCGAGGGGACACGTCCCTGCCGTCATTATAAAATAACGGCGGCAGGTTGTAAAGCAAAAAATTGAAAAATGAGAAAGATTTTCTAAAATGTAACAGGGGAAGCGGCGTCAAAAAGCGGGGCAGGTAAAAACCTGTCCCGCTTTTGGTTAAGGGAGGACTTGCAGTGTTCAGATTACCCCGGCCAGGACCAGAGCGAAAACGACGAAGGTGGCCAGCAGTGCCAGAGAGAACAGCAGGAAGCCCAGGTTGAACTTTTTGCTGTCGGCGCTCTGAGAGGGGGGCACCAGCCCGGACTTACGCAGAGCGGTGACCACCGGCTTGTAGAGCAGCAGGGTGGCGGCCATGTTCATGCCGCCCTTGGCCAGGTTGAAGGGAAGGAACAGGGTGGGCAGCAGAGCAGCTACCTCTGCCCGTGAGAAGCCCGTCATGTACAGCGGGGTGATGAGGTAATTCCACAGTAACATGACCACCACCAGGCAGACAGTACCCAGACCGAGGCCCAGAACAGCGCCCGCCTTGGTGTGCTTTTTCTTGTATACATAAGAGGCGGTGCAGCAGAAGCTCGCGGTGGCCAAAACATTCATAACAAAGCCTATGGGGCCTGTGTGGCTAACGGTTATCATCTCAATAAAGGGGACCAGGATTGCGATCAGGGCAGCGGCCAGAGGGCCAAAGGTGAAACCGCCTATGCAGATGACGACATCCTTGAAGTCGAAATCAAGGAACATGACGCTGGGCATCAGCTTGGATACCAGCATAACAATGTAGGCGACGGCGGTGAGGGTGGCCAGACTGACCATGGTTTTGGTGTCCATTTTGGAACGGGAGGGGGATTGGGTAATGGTAGGTGTGGACATAAAAAACACTCCTTTTTTGAATTTGACCGCTGAAAGCCCATGTCTTCCAGGTGTCAAAACAAACAAGGAGGTGCGCTGACGTACGCCGAAGCGGCGCGTGTTGTTTTACACACATCTTCTTCCATCCGGACTGGGAAAACTCTGGCACGCTCCAGCGCATGGTACGCTGTGCAAGCCGGAACTTTCGTCACCGTTGGTCCCGGAGTTTCACCGGGTCAGCGGACACGTTGCCGTGTCCGGTCGCGGACTGTACCGCCAGTGGGGAATTTCACCCCGCCCTGAAGACATCGTATCCAGTTGTCTGCGAGCATTATACAACGGGCGGGCAAAAAATGCAAGCCCCAATTTTACTGGCCGGCACTCAATTTATGGACAATTTGAAAAACTTTGTCTTACCCTCTATGCAAACGGTAAAAATTATATTAAAATAGGGTTAAGAAAAAGGACAGGAGTGGTTTCAATGGCCCAGCCAAAATATAAACGGGTACTTTTAAAAATCAGCGGCGAGGCCCTGGCGGGAGAGGCTTCCCGGGGACTGGACTTTCAGGTGATCGGCGAGGTGTGCGACGTCATCAAGCGCTGTGTGGCGGAAGGAGTTCAGGTAGGCGTCGTGGTCGGCGGCGGCAACTTCTGGCGCGGCGTGAAGGACGGCGGAGACGCCATGGAGCGGGTCCGGGCCGACCACATGGGGATGCTGGCCACCGCCATCAACGCCCTGGCTGTGGCCGACGTGCTGGAGCAGAAGGGGGTGGAGGTCCGGGTCCAGACCGCCATCGCCATGCAGGCTATGGCGGAGCCTTACATCCGTTCCAAAGCGATCCGGCACCTGGAGAAGGGCCGGGTGGTCATCTTCGGCTGCGGCACCGGCAACCCCTTCTTCTCTACCGATACTGCCGCCGTCCTCCGGGCTGCGGAGATCGACGCGGATGTGATTCTGCTGGCCAAGAATATTGACGGGGTATACTCCGCCGACCCCAAAAAGGACCCCAGCGCCAAGAAGTACAGCAAAATATCCTACGACGAGGTGCTGGCCCAGCACCTGGCGGTGATGGACACCACCGCCACATCCCTGTCCATGGACAACAGGATTCCCGTTCTGCTCTTTGCCCTCAAGGACCCGGAGAACATCATCCGGGTGGTGATGGGCGAGGAGATTGGCACCATTGTGGGGGGCTGAGCCCCTGCACACAAAATATGAAAAACGTGGAAAGGAAGTACCAACCATGAGCGCAGACATCAACAGCTATGACGAGAGAATGAAAAAGACCATTGAAGTTGTGAAGAGCAACTTTGCCGCTGTCCGGGCCGGCCGGGCCAACGCCGGCGTGCTGGACCGGATCACGGTGGAGTACTACGGCGCTCCTACCCCTCTGAACCAGGTGGCCAATGTTGGCTCTCCCGACCCCCGCACGCTGACCATCCAGCCCTACGACATGTCCCTGCTGAAGGCCATTGAGAAGGCCATCCAGACCTCTGACCTGGGGATCAATCCCCAGAACGACGGCCGGGTGATCCGCCTGTCCTTCCCCCAGCTCACCGAGGAGCGGCGCAAGGACCTGACCAAGCAGGTGCGCAAATATGGCGAGGAGGGCAAGGTGGCCCTGCGCAACATCCGCCGGGACGCTATGGATGAGATCAAGAAGCTGACCAAGAAGTCTGAGCTCACCGAGGACGACCAGAAGAAGCTGGAGAAAGAGCTTCAGGAGCTGACCGACAAGCGGTGCAAGGACATCGACGACCTCACTGCCAAGAAGGAAAAGGAGCTTATGGCGGTATAAATCAGCAGACCAGGATAAAAAAACAGGCCCCCTTTCTCAAGGGGGCCTTTGACTGAAACAGACAAAGGAGCGACCGCAATGGCCCTCTTCTCGAAAAAAACAGATTTGGCGCAGATACAGGCGGATTTGTCCCGCCTGCCCCGGCACATCGCCATCATTATGGACGGCAATGGCCGCTGGGCCAAGAAGCGGGGGCTGCCCCGGACGGCGGGCCACGCCGCCGGGGCGGAGACCTTCCGCACCATCGCCACCTACTGCAAGGACATCGGGCTGGACTACCTCACCGTCTACGCGTTTTCCTCCGAGAACTGGAAGCGTCCGGAGGAGGAGGTGGGGGCCATCATGGGACTTTTGAAAAAGTACCTGCTGGAGGCCATCGGCCGGATGGAGCGGGACCGGGTGAAGATGGAATTTTTTGGCGATCTGTCCCCGCTGACTTCGGAGCTGCGGGAGTTGTGTGAGCGCACCCGGGAGATTTCCCAGCACTACGAGGGCTGTCAGGTGAACATCTGCCTCAACTACGGGGGCCGGGACGAGATTGTCCGGGCGGCCCAGGCCTTCGCGCTGGACTGCGCGGAGGGGAGGGCCGACCCCAACCATCTGACGGTGGACCGGTTTGGAGGGTATCTCTACTCCAAGGGGGTCCCCGACCCGGACCTGGTTATCCGCACCAGCGGAGAGCTGCGGCTGTCCAACTTTTTGCTGTGGCAGGCGGCCTATTCGGAGTTTTATATCACCGATGTGCTGTGGCCCGACTTCTCCAAGGAGGAGCTTCACCGGGCCATCGCGGCCTATCAGAGCCGGGACCGCCGGTTTGGAGGTGTGTGAATTGGCGACACGGATTATTGTGGGCCTGGCCCTGGGCCCGGCCTTTCTGGCGGCCCTGTACTTTCTGCCGCCCATCGCCCTGGCGGCGGTGGTGGCCGTTATCGCCGGAATGGCCTCGTTTGAGCTGCTGCGGGCCACAAAGGTGGCCCACCACAATGGCATGTACATCTTTACCGCCATTGCCGCCGCCCTGATTCCCCTGGGACACAGCCTGGGATATGGAAGCTGGACCGCCCGGGCGGTGGCGATTCTGCTGATGGCGGCGCTGTTTCTCCCGGCCCTGGGGCGGTACGGGACCGAGCGGGAGATTCGGTTTGAACATATTATCGTGTGCCTCTTCGGCGGGGTGGGCATCCCGCTGTTTCTCTCCGCCTTGGTGCAGCTCAAGCGCTTTGACAACGGGCAGTTCTATGTGCTTCTCCCTGTGATCTGCGCCTTTACCACCGACATTGGGGCCTACTTTTTCGGCGTCTTTCTGGGGAAGCACCGGGGCATCACCCAGGTCAGCCCGAACAAATCTCTGGAGGGCTTTGTGGGCGGCCTCCTGTCCGGGTGCCTGTTCATGCTGGTTTATGGGCTGCTGGTTCAGAAGTTTGGCGGCCTGCCCGTAAAGCTGTCTGTTATGGCGCTCTACGGCCTGCTGGGCAGCGCCGTCACCGAGATCGGGGACCTGTCCTTCTCCCTGATTAAGCGGCAGTGCGCCGTGAAGGATTACGGCACCCTGCTCCCCGG
The DNA here is from genome assembly GCA_910589085.1 of uncultured Oscillospiraceae bacterium. Taxonomy (GTDB): domain Bacteria; phylum Bacillota; class Clostridia; order Oscillospirales; family Oscillospiraceae; genus Lawsonibacter. The sequence goes on along the minus strand of CAJUSG010000005.1, from coordinate 30,511 downwards.
CCACGGCGGGATGCTGGACCGCTTCGACTCCACCACCTTCGCCGCCCCCGCGCTCCTCCTGCTGGTGGAGATTCTGCCGGCGTTTTAGGATGCCAGGGCGGAAAGTATCTCTTGACGAAGGGACAGTCCAAAGAGATAATAGGCGTGGGCATATCGAGCGATATGCCAGTTGAGGGCTTCCTCAAAGGCTTCGAACTCCGCATACCCCAGCTGCGCCCGCAGCTTCGCGGCGGCGGTTTCGTAGTCCTGCTCGGCCTGGCAAAATTCCGGGAGTTGGTTGCAGAAGGCGCAAACCTGATCTGGAATATAAGGATTATCGAGGAACAAGGCTTTTAGCATGTCATTCATAGAAAGCAACTCCTTTACATGAGGTTTGACCACACCTCTATTATAGGAGAGGTTTAACCACATGTCAAGTGCTTTGGAGGAAATATGGCGACTTTTGCGGAACGGATAAGAGAACTGCGCAAGGAGCGCGGATTGAAACAGACGGAAATGGCAAAAATCTGTGGTTTAAATGTGCGCAGCTATCAATATTATGAACACGGTGACGGTTATCCCGAGGTCCCTGGCTTGGTCTTTCTGGCCGACTATTTCGGAGTCAGCCTGGACTACCTGATGGGGCGGAAGGACGAGCGGACTTGAGGCAGCATTTGACCTCCCCCTTTGGGGGAGGTGGCACGGCGAAGCCGTGACGGAGAGGGCCCTCTCCGTCAGCCTGCGGCTGACAGCTCCCCCAGAGGGGGAGCTAAGGGGGGCTGGAAAGGAACGCAGCTATGAGCAAAAAAATTACAGTATTAGGTTCTACCGGCTCCATCGGGCGGCAGTCATTAGAGGTGATTGCCGCCTGCGGCATGGAGGCGGTGGCCCTGGCGGCCAATTCCAGCGCGAAGCTGATGGAGGAGCAGGCCCGGCGGTACAGGCCGGCCCTGGCCGCCCTGGCGGACGAGCGCGCCGCCGCCGACCTGCGGGTGCGTCTGGCGGACACCAACGTGCGGGTGGTGGGGGGCCTGGAGGGCGTGCTGGAGGCGGCCACCATCTCCAGCGCCGACACGGCCATCGCCGCCCTGGTGGGCATGGCCGGGCTGCGGCCCACCCTGGCCTCCATCCGGGAGGGCAAGCGGGTGTGTCTGGCCAACAAGGAGACCCTAGTGTGCGCCGGCCCCCTGGTGCTGGAGGAGGCCAAGGACTACGGTGCCAAGGTCTACCCCGTGGATTCCGAGCACTCCGCCCTGTTTCAGTGTCTGGAGGCCAACCGGGACCGGGGAGAGGTGAAGCGGCTGATTCTCACCTGCTCCGGTGGGCCCTTTTATGGCAAAAAACGGGAGGAGCTGGCCGGCATAACGGTGGAGGACGCCCTGAAACACCCCAACTGGTCCATGGGGGCCAAGATTACCGTGGATTCGGCCACCCTGATGAACAAGGGGCTGGAGGTCATCGAGGCCATGCACCTGTACCGGATGCCGGTGGAAAAAATTTCCGTGGTGATCCATCGGGAGAGTATTATCCACTCCCTGGTGGAATACTGTGATAATGCCATGCTGGCCGAGCTGGGAGCGCCGGACATGCGCCTGCCCATTCAGTACGCCCTGACCTACCCCAAGCGGGTGGCCGGGCCGTCCGCTCCCCTGGACCTGTGGAACTGCGGGCCCCTCACCTTCGGCACGCCGGATATGACGGCCTTCCCATGCCTGGCCCTGGCCCTGGAGGCGGCCAAAGCCGGAGGCACCGCCGGGGCCATCCTCAACGGGGCCAACGAGGCTGCGGTGGGCCAGTTCCTGGCGGGCAAAATCGGCTTCCTGGACATCCCCGTCAGGGTGGAGAAGGCCCTGGCCCAGGTGAAGGCGGTGCAGAATCCCACCATGCAGGATATTCTGGAAGCGGACGAGGCGGCAAGGGAGATTGTGAGATAAATTCATAGTGGGTAGGCGGCCATGGGCCGCCCCACCGGGGAAGACGTTGGGCGGGGTGCCCCGGCGAACCATATATTTTCATTAAAAACCGGATGTATGACCTGCGGGCGGGCGATGTCCGCCCCTGCACCCAATTCCGTAAGAGGCGGGAGATTGGGCAAACAACCCATTTTTTGGAGGTCCCTGTTCTATGCTCTACATCATCATTGCGGTCCTGATTTTCGGTATTCTGGTGGCCACCCACGAGCTGGGTCACTTCGCCACGGCCAAGCTGCTGGGGGTGAAGGTGAACGAGTTCGCGGTGGGTATGGGTCCCGCGCTGTTCAAGCGGGAGAAAGGGGAGACCCTTTACAGCCTGCGGGCGCTGCCCATCGGCGGCTTCTGCGCCCTGGAGGGGGACGACGACGACTCCCCGGATCCCCGGGCCTTCGGTCGGGCGGCCTGGTGGAAAAAGATTATTATCCTGTGCGCCGGGGCCGCTATGAATTTCATCACCGGGGTGGTCATTATGGCCATCCTTTACGCACCGGCGCAGGGCTTCCGGGCGGAGGTCTATGGCGGGCCTCTGGAGGGCTACGGCACCGAAAGCTGCGGCCTGCTGCGGGGAGACCGCTTCCTCTCGGTGGACGGCCACCGGGTGCTGGTCTACGGCGACGCCCGCTTCTACCTGGACCGGGCGGGGGAGACCATTGATTTCGTTGTGGACCGGGACGGGGAGCGGGTGAGGCTGGAGAATGTCCATCTGCCCTATCAGGAGCGCACCGACGCGGAGGGGAATTTTACCCGCCTTCGGGGGCTGAGCATGGCCTATATCGTGGAGCCTGCGAACTGGCTCAGCAAGCTGGGCTGTGCCTGGAATACCGCAGTCAACTTTGTCCGGGTGGTGTGGATCAGCCTGGGCGATCTGGTGACCGGGGCGGTAGGCCTGCGGGATATGTCCGGACCGGTGGGCATTGTGAATATGATGGGTGAGGTGGGCAGCCAGGCCCCCACGCTGGCGGACGCAATGTGGAATTTGGGCTATCTGGCCGCCTTGTTTGCCGTCAATCTGGCGGTGATGAACCTGCTGCCCCTCCCCGCCCTGGACGGAGGAAGGGTGTTCTTTCTGTTGCTCAACTCTCTGCTCTATGGGCTGTTTCGGAAGGAGATCAGCCCCAAATATGAGGGCTATGTCCATCTGGCCGGTCTGGCCGCCCTCATGTGCCTGATGCTGGCGGTCACCCTCAGCGACGTGGGCAAGCTGTTCGGGCGCTGACGCCTTGTAGGGCGTGACCACCGGGCACGCCATTGAAAAAGGCGCGCCGAGGTCGTCGCGCCCTACTTACGGAGAATGGGAAGTGAATCATCTATGACAAAGCAGATCAACGTGGGCGGTGTCCCCATCGGCGGGGGCGCGCCCGTCACCATTCAGTCCATGACCAACACCCCCACCCAGGACGTGGCCGCCACGGTGGACCAGATCAAAAAGCTGGCCGCCGCCGGGTGCGAGATCGTCCGGGTGGCCGTCCCTGACATGGAGGCCGCCCGGGCGGTGGGGAAAATCAAGGAGCAAAGCCCCATCCCCGTGGTGGTGGATATCCACTTCGACTACAAGCTGGCGCTGGAGGCCATCGCCGCCGGGGCGGACAAGGTGCGCATCAATCCGGGGAATATCGGCGGAGAGGACCGGGTCAAGGCGGTGGCAGAGGCGTGCCTGTTACATAACATCCCGATCCGCATCGGGGTGAACGGCGGATCGCTGGAGAAGTCCATTCTGGCCAAATACGGCGGCATCTGCCCCGAGGCCATGGTGGAGTCCGCCTTCGAACACATCCGGCTGCTGAACAAATTTGATTTCGACGATATCTGTGTATCCCTCAAGTCCTCCAGCGTGCCCATCACCATGCGGGCCTATCAGCTGATTGGGCAAGAGAGCGACTACCCCTTACATATCGGCGTCACCGAGGCGGGCACCGTGAGAATGGGCACTCTCAAGTCCGCTGTGGGCATCGGGGGCCTGCTGGCCTTGGGGATCGGCGACACCATGCGGGTGTCCCTGTCCGCCGACCCGGTGGAGGAAATCTACGCCGCCCGGGAAATTTTGAAAGCTGCCGGGGTGCGCAGGGAGGGCCCGGAACTGGTGAGCTGTCCCACCTGCGGCCGGACAAAAATTGACCTCATCGCCCTGGCCAACCAGGTGGAGGAGCGGCTGAAAACGGTGGACAAGCCCATCACCGTGGCGGTCATGGGCTGCGCCGTCAACGGCCCCGGGGAGGCCTCCGCCGCCGACTGCGGCATCGCCGGGGGTGTGGGCGAGGGCCTGCTGTTCCAGAGGGGCGAGATCGTGAAGAAGGTCCCCCAGGACCGGCTGGTGGACGAGCTGTTTGCCCTGATTGAGAGGCTGTAAAGGAGACCGGATAAATGTCCCAAAAAATACCGTTTTTGCAGATGTTTGCCGCCCTGCGCCAGTGGACCGAGCTGTCCAACGGAGTGGAGAGCTGGCTGATTGTGTCCGCCGCCATCGACAAGGCCAGCCGAAGCGCCAAAATCACAGTGGAGGGGGCAGCCGGAGCGGGGCCCAACCTCGTGGCTCAGGCAGAGGAGGCGCTGGCCCGGGCCTACGGCCTGAACAGCGTGAGAATTGAGGCGGCGGCTTTGGAGAAGCCTGTAGGGCGCGACGACCCCGGCGCGCCGTCCGATACAGGTGCCGTTCCTGAAAAGCGGCGGGCCGAGGTCGTCCCGCCCTACACACAGCCGGAGGACGATTCCGACCCCTTCGCCCGCACCGAGGCCCTGCGCCGGGCCGCTCTGAAAAATACTGTCCGGCCCGCCGCCCCCATGAAGAAGGACAAAAAGCCCCAGGGCAAGGCCATCTTCGGGAAGGCAATTTCCAAGGCCCCTATCCCCATCGGAGAGCTGGAGCTGGACATGGGCATGGTGGTGGTGGAGGGGGACGTCTTCGCCATCGACAACCGGGAGCTGAAAAAGCGGGGGGCCTGGGTGGTGGCCTTTGACATGACCGACTACACCGGCTCCATCCGGGTGAACAAGTTTTTTCCAGGCGAGGAGGGCAAGCCCCTAGTGGACAGCATCAAGAAAGGGATGCATATCAAGGTCCAGGGCCGGCTGAGCATGGATCGGTTCTATGGCGACGTGGTGCTGGAGCCGGTGGCCGTTACCACGGCGGAGAAAAAAATGAAGGAGGACACCGCTCCGGAGAAGCGGGTGGAGCTCCACCTTCACACCACCATGTCCTCCATGGACGCCCTCACCAGTGTGGCACCCAAGCTGGGCCCGGACAAGAACGTAGTCAAGCGGGCGGAGGCCTGGGGACATCCGGCCATCGCCATCACCGACCACGGTGTGGCCCAGGCCTTCCCCGACGCCTGGCACTCCGCTAAGAAAATTAAGGTTCTGTATGGGGTGGAGGCCTATTTTATTAACGACGTGGACGACCGGGTGGCCGTCCACGGGACGGTGGACGCCCCCTTCAACGAGGAAATTGTCTGTTTTGATATTGAGACCACCGGCCTGAATAGAAAATATGAGGTCATTATTGAAATCGGCGCGGTGGTGCTGAAAAACGGGGAGATCATCGATACCTTCAATACCTTCGTCTCGCCGGAGCGGATTTTGTCCTCTGAAATTATCCGTCTTACCGGCATCACCGACGAGATGCTGAAGGGAGCTCCCTCTCAGGAGGAGGCCCTGCGGGCCTTTCTGGCCTTTGCCAGGGACCGGCCCCTGGCCGCCCACAACGCCGATTTTGACATGGGCTTTATCGCCGCCGGGTGCGAGAAGTATGGGATTCCCTTTGAAAATCCCTCCATTGACAGCCTGATTCTGGCCCAAAACCTTCTGCCCGAGCTGAACCGGCACAAGCTGGACATGGTGGCGGAGCATCTCCACCTGCCCGCCTTCAACCACCACCGGGCCAGCGACGACGCGGCCACGGTGGCCTATATGCTGCCCCACTTCTTCAGACGGATGGCGGGTATGGGGCTGAGCAACCTGTCTGAAATCAACCCCTATATGACCCAGCTGAGGGGGAAGGGGGGCGGAAAGATCAAGCGCAGGCCCAAGCACCTGATTGTACTGGCAAAAAACCAGACCGGCCTGCGCAACCTGTACAAGCTAATCTCCCTGTCCCACCTGGAGCACTTCAAACGCAGTCCGACTATCCCCAAATCTCTGATCGAGCCAAACCGTGAGGGCCTTATCATCGGCTCGGCCTGCGAGGCGGGGGAGCTGTTTCAGGCCCTGGTGGACGGCCGGAGCTGGGAGGAGCTGAAGCGAATCGCCTCCTGGTACGACTATCTGGAGATCCAGCCCATCTGCAACAATATGTTTATGGTCCGCAGGGGGGATAAGGCCAGGACAGAGGAGGACCTGCGGGAGTTCAACCGGGCCATCGTGCGCCTGGGGGAGGAGCTGGGCAAGCCGGTGTGTGCCACCGGTGACGTCCACTTTATGGACCCGGAGGACGAGATATACCGGCATATTCTGCTGGCCTCCAAGGGCTTTGAGGACGCGGACGAGGACCTGCCCATCTACTTCAAGACCACCGACGAGATGCTGAAGGAATTTTCCTATCTGGGCAAGGAGAAGGCCCAGGAGGTGGTGGTGACCAACACCAACCTCATCGCCAGCTGGTGCGATCCCATCGAGCCCCTGCCCAAGGGGCTGTTTGCCCCCAAGCTGGAGGACTCCGACGGGGAGCTGAAGCGGCTGGTTTGGGGCAAGGCCCACGAGCTGTATGGAGAAAACCCGCCCCAGATTGTGGTGGACCGCATTGAGGCCGAGCTGGGGGACATTATCCGGTGCGAGTACGACGTGATCTACATGTCCGCCCAGAAGCTGGTGCAGAACTCCCTGGAGCATGGATATCTGGTGGGTTCCCGGGGGTCGGTGGGGTCGTCCCTGGTGGCCTTTATGTCGGGCATTACCGAGGTGAACTCCCTGCCCGCCCACTACCGCTGTCCCCAGTGCAAGCACACCGATTTCGACTACGCCCAGGACCCGGAGCACCCCTACGGCTGCGGAGCGGACATGCCCGACGCTTTTTGTCCCGTCTGCGGGGCGAAGTACGTCAAGGACGGCTTCAACATCCCCTTCGAGACCTTTTTGGGCTTCGGCGGCGACAAGGTGCCCGACATCGACCTGAACTTTTCCGGCGAGTACCAGTCCAGCGCCCACAAATACACCTTTGAGCTCTTCGGACAGACCCACGTGTTCCGGGCGGGGACCATCGGCACAGTGGCGGAAAAGACCGCCTTCGGTTATGTGAAGAAATACCTGGAGGAGAAGGGCAAGACCGCCTCCAAGGCGGAGGAGAACCGGCTGGCCATTGGCTGTACCGGGGTGAAGCGGACTACCGGCCAGCACCCCGGCGGCATGGTGGTTATCCCCCAGGACAAGGAAATTTACGACTTCTGCCCCGTCCAGCACCCCGCCGACGACCCCAACAGCGATATTATCACCACCCATTTTGAATACCACTCCATGGAGTCCAACCTCCTGAAGCTGGACATGCTGGGCCACGATGATCCCACCATGATCCGTATGCTGGAGGACCTCACCGGGGTGAACGCCCGAGAGATTCCTTTGGACGATCCAGACACCATGTCCCTCTTCTCCTCCTCCAAGGCCCTGGGATACGAGAACGACAAAATCCTGGGTCCCACCGGGGGCACTGCCATTCCCGAGTTCGGCACCTCCTTTGTCCGGGGGATGCTGGAGGAGACACAGCCCAACCAGTTCGACATTTTGGTGCGGCTGTCCGGCTTCTCCCACGGCACCGACGTGTGGCTGGGCAACGCCCGGGACCTGATTCTCCAGCAGGGCATCCCCGTGGGCCAGGCCATCGGCTGCCGGGACGATATCATGCTGTTTTTGATCTCCAAGGGGATGGACCCCAAGCGGTCCTTTAAGATTATGGAGGCGGTCCGAAAGGGCCGGGGTCTGCCCGAGGGGGCGGAGGAGGAGATGAAGGCCGCCGGGGTGCCCGACTGGTACATCGGCTCCTGCAAGAAGATCGCCTACCTCTTCCCCAAGGCTCACGCCGTGGCCTATGTGATGATGGCCTTCCGCATCGCCTGGTTCAAGGTCCACCGGCCCCTGGCTTTCTACGCCGCCTACTTCTCCATCAGAGCTAAGGCCTTTGACGAGGCATTCATGTGCCGGGGGATGGATGTGTGCCAGAAGAAGATGCGGGAGATTGTGGCCAAGGACAAGGAGGCCACCGCCGTGGAGCAGGACATGCTCACCACTCTGGAGGTGTGTTATGAGTTCTACCTCCGGGGCTTCCAGTTCGACCGGATGGATGTCTACCAGTCCCAGGCCATCCACTTCGCGGTGGACGAGGAGCGGGGCACCCTGCGGCCCCCCTTCGTGTCGGTGGCGGGGCTGGGGGAGACGGCCGCCATCTCCCTGGCCGAGCAGCGGCAGGGAAAGGAGTTTATCTCCATTGAGGAGGTCTCCGCCGCCTGCCCCAAGGTGTCCAAGACCCACATCCAGCTGCTGAAGGACGCCGGGGCCTTCGGTGACCTGCCCGAGACCAGCCAGATGGATTTGTTTTCCATGTTTGGGTGAGGATTGACATTTTAGCAGTGGTAAATCAGAATAGAACAATTAAAAAGAAAGGAGGCCGACAATATGCCGGCCGAGAACGAAAGGAAAGACATTCAAAAAGCGATGGCGTATGACTTGATTCGGATATTTGAGGCCAACCCGCAAAAGGCATACGACGCCGCAGAACTGAAAAAGCTGATTGACGCTTATATTACTGGAACGCAACAATAAAACAAGCCGCCGCCACATATTCGTGACGGCGGCTTCAAGCTGTTACTGCCTTGTCTTATTAGCCTCTTCCAGGGATTTCAGGAAGGCTTTTTCCTCCTTGGAACCGCCTGACTGTACTTGAGGCGCGGCGGCGGCCAGGGCCTCGCAGCACCGCTTGGCCTCGCTCTTGCGGGCGAAGGCAGGGAAGGCGATCAGCCGGGTGGAGTCGTAGATGTTGACATCGTAGGAGGTGGCGACCACCTTGCTGGTGGTGTGGACCTTTTTGATCCAAAAAACGCCCTGGAGACTGCGCAGCAAAATGGCCTGATCCCCAATCAAAACCCAGGTGCGGCCTAGATCGACATTGCCGAAGGTCTGGCCTCCGGCTAAATCTTTGTCCACCAGGGCGAACAGCTCTGGGACAGGCAGGCCGGACTGGTCCGCTGGGACCTGGGCACGGATGGACTGGATCAGGTTGCTGTTTTCTACGTCGGCGCCGATGGCCAGGCGTTTTTTGCGGTGGATGCGGGCGCCCCAGACAAAGCAGATTCCGATGAAGAGGAAGCCCGCACCGAAAAACAGCGATATTATTACGCCGCCGATTCCAAAGGACGCCCACTCAAAGATCGACATGTATCCCAGCATACACAGAAGGATTATGCCGACCAGCGCGAAGGGGATGGCGCATATGTACATAATAATTTCTGATACCGTACCGCCCTTTTCTTTTTTCAGATGTTTTTCACAGTAGCCCATTCGTTTCAATCCCTTCTTTATTTTACCGCAGCCCCGGGGGCGTTCGCCGTCCCCGAGAGCTGGGGAAACAAAAACGCCGTGCAGGTGCAAAGCCTACACAGCAAAGAAGAATCTTGGCAACACGACCGCACGAATACCACAACAAACCAGACCCTTTACAAAAAGGACCGTCCGTCGTATAATATCCATGCGGTGCGGCCGATGGCCGTTGTGTAGGTGATAGTGCCACCTATGCAGGCTTTGCGGGTGTTGGCGCACCCATAAAGCTGCCGCATTTTTGTTTTCGACGCTATTATATCAGAAACTGACATGCTTTGCAAGAGCTATTACAAATGCTTCCCGCAGAGCGGTATGTTTTAAAAAAATTAAAAATTTATCCCTTGACTGGGGTGGAACAAGTGAGTAAAGTAGATAGGTAAAATAAGGCACTTGATTTGGAGGTCGATTCCAATGGGGTATAACGGAAGAAGGATGAGCGGCAGCCGCAGCCGCTCCCAGCGCAGTGAGAGCGTGGTGATGGCTCAGACCATGGCCCGGGTGCTGCTGTTTCCGGTCCTGCTGATTTATCTGGAGCTGGTGCTGCATATCTATATGAAAACCGCCATGGTCTATGCCCCGGTATATTTGGTGTTCAGCCTGGCGGGCGGTTTTTTTCTCTCGGCGCTGGCCCTGCCCTGGCGGCGGCTGGCCAACAGTCTGACAGCGAAGATTCTGGCGGTACTCATTTCCCTGATCTATGTGGTGGAGATCATCGCGAAGACCATTTTGCAGTCATACTACGGCCCCAGTTCGCTGGATACGGCGGCGAACAACCGGCTTACCGACTATGCTGACGTGATCCTTCCCACGGTGCTGAGGAGCATCCCTATTATTTTGATTCTGCTGCTGCCCGCAGTTCTGCTGTGCGTTATGGGCGGGCCGCTGCTGGGCTTTGAACGGCTGGACATCCGTTTTGCCGGGGTGGTGGTGGCTGTGTGTGCGGTATTCCATGTGGCGGGACTGGGGGTGCTCCACCTGCCCTGGAAGGGGGATCTGACCCCGGCCGGACTGTACAGGATGGACACCAATGTGGATGACCAGGTGGAACAGCTGGGTCTGCTGACCATGCTCCGGCTGGATGCAAAGCACATGATTTTCCCGGTGAAGAATACCATGGGCAACGATTTCAGCGGCATCGGCACCCTGACCCCGCCGGGCGGCACCTCTGCCGGAGGCAGCTCCTCCGGGGACAGCTCCCAGACCGGGGAGCCGGTGCCGGTGGTGGACACCTCCCCCAATGTGATGGATGTGGATCTGGCCGCCATCGCTGAAAACGGGCGGAACGACGACGTGAAATGGCTGGCCAGCTATTTCAACAGCGTGTCACCCACCCGGAAAAATGAGTACACCGGTATGTTCGAGGGGTACAATGTAATTGAGCTGGTGCTGGAGGGCTTCTCGGGCTACGCCATCGACAAGGAGCTCACCCCCACCCTCTACAAGCTGACCCACGAGGGCTTCGTCTTCAACAACTACTACACCGCCCTCCACTACACCAGCACCTCCAACGGTGAGTGCCAGACGCTTCTCGGCCTCTACCCCAAGAACGGCAACCCCATCACCATGAAGGACACCGGCGTGTTGAGGTTCAAAGAGAACGGCCAAAGTGTGGGGTTCAACGCCTACTTTACCCTGCCCCAGCAGCTGAAGCGGGCGGGCTACAATGTGTTGGGCTACCACGCCAACTCTGAGATGTACGGTCGGGCTCTGTCCCACTCCAATCTGGGCTACGACTGGCACCAGTTCCAGGTGGGAGGCCTCGAAAGCTCCCCCCGGGGTACGCTCAGCGAGTTCGAGGGCCTGGAGCTGAGCGAGAGCGGCAAGCTCCTCTGGCCCCAGCGGGACACCCACATGATTTCGGCCAGCGTGGATGACTATATCAATAGCGACACCCCCTTCCACGTCTACTACCTCACCATCAGCGGCCACATGCCCTACTCCAACAACCGCGTTGTGGCCCCCTACCGGGACACCGTCCGGGCCCTGCCCTACAGCGAAACGACCCAGAACTATGTGGCCACCGCCATGGAGGTGGACCGGGCTCTGGAGCTGCTGCTCCAGAAGCTGGAGGCGGCGGGCAAGCTGGACAAAACCTTGATTGTGGCCACCGGCGACCACATCCCCTATTTCAATGTGGACACCCTGGAGGAGCTGTCCGGCCAGACCTTCGGCAGCTCCAAGGACATGGAGAGCCTGAACGAGGCCAATATCGACTTTGACGTCTATAAAAACTCCCTGATCCTCTGGTCAGCCAGTATGGAGAAGCCGGTGTTTGTGGATAAACCCTGCTGTCAGGTGGATATCCTGCCCACGGTATCGAATCTGTTGGGGCTGGAGTACGACTCCCGGATGCTGGCGGGCAGCGATATCCTGTCCGACAGCGAGGGCCTGGTTGTCTTTACCTCCCGCTGCTGGATGACAGACCGGGGCTTCTACAACCGTTTTACCGGCGAGTTTGCCCCGGCGGAAGGGGTGACCATGACGGCGGAGGAGCAGGACAGCTACGTCGCGGCCATGAAAAAGCTGGTAGGCTACAAGCTGGACTCCACACCGCTCATTGTGGAAAATAATTTCTACAATGCGGTGTTCGGCGGATGAGCGGCGCCCCCTGAGAGGAGAGGCGGAATGCCTGAAAAGCGGTTGATTTTTTCTTTTCGCGGTAGTATAATAAAGAAAAGCCCGGATGGGTAAACTGATTGAAAAGCGTTTGACTTGAAAGGAGTGTCTGTTTATGAGCTTTGATCCCTACGAATTTGACCGGGGCTATGCCTCCAGCCAGAGGGACACGATAGGGCAGTATACCGCCAAGACCTTCCTGTGGATGATGCTAGGTCTGCTGGTCACATTTGGGGTGGCGGTGGGCTGCTGGGTCAGCGGGGCCACCATTTATTCCCTTCTGTATATCCCGGCGGTACACATCATTGCGCTGATTGCCCCCATTGTGCTGTCCCTTGTGTTTGTCCACCGGATCGAGAAGATGTCGGTGGGAGGGGCCATCGGTATCTTTATGGCCTATGCCGCCATTTTGGGCTACACCATGTCCATCTACCTGCTGGTCTATGACGTGACGGCGCTGGTTCTTTGCTTCCTGCTCACCGCTGTCTACTTCGGCGCTCTGGCGGCCTATGGCTACCTGACCAAGCGGGACCTGTCGGGCATCCGGCCCGTTCTGATCTCGGGCGCGGTGTTTCTGCTGGTGTTTTGGCTGCTGTCCCTGCTGATTCCCGGCGTGATGATGTTTGAGCGGGTCATCTGCTTGATCGGCATCGCCGTATTCCTGGGCTTCACCGCCTACGACACCCAGAAGATCAAGGCCTTCTACCACTACTACTCCGCCTCCCCGGAGATGCTGGCCAAGGCATCCATCTTCTCCGCCCTCCAGCTGTATCTGGACTTTATCAACCTGTTCCTGTATCTTCTGCGCTTCCTGGGCAACAAGAGACGCTGAATGAAATGAAGCAGCGGCCGTCCGAATGGGGCGGCCGCTGCTCTGTGTTTATCGGTAGCTGAGCAGAAGGTCTGTATCCTTGCGCTTGGGCGGCTGGGGCTGGTCGGCGGGGTGGCCCAGGGCGATGAGGGCCATCAGCTCCTGATCCCCCGGGACCTGCAGATACTCCTGAAGGCCCTTCCGGTCGAAGACCCCCATGATAACGGTGGCCAGACCCAGGTCGTGGGCGGCCAGGCAGAAGGTCTGGGCGGCAATGCCGCAGTCGTAATACTGCCATCCCTCACAGCGGTCGGTGGCGAAGGAGCCGTCCCGCTGGTAGCCGCAGCGGTTTTTCTGAAAGGTCTGGGCGATCAGTACGGGGCAGGAGAGGATAATGGCCGGGTTGTTGGAGCCGGGAAAGCAGAATTTTTCCACAATCTCCGCCCTGGTCCCTTCGTCCTCGATGGCGATGTAGCGGCTGATCTGGGTGTTTTTCCAGCTGGGGGCGTAGGCGGCCAGAGAGACGATTTTTTCGATCTCCTGGCGGCTGACCTTCTCCCCGGTAAATTTGCGCACACTGCGCCGGGTTAAAATACAGGTCTGGGCATCCATGGTAATTCCTCCATCATGTTGGGATGGTTCCATGTTAGTCCAGACCTGTTCGTTTGTCAAGCGTCGGGATTATAAGCAGTGGTGTTTGCGTCCTCACCGGAGTAGGAATCCACCTCAAAGGCGGGCTGCTTCTGTTCCGGCAGCTCCTTCAAGTCATAGGGGGAGGCGTCATAATAGGGTTCCACAGCAATCAGGTCTTCATCGTCCGGAACGGGGACCCCGCCGGGCATGACGTGGTGGACCGCCGGGTCCTCGCCCTCCTTGACGAGGCCGTCCACACTGGCCCGCTGGCCCACCTTAACGCAGATGGCGTCGTCGTCGGGGTCCAGCTCCGCCAAAATGGCGAGGATGGGCTCGTAGACCTGGGTGAGGGTCAGCTCGATGCGGTTGGCCTCCTCGTCGATGCCCCAGCCGGCCATCACGTCGCCGCATTTCATGTCCTTGTCCGGCAGGGCGTTGAGCTGGTCCATCAGTCCCTTCAGATGGGCCAGAGAGTATTTGCAGGAGCTGAATATCACGTGGCCGTCGTCCGTCCAGTCCAGCACCTGAAGCTCCAGGGATTTGTCTACGGGGTCCTTGTCCTCCACCAGCTGGACCACCAGCCAGCCGGAGCCGTCGATATAGGCCCCGCCGTACCAGTCGGGGTAGGTGCCATTGAAGCGGTCCATCAGCTTCTCATAGGCGTTGACGGCCTCCTCCTGGACGGGGGCATCGCCGACGTAGGCCCCGCCAGGCAGGGCGCCGGAGGGGGCATAATCCCGATTGGGCGAGTCGCCGGTGTTGGGGGCGCCTGTATCACCGACACTATTATAGCATAGGCTGCGGGAGGGGGAAAGCAGGTCGTCGGTGTTGGGAGTGCTTGTATCACCTCCGCCGGTTTCAGTGGTGGTGGTGTTTTCCTGAACATAGCCGCTGGGAACTTCCACCGTCACATAGCTGTGGAGTTTGGTCTCCAGAATACTGGGACGGAAGTTTTGAAGGATGTGCTCCCAGCTTGGGTATTGAGAGGCGCCCAACACCCCGACGGCCAGCACTGTACAGGCTGCGATGGCTCCGTATTTTTTCCAGGCCGAGGGCCGTTTCTTCACCGGCTGGGCCAGCTTTTCGCTGAGGGCCGCCCGGACCTGGGGGGAGGGGGTCATCTGCTTGTTCATGGAATCAAACAATTCCTTACTCATCGAAATACGCTCCTTTCAGTCGTTCCCGGAGTTGTTCCCGCCCCCGGGTCAGCCGCATCCGGACGGCTCCGGGGCGTATCGCCAGAGCTTTGGCGATCTCCTGGGTGGACAGCTCCTGGAAGTAAAACAGATAAATGGGCAGGCGGTAGTCCTCGGCCAGCTCTTGCAGGGCCTCCCACACCCGATTTTCCTCGGGCTCCCGGAACTGGACCGGGGCGTCCTCCCGCTCCGACAGGGGAACGGTCTTTTGCCTCCAGCTGGAAGAGGTCACCCGCCGTGACTGGTTAATGGTGGTGCGCAGCAGCCAGGCCTTCCGGTGCTCCTCGTCCCGAAAGGTCTTGCCGCACTGGCAGTAGGCCAAAAATACCTCCTGAAACACGTCGTCGGCGTCGGCCCGATTGCCCGTCCGGGCCAGGGCCAGGCCATATACTGTATTTTGATAGCGGTCTATAATCGAATCCATCTCACCGCCCGCGCGCAGCGGCAGAGCTTCCATACGCAAGACCTCCTTTCACCCATAACTCAAAGCAGCGAGGTAAATTGTCACAGGCCAGAAAAACTTTCTTCCCATTTTATCACACTTGTGCTATACTTACCATGTAATATTGTGAGCAAGAGGAAAAACGAAGTTTTTCCCAAAAGTTTTCTTTTTGGTTCTTTTTCAAAAGAAAAAGAACAGGGAGGGAAGCAATGATTATCCTAGGCATCGACCCGGGGGTGGCCACCATTGGCTTCGGAGTTATCCGGGCGGAGCGGCAGAAGAACACCCTCCTGCGCTATGGGGTGATTACCACCCCGCCGGGTATCCCCTTGTCCCACCGGCTCCTCCAGATTTCCGGCGACATGGAGGAGCTGATTCACGCCTTCCACCCCGATGAGATGGCGGTGGAGGAACTGTTTTTTACCAAGAATATTACCACAGGAATCTCTGTGGCCCATGGCCGGGGGGTGATTCTGCTGTCGGCGGAGAAGCTGGGGGTGCCTATCTTTGAGTACACCCCCATGCAGGTGAAGCAGGCGGTGGCGGGCTACGGCGGGGCGGACAAGCGGCAGGTTATGCTTATGACCCAGCGGCTGCTGGGCATGAAGGAGATTCCCCGGCCCGACGACGCCGCCGACGCCCTGGCGATTGCCATCTGTCACGCCCGGTCGGCCACCAGTCTGCTCAATACTGAGCGGGTTTTCAACCCGGAGAAATACGATACACGCTGATTGTTTTATGTGTAGGGCGCGACGACCCCGGCGCGCCGTCTTACAATACGAACGGCGGGCCGAGTCGTCCCGCCCTGCAAGGAGGAACCCAATTTGTTCTATTATCTCAACGGGGTAGTGGCCCACATTGAGCCCTACCTGGCTGTCATTGACTGCGGCGGAGTGGGCTACGCCTGCCGCACCACCAGCTATACCCTGTCCGCGCTGAAGAAGGGGGAGAAGGGCAAGCTGTTTACCCATCTGAATGTCCGGGAGGATGCGATGGAGCTGTACGGGTTCGCCACGGCGGAGGAGCTGAGGCTGTTCCAGCAGCTGATCTCGGTCTCCGGCGTGGGCCCCAAGGCGGCCCTGTCCATTTTGTCGGCCAGCAGTCCGGCCAATCTGGCCCTGTCCATCATCACCGGGGACGAGAAGGCCCTCACCTGTGCCCAGGGCATCGGCAAAAAGATTGCCCAGCGGGTGATTCTGGAACTGAAGGATAAGCTGGCCAAGGGCCAGACCGTCAATGCCGCTGGGGAGAGCTATGGCGGGACCGGGGTGACCGTCATCCCGGAGAACAAGCTGTCTGAGGCCACCGCGGCCCTGGCCGTTCTGGGCTACTCCCAGGGGGAGATCAACCTGGCCCTCAAGGGAGTGGATCTGGAGGGGCTGACCCTGGAACAGATCATCAAGCAGGCCCTGAAAAGGATGGTAAAGGGGTGAGGTTATGGCGAAATTTGAGTGTATTCTCCAGGGCGACTACGATCAGGCCCTGCGCTACTTCCACGATGGCATCCTTAATGGCAGCATGTCCGCCAGCTTCGAGGAGGAGAGCTATTTCCAGAGCTTTGGCGTGCGGGTGACCGTCCGGGTCTACGAACGCTACAGCATGACCGGCGGCAACCGCCTGTCTATGACCCTCACCCTGGTGGGAGACGGGGAGAAGCTGTACCTCTCTGGCATCACCGCCGGCGGCAGCCAGGGCGTGTGGCTGAAAATCAACACCTGGGGCGAGGAGGCTTTTCTGGACACCCTCCGGGACCTGGCCCAGCGGTGGTAAAAAGGAAGTGAAGCGTTGAGTATTGATTTTTCCGGCGGAGGGCTGGACGCCGAGGAACTGGAGCCCCTGGTGACCACCTCTCTGACCCGTGAGGACGAGGGGGAGTACTCCCTGCGTCCCAAGACCCTCCGGGAGTACATCGGCCAGGAGAAGGCCAAGGGCAACCTGGAGGTCTTTATCCAGGCGGCCAAGATGAGAAACGAGCCCCTGGACCACGTGCTGCTCCACGGCCCGCCGGGGCTGGGCAAAACCACCCTCAGCGGCATCATCGCCAACGAGATGGGGGTGAACGTGCGCATCACCTCGGGCCCGGCCATCGAGAAGGCGGGGGACCTGGCCGCTCTGCTGACCAACCTGAATGAGAACGACATCCTTTTTGTGGATGAAATCCACCGTCTCAACCGGGCGGTGGAGGAAATTTTATACCCCGCTATGGAGGACTACGCCATCGATATCATCATCGGCAAGGGGCCGTCGGCCAACTCCATCCGGCTGGATCTGCCCAAATTCACCCTCATCGGGGCGACTACAAGGGCGGGGCAGCTCTCCGCCCCCCTGCGGGACCGATTCGGGGTGACCCTGCGGCTGGAGCTGTATTCCCCGGAGGAGCTCTCCTGGATCGTCACCCGCTCCGCCGGTATCCTGGATGTACCCATTGAGCCGGAGGGAGCCATGGAGATCGCCCGCCGCTCCCGGGGCACCCCCCGGATCGCCAACCGGATGCTCCGCCGGGTGCGGGACTTTGCCCAGGTGCGGGCCGGCGGCGTTATCACCAAAAAGGTAGCCGACGAGGCCCTCACCGCCCTGGAGATCGACTACCTGGGGCTGGACGCCATCGACCACCGGATGCTGCGCTCCATCATCGACAACTACCGGGGCGGCCCGGTGGGGCTGGAGACCCTGGCCGCCACCATCAATGAGGAGGCCGTCACCCTGGAGGACGTGTACGAGCCCTATCTCATGCAGCTGGGCTTCCTCACCCGGACCCCACGGGGCCGGTGCGTCACGCCCAAGGCCTACCAGCACCTGGGCCTGCCTGTCCCCGGCGAACCGGGTGGGCTGGATCAGCTGAGCTTTTGAGGGGGTATTATGGAGTATAGAAAAGCGGATCAGGCAGATTTTTCTGCTGTGTTGGCTCTGATTCAAGACACCATCCGAGCCATTTACCCCCGATACTACCCACAAGGCTGTGTGGATTATTTTCTAAACTGGCACAGCCAGGAGCGGGTGTCCGCCGCCATAGAGGCCGGGCAGGTGCATATCCTGCTGGACGGCGGAGAACTGGTGGGCACAGGCAGTCAGGAGGGGGACCGCATTACACGGGTGTTTGTCCTGCCGGAGCGCCAAGGCAGGGGGTATGGGCGTTACATTCTGGACCGGCTGGAGGAAGCCGTCGCGGCGGATTACAACACGGTCCAGCTGGACGCCTCGCTGCCTGCCGTTCATCTATACGAGCGCCGTGGATACCATACCGTGGAGCACCAGAGCGAGGGGACAGAGAGCGGCTGTGTGCTGGTGTGGGATGTGATGGAGAAGCGGCTGCGGGAGGATTGAATTATGGATCAAAATACCCTGTTCTTTTTCAACCAGAAGCCGGAGGCCATTCCCCTGTATGAGGCCTTTGAGGTCCGCCTGCTGGCCGAACTGGAGGGGGTCATCATCCAGCCCCAGAAGAGCCAGATCACCCTGAAAAACCGCCGGGTGTTCGGGGCGGTGTCCTTTCTCGCCGCCCGGAAGGCCAAGGACCGGCCCGATCCCTATATCACCATCACTTTGGGCCTGAACCGCCGGGAGGGCTCCCCACGCATTGACCAGGCCTCCGAGCCATATCCTGGAAGGTGGACCCACCATATCGTGATTGCCTCCCCGGAGGAGATCGACGATGATCTTATGGCCTGGGTCCGGGAGGCCTATGACTTCGCGGCGGCCAAGCGGTAGAAGGAGGAGATATTATGACTGTACAGGTCGATGAAGATACGAAGAGGATACAGGAACTGCTGTCCAAAGGGGAGTATCAGGCTATTTTTGACCAGTACGCCCCAGTGCTCCAGGACATGCTTT
The DNA here is from genome assembly GCA_910589085.1 of uncultured Oscillospiraceae bacterium. Lineage (GTDB taxonomy): Bacteria > Bacillota > Clostridia > Oscillospirales > Oscillospiraceae > Lawsonibacter. Next base: position 11,515 of record CAJUSG010000005.1, on the reverse strand, counting down.
TCGTCCAAAGCCTGGAGGAGTGGATGGATTTTATCCGGCAGGAGGGCGCCCTGGAGGAGGAACCGCTGAAGCTGTACTTATCGGCCTGGCGGGGAGAATGCCTGCTGCTGGGCTGCTATGAGGGAGAGGCCACCCAGAAGGTTTTGGACTACCTCAAGGGCAGAATACCGGATGAGCTGCTGGAGCGGCTGAACGGGTTAGCGCCTGTTGTCATCGACATAGACGAGCTGAATGGGACGCTGGAAAAGCAGATAGCGCCCTATCGGGAAATCTTGGACCCGATTGGATGGATTCTGCATATAGAATTTGAGGATGTATATTGTGCGGGGGCCTATTTTTTGTCGGTAGAGGTGCGGTAGGGGCGCACATTGTGCGCCCGCCGGCAGCGTGCCGGAGAATTGCGGGCGGACAATGTCCGCCCCACAGACGTAACACGACCAAAATGAAGATCTGAGGTGTATAACATGGGCAAATTATTTGGAACGGACGGCATTCGTGGCGTGGTAAACGCCGGGCTGGACGCGGACCTGGCCTACAAGGTGGGTCTGGCGGCGGCCACAGTGCTGGCGAAGGACAAAGGAGGAAGGCCCCTGGTGACCATCGGCAAGGACACCCGTATATCGGGAGACCTGCTCAAGGGCTCGCTGATCTCCGGGCTGTGCACCGCCGGGGCGGACGTGCTGGACCTGGGCACCCTGCCCACCCCCGGGGTGGCCTGGGTGACGGTGGACGAGGAGGCCGACGCGGGCATTGTCATCTCCGCCAGCCACAACCCCTTTGAGCACAACGGCATCAAAATTTTCAACGGCCAGGGCTTTAAGCTGTCTGACGAGCTGGAGGAGAAAATTGAGGACATTGTGCTCTTCGGCTCCAACAATGTGCCCATGAAGACGGGCGGAGACATCGGCAAGGTGAGCTACGTGGCCCCCAAGGCCAGCGAGGACTACATCGACCACCTGGAGGCCACCATCGACTCCACCCTGGGAGGCCTGCGTATCCTGGTGGACTGCGCCAACGGCGCCGCCTCCGCCACCGCTGCCCGGCTCTTCGACCGCTTCTCCAAGCTGCGCACCGACGTCATCAACGCCGACCCCGACGGGGTGAATATCAATGACCGCTGCGGCTCCACCCATATGGACGCCCTGGCCGCCATGGTGAAGGCGGGGGGCTACGACATGGGCATCGCCTTCGACGGGGACGCTGACCGCTGCCTGGCGGTGGATGAGCTGGGCAACCTCATCGATGGCGACCAGATCATGGCCGCCTGCGGCCTGGATATGAAGAATAAGGGGCTGCTTCCGGGCAGCACGGTAGTGGCTACAGTCATGTCTAACCTGGGCTTGCATATTTTCGCCAGGGAGAACGGCATGGAGCTGGAATGTACCGACGTGGGGGACCGGAATGTGCTGGAGCGGATGGTGGAGAAGGGCTATCGCCTTGGGGGCGAGCAGTCTGGCCATATGATTTTTCTGGACCACGCCACCACCGGCGACGGCCAGCTTACCGCCCTGCAGCTGCTGGCCCTGTTGAAGGAGAGCGGCAAAAAGGCCTCAGAGGTCTTTGGCGCCTGTCCCCGGTATCCCCAGGTGCTTATCAATATCCCTGTGGCGGACAACGACGTGAAAAAAGCCGCCATGGCCAGCCCTCTGCTGGCGCAGGCTGTCCAACGTGAGGAGGACGCTCTGGCGGGAGAGGGCCGGGTTCTGGTGCGGCCCTCGGGCACCGAGGCCCTGATGCGGGTGATGGTGGAGGCCAAAACCCAGCCCCAGGCGCAGGAGGCCGCCCAGCGGCTGGCCGACCTGATTCCGGAGCTCTGAGCTGATACAAGGGAAAAAATGGAAGGCTGGAAGTTTGAACAAACTTTTTCTGGAAAAGCCTTGACAAATCTGAACATTTTGTTTATTATGAAAGATAACCGGGATAATAGTATGGAACAGAAATCACGACCCACCTCAGATGAGGAGCTGTGCCTGGGTGCGGCCCAGGGAAATCCCCAGGCGGAGACTGAGCTGGTGCGCCGCTATGCCTGGCTGGTTCGGGCCTGCGCCCGCCCCCTGTTTTTGGCGGGGGGTGACAGCGAGGACCTGATTCAGGAGGGTATGCTGGGACTTCTCACCGCAATCCGCAGTTTTGATCCCGGGCGAGACGCCGCTTTTCGCACCTTTGCGGAGGTTTGTATCCGCAGCCGCCTGCATACCGCCGTCCGGGCGGCCCAGGGCGGTAAACACGCCCCATTAAATCACAGTGTTTCCTACGAGCCCCCTCTTTTTGACGGAACCAACGCGTATTTGTTTTCCAGCGCCGAAAGCCCGGAGGACGTGGTCATCGGCAGAGAGGAACTGAGAGAGCGTCTGGAGGCGCTCAAGGGCCGGCTATCCAAGTTTGAAGCACAGATCTTACCCCCCTACCTGAGCGGACTGTCCTGCGGAGAGATCGCTCAGCGGGTGGGCCGCTCACAGAAGTCGGTGGACAACGCGGTTCAGCGTATCCGCCGCAAAACGGCCCTGCAAATTTCTTCCGGCGGATCCAGCGAGAGCTGATCGCAATATCACACGCCCAGGCCAAGCGCCGGGCAAAAGTCAAAGAGAGGGAAAATTAATGTACGAAGACAAGATCCTGGTATGCAAAGAGTGCGGCAACGAGTTCACCTTTACCGCTGGTGAGCAGGAGTTCTATGCGGAGCGCGGCTTCCAGAACGAGCCCCAGCGCTGCAAGCCCTGCCGTGACGCCCGCAAGAACGCCGCTCGTGGCCCCCGTGAGTACTTCACCGCCACCTGCGCCGCCTGCGGCGGTGAGGCTAAGGTTCCTTTTGAGCCCAAGTCTGACCGTCCCGTCTACTGCAGCGACTGCTTCGCCAAGATGCGTGAGCAGCAGGGCTAATTAAAAAGCCAGGAAAAAAGTCCGCCGAGAGGCGGACTTTTTCTTTATTCCATCCTGGCCAGCGGCCAGAAGCCCAGGGCCAGCAGGCAGCAGGACAGCCAGATGGCGGGCAGGTCCAGCCGCTGGGCGGTCAGGCTGCCGGTTACGGCCCCCAGGGCGAACAGGAGGATCAGACAGAAGTACAGCCGGGCCTTTCGTCTCTCCTGGCGGTCGCCAGTACGCAGGAAGGCGCACAGAGCCTCCACGCCGCTGCGCAGATTGCCGATGCACATGGTGCTGGCGAAGGGAACCCCCTCCACCTGCCGGAAGGACTGGACCTGCATGGCGCAGGAGAAGGAGACCAGCGCGTTGGCCAACTGGTCCAGTGAGTGGGGGATGAATCCCACCAGGAACAGCAGGAGAATCTCCCAGAGCAGCACCTGCCGTTGCCAATGGAGGCGGGATGGGCGCAGCCGCAGGAACTCCGCCGCCGCCACCCCCAGGGCGAAGGCTGTCAGAGGGAGGAGGTAGCGGGCGGCCCGGCTCCAGTCCCCGTTAAACAGGCTCTGGCCCAGGAGCACAATGTTGCCCGTCTGGGCGTTGGCAAAGACCCGGCCCCGGCGCAGGTAGGTATAGGCGTCCTGCAGGCCGCCGGAGAGGGTGAGCAGAGCTACAGGGAGAAGCCGTTCGGCTGCCGGACTGCTTTGATTTGACATATCGATCATCCCGTATTGTTAAAAGTCTGTAATTATATTGCCGTTTGATTATAGCAGAGTCTGAATCAAAATAGAAGAGAAAAATTTGTTGCAAAAAATCTGCTGATAGGTTATACTATCTCCATCCTAAAAAAACGGAGGAATTTATATGACCATCACAAAGGATACAATTATTGGCGATATTTTGAAGATTGCCCCCCAGACAGCCCCTATTTTTATGGGAATCGGAATGCATTGCCTGGGCTGTCCTGCCTCTCAGGGAGAGACGGTGGAGCGGGCCTGTATGGTCCACGGCGTGGATGTCAACGAGCTGCTGTCCAAGGTCAACGAGCTAATCGGCAAGTAAATCCAAGCCCTCCGGCATCGTCGGGGGGCTATTATTTTCTGCATGGAAAAGTGAAGATATTCCAGGCAAAGGAGGTCCGGGTTTGAAAACAATTCATCTGTCTCCCCGCCTTCAGATGGCGGCGGACATGGTTCCCCTGAGTGACAGCGGTATTCGGCTGGTGGATGTGGGCACCGACCACGCATATCTGCCGGCCTGGCTGCTTCAGAATCAGTTGGAGGACCGGTATTTTGACTGTGTCATCGCCACTGATCTGCGGGAGGGCCCCCTGGCCCGGGCGGTTCAGACCGCCCGGGAGGCGGGCTGTGACAAGATTGACTTTCGTCTGTGTGACGGCTTGAGGGCTGTGGACCGGAGAGAGGCCGGTGTGATCGTCATCGCCGGGATGGGGGGGGAGACCATTGTCCATATCCTGAAGGGCGCGCCGTGGACCGATTGGAGGGGAGACAGCCAAATCCCTGAGAAAACGCTGATTCTCCAGCCCATGTCCTCCATGCCGGAGCTGCGGAAATGGCTCCAGGAAAATGGCTTTCGGATTGAGGAGGAGCGGCTGGCGCAGGAGGGGGAGACCCTCTACACCGCTCTGCTTGTGCGGGCCGGGGAGACGGCCCCAATGACCCTGGCGGAGCTTTGGGCTGGAAGGAATACCGCTGATCCCCTGAGGGGGAGCTGGCTGGACCAGTGGAGCGCCCGTATCAGCCGGGCGTTGGATGGCATGACCCAGGCCCGGGGGGATGAGGTGCTCCCACGGAAGCGGGAGCTGGAGGAGGTCCTGTGCGGCCTGACGGAAATGAAAAAGGAGTGGGAACAGTGGCAGCTGTAAAGGATATTTTTCAGTTTGTAGATTCCATCGCCCCCTTTGAGACCCAGGAGGGCTTTGACAACGCCGGATTTCTGGTGGGCAGAGGCGGCCGAGAGGTCAGGAAGGTGCTGGTAGCGCTGGATATCACCCTGGAGGTGGCTGATGAGGCGGTAAGCCAGGGGGCGGAGCTGATTCTGGCGCATCACCCGGTTATTTTCCAGCCGGTACAGTCAGTGACAGATGGAACAGTTACCGGTCGGGTCCTGTTGGAGCTGCTGGAGCATGGTGTTGCCGCCATCTGTGCCCATACCAATCTGGATGCCGCTCATGGGGGGGTCAACGGCTGTCTGGCCCGGACCCTGGAGCTGGGTGAGATTGGTCAACTGTGTCAGGCGGGGGTGGACGCCAAGGGGCGGCCATATGGCATCGGCCGGGTTGGGCTGGTTCACCGCTCCGGGCTGACCGCGAAGGAGTATGCCGCCTTTGTGAAGGAGAAGCTGGGCTCCTCCTGTGTCCGCTATGTGGACGGAGGGCGGCCTGTGTCCAGGGTGGCGGTGGGGGGCGGCGCCTGCGGTTCCATGATAGAGGACGCCCTGGCCGCGGGCTGCGACACCTTTGTTACCTCCGACTTAAAATACAACCAGTTCCTGGATGCCAAGGCGCTGGGCCTTAACCTGATGGATGCCGGGCACTTCCCCACAGAAAATGTGGTGTGTGAGCCGCTGGCCCGGCGGCTGGCCGAGGCCTTTCCCGATGTTGAGGTGCTCTTGTCCCAGGTTCACTGTGAGGTCTGCGGGGCGGTGTAGCACAAATGGATTGAGACGGATATGCCTGCTCCTGAAATGGGAGCGGGCATAAAAAAAGAGCGGACGGTCGTCCTCTCGTCGTAACAAATGTTCATTCATGTCAGCCTGAAAAGCTCGGCGCCTGCGGCAGACGCCCACACGCGCCGGTGGGAAAGCGCATTATTTGGTCGTCAGCAACCCATTGAGCCCTCCCATCAACAGGCGAAATACGGCATTCTCCGTCTCCTGGCTGTTGGGAAAGACGCCCTGGACCACGTATCTGGCGTACATAACGGTTCCGTCCAGCCAAAACAGCCACAGAAGGATGGGCGGCACAGAATTCATGCCTGGATGATGCTGATAGAAGCTATTGACCGCCCGAACGAAGGGATCGAAATGAGAGACATCCCGATGCATGTCATACTCCGGAAAGCCGGACCAATCTCGGTAATAATGGAAGAAAATTGTTTCGTCTGGGTGGCTTAACAGCCACTTCCAGTAAGCGGTCCATGCCTCGTGTATGACCTGCTCCGGATCGGTGATAATTTCGTTGGAGGTAACATTGATTTTGCCGAAAATTCGGGCAATTTCGTGGTCAATCTGTTCGTAACATACGCGGAGCAGTTCATCTTTGCCTTTGAAGTACAGATAGATGCTGCTGGGGGTTGCGTGGGCGATTTGACCGATATGCTGCATCCGCACACCATCCATACCGTGGAGCCGGACTGCCTTGATAGCCGCTTGGATCAAAACATTTCTCTGATTGGTCAATAGGTTCACCTCTTTTAGTCTTTCAATTACCGACAAAGGGGTTCTTTTTTGCGGTATAAAATGTAAATCAATATCATTTACAGTTTACATTATACTTGATTTTTCCAGCTTTTGCAATAGCTTTCTTTCAGAAATTTCAGATAATTTGTCTTTTTTTCCCGTTTATGACAAGGTTTGAACAGAATATATGCCGTGAGAGAGCGCCCGGACTGGAAGGGAGGGGCGATGACGGATGAACCTGGAAGGTAAAAAGAGAACCACCCGGCTGGGTGGTTCTCTTATCAATCGCTTTAGCGGATTGCGCCAGTCTCGTTCTTCAGCTTGAAACGCTTGGTCTGTTCCTCCATCAGCTTAACCTGAGAGAACAGTTCGGAGCTGACGGCCGCGGACTCCTCGCTGCTGGCGGAGTTGCTTTGGACCACAGCGGAGATCTGGCCGATGCCCTCGGTGACCTGCGCAATGGACTCGGCGTCGCTCTCCACGGCCTGGGCGATGGTGCCAATCGCCTCGTTGGAGAGGGTGACCAGCTCCAGGGTCTTGCTGAGGGTGGCGGACACCTCGTCCACGATGTGGCTGCCCCGCTCGGTAGCCTGGACGGAGTTTTCGATCAGACCCTTGGTAGCCTTGGCGGCCTCATCGGACTTGGAGGCCAGGTTGCGTACCTCGTCGGCCACCACGGCGAAGCCCTTGCCGGCAGAGCCCGCGCGGGCCGCCTCCACGGCGGCGTTCAGAGCCAGAATATTGGTCTGGAAGGCGATGTTTTCAATGGTCGCGATGATCTTCTCAATCTGCTGGGAGGCCTCGGTGATGTCCTTCATGGCGGCGATCATGTCCTCCATCTGCTTGCCGCTGATGGTCACCTGCTCACCGGTCTTGCGGGCGTGCTCCTGCGCCTCAGCGGCGGCGGCCACGTTCTGGGAGGCGCTCCTGGACAGGGTGTCCAGGGTGGCATACAGCTCTTCAACGGCGCTGGCCTGCTCCGTGGCTCCCTGGGCCAGGGACTGGGCGCCGCTGGACAGGTGCTCGGCGTTGCCGGACACACGGGTCTGAGCCTGGCATATACTGTCGATTGTGGAGGACAGGCGGGTGGTCAGAACGTCGATGGACTGCTCAATGGAGCGGAAGTCGCCGATAAAGGGGGTGGCTGTCTTGACATTGAAGTTGCCGTTGGCCAGCTGCTCCATAACCCGGTTGAGATCCCAAATATAGCTGCGGATCAGCTCCATGGATTTTTCCAAAGTACCGGACAAATCTCCCAGCTCGTCGTTGGTCTTGTGATTCAGCGCCAGATCCAGCGTGCCGTCCTGAAGGGGCTGAACCTGACGGGTAATCTGAAGGATGGGGGCAAGGACATTTTTAAGCACATACATTACCAGGCTGATGAGACAGACCAAAGCCAGTACCAGACAGAAACCGGTAATCCCCTGCATCCACATGATTGTGGAGTGCATCTGGTTGGTGCTGTCGTCATTGAGGGTGTTGCTCCGGTCGATCACCTGATCCAACTTGCCGACCAGCGCGCTGAGGTCAGACTGGATCGTAGTCTGATAATATTCCTGGGCCTGAGTTGGGTTGGCGCCCATCATCTTCTGTACCTCGGCCACAGATTGATGCAGCTGCTTGTGCATGGGCTTGATCTCGTCCCGCAGCCGCAGAATTTCCGCATCATCCGTGCCAGCCTCCCCATAAATCCACTGGCCCAGGGCGCACTTGGTATCGTCGGTGCTCGGGAATTCTCCCCCGGCATACAGGGCTCTGCTCAGGTTGCTGGACCACTTGTAATGGGCGGTCTCAGCGGCCTGAGCCTTATTCAGCAGGGCGACAGTATTCGCACTTTTTTCCTGCATCTTCTCAATCCGGAGCAAATTGAAGGTTGTGACCCCGCTGAACAGCAGGATAGACAGCAGCGCCGCGGCTACCCGGTAAAATACCATCTTCTTAATACTCTTACGCATTGATAACATCCTCACTTTATTATAGAGTATCGCACACGGAAGTGAGCATAGTATAGCACAGGACCTGCACTCATTTCAATACTTTTCTTTAATTTCCATGAAAAGACAGAGAGCCGCGGAAAACGGCCCTCTGTCTTGCGAAAATTACCCGTTTTTACTTTGGATAGAAGCGGCAATGGCGTCGGCCAGGGCGTCAATCTCGGACTCGTTGTCCGGCTTGAGGGAGGAGGTGACGGTCATCTCCTCGTCCAGAACGGTCATGTTCTTCAGGCTCTCGATCTCCTCCTTCATCAGCGCGCCGGAGCGGGGCGCCCAGGAGCCGCTGCCCATAATGGCTACCGTGCGCTTTTGCAGGTTCAGGGCCTTCATGTCCATGAGGAAGTTGTGCATGGGCGGGAAAATGCCCAGGTTATAGGTGACAGAGGCCAGCACCAGGTGGCTGTACTTGAACAGGTCGGAGATGAGGTAGCTGACATGGGTGGAGGACACGTCGTACAGCCGAGTGTTGGTGACGCCCCGGGCGGTGAGCTTGGCGGCCAGCACCTCGGCGGCGGCCTCGGTGTTGCCGTACATGGAGGCGTAGACGATCATGACGCCCTTCTCCTCCGGCTCATAGGTGGCCCAGTGGGTGTACTTGTCGATGATGTAGCCCAGGTCCTTGCGCCACACGGGGCCGTGGAGGGGACACAGGAACTTGATGTTCTCCAGGCCCACGACAGAGGCCGCCTTGTTCAGCAGGGCCACCACCTGGGGGCCGTACTTGCCCACGATGTTGGTGTAGTACCGGCGGGCGTCGTCAATCCACTCCCGGTCAAAGTCGAACTCGTCGGCAAAGAGCTTGCCATCCAGGGAGCGGAAGGAGCCGAAGGCGTCGGCGGAGAAGAGCACGCCGTTGGTGGTGTCGAAGGTGACCATGGCCTCGGGCCAGTGGACCATGGGGGCGTAGACAAAGGCCACGGTGTGCTTGCCGAAGCACTTGGTGTCCCCCTCGGCCACCTCCTCAATGGCGCTGGGGTCCAGGCCGAAGCCGAACTGATTGAGCAGGGTCACCGCCTTGGGGGTGGTGATGATCTTCACGTTGGGCCAGCGCAGGAGAATCTCCTCGATGGAGGCGGCGTGGTCGGGCTCCACGTGGTTGATGACCAGGTAGTCCAGGGGGCGGCCATTGAGGACGGCCTTCACGTTGGCGATGAACTGCCGACCCACCGCCCAGTCGGCGGTGTCGAAGAGGACGGTCTTTTCGTCCAGCAGGACATAGGCGTTGTAGGATACGCCGTGGTACAGGGGGTGGATGTTCTCAAACAGGGCCAGCCGGTGCTCGTCCGCGCCTACCCAGTACAGGTCGTCAGTGACCATACGGTAATTATACATATGGGTTTCCTCCTTTATTGTTCTTTGTAGGGGCCGCCGCCCTCGGCGGCCCGCGCTCTATTAGATAATGTTGAGACGGGTCATCAATATTCTGTCGAACTGGCGCGCGGCCAAGTCCTCCGGTTTCATGAAAAAGCCGAACACATCCTGGCCGTACTCCTTCCCGGGCATAAGGTCAAGCTGGAACAGGAGCGCCGTATACGCCTTCCATATGGGATAGTTGTCGTCCACCTCCCGGGGGTCACCCCAGCCAATGGCCGGGTGGCCGCCCAGCTTGCAGCCCTGGTTGCCAAAGTCGTCACAAAAACGGTTATCCTCTTCCCCAAGGTCGTATTCGGTGTCCTCCATGTCGTCCTCCGGCAAGAGCTCCTCGGCCTCCTCAAAGCCCATGTCTGTGCAAAGACCGTCATTTCCCACAGAGAAGGTAGCGATCTCCTCCGCAGTCTGGAACTCCATCCGGCCTGCCAACGACCTAGTGAGCCAGCGCGCTCCGGGCACCGCCGCCTTTTCTGCCGCCGGGTTTTCCGAAAGCTCCGGATACCAACGAACCTGGAACAGGCCGCTGTCAGTCAGCCACGCATTTCTGTCTTCGGTGAACTCACCTTTCGCCCCAGCATCCGTGCGGAGGAAGAATTGCAGCAGGCCGCTTTCCGGGAAACCGTCAAGGTGAGGGACTTGGGCAAAGTTAATCTGGGCCATAAATTCCAGCTCCGCCGTTTCGGCCCCGGCGGGGAGGTAGTAATCCCCACCAAATTTACTGTCTATGGGGCCGGAGGGCTTGTCAGGCTTCGGGGCAATGTGGATGGAGAGTAACTTTGTGCTCTCGCAGGCTGCAATAATCTGTTCCTTGATGGTCATACCGCATCACGCCTCGATTTCGATAAATTCGCTCACACTCTCACCACAGTGGGGGCAGGTCCAGCCCTCGGGTAGGTCCTTGAAGGCGGTGCCGGGCTTGACCTCGTTCGCCGGGTCGCCCTGCATGGGGTCGTACTCGTGGCCGCAGCCGTTGCAGATGTACAGCTTCCGGGGATGATAGACCTTCTTGGGGGCCATACGCTTCATCTTGGTCATGGGCGGGGCGGGCAGCTTCTCGCCGGTGTCCAGCGCCTTGGTGAGCAGAGGCAGAATCTCCAGCACGTCGCCCACAATGCCGTAGTCGCAATTCTTAAAGATCTTGGCGTTGGGGTTGGTGTTGATGGCCACGATGCAGGAGGCGTCCTTGATGCCCTTCAAATGCTGGATAGCCCCGGAGATGCCGCAGGCGATGTACAGGTTACCCTTGAACTTCTGGCCGGACATTCCCACATAGCGGTTAATGGGCACATATTTCAGCGTCTCAGCCACGGGGCGGCTGGAGCCCACGGCGGCGCCGGCGGCCTTAGCCAGGGCCTCGATGAGCTTCATGTTCTTCTTCTCCCCGATGCCCTGCCCGGCGGAGACGACCCGCTCGGCCTGGGTGATGGGGGTGTCCATGGGGATGCCCACGGTGAAGTCGTGGCCGTCCTTTTTCAGGTTAGCCACCAGGGTCTCCACCTTCTCCTGGGCGGTGCCGTCTTTGAGGATCAGCCGCTTCCGGGCTCCCGTCTCGGGACCCCGGGGGCCGGCTGCTGCGGCGGCGGGGGCCTCCTTGGCAGCCTTGCCCAGGATGTGGGAGGCGATGACCACCCGCTGAATTTCGTTGGTGCCCTCGTAGATGGTGGTAATCTTGGCGTCCCGGTAGAACCGCTCCACCTCCATGCCCTTGAGGTAGCCGGAGCCGCCGAAGATCTGGAGGGCGTCGTTGGTGACCTCCAGGGCGATGTCAGAGGCGTACTGCTTTGCCATGGCGGACTCCATGCCGTAGGGGACGTGAGCCTGCTTCAGCTCGGCGGCGGAGTAGACCAGGAACCGGGCGCAGCGCAGCTTGG
>CAJUSG010000004.1:28916-91521 GCA_910589085.1 uncultured Oscillospiraceae bacterium | reverse complement strand
GAGATGCCGTTGCCGATGCCGAACTCGGTGATCTGCTCGCCCAGCCACATCAGGAAGGCGGAGCCGGCGGTGAAGGAGATCACAATCACCAGGCCCACCCAGAAGGCGTTCAGGCCGCCGCCGTTCACCAGCCCGTAGCTGTTCACCAGGGTGTAGTAGCCGAAGCCCTGGAGCAGGGCGATGGCCACGGTGGTGTACCGGGTGATGGAGGCGATCTTCTTCCGGCCCTCCTCACCCCCCTCACGCTGGAGCCGCTCCAGGGCGGGGATGGCCACGGTCAGCAGCTGGATGATGATGGAGCTGTTGATATAGGGCTGGATGGACAGGGCGAAGACGGTGGCCATGGAGAAGGCGGAGCCGCTCATGGCGTTCATCAGGCCCAGGATGCCCGTCTGGCTGTCGATATACTGCTTCAGGGAAGCGCCGTCGATATAGGGCACGGGGATGGCGGAGCCGAGGCGGAAGATGAGCAGCGCCATGATGGTGAAGAGCATCTTCTTCTTCAGCTCGGGCACCCGCCACGCGTTGCGGATGGTCTGAATCATGGTCAGACCACCTCCCACTTACCGCCGGCAGCCACGATTTTTTCCTTGGCGGAGGCGGAGAAAGCGGAAGCCTTTACAATCAGTTTCTTGGAGATCTCGCCGTTGCCCAGGATCTTTACGCCGTACTGGCACTTGGTCAGAATGCCCTTTGCCCGCAGCATATCGACATCCACCGTGGCGCCGTCCTCAAAGCGGTTCAGGGCGGAGACGTTGACGGCCTCCAGGGGCTTGGCAAAGATGTTGTGGAAGCCCCGCTTGGGCAGGCGGCGGGCCAGAGGCATCTGGCCGCCCTCAAAGCCCACGCGGACGCCGCCGCCGGAACGGGCCCACTGGCCCTTGTGGCCCCGGCCGGCAGTCTTGCCGTTTCCGGAACCGGCGCCCCGGCCCTTGCGGTAGGCCTTGGTGTTGGAGCCGGGGGCGGGGGAAAGTTCATGCAGATTCATCTCGTGCGCCTCCTCGTTAGTTTTCCTCGGTCACCTGGAGCAGGTAGCCGATGTGGGCGATCTTGCCCCGGGTAGCCTCGTTGTCGGGCTGCACGGTGGTGTCGCCGATCTTGCGGAGGCCCAGGGCCTCGGCGGTCGCCTTGTGCTTGGCGATGCGGCCGTTGAGGCTCTTGACCAGCTTAATATTCAGATTAGCCATTTTTGACCCTCCTTAACCCAAGATCTCTTCCACGCTCTTGCCGCGGACGCGGGCCACTTCCTCGGGGGTGCGCAGGGACTTCAGGCCCTCGAAGGTGGCGGAGACCACGTTCTGCGGATTGTTGGAGCGCAGGCACTTGGTACGGATGTCCTTGATGCCGATGGCTTCCATCACGGCACGGACGGGGCCGCCGGCGATGACGCCGGTACCGGGAGCGGCGGGCTTCATCAGCACGCGGCCGGCGCCGAACTCACCGATCACCTCGTGGGGGATGGTGGTGCCCGACAGGGACACGTTAATCATGTTCTTCTTGGCGTCCTCGATGCCCTTGCGGATGGCCTCGGGCACCTCGGCGGCCTTGCCCAGGCCGAAGCCTACCCGGCCCTTCTCGTCGCCCACCACCATGAGGGCGGAGAACTTGGCCACGCGGCCGCCCTTGACGGTCTTGGATACGCGGTTCAGATAGACCAGCTTCTCGACAAACTCGCTGGGCTCTCTCTCAAATCTAGCCATTTGTTACTTCCTCCTCCCTTAGAACTGCAGGCCGCCCTCGCGGGCGCCCTCGGCCAGAGCCTTCACACGGCCGTGGTAGACATAGCCGCCGCGGTCGAACACCACGGTCTCGATGCCCTTGGCCTTGGCACGCTCAGCCACGTTGGCGCCCACCTGCTTGGCGGCGTCGGACTTGGTGCCGTCCACCTTGAAGTCCTTCTCCAGGGAAGAAGCGGAGACCAGGGTGACGCCGTTCACGTCGTCGATGACCTGGGCATAAATGTTGGTCTCGCTGCGGAAGACGCACAGGCGGGGACGCTCGGGCGTGCCGGAAATCTTGGCACGGACACGCTTGTGGCGCTTAATGCGCTGGGAGCGGGTATCGGGTCTGTTGATCATAAGTGGCACACCTCCTTTTACTTCTTGGCGCCGGTCTTACCAGCCTTGCGGCGGATGACCTCGTCAGTATACTTGATGCCCTTGCCCTTATAGGGCTCGGGGGGACGCTTCTCTCTCACTTCGGCGGCAAACTGGCCCACCTTCTGCTTGTCGCAGCCGTGGATGATGATCTTGTTGGGGCCGGGGACCTCGATGGTGATGTCCTCGTTCTCCTCCATGGTCACCTGGTGGGAATAGCCCAGGTTCATCACCAGCTTGTTGCCCTCCTTGGCCACACGGTAGCCTACGCCGTTGACGTCCAGCTCCTTCTTGAAGCCCTCGGTCACGCCCACCACCATGTTGTGGATCAGCGTGCGGGTCAGGCCGTGCAGGGCCCGGTTCTCCTTGGCGTCGTTGGGACGGGTGACCTTCAGCTCACCGTTCTCCATGGCGATGGCCATGCTGGGGTTGAACTGCTGTGTCAGGGTGCCCTTGGGGCCCTTGACGGTGACAACGTTGTTGTCCTCTACCTTGATCTCCACTCCGGCGGGAATGGCGATAGGAGCTCTACCAATTCTAGACATTCCTATACCCTCCTTACCAGATAAATGCCAGGACTTCGCCGCCGACATGGGCCTCCCGGGCCTTCTTGTCGGTCATGACGCCCTTGGACGTGGAAACAATGGCGATACCCAGGCCGCGGAGGACCTTGGGCAGCTCGTCGGCGCCAGCGTATACCCGCAGGCCGGGCTTGGACACCCGCTTCAGGCCGGAGATGACCTTCTCCTTGCCGGCGTTGTACTTCAGAGCGATGCGGATGACACCCTGAGTCCCGTTGTCGATGAGCTGGAAGTTCTTGATATACCCCTCGTCCAGCAGGATCTGCGCGATGGACTTCTTCATGTTGGACGCGGGCACATCCACGGTGTCGTGCTTGGCGTTGTTCGCGTTGCGGATACGGGTCAGCATATCCGCGATAGGGTCGGTGATTTGCATGCGTGTTTACCTCCTATAAAGATTACCGGAATTGTCACGCCTCGCCTGTTCGCGACGCGCGGCTTCCCTCCGACTCGGGACACAAACATCCGGGCCTGCGGCCCTTCTTGGTTTGTATCCCTCGCTTCGGTCCATCCGCGCTGCTCACAACGGCTCGGCGCTTCGTCGGTACAGACGGCAAGGTATCGGGGATTAGGTCGTCCCCCGACCTGTTGACCGCCCCGCGCCTGGTTGGGGCAGGCGCATTTTATATGGGAATGTCCCGGCCTGTACACGTAGGGCCAGGGCCTTCCGTCAAAACCGCATACGCGGGTTTGACCGTTTGGAATTTGTCCCCGAAGATGTGCTGTAGGGGCCGACGACCTCGGCGGCCCGCTCCTCCAGTACCCGCAACGCCAGACAAACGGCGCGCCGGGTCGTCGCGCCCTGCACGCGTTCTTTCCCAGGCGCCTCCCGCGGCCATACCACTTTCCAGAGTTTTCTGGAGTTCATACGGTACGCAGGTGTAAACGCACGGCTGCGTGTGGAGCAATTTAAGTTGTCCCACGGGGACACAACGATTGATTATACTCTTAAAAAAAAGGTTTTGCAAGGATAATTTCACCCGAACACACGAGCGTGTGGACAGAGATATGCCGGAACGGAGCTTTTTTGCTCCGTTCCGGACATGTTACTCTTCTTACCAGGATGCTTTCTTCACGCCGGGGATCTGTCCCTTATAGGCCAGCTCCCGGAAGCAGATACGGCAGATGCCGTAGTCCCGGAGGTAGGCGTGGGGACGGCCGCAGATCTTGCAGCGGTTGTAGCGGCGGGAGGAGAACTTGGGCTCCCTCTGCTGCTTCAGGATCATAGACTTTTTAGCCATAACTCTTCCTCCTCCTTAGCGGCCGGCGAAGGGAGCGCCCACCAGCTTCAGCAGCTCACGGGCCTCCTCATCGGTCTGGGCGGTGGTGCACACCACGATGTCCATGCCGCGGATCTTGTCGATCTTGTCATACTCGATCTCGGGGAAGATCAGCTGCTCCTTGATGCCCAGGGCGTAGTTGCCCCGGCCGTCGAAGGCGTCGGCGGAGATGCCCCGGAAGTCGCGGACGCGGGGGAGGGCCACGTTGAACAGGCGGTCCAGGAACTCCCACATCTTGCTGCCCCGCAGGGTCACCTTGGCGCCGATGGGCATACCCTCGCGCAGCTTAAAGTTAGCCACGGACTTCTTGGCCTTGGTGATAACCGCCTTCTGGCCGGTGATGGTGGTCAGGTCGTTGACCACGGCGTCCAGCACCTTGGCGTTCTCACGGGCCTCGCTGCAGCCCACGTTGACCACGATCTTCTCCAGGCGGGGAATCTGCATGGTGGACTTGTAGCCGAACTTCTGCATCAGAGCAGGAGCGACCTCGTCCTGGTACAGCTTCTTCAGGTTAGGTGTATTAGCCATTTCGCTCCTCCTCTCTTAAATCTCAGCGCCGCACTTCTTGCAGACGCGGACCTTCTTGCCGTCGGCCAGCAGCTTGTGGGCGGGCCGGGTGGGCTTGTTGCACTTGGGGCAGACGCGCTGGACCTTGCAGGCGTAGATGGGGGCCTCCTTCTGGAGGATGCCGCCCTGCTGGCCCTGCTGGCGGGGCTTGGTGTGGCGGGAGACCATGTTGATCTTCTCCACGATCACCTTGCCGGCCTTGGGGTCCACGGACATCACCTTGCCCTGCTTGCCCTTGTCCTTGCCGGACAGGACGACGACGGTGTCGCCGCTCTTGATACTCAATTTATTCATCGTTCACCCTCCCTTACAGCACTTCGGGAGCCAGGGACAGGATCTTCATATAGTCCTTGTCGCGCAGCTCGCGGGCCACTGGGCCAAAGATACGGGTGCCGCGGGGGTTCTTGTCGTCGCGGATGAGGACGGCGGCGTTGTCGTCGAAACGGACGTAGGAGCCGTCAGGACGGCGCACGCCCTTGGAGGAGCGGACGATGACGGCTTTCACGACCTCGCCCTTCTTCACAGTGCCGCCGGGCTGGGCCTTGCGGACGGAGGCCACGACCACATCGCCGATGTTGCCGAACTTCCGCCGGGAGCCGCCCAGCACCAGGATGGTCTTGATCTCCTTGGCGCCGGTGTTGTCGGCCACCTTTAAATAAGTTTCCTGCTGAATCATGCTGCCGACACCTCCTTATTTCGCCTTCTCGATGATCTCAACCACGCGCCACCGCTTGTCCTTGGACAGGGGGCGGGTCTCCATGACCTTGACGCGGTCGCCCACGCCGCACTGGTTGTTCTCATCATGAGCCTTCAGCTTATAGGTTCTCTTTACGATCTTCTTGTACAGAGGATGGGCCACGCGGTCGGCGATGGCGACCACAACGGTCTTGTCCATCTTGTCCGAAACCACCAGGCCGACTCTGGTCTTGCGGGAAGAAGTTCTGTTTTCCATCTTCTATTCCTCCTCTTAGCGGCCTGCGAGCTGCTGCTCGCGGATGATGGTCTTAACCCGGGCGATATCCTTCTTCACTTCAGCGATGCGGATGGGATTATCCAGCTGGTTGGTGGCGTGCTGAAGGCGGAGGTTGAACAGGTCCTTCTTCAGGTCCACCAGCTTGGTCTGGAGCTCCTCGGCGGACAGCTTGCGAACTTCATTGGCCTTCATTACGCCTCACCACCCTTCTCAGTCTCCTCGCGCTTGACGATCTTGCACTTGACAGGCAGCTTGTGGCTGGCCAGGCGCAGGGCCTCGCGGGCGGTCTCGTCGGAGACGCCGGCGATCTCGAACATAACCCGGCCGGGCTTGACCACGGCCACCCAGTACTCGGGGGAGCCCTTACCGGAGCCCATGCGGGTCTCGGCGGGCTTCTCGGTGACGGGCTTGTCGGGGAAAATCTTGATCCAGACCTTACCGCCGCGCTTGGTGTGGCGGGTCATGGCGATACGGGCCGCCTCGATCTGGTTGCTGGTGATCCACGCGGGCTCAATAGCCTGCAGGCCGTACTCACCGTAGCTGACGGTGTTGCCCCGGCTGGCCTTGCCCTTCAGGCGGCCGCGGTGCACACGGCGGTATTTTACACGCTTGGGGAGCAGCATTACTGAGCGCCTCCTTCCTTCGGAGCGTTGTCCCCGGCGGGACGGGGGCCACGGTTGTTATTGAAGTTGCCC
Organism: uncultured Oscillospiraceae bacterium; assembly: GCA_910589085.1. GTDB lineage: Bacteria > Bacillota > Clostridia > Oscillospirales > Oscillospiraceae > Lawsonibacter. The sequence goes on along the minus strand of CAJUSG010000004.1, from coordinate 85,329 downwards.
TGGCCGGCGGGACGGGGGCCGCGGTTGAAGCCGCCCTGACCGGCAGGACGGGGACCGCGATCCCGGTTGAAGCCGCCGCCCCGGCGGTCGCCGTCACGGCGGTCCCGGCGGGGACGGTCCCGGCGCTCCTGATAGGGCTTGCTGGTGTCCAAGGTGCGGGGGGTGGTGCGCAGGGCCTGGGTGAGCACCTCGCCCTTGTAGATCCACACCTTCACGCCGATGCGGCCGTAGGTGGTGGCAGCCTCTGCGAAGCCGTAGTCGATGTCGGCCCGGAGGGTCTGCAGGGGGATGGTGCCATCGTGATAGTGCTCGGTGCGGGCGATCTCGGCGCCGCCCAGACGGCCGGAGCAGGAGGTCTTGATGCCCTTGGCCCCGGCACGCATGGCCCGGCCCATGGAGTTCTTCATGGCCCGGCGGAAGCCGATGCGCTTCTCCAGCTGCTGGGCGATGTTCTCCGCCACCAGCTGGGCGTTGGTGTCCACGTCCCGGACCTCCACGATCTTCAGATCCACAGCCTTGCCGGTGAGCTTCACCAGCTGGGCCTCAATCTTCTTGATGTCCTCGCCGCCCTTGCCGATGACCACGCCGGGACGGGCGCAGTGCAGGTAGATGCGGACCTTGGCGTTGTCCCGCTCGATCTCGATCTTGGGGATACCGGCGCCGTAGAGGGTCTTTTTCAGATAATCACGGATCTTCTTGTCCTCCACCAGCAGGTCGCCCACCTTCTCGCTACGGGCATACCAGCGGGAGTCCCAATCCTTGATGACGCCCACGCGCAGGCCGTGGGGATTGACTTTCTGTCCCATATTGTTCCTCCTCCCTTAGCGCTCGCTCACGGCGATGGTGACGTGAGAGGTACGCTTGTTGATCCGATAGGCGCGGCCCTGGGCCCGGGGCATGATGCGCTTGATGATGGGGCCGGGGTTGGCGCAGCAGGCGGACACGTACAGCTTCTCAGGGTCCATCTGGTGGTTGTTCTCCGCGTTGGCGGCGGCGCTCTTCAGCAGCTTGAGCACGGGCTCAGAGGCGGCCTTGGGGGTCTGCATCAGGATGGCGGTGGCGGTGGCCACGTCCTTGCCCCGAATCAGGTCCAGGACGATCTTCACCTTACGGGGAGAGATCCGCAGATATTTCAGATTGGCTTTTGCTTCCATCTCGTCTCTCCTCCTTACTTACCGGTCTTGCTGCCCGCGTGACCCCGGAAGGTGCGGGTAGGCACGAACTCGCCCAGCTTGTGGCCCACCATGTCCTCGGTGACATAGACGGGCACGTGCTTGCGGCCATCGTGCACAGCAAAGGTGTGTCCCACGAAGGAGGGGAAGATAGTGGAGGCACGGCTCCAGGTCTTCAGAACCTTCTTCTCGTTCTTTTTGTTCAGCTCATCAACCCGCTTCAGCAGCTCGGGGGCGCAAAAGGGGCCTTTCTTAACGCTTCTGCTCATCTTTTACACTCCCTCCTTATTTGCTGCCGCGGCGCTTGACAATGAACTTGTCAGTGCGGTTCTTGGTCTTGCGGGTCTTGTAGCCCAGGGCCGGCTTGCCCCAGGGGGTGACAGGGCCGGGACGGCCGACCGGGCTCTTGCCCTCGCCGCCGCCGTGGGGATGGTCGTTGGGGTTCATCACGGAGCCGCGGACGGTGGGCCGCCAGCCCATGTGGCGCTTGCGGCCGGCCTTGCCGATCTGGATGTTGGCGTGGTCGGTGTTGCCCACCTGGCCGATGGTGGCCTTGCAGTTCTCACGGACGAGGCGGACCTCGCCGGAGGGCAGGCGGACCTGAGCCATGCCGTTCTCCTTGGCCATCAGCTGGGCGGCCACACCGGCGGCGCGCACCAGCTGGGCGCCCTTGCCGGGGTAGAGCTCAATGCAGTGGATGGTCTCGCCCACGGGGATGTTGGCGATGGGCAGGCAGTTGCCGGGCAGAATGTCGGCGCCGGCGCCGGTCATGATGACGTGGCCGGCCTTCAGGCCGTTGGGGGCCAGGATATAGCGCTTCTCCCCGTCCTCATACTGAATGAGGGCGATGTTGGCCGAGCGGTTGGGGTCATACTGGAGGTTGACCACGGTGGCCTTGCCCTCCTTGTCCCGCTTGAAGTCGATGATGCGGTACTTCTGCTTGTTGCCGCCGCCGTGGTGGCGGACGGTGATCCGGCCGTAGCTGTTGCGGCCCGCGTGCTTCTTCAGCACCTCGGTGAGGGCGCGCTCGGGCTTGGCCTTCTTGTCGATCCCCTCGAAGGCGGACACAGTCATGTGACGGCGGGAGGGGGTTGTGGGCTTATAAGTCTTGATAGCCATTTCTCAATTTCCTCCTTACACCATACCCTCGAAGAACTCGATGGTCTTGGAGTCAGCGGTCAGGGTGACCATGGCCTTCTTCCAGCTGGGCCGGCGGCCCGCGGGACGGGCGCCCATCCGCTTCTCCTTCCCCTGCATGTTCAGGGTGTTCACCTTGGCCACCTTCACGCCGAAGATCTCCTCAATCGCCTTGGCGATCTCGATCTTGTTGGCGGTTTTGGCGACCTCAAAGGTGTAGCGCTTCATCTCGGTCTGCTCCATGGACTGCTCGGTGATGATGGGGCGCTTGATGATGTCATAAGCAGTGGCGGCCATTACGCGTACACCTCCTCGATGATAGCCAGGGCAGCCTTGTCGATGACCAGCTGCTTGGCGTTGACGATGTCGTAGACATTCAGGACCTTGGCGGTGGTGGTGACCACGCCGGGGATGTTCCGGGCGGACAGGACCACATTCCGGCTCACCTCAGGGGTGACGACCACGGACTTGGTGACGCCGGCGGCATCCAGGAAGGTCTGCATGGCCTTGGTCTTCACCTCAGCCAGCTCCAGGCCGTCCACCACCAGGATGGCGTTCTCGGCGGCCTTGGCGGACAGGGCAGACTTGAGGGCCAGGCGCTTCACCTTCTTGTTGAGGGTGTAGCGGTAGGTGCGGGGCTTGGGGGCAAACACGATGCCGCCGTGGGTCCACTGGGGAGCCCGGGTGGAGCCCTGACGGGCGTGGCCGGTACCCTTCTGACGCCAGGGCTTCTTGCCGCCGCCGGACACTTCCGCGCGGGTCAGCGCGCTCTGGGTGCCCTGACGGCAGTTGGCCAGGTGGTTCTTAACCGCCTCATGGACCACAGCCTGGTTGGGCTCGATACCGAAGATGGCCTGGGAGAGCTCGATCTCGCCGATCTGCTTGCCAGCCATATCATAAAGGTTCGCTTTAGGCATGACTCAATCTCTCCTTTCCTTACTTGTTGCGGGCGGAAGCCTTCTGCGGGTTGACACGGGCGGAAGCCTTCTGCGGGTTGACGCGGCCAGCCTCGGCGGCGTGCTTCTCAATGATGGTCTTGACGGTGTTCTTCACATAGACGACGCCGCCCTTGGGGCCGGGAATGGCGCCCCGCACGGCGATGAGGCCCAGCTCCTCGTCCACCTGGACCACGTCCAGATTCTGAACGGTGACCTGTACGTTGCCCATCTGGCCGGCGCCATCGCGCCCCTTGGCAATGTGGCCGGGGGTGGTGCCGGGGCCCAGAGAGCCCTGGTGGCGGTGGACAGGGCCGCCGCCGTGGGTGTTGCGCTTCACGGCCGCGCCGTGGCGCTTGACCACGCCCTGGAAGCCGTGGCCCTTGCTGGTGCCGGTCACGTCAACAAAGTCGCCGGCGGCGAAGACGTTGGCGGTGAGCACGTCGCCCACCTCGTACTTGGAGCAGTCCTTCAGGGCGAACTCCTTGAGCACCCTCTTGAACTCGGTGAGCCCGGCCTTCTTCTGGTGGCCCAGCTCAGGCTTGGTGAGCTTGCGCTCGGCGGTCTCCTGGAAGCCCAGCTGGATGGCCTCGTAGCCATCCTTCTCGGCGGTCTTCTTCTGCACCACGGTGCAGGGGCCGGCCTGGATCAGGGTGACGGGCACCACCCGGCCGGCTTCATCGAAGATCTGGGTCATGCCGATCTTTTTGCCGATGATCGCTTTCTCCATTGGGTTGTTTCCTCCTAATAAAGGTTATTGGTTGGGCGAGGTGACCATTGGACTGTCATTGCTCGACCAACTTGACCCGCCTGTCTCGATTGGCGACAGGCTGCGGGTACAACGGGGTTATACTCCGTAGGGCGCGACAACCTCGGCGCGCCGTTCCGGAATGCGGTGGTGAATTGCGGCGCGCCCAGTGGTCGCGCCCTACGCGGGGTCTTACAGTTTGATTTCAATCTCCACGCCGGCGGGGAGCTCCAGGCTCATCAGGGCCTCCACCGTCTTGGAGGAGGGCTTCACCACGTCGATCAGGCGCTTGTGGATGCGGCGCTCGAACTGCTCCCGGCTGTCCTTGTACTTGTGGACGGCCCGCAGGATGGTGACCACTTCCTTCTTGGTGGGCAGGGGGATGGGACCGGAGACGTTGGCGCCGGTGCGCTTGGCGGTCTCCACGATCTTCTCGGCGCTCTGGTCGATGAGCTGGTGGTCATAGGCCTTGAGCCGGATGCGGATCATTTCTTTCTGAGCTGCCATGTGTTTGTTCCTCCTTGATTCATACGAAGTTGAGTTTTCCTTGTCCCTCGCTCCGTACGGTGAGCAAGCGCCGAGCACACGCTTTCGTGCGTATCACTCCCGGCCGCGAAAAAACCGGCGCATAGACAGGCCGGTTCCTTCCGTACCGGGCGATATACGCCGTGTACGGACTCGCTCAGCCGCCCGATAGTCGGACATACTCCGCGGAAGTTACCTCATTTCTGAGCAATCTCCCGCATCATCGCAGATTGCGCCCTTTCAGACGCTCAGCTATCATACTACACCGTTCCGTGTGTGTCAAGTGGTTTTTCAAAAATATTTGGCAGTTTTTTGAGGAATCAGGCGGGGTTCTTTGTGTGTTTTATAAAAAGCAGGGGCTTTCACCCCTGCCCCGGCGTTGCCAGCGCCGCCCGGCCCAGCTCGGCCCCGGCGCCGTCAAAAAAGACAGCCTCCACATGGCACTCAACAGGCCGGTGCTCCCCCCGGAAGTAGGTCTCCCACCGGGCTGCCTGGTCCAGCACGCGGCGCTCCACCCCGGCAATGTTTTGGGTCACGTCCATCCCCTCGTCGTCGCTGACCACCCGGAAGAGCACGCCGCCGTCTTTAAGCAGCTCTCCCTCTACAATGTAGGTCTTGTCCCACCGCTTGGGTACACCCTTTAACTGGTCGAAGTCCTCCGGCCGGAGGGCAATGGCTGTGTACTCCCACAGCTCCCCCTGATACCAGCAGGCCATATTCAGCTCCAGCCGGGCGGAGGCGGTCCCCTCCGGCACGTCCACCGCAACGATGTCCCGCTCCTTTTCAAACTCCGATCCGTTCCAGGGGATAGGGACCAGTGTGGCCCCCTCCGTCCTCCCAGGCCAAATGGACATGATGCTCCCACCCTCGCTCAGGTTTCGGCTCTCCAGCAGGACGACCCGGTCCTCCTGAACACCCACTGTCTGCCAGGTACGGTTCCTGCACCCATCCAGAAATATCCCCTGGATCTCGGAGCGGGGCAGCAGGTGGGTGCGCTCCATGCGGCGGAACTCCATCTCCGCCGTGGGCAGGGGACAGCCCATCAGCCCCCAGGTCAGGACCAGCAGCAGAGCACTCAGCACCAAATTGATGATGGTGCGCTTTCCCCGGCTCAGCTTCCATCGCTTTTTCACGGCTCTGTCACCTCCTCCGTCACCTGGGCGGACAGCGTAAAGCCGCCCACCCCGCTGTCCAGCTCCAGACTTACCCAGGCCCCGGGCTCCCACCGCTCCGCCGGGACATAAATGTCAAATTCCCGGCTGAACAGGTCCCACCGGGCCAGATATACTGTGGAAAACACCCCCGGCTCTATCTCCTGTCCCATGGGCAGCCGGGTCCCATCGGGGGCAACGGCGGTCAGGCCGTTATTCAGGGCCTCCGCATCCAGCTTCTCCCAGAACCGAAGGGAGGATGCCCGCAGTGTCAGCACAATCCCGTCCTCCCGATAGGCCCCCTCCACAATTTGAAAAGTGTAACCCCCCACCTCCGCCCGCTCCGGGGAACAGGTCACCGGTTCGCCATAGTGGGCCGCCCAATCCATCCAAAGAGGAAAGCCCACGCTCTGATAGTGGTCATTTCCCCCTGCACAAATCAGCAAAAACGCCGCCAGGGTACACCATCTCATCCACTTGCTGGCCGTCCACAGCCAGCCCAGCCAGGGCCTGTGGACCCGGGCCAGGGAAATTTTCAGCTCCTCCGGGTCCCCCATGGCGGACAGGGCCCGGGCGCAGGCCTCCTCCTGGGGAATATTGGGAAAAATCCGCCGCAGATCGGCCATCCGGTCCTCAATGTGACCGTCCAGCTCTTTCCGCACCGCCGCCCGGTCCGGGCCGAAGCGGATGCCGGATACGGCGATGTCCAGCCACTCGAGGACGCTCAGATTGTCCTTCATTCTCTCCATTTCTCCTCTCTAACGCCACTGCTGCAGCCGCTGGTCCGGGGGCAGGGTGCCTTCCTGCTCCGCCACAGCCTTTCCCCGGGCGTCGATCAGGGTCAGCCGGTAGGGCTGCTCCATCTGTCCGCCGCGAAACACGGCCCCATACCACAGCAGCATCTCCATGGCGCAGCTCTGGCCCTCCCGGTGATTGTCGTGGGGGGTGAACTGGAAGATAAACCAGCCGTCCTCCCCGCGCCGGGCCTGGGCGGTGAAGGTCTCCAGCCCCTGCACCGGCTTCCGATCGTCCCGACCGGGCCCCGCGAAGGGGTCCTCGATACCTATCAGGTCCAGCTCCAGCGTGCCGGACACCGCCTCCGCCGGGCCGCCCCACACGGCAATTACAGCGCCGTTATCCTCGTTTTTCGCCGGCATGAGGACGGCCACAATCCCCTCCTTGGGAAGCACCTGGTGCAGAACGGCATGGTGGCGGTCCAGGTTCAGGGGTTTGTCCGCATCATCAAAGATTGACACACTGCCCACCGTGATCCAGCTGTCCCCCTCAGAGAGGTAGCCGGCGGACCAGCCGTCCTCCAGCTGAAGGACCAGCCGGGAGGGGGTGAGGAGAAAAGCGCCCTCCAGCCGCTGAAAGGCCCCATACCGGCTGAGACAGGGCCAGTCCAGCAGGTACACCGCCAGCACCCCCAGCGCCGCCGCCGCGGCCAGATTGCGGACAATCCGCCACCGCCGGGGCAGCCTGGGCAGGCGGACCCACAGCTTTTTTGCCTTCTCTGGAATTTTCACGGGAACACCTCCCTCGTCAGCGCCACCGCCAGGTCCAGCCCATCCCGCAGCTTGGAGTGAATCCGCAGCTCCTTCGCCTCCGGAGGGACACCCTCCAGGGCCAGGTCCCGCTGGCACCAGTTCCAGCCCTCCTGGAGGGTCCGGGCGCTGTTGATCTCGTAGGTGTTGCCCAGGTCGTCCTCCGCCCACAGGAAATTGATGGACATCTGGTTGGTCTCCCAGGGCCGGTCCCAGGTGATCCGCAGCCGGAGATAAATGCAGTCCCTCTCCGGCTCCCGCCACCGGGCGGCTCTGGACACCGAGAGGACGGACCGGCCCAGCCGGGCCTCCCCGTCCACCTGGAGGAGGGCCAGCCGCTCCCCTTCCCAGTCGGGGACGCCGTCCCCATACAGCGCCCGGCCCACCGCCCACGCCTCCTGGGGCCGCCTGTACCCCGCCATGTCCAGGCCGCTGTCCAGAATCAGGATCAGCACGGCGGCCAGTGTCCCCCACACCAGAACCTGGGTAAAGCGCCACAAATAGCCCAGCCAGGGGCTGTGAACCCGGGCCAGCTCCTGCTTCAGCGCCCAGGCGTCCCCCATGCTGTTCAGGGCGCGCTCCCCCGCCTCCCGCTCCTCCATGTCCGGAAAGCTGCGCATGAGGCTGACCGCCTTGTCCTCAATGTGCTGCTGGAGCTCCGCCCGGACCGCCTCCCGGTCGGGGCCGAAGCGGATGCCCGACGTGGCCACGCTCAGCCACGTGTATGTCTCCATAATATACCGCATAGCCCCGCCCTCACGCCAGGGCGCTGGCCCCGCCCGACAGCACGCTGTCCACCCCCTGCTGGAAGGCCCCCCACTCCGCCCGCTTGTCGTCCAGGAGCTTCTTCCCCCTCCGGGTGAGTCTGTAGTACTTCCGCACCCGGCCGGTGGGGGCCTCCTGCTGGTAGGAGGACAGGCATTTGTCCCTCTCCAGACCGTGGAGAATGGGGTACAGCGTCCCCTCCTTCATCTGAAACAGGTCGTTGGACCGGCGGGAGAGCTCCTCGATCATCTGGTAGCCGTACATGTCGCCCCCCTCCAGCAGGGACAGGATCAGCATGGTGCCGCTCCCCGCCATCAGGCCCTTGTCGAATTTCATATTGACCATCCTTTCTGAATTTTACTAACCCCAACGTCATGTAGGGCAAGGGCTCTGCCCTTGCCTGGGGAAGGTTTCCGCCTCTGTGGAGAGGCAAGGGCAGAGCCCTTGCCCTACACCGCATACCTTGTTTCTCTAGGTACAGTATACCTTGATAGTCTAGGTATGTCAAGGGCAAAAAATTCCTCTCCCCTTTGGGGGAGAGGAATTGGGACCTTATCGCCGGACCCACTTGCCGAAGAAGGTCTTTTTGAACTTCAGCAGCGCCTCCTGGGCGGGGGCGTAGTCGGGGGCCTTCTGGAAGTACTCCACCCCCTTCTTGATGTCCTGGGGGACCCCCAGGCCCTCGGTGTAGATGACGCCCAGGCCATATTTTTTCAGGTCGGTGGTGTAGTCCACCTCCTGGAAGAGCTGGAGCGCCCGCTGGGGGTTCCTGGGACAGCCGTAGCCAAAGAGATAGCAGGTGCCCAGCATGTCGTTGCCCCAGGTGTTCTTTTGGGCGTGGGCCTGCTCAAAGAGCTGGACGGCCCGGGCATAGTCCTGGGGGATGCCGTCCTGACCCAGGAACAGCAGCTCGCCGGCCCGGTTGGCACAGCCGATCTGCCCGGGGTCCTGCAGGCCCAGCTCGTAGCACTTCATGGCCTGGACGCAGTCCTTGGGCACCAGCTTGCCCTCCTGGAAGGTTTTTCCGATGTAGTACCAGCTGGACAGCTGGCCCTGCTTGGCCGCGGCAAAGTACAGGTCCAGGGCCTCCTGGGTCCGGCCCTCGCGGCTCAGGAGGAAGCCGGCATACCGCTCCTGCCAGTCGGGGTAACCCTTCTCCGCCCCCAGCCGGGCAATGGCCTCCGCCTTGGACTTGTCGGGGGCAATGACCCCCTCCTCCCCGTCGTTGTACAGGTTGTACATGTTCCGGCCGGCAAAGCCCATGCCGCCGGTAAAGGCTTTTTCAAACCAGGGCAGGCACTTCAGCTCGCTCTCCCGCAGCCAGGCCCCGAAGGCCTCCTTGCTGGGGAAGTCCTCCGGACCCTTGTTCTCAATGCGCACAATGTCCAGCCAAAAATAGGTGTTGCCAATCATGTTCATGGCGAACAGACAGCCCGCCTGGGCCTTCTCATGCACCGCGTTCCAGGCGTCCCGGAGGCTGGGGTAGTGGGCCTTCATGGCCTCCTCCATCTCGGGGGTGAGCATCCCGCACCGCATGGCCCCCAGCACGCCCATGGCGCTGCCCTTGACAATGCTCTGGCGGATGAGCTGCTCGGTCACGTTGTCATCCGCCTGGAAGGGGTGGTAGTCCCAGCTGTACTGGGGCCCGGAGGTACACCGGGACAGGATGTAGGCCGCGTCGCCGTCGCCGGCGTTGGCCGCGTCGGCCAGAGGCTGAATGGCCGCCGCCGCCCGCTCCCGGTCGTAGGTGTAGTAGATGGCCTCAATGGCGTTGTCTACCGCGTCGCTGAAATACTTGCCCATTTCGATCCGCTCCTTTTACTCTTTTTTCCTGGTTTCTTCCCATATTTTCCCGATATCCTGCCGGGTGACACCCGACTGGGGCTGGGCGGGGGTATAGCTGCCCCGGGGGTGCTCCCGCTCCTCCTCCCGGGCCAGCCGCCGGTCCCGGCGGCGGCAGTAGTCCCGCTCCATGGCCTGCCAGTCCTCCTCGGGCCGGTCCAGGAACCGGGTGATGTGGCTGTGGTCGTCAAAATGGGCCTCCGGCGCCCGGAGGCGCAGGCAGGTCACCGCCATCTGGAGCTCGCTGGGGCTGCGCAGGCCGGTGACCTGCACCTGCCTGCGGTCGTCCACAATGTGCAGCTCGATCACCCGGGCGGACTGCCGGCGGCCGTTGACGTAGCGGACCTTGATCTCGTCCCGGGGGAACACCCCCCGGATGCGGGAGATGGCGGTCACCTCGTCGCCCAGGACCCACTCCTTTCCGATGGCCACCCGGTCGAACCACTGGCCGTTGGCCTCAATGTCCCGGTCCACCATGGCGAAGAGCTCCTCCACCGGTGGGGCCTCGTCGGGGTAGGGCAGCTGGGCGCGGATGGACCTGGCCAGGCGGCTTTTGGCGGGAAAGAAGGCGTCCCGCAGGTCGGTATAGGTCTCATACAGGCAGCAGCCCGAGAACAGCAGAAAGCCGCCGCCGCTTACAATCCACACGGCCCAGTCTGAAATTTCCGTCTTCTCCTCCCCAAAGCCCATGAAGAAGACCACGCCGCACCCGGCGGCCAGCAGTAAGTACAGCACCGACCACAGCAGCCGGGCCAGCCGCTTTCGGGTCCGGTCCAGGCAGTAACCCCCCTGGGGCACCGCGTCCGGATGGCGCTTCTTCTGCCACCACAGGAACAGCGCCGCCAGCAGGAGGCTGAATATCCCGATAAAGTACCACGCGGCCGCCACAAATATGCCGCAGACCAGCCAGTTCCAGGGCCACTTCAGCTGGAATTTTCCTCCGCCCTGATCCATGCCCACACCATCTCCTTACAGGTCCCTTTTTTCCCTGTTAGTGTAACACTAAGACAGCTACAAATCAATTCCAAATTTGCCGTTTTCTTCTGCCAAAAAACACGGCTCCGGCAAACGCCCAGAGGCCCCCTGGCAAGGAGGCCTCTGCCGCCCGGCGGCGGTTAATTGAACTTGTAAATCTTCCGGGCCAGGCGGTACAGGGCCACCGACAGCTTCCGCCCCGGGGCGGTGGGCAGGTTGGTGGCCGCGGGGATGGCAAAGTAGCGCATCCGGCCATACAGCCCGGCATCCACCGTCCGCAGGTACTCCCACAGCCGGGTCCGCTTGCCCAGGGACTCCGGGCTGCCCTCCATGGTGAGGAAAATGGAGGATATGGTCATCATAATGGCCAGATAGTTGTACATATACCTGGCCAGCTTTTTGTTCTGCTTCGCCACATGGCGCAGATTCCAGCAGTCGATCATGTGGTAATTCACCCGCAGCTGCTGGTCCACCCGGCCCATCATCACGCTCTCATTCACGCTCTGGTCCGCCCGCCCGATGAAGTAGCGGTACAGGTCCACATCCATATAATAGAGATTGCGCACCAGGGGCAGGGGCTCGTAGACAAAGATGTTGTCCACGTAAAAGGTGTGCTTGGGCAGCTCCAGACCGCAGTCCCGCAGAATCTGGGTGCGGTAGATCACGCTGTGCATCAGCAGGTACTGCCCCGGCTTGAACCGGCCGATGTGCTTCCAGCCGAACACCCGGCCCACCGGAAACACGTTGCGGTAGTTCACCGGCCGCTGGGTGTTGTCCTCCACATGCTCGTAGACATAGTTGGCGATCATCAGATCCACCAGCTTGCCGTCCCGGACGAACTGGCGCAGCTTGTCCAGCACCTGGTGCAGGGCGTCCACGTCCACCCAGTCGTCCGAGTCCACCACCTTGTAGTACACCCCCCGGGCGTTGCGGATGCCCTGGTTCACCCCCTCGCCGTGACCGCCGTTGGGCTGGTGGATGGCCCGGACAATGTCGGGGTACTGCTCCGCGTACCGGTCGCAGATGGCTGGGGTGTCGTCCTTGGTGGAGCCGTCGTCCACCAGAATGATCTCAATGTCGTCGCCCCCCTGGAGCAGAGTCTCCACACAGTGGTCCATATAGGCCGCCGAGTTGTAGCAGGGGACGGCAAAGGTTATCAGCTTGTCCATCGGTCTGTTTTCTCCTTGTCGATTTTTCTTGATGTGGCCCGTAGGGCGGGACGACCCGGCCCGCCGCTCTTTCAAATACCACGCGGTTCGGTGAGGAGGCGCGCCGAGGTCGTCGCGCCCTACGCACGTCCGTTACAGCCCCTCCGCCAGCTCCAGGGCCCGGGCGGCGATGGCGTCCATGTTATAGTATTTGTACTCCGCCAGCCGGCCCAGCAGGTAAAGGTTGGGCTTTTTGTCCGCCTCCGCCTTATATTTGGCGTAGAGGGCGTTATTTTCGGGGTTGATGATGGCGTAGTAGGGGATCTCCCCGGGGTCGCCGGTGTAGGGGCGGGAGTACTCCTTCACGATGGTGGTCACCCTGGGCAGCTCCTGGCCGGTGAGGTGCTTGAACTCGGTGATCCGGGTAAAGTCCTGGTCCACCGTGTAGTTGACGGTGCCGTGGGTCTGGAAGGCATCCTGGGGTAGGGTCTCAAAGCGGAAATCCAGGGTCCGGTAGGGCAGGGGGCCGAATTGAAAGCCGAAGAGCTCGTCCACCTGGCCGGTGTAGATGACGGGGCCGCCTGCCTCCTTCAGGATGGGGCGGGCGTCCACCCCCAAGCGGACCTCAATGTTGGGGTGGTCCAGCATCCGCTCAAACATTTTGGTGTAGCCCTCCAGCGGCATACCCTGATAGGCGTCCTGAAAGTAGCGGTCGTCCCGGGACAGGCGCACCGGCACCCGGGCGGTGGTGCTGGGGTCGATCTCCTCCGGCTTCTGGCCCCACTGCTTCATGGTGTAGTGGACAAAGACGTGCTCGTAGACATAGTCCGCAATGGCGGCCACCTCCGGGTCCGGGTTCTGCCGCAGTTCTAAAATGGTCACCTGGCTCTGGGCGGGGTAGGCGGCCAGGAGCTTCTCCCCAAGGCGCCCGCCCTCCCGCTCCCCAAAAGCGTTTTTCAGGGAGTCCAGGTTAAAGGGCACGGGGAAGAAAAACCGCCCGTCCGTCTTCTTATGGGCGGGAACAACCTCCGGATTGTCCCTGGGGACGTTGGCAATCACCCGGTGCTGGTAGCGCCGCCACTCCGTAAATCGGGACAAAAAGTCGAAGACCGCCCTGTTGTTGGTATGGAAGATGTGGGGGCCGTATTTGTGAATCAGCACCCCGTGGCCGTCCAGGCAGTCGTAGGCGTTGCCGCCAATGTGGTCCCGGCGCTCCAGCACCAGCACCTTTTTCCCCTTCTCCGCCAGAGCCCGGGCGGACACCGCCCCGGCATAGCCCGCCCCCACGATCCAGATATCATATTTTTTCAAGTCTGCGTCCATCCTTTCCAAAGGCGCCCGGGAGCGCCGCATGATCCATCCGCTCCAGTATACCACAATTTCCCGGGAAAACAAATTAAAATTCCTTTAAGGAAACGCAGGCGTTACCTTTTGCCCGTCTCAGCCGTAATACATACAGAGAGACAAGGAGGTGAGTCTATGGCGCAGAATGAGGAGCTCTTCGCTCAGGTCTGGGAGACCTACGGCCCCGGACTATACCGCTTCTGCCTGCTTCAGATGAAAAACCCGGCGGACGCGGAGGACGTACTGCAGGACGTTCTGTTCAAGCGGCTGTATCATGCCCCCAGATTCAAATCCCCGGAGCACGAGCGGAACTGGCTGTTTCAGGTGGCCATCAATCTGTGCCGGGACGAGTGGAGGCGGCACCGGCGGTCGGAGCTGCCCCTGGAGACAGCGGCGGGGGTGTCCATCCCCCCGGCGGAGCTCTCCCTGCTGGAGCAGGTGGCCGACCTGCCCGAGAAGCAGCGCACCGCCTTGCACCTCTACTATTACGAGGGGTACTCCGTTCAGGAGATCGCGCGGCTGCTGGGCGTAACAGTACCTACGGTAAAAATGAGACTGAAGCGGGGCCGGGAGGCCCTGCGGAAAGAGTGGGTGGAAACATGAACCCTTATTATAACGCGATGGACCGCTGCACCCCCCCGGAGGGAATGGGGGAGCGTCTGGCACAAAACGTACTCTCCGCCCTGCCAGGGCGGGCCGGGGCCTTCAAGCCCAGGGGCTTCCGGAGGAAGGGGGCGGCCCTGCTGCTGGCGGCGGTCCTCCTGCTGGGCACCGGCGCCACCACCATCTGGGACCCCCTGTTTGTCCGGCGCTTCGGGCCCCAGGCGGCGATGAGCGCCCTGGGCGGGGCGGTGTTCCAGAAGTTGGACCTCACCTCCGTCTGCGACGACGTAGCCCTCACCATCCCCCAGGCCCTGTGCAGCGACAAGAGCATCCACTATATCCTGGAGTACCGGCTGCCTGAGGGCTTTTCCCTGGAGGAGGGGGAGTATTTGACCTACCCCGACGAGGTCCGCTACTACGGCACCGGGGACTACACCTGGGAGGACCTCAAGGCCCTGGAGGGGGAGGCCTGGAACAGCTGCGACTGGTCTGATTTCTCGGACATTCACGACTACTTCTCCCACAGGGAGGAGTTCGTCCTGGCCCCCTGCGACATGATCCTTGTCAACAAGAGCGGCACCGGTCAGGGCAGCGGCAACGGCAGTACCAAGGGCTACGACCCGGACGCCAATACGGTGACCTGGCTGTTCAGCCGGGACTTCGACACCGGCTGGAGCCTGAACGAGCAGCCCCTCACCATCCTGGTGACCCCTCCCTGCGTGAAGCACGCCGACGGCACGGAGACCGCCGTCACCGACCACCCGGCCATCATCACCTTCCGGCCCGCCTACGACGGGCCCCAGGCCCTCAGCGGCCTCTTTGAGGAGGGCGGGGTGAAGATCACCGCCACCCTGTCCACCTTCTCTCTGTCCCTGGAGGCGGAGGGCATGGGCTACCCCTGCTATGAGGACATGGTGAAGGACACCCGGCTGGTCGCCAAGGACGGCACGGAGAAGGCCGTCAGCCTGATGGGCTTCACCAACGGCGGCAGCGGCTTTGGTCCCAAGGGCCAGCCGCTGGAGGTCAGCACCACCGTCCACTTCCTGCTCCTCACCGACATCAGCGAGTTTACCGCCCTCCGCATGGGGGATTATGAGATTCCGCTGAGCTGAATTTGTAAGCGCAAGGGCCGCCCCGGCTGGGGCGGCTCAAATTTTTTGCGAAAAGGGGTTGACAAACCGCTCTATATGTATTATTGTATTAATCACATAATACAACAATACAAAGGAGGAACGCCTGTGGACTGGAAGCTGGACGACAGCCGGCCCATCTGGCTCCAGCTCAGCCAGCAGCTGGCCCGGCGGATTATCGCCGGAGTCTATCCCCCCGGGAGCAAGCTGCCCCCCGTGCGGGAGCTGGCGGCGGAGGCGGGGGTCAACCCCAACACCATGCAGCGGGCCTTGGCTCAGCTGGAGCAGGAGGGCCTGGCCCGGGCCGACCGCACCGCCGGCCGGCTGGTTACCCAGGACGCCGCCGCCCTGGAAGCCGCCCGCCTGCGGGAGGCCCGGTCGGTGGTACAGGGCTATGTTCAGGCCATGTCCGCCCTTGGATATTCCCGGGAGCAGGCGGCGGAGCTGTTAAAGGAGGAATTTTCATGAGCGACTTTCTGATTGAATGCCGGGGACTGTACAAGTCCTACGGCCTGCGGCCCGCCCTGAGCGGCGTGGACCTGGAGGTCGGCCCCGGGCGGATTGTGGGTCTGCTGGGGCCCAACGGCAGTGGCAAGACCACCCTCATCAAGTTGCTGTGCGGCCTGCTTCAGCCCACCACCGGATGGCTGGCGGTGGACGGCCAGGCCGTCAGCCCCTATACCAAGTCGGTGGTCAGCTATCTGCCCGACCGGATGTACTTCGCCGACTGGATGCGGGCCGCCGACCTGTTCGACCTGTTCCGGGACTTTTATGCCGATTTTGACTACGAGAAGGCCATCGCTATGTGCCGCTCCCTGGGGGTGGAGCCCCGGGACCGGCTGAAGGCCATGTCCAAGGGTACCAAGGAGAAGGTGCAGCTGGTGCTGGCCATGGCCCGGGACGCCAAGCTCTACCTGCTGGATGAACCCATCGCCGGGGTGGACCCGGCGGCCCGGGATTTTATCCTCAAAACCATTCTGACCAACTACAACGAGGAGGGCACCGTCCTCATCTCCACCCACCTGATCTCCGACGTTGAGAAGGTGCTGGACGAGGCCATTTTCCTGAAGCAGGGGAAGATTATGCTCCACGAGACGGTGGACAACATCCGGGCGCGGGAGGGCAGAAGCGTGGACGCCCTGTTTCGGGATATCTTCCGGGCGGAGCCCATGTTCGACGGGGAAAAGGAGGGATTTTGATGCTGTTCAAGCTGTTAAAATACGACTTCCGGGCCATGTGGAAGCAGTTTTCCCTGATCTGGGGGGCGGCCCTGGCCCTGGCGCTGGCAAATCGGTTCAGCATTTTCTGGGATGTGGATGACCACGCTATTGGCCTTAGCGATACCACCACCTCGGGCATTACAGTTTTTGCCTTTATGTCCGTGATCACGGCCATGTTCGTCATCGCTGTCATCTTTGTGGTCAACCGCTTCTCCAAGGGGCTGCTGGGCGGCGAGGGCTATCTGATGTTCACCCTGCCTGTCCGCCCCTGGGAGCTGGTGGCCTCCAAGCTGATCTGCGGGACCGTCACCTGGATAGGCTGCGGGGTGGTGGCCCTTTTGTCCCCCTTCATCATGGCCCCTGTGAACTGGCTTGAGCTGATGCAGTTCCCCTTTTGGTCGGATATCCTCCGGGGCATTATGAAGCACCCCGGCACTCTGGCCCTGATGGCCGAGTTCTGTCTGGTGATCCTCGCCTTCATCGTGCTCTTTATTTCGGTGATGTACCTGGCTATGGCCATCGGGCACCTGTTTTCCCGACACAGGAGGCTCATCAGCGTGGCCGCCTTTATCGGGCTGTATATCCTCATCGCCAACGTATATGGTCGGGTGTTCTCCTACCGGTTCATCCAGTCCCTGATGAATACGGTCAACGTCAACGCCTACAGCTCCATGCTCACCGCTGCCGCCATCATGCTCATCCCCGCCGCTATTTTCCTGGCCGCCGTGTGCTGGATTCTGGAGAACAAGCTGAATCTGGAGTAAAAAACAGCCTGGACCCGAAGGTCCAGGCTGTTTTTTCTATTCTAAGCACCAGATTTTCCGGTTCTCCTGGTGCTGCCGCTTGGCGGCCTCGGTGTTGGTCATGGGCACCTCGCCGCTCCAGACGCCCATGCGGCGGGTGGGGCTGAGGACGTCGTCCCGGCGGTCCAGCCGGGCCAGCAGGAGGGGGAGCTCCCGGCGGACCGTCTCGGGGGCGGGCTCCTGAAAGACCACATATCCCTCCACCCGCTGGCCGTGAAATACGGTTCGCTCCAGCTCCTTGGTGTCCACCGTCATGTAGACCTCCCGGTCGGCAATCAGGCGGTAGATCCCGGACTCCTGGTCGTCCAGCAGCAGACACATGCACCGCCCCTCCTCCCGAATCAGCTCCAGGGTGAGGCGGAAGGTCTGGTACATCGTCTTTTTCAGCCGGCGGATATAGGTGCCCTCCCCATGGACGGCGAAATCCAGCTCCAGCCGGTCCAGCTCCCCGCTGTAAAACCGCTCCAGCGTCTCCCCCAGCTCCCGGACGGTCCAGCCCTGGTGGGGGACTGTCTCCGGGACGGGCCGCTTTTTGGGGAAAAGGCGGTACAGCAGGGACAGAGGGAAGGACCAGCCCCGGCGCTGAGCCCTGACCCCGGTGAGAAAGGGCAGGCAGGCCTCCGGTCCCGGCTCCGACTCCGGCGGCAGCTGGCCCGCCACCCGGTCCGGGGCATTCTCCTGGGGTGAGGAGGGGTCGGCCGCCGGGGCGGTTTCGGTGGGAGTCAGCTGGTCGGAGGTAAGCAGGCCGCCGGCCCAGGGGACCAGCCGGCTGAGAAAGTCCTCCAGCTGCCAGCAGTCCCCCTGGGGACCGCCGCCCTCCGGCTCCTCCCGGCTCCAGGGGGTCAGATACTCCAGAATATCCTCCCGCTCCACGGGGAAGTGTCGGGTCAGCCGGGCCGCCCGGCGCTCCGGCGTGGTATCATCAGCGAAGCCGTCCCCGAGGTAGCCGGGCACCGTCCGGAACTGGTCCACCGGACTGCCCTTGTAGAACAGGGCGTAGCCCCAGATGGCCTCGTCACAGATATAGGCCAGCAGAATCGGGCAGTTCAGCCGTCCGGACAGGATGCGGGGCACGCTGGTGTCCAATATGGCCCGCCTCCACCGGACAAACACCCCCTCCCGGCGCTCCGCCCACTCCATCCGGTACAGGGGCAGCTCAGACATGTCCAGCCTGCCCATGTACATCACGCCGGGGGTCAGCCGCTCCAGCTCCGCCTGGACATGCTTGCGCCGCTGGTGGGGACAGATCAGCACATTCAGAAACCGGTCCATACCGCCGCCTCACTCTCGGGCCAGAAAGGCCTCAATCTCCTCCCGGGTGGGCAGGGCGGGAATGGCCCCCTTCTTCTGGACGCACAGGCCGCCGGAGGCGTTGCCGTACTCCACCGCCCGGTTCACCCGCTCCCGGGTGAGCTGGTCCGCCCGGTCAATCCCCTGGAGCCGCAGGCTGGACAGAAAGCCGCCCCAGAAGGCGTCCCCCGCTCCGGTGGCGTCCACACAGGTCACTTTGCGGCTGGGCACATCCCAGCGCTCCCCGGCAAAAAAGGCCCGGGCTCCGGCGCCCCCCAGGGTCTCCACAATCACGGCGATGCCGAACTCCTCCATCAGGCCGGGCAGGGCGTCCTCGCCCCCAACCATGCCCACCTCCTCGTCGGATACCTTCAGCAGGTCCACATAGGGCAGGATCTCCCGCACCTTGGCGTTGCAGGCCCCCTGGTCGTCGTTCCACACCACATTGCGGTAGTTTACGTCGAAGCTAACCAGCTTGCCCAGCTCGTGGCCCAGGCGCAGGGCCTTTATGGTGGCCCCGTCCGCAGTGGGGGCGGCCAGAGAGAAGGAGCCGGCGTGGACAATGGCGCTGTTCCGGATGTCCTCCTCCTTCACGTCCTCCTCTCGGAGAAACATGTCGGCCCCGGGCTTGCGGGCGAAGGTGAAGCTGCGGTTGCCGTCGGGGGCCAGGGTGACAAAGGCCAGCGTGGTGACCGCCTCTCCGCACAGCCGGGGGTTAATTGCCCGCACCCCGTTATCCTCCAGGGTCTTCACCAGGAAACGGCCGAAATCATCGTCCCCCACGCTGGTACACAGCCCCGCCGACAGGCCGCTGCGGACCACGGCTATGGCCGCGTTGGCCGGCGCTCCGCCCGGGTTGCGCACATAGCTGGCCGGCTCGCCGCCGGGCGTGAAGTCGATCAGCATTTCTCCAATACTGTACAGATCCATAAAAACCGCCCTCCTGAATATTTTCATTGGCTCACGCCATGTCGGGACCATTATATAATACCTCTCCCGGGAAATGCAAGAGGTGTTTCCTACAGAAAGCGCGCCCCCCGGTCGGGAGGCGCGCTCGGCTTATTTGACCACAATGACCCGGATGCGTCCCCCTTCGGACTCAGCCTTGTCATACCAGGCGGTGACGCTGCCGCCGCTCTCCTCCGCCCGGGCCAGGCTGGACAGGAGATACCGGCCGTCCCGCTGTTCATAGACCAGCACGTTGTCGGCCAGGGTGTACCTCTGGCTGCCCGCTATAAACTGGTTTCCTGTGACCTGTCCCGCCTTGGCGGCGGTAAGCGAGAACATCCGATCGGGGTTGGCGGGGTCGCCCAGAAGCTGAATGGGGCCTCCGCTGACCCGGAAGCGGGTGGTGGAGCCGGGCAGGCTGTAGGTCACGCCGCCCAGGTCGTAGGTGTAGCTGTAATAGCTGCTCATCCCCTCGCCCAGCTCCTCAAAGCGGGTGAGGACGCCGTACTGGTACGCGTCGCCGGTGACGTCGTTGAGGATGAGGATATCAATCTCCCCCTGGGGGTTCAGGGAGTACCAGCGCACCTTGCCGCTGTCCAGCTTCAGTCCGGCCAGCCGGCTGGGGTAGATCACCGCGCCCCGGTTATCGCTCACGTCCAGGATCTCCACCCCCTGGGCGAAGGCGTACTGATTCAGCCTGGCGCCGTCGGCGCTCACCTGGCCGCTGAGGGAGCTCCCCCCAAGGCCCCGGAGGGTGACCTCCCCTCCGCTGCCGGCCACGGTGGCCCGGACCACGCTGCCCACCTTGTAGCCCCCCCGGGTCTGGTACTGGTAGGTCTGGCCGTCGGTGCCCAGCAGGGTGACTGTCTGGGCGGTGTATGTGCCGCCCGAGCCGTCGGGATAGCTGGATTTGGCCACGGCGGTGACGATGCCCACCGTCTCGCCGGCGCTGGCGGACACGTCGGCCACGGCGGCCACGCCGCCGCTCCGGCCCAGCAGCAGGGTGACCGTGTCACCCAAGTGATACTGCCCCAGGTCTGACAGGGCGTAGGAGGCGGCGGAGGTCTCAATGGGGTAGATCCGGCCCGCCACCGTCACCGAGGTGGGATTGGCCCCCGAGGGCTCAATGGCCTGGATGGGCCCGGTAGCCTTCTTGGCGTAGGCCCAGACGGTGCCCATGGCGGCGTTCCAGTAGACCACGTCATAGCTCTGCACGGCGGAGACAGAGACCAGACTGCCGTTGCGGTACACCTTGCCGGGGGAGAAGGGCAGGGAGGACTGCCAGCCGCTCTGGGCCACGACGGGTCCCTCCATCTCCCCGTTGATGAGGGAGACCAGGTCGGGCTTGCCCGAGGCGTCCAGGCTGTGGCCCAGCTGCTGGATGTAGGGGGTCCCCTCCCTGGTTTTGGCCGAGAGGAGGTTATAGAAGAGGTAGACCGCGTCCTGGCGGGTAAGGAGGGAGGCCGCCTGGCTGGCGGTGACACCCCGGTTCAGCTTCAGGCTCTGGTACATGGACAGCTGGCCCGAGGGGTAGGAGCCGGAGAAGTCGCCGGCCTCATACCCCAGCAGGGAGAGGACCATGGAGGCCGCCTCGGCCAGCTTGATCTCCTGATTGGGGCGAAAGGTGCCGTCGCTGAAGCCGGAGACCAGCCCCCGGTTTACCGCCGCCTCCACATAGCCGCTGGCCCAGTGGCTGCGGGGTACGTCGGGGTAGGGGGAGGTGGCCGCCTGGCCCACTCCGTCCCCGCCGGGGGAGGCCTTGACGACCATGGTGACAAACTCCGCCCGGGTCACCTTGGCGGACAGGTTCAGGTTGCCGCTGCCGTCCCCGGACATGATGCCCAGGGCGGTCACCGCCTGGGAGGCGTCCTCCAGGGAAACGGCGTTCCCCGCCGCCGAGACGGGCAGGGCAAGGGCAAGGGTCAGGCAGAGAGACAAAAGCGCGGAAAAAAGGCGTTTTATTTTCATGGTGTAACTTCCTTTCTAGCTTAGGGTGTAGGGCGCGGCAACCCCGGCGCGCCGTTTTACGCGAGCGGCGTGCCCAGTGGTCACGCCCTACAGGCGCTCAATCGTACCGCAGCGCGTCGATGGGGTTCAATTTCGCCGCCTTGTTGGCGGGGAGGTAGCCGAAGAGGACCCCGATGCCCACCGAGACGCCGAAGCTCAGGCCGATGGCCCCCAGGGTAGGTGTGGCGTTGAAGGTAATGCCGCTGGCGCCCATGCTGGCCACCAACATACCGCCCAGCAGGGCCTCCAGAGCCTTGGCCAGCAGCCAGCCGAAGGCAATGCCCAGCAGTCCGCCGATGGCGGAGGTGGTGCCCGCCTCGATGACGAACTGGCTGCGGATGTCCTTCCGCTTGGCCCCCAGGGACTTGCGCACGCCGATCTCCCGGGTGCGCTCGGTGACGGACACCAGCATGATGTTCATAATGCCGATGCCGCCTACCAGCAGGGAGATGGCGGCGATGGCCACCAGCACGCCCATGGCCACCCCCATCATGGCGTTGATCTGGTTGGCCTGCTCGGCCATGGTCATGATGTAGAAGTAGTTATACATGCCGTCATCCGTCCGGTAGAACTTGTTGAGGTAGGCCTCAATCACCCCTTTGGCGGCGTTGGCGGTCTCGCCGGAGGTGCTGGTGAAGATGTATAAGCCCACCCACCGGTTGCCGACGATCTCCATGACGGTGGTATAAGGCATGTAAATTTGATCGTCCTGACTGCCGGGGAGCATTTCAAATTCAGCGTTACGCTTGAGCACGCCCACCACAGTGAGAGTCCGGCCGTTGATGGACAGCTGTTTTCCCAATGCGTCGCCGCCGAAGGCCTCCTCCTCCAGATAGGCCCCGATAACGCAGACCGCCTCCCGGCGCTCCACATCCATGTAGCTGATGAAGCGGCCCTTGGCCAGCTGTTCGCCGTCCATGGTGTAGTTGGTGGCGGGGTTGTACATGATCTCGCTGATTCCGTACACACTAGTCCGGTCAAACTTCTCATCCCCGTGGCGGACCACGCCCCCGAGGTTGATGTAGGGGGACACGCCGGTGAGGACGTGGGGGTTTTCGTCCACCAGGTCATACAGCTCCTCCGGGTCGGGCATCATGCCGTCTCCCACAGACCAGAGCTGGACCTGGATCATATTGATGCCCATTTTGTCCACCTGCTGCTGGACCATGCCGGTGAGGCCGTTGCCCAGGGACAGGATGACGATGACCGCCCCCACGCCGATGATGATGCCCAGCATGGTGAGCAGGGCCCGCATTTTGCTGGTGGTGAGGGATTTTATCGCAAGGCGGAAGGACTGTCCGAAGTTCATGCGCCCACCTCCTCGTCTTCCTCGCCCTCCCCGTGGGGCTGGACCACCGCCCGGGGGTCGCGGGAGTCGCCGTCGTAGATGATTTTGCCGTCCTGAAGGCGGACAATCCGGTCGGCCTTCACGGCGATGGAGTTGTCGTGGGTGATGAGGACCACCGTATTTCCCTCCCGGTGCAGCTGCTTGAGGAATTTCAGCACCTCCCGGCCCGTGCGGGAGTCCAGGGCGCCGGTGGGCTCGTCGGCCAGGATCAGGCTGGGGTCTCCGGCCAGGGCCCGGGCGATGGACACCCGCTGCTGCTGGCCGCCGGAGAGCTGGGAGGGCAGGTTCTTCCCCTTGTCCCGCAGGCCCACCCGCTCCAGGGAGTTCAGGGCCCGCTCCCGGCGCTCCGAGCTGTCCACCCCGGCATAGAGGAGGGGCAGCTCCACATTCTCCAGCACGGACAGCTTGGGGATCAGGTTGTACTGCTGGAAGATGAAGCCCAGCATTTTGTTGCGAATCTCCGCCTGCTGGTCGTCGTCCATGGTGGACACGTCCACACCGCCCAGGTGGTAGGTGCCCGAGGTGGGCACGTCCAGACAGCCGATGATGTTCATGGCGGTGGACTTGCCCGACCCGGAGGAACCCACGATGGCTACAAACTCCCCCTGGTCGATGGTCAGATCCACCCCGTCCAGGGCGTGGACCGTCTCCGAGCCCATCTGATATATTTTGTAGACGTTTTTCAATTCAATGAGGTGTTCCACCGTTCATCAACCTCCCGCAGGCACAGCGGCCATTACTCCGCCGCCCATGCCTCCCTGGGCCTGGAGGGGCACCAGCACGGCGTCCCCCTCGTTCAGGCCGGAGGTGATCTCCACATATTCCCCGTCGCCGCCGCCCAGGGTGACGGTGCGCTCCTCGGTCCTGGTGGGGTCGATCACCGTGGCCCCGTCGGGGGACAGACAGCCCTCCAGGGGGACCAGCACCGTATCACCCCGCTGGACCGCCGCCGCCGGGATGGACAGGGCATTCTCCACCTGCTCCACCACGATATCGGCGGAGACATTCATGCCCGGGTTCAATCCGCCGTAGTCCTCCAGGAGGATGGTAGCGGGGTAGGTGGTAAAGCCGTTGGTGGTGGTGCCGTTGATGCTCACCCGGTCCACAACCCCCGTGAAGACCTGGCCGGGGATGGCGTCGGCGGTGATGTCCACCCGCTGGCCCGGCGTCACCTTGCTCAGGTCCAGCTCGCTGATGTTCATCTCCAGCTTCAGGTAGCTCAGGTCGTAGATCACCGCCAGAGAGCCGGACTCGATGTTGTTCACGTTGTCCCCGGCCTTCACGTTCTTCTCGATGACGGTGCCCGAGATGGGGGCGGTGATGGTGTAATTCTCCAGGGCGTCCTGGGCCCGCTGGAGGGAGAGCCGGGCGTTCTCCAGAGCGATGGACAGGTCCTCCAGGCTGCTCTGGGCAGCCGTCCCGCCCAGAGAGACCAGCGTGCTCCCGGCAGACACGGCGCTGCCGGCGGTGACGCTCACCCCGGTCACCTCGCCGCTGGCCTGGGCCACCACGGTCTGGCGCAGAGCCTCCTCAAAATTGGCGCCGCCGGCGCAGGCGATATCCCCCACTTGGGCAGTGGCGGAGTTGGCGGAGGTGAGGGCTCCGGGGTTGCTTACCCGGACCTTCACATGCCGCACCAGCGCCCCGCCCGTCCCCACCAAATCGGCGGTGGACACCGACTCCACCGTGCCGGGCAGGGTCTCCAGGGTGCCGGCAACGGTCACCTGGGCGCTCTGGCCGGGGGCGATGCCCTGGGCGTCGGCCGAGTGGAAGGGGAGCACCACGGTGAGGTTGGAGGTGTCGGCGATCTCGGCGATGGGGGTGCCAGGGGAGACCAGGTCCCCCCGCTGGACCAGCACCTTCTGGACCACGCCGGCCCCGCCCGCCCGGACGGTGAGGTTGGCGGCCAGGTCGTCATAGCTCTTCTGGGCCTGGCGGACGGTCAGCTCGGCCTGCTGGATGCTCATCTCCGCGTCCTTGGCGTCCAGACGGTAGAGGACATCCCCCTTCTCCACCCGGTCGCCCACCTCGAAGGGGGCCTCCAGCACCTCGCCGGTGACCAGAGGCTTCAGATAGTAGGACTCAATGGGGGTGACGGTGCCCGTGCCCGAGACGGCCGTGGTCAGGCTCCGGCGCTGTACGGTGTCCGGTGTGTACTGGCCCATCACAGGGGCGCCGCTCTGCTTGGGGCGCAGAAAAAACCAGTACGCCCCCAGGGCCACCACTGCCAGAATGACAATCCTGCGCACCCACTTCCTTCCCTTCCTGCCCTTGGGCAGATGGAAGGAGGGGAGCTTTTTCTTGGGCGACTGGGGCGCCTCCGGTGTTAAGACTTGCGTTGTTTCCATGGCGATTCTCCTTGTTTTCCTCGGGGGCCCGCCCCCGTTTATATACACCGGTCTCCCGGTGATTCCCGTGTGAGATATTGTACTGGGCAAACCTTACATTTTTCAAAAGAAAAGATAAAATTTTCATTAAAATTTTTTCGGGCGGCTTTCACTGACTCCACAGCCCTATGGTACTCCTCCGCGGTAAAGCTCCCGGGAAAGAAAACCGTAAAGATTTGGGAAAGATTGAGGGCCGCGCCCCCTTGCCCGTCCACTATGCACCCTCCAGCAGGTGGAATGTCAAGCAAAATTTTTCCCTGCCCCGCAATCCGGAAAAAACAGCCGGCCGTTTCTTCTCACTTTTCAGGACCAGCATATTATAATCTTTATTTTTAAGAAATCAATGAACAATTCATTAATTTTAAGAAATATGTAAGAATCTCGGGCTGGCGTCTTAGAATATAAGAAAAGGAGGGCGGGAGCGTATGACAGAAATTGGACAGGCCCTGCGTCTGGCCCGGGAGCGCCGGGAGCTGACCCAGACCCAGGTGATGGCGCTCACCGGGATCAACAACAAGACCCTCTCGGGCTACGAAAACGGCGTGTCGGAGCCCGACCTGCAGACCTTTGCCCTGCTGCTGCGCCTGTATCAGGTGTCAGCCGACCAGCTTCTTCACCTGAAAGCCGCCCCCGCCCCCGACGACGAGGTCCGTCTCCTGGCCCTGTATCGGGCCCTGCCCCGGGAGCAGCGGCAGGAGCTGCTTCTCCTGCTGGACACCCTTCTGGCCCATCGCCGGAAGGACAAAGGCTCCTCCTGAGGCCAAATCCCCAGGAGGAGCCCACTTGTATCTCCGCCCTACACCTCAATGGTGCTGGCGCCCCGCAGGTGGCTCTGGGTATAGAGGATGATGCTGTCCCCCTCCAGAAGGGTCAGGTCGCCGTTGGGGATCAGAACATTTCCCTTCCGCCGCACCATGACGATGATGGTCTGCCGGGAGATGTCCAGGTCCCGGATGCGCTGGCCGTTCCAGGGGTTCTGCCTACGCAGCACCATCTCCTTCAGGTCAATGTGCTTGTCGTCCCCCAGGGATTTCGCCCCCAGCACCAGCGTGTCCTCCGGGAAGAGCTCCACGCTGCCCCGGGGTACAATGATTTTTCCCGCCCGCTGGATGGCGGCTACAATGATTCCCGAGGGCAGCCCCAGCTCCTGAATGGTTCGCCCCGCCCAAGGGTCCCGCTTGTTCAGGCCCACCTTGATGAAGTGAACGTCCGTCTCGTGGGCGTACTCGCTCAGCCGCTTGACCCGGGAGTACTGGTCCACAAAGCCGGCGGAAATAATACCGGTCGGGATGGCCACCATGCCCACCCCCAGAAAGGTGATGACAATGCTGAACAGCTTGCCCATGGTGGTGATGGGGTAGATGTCCCCATAGCCCACGGTGAGCAGGGTGGACACCGCCCACCAGATGCCGGAGAAGGCGTTGGTAAACACCTCCGGCTGCGCCTCGTGCTCCAGGCTGTACATGCACAGGCTGGAGGCCAGCATCAGGATGATGATAATGAACACCGAGGACAGCAGCTGCTGCCGCTTGCTGGCGATGACCTGGGTAATCACATTCAGGGAGTCGTAGTAGGCGTTGATCCGGAACAGCCGGAAGATCCGCACCACCCGGAACATCCGGAAGGCCACCGCCCCGGAGGGGAAAAAGACGG
Source organism: uncultured Oscillospiraceae bacterium (assembly GCA_910589085.1). Taxonomy (GTDB): domain Bacteria; phylum Bacillota; class Clostridia; order Oscillospirales; family Oscillospiraceae; genus Lawsonibacter. Next base: position 58,654 of record CAJUSG010000004.1, on the reverse strand, counting down.
GCAGATAGTAGGGCAGGAAGGACAGCAGATCCACCAGCCCGCTGAAGGAAAATATGTACTTCAGCAGCGCCCGGGCCGGGGAGAGCTTGGGGTGGAGAAACCGGGCTGTCCACAGGCGCAGGCAGTAGTCCACCGCGAAAAAGACCACCGTAACCGCCTCAATGGTCAGCAGCCAGCCTCCAAAGCCGGCGCGGAACTCCTCAAAGGTGTAGATTACGCTGCCCACCAGGTTGACCACGATGGCCAGGGAGTTCACCAGGTCGTAGAGCCGGCTGATCCGGTCCTCAGAGGCCCCCACCTCTATAATATCATGCACCCGTCTCCTGCGGCTGAGCCAAACGTTCGCATCGGCCATCGCTGTCATCCCTCTCCTCACCGTCTCAGGGGCCCCTTCCCGCCAAAGGCCCGCCGGTCTGTGTCCATCGCAGTATACCGGCTATATTGTAACAACTCCCGTCCGTAATTGTCAATAAGCCCCTCCGGTTTTACCCGGAGGGGCTTTTGGCAAATGCTCAGCAGTACTTCTCAATGGCGGCCTTTATCATCTCGTGGGCCTGCGTCACAATGGGCCGGTCGCCGTCGGCCAGCTCCAGCAGGGGAGCCCGGACGCCGCCCACATCGGGCCCGCCCTGAAGGCGGATGATCTCCTTGATGACGGCGTACATATTTCCCTGGGCGGAGCACATCTTGTAGATGATGCGGCAGCACTCATTCTGGACCTCCCGGCCCTTGGCCAGCTCGCCGGCCTGGAAGCAGCGGAAAATCTCCAGATACAGCTCGGGCATGGCGGCGTAGGTGCCGCCGATGCCGCCGATGGCCCCGGCGGCCAGGCCGGACAGCAGCTGCTCGTCCGGGCCGTTGAAGACCACAGCCCCCTCGTCATGCCACATCTGGATGTCCTGCACCGGCATGGAGGAGTTTTTCACCCCGATGACCCGGGGGTTCTTCAGCATCTCCTGAAGGAGGGGAACCGTGAGGGCCACCCCGGCCAGCTGGGGGATATTGTAGATGATAAAGTCGGTATTGGGGGCGGCGTCAGAGATGTCGTTCCAATACTTGGCGATGCCCATAGGGGGCAGGTGGAAGTAGATGGGGGGGATGGAGGCGATGGCGTCCACCCCCAGGCTCTCGGCGTGGGCGGCCAGCTCCCGGCTGTCGGCGGTGTTGTTGCAGGCCACATGGGCGATGATGGTCAGCTTGCCGCCCACCTCCGCCATCACGGTCTCCAGGGTCTCCTTCCGCTCGGCCACGCTCTGGTAGATGCACTCGCCGGAGGAGCCGCCCACATACAGGCCCTTTACGCCCTTGTCCAGCAGGTATTTGGCCAGCGCCCGGACGGCCTGGACATCCACCCCGCCGTCCTTGCCGTAGCAGGCATAAAAGGCGGGGAAAATGCCCTGGTATTTGGTAAGATCTTTCATGTCATCGCTCCTCAATCGTCAAAAATTCGCACCTTGAACACCACCTTGGATACCGTTTCAGGGGTGTTCAGCTGCATCTTGATCCGGTGGGCGTCATTGGGGAAGACCACCAGAAAGTCCCCGGGGGACAGGGTCAGCTTGTAGCTGGCCGGGCCCCGGTAGGCGTAGAAGTCGCTGGCCTCCGTCCGGTCGAACTCCGTCAGCCCCTCCGGCGGGGCGATCTCCACCCCCTCGGAGCCATCCACCATGATGTGGATGTCCAGATACTTCCTGTGGGCCTCGAAAAAGCTCTCCTCCTCGGGGACCGTCTCGTAGGTGAAGCGGGTGGCGTATACGTCGCCGCCCTTCAGCTCCGTGCGCTGCTCCCCCACGGCGGCCAGAAATTCCGGGGTGATGTGTGCCAGCGCCAGGTCCAGATTGGGGTGGATGCCCCGGTAGGACAGCGCGTCGCTGTTTTTTGCATAGATCATGGCCCTTACCCCTTTACAGCGCCCATGGTGATGCCCTGGGTGAAATACTTCTGGAAGGCCAGGAACACGATGATGATGGGGATGGCGGCCAGCGCCGCGCCCGCCATCAGGATGCCCAGGTCGATGCTGGTCTCCGACTGGAGGGTGGCGATGCCCAGGGAGATGGTGTAGTTGCTCCCGCTGCCCAGCATAATCAACTGGAGGAAGTAGTCGTTCCAGGAGTTGATAAAGGTGAAGATGGCCAGGGCGCCGATGCCCGGCTTAATCATGGGGGTGACCACGCTGTAGAATGTATACCACTCGCTGGCGCCATCGATGCGGGCGGCCTCCAAAATTTCTCCCGGAACGCTTTCGGAGAACTGCTTCATCAAAAACACGCCGAAGGGCCAGCCCACGGTGGGCACGATGACCGCCCAGAGATTGTCCCACATGAACAGGGCGGAGATTTCTTTAATCAGAGGAATCAGAATGACCTGCTTGGGCAGGGCCATGGCGCACACGATCAGAGAGAACAGAATCCCGCGGCCCTTAAAGCGCTTTTTCGCCAGGGCGTAGCCGGCCATAGAGGCGGTGATGCAGGTAATGACCATGGCGGCCACGGCCATAAACACCGTGTTGATGAGCCAGCGGAAGGCGGCGGGGGCGGTGGGCCCCACGGAAAAATAGACAGCCTTATGGTCGGAGGAGAACTGGCTGCTGAAGGGGACCGCCAGCTCCCACAGGGGGGCGGTGCGCTTGGCGAACAGGCGGTCGAAGTTGTTCATGGTGAACTCCTTGGGGAAGAAGGAGGGCTCCGGATTGAGAATCTCGGTCACCGGTTTCATGGAGCCGGTGACGATCCAGTAGAGGGGGAACAGGAACAGCAGCGCCAGAATCACCAGCACAATGATGGAGATGACCCGGTAAGGGGTTACACGTTTGGCTCCTAATCTCATATTTCCACCTCCCTACTTCTCTTTGGCCAGTTTGAACTGGACGGCGGACAGGATCCCGATGAAGATGGCCAGCACCACGCCCATGGCGTTGGCGTAGCCGAAGTGGCCCGCCTGCTCCGTGAGCTTGAAGGCGGTCCAGTAGATGCGGTACATTACAGTGTCGGTCCCCGCGCCGCCCTTGGTCAGCAGCTGAATCAGAGCGAAGCACTGGAAGGAGTTGATGGTGGTGATGACCAGGATGTACAGGGTGGTGGGCATCATCTGGGGCCACTTCACCTTCCAGAATACCTGGATGTCGTTGGCGCCGTCCACCTGGGCGGCCTCGATCAGAGTTGTGTCCACATTGCCCAGGGCGGAGACGTAGAGCACGATGGGCTGGCCCACCGAGGTGGTGAACAGGATCAGAATGATGCACCACAGGGCGAACCGCTCGTCGCCCAGGAAGTTGATATTTTGCTCGATCAGGCCGGCTCCCTTGAGCACGTAGTTCAAAATGCCGGTGTAGTTGTCATACATCCACTTCCACACCACGGTGACGGCCACCGAACCGGTGACCACGGGGAGGTAGAAGATGCAGCGGAAGGCGGACAGGACGGGGCCCTTCAGGTGGTAAATGGCCGAGCCCACCCACAGGGAGAACATGCACACCGCGGGCACGCTGACCAGCACGATCAGGAAGGTGTTTTTCAGGGCCAGCAAAAAGGTCTCATCCTGCCACAGGTCGATAAAGTTCTTGAGGCCCACAAAGGTTGTGGCGACCGTTTTGGAGTTCATATTCGCGTCGGTAAAGCTGTAGCCGATACAGATAATCATAGGCGCCACCACAAAGCCGATAAAGAAAATCAGGCTGGGCAGCATGAACAGGTAGCCCGCAACATTCTCCCGGCGCTGCAGCGCCCTGCTCATTTTGGGCTGGGAATTTGCCAAGCTTAACACTCCTTTCACAACATCGTGAGGGAAGGGCTGAATTGATAGACGCGCCCCTCTTCCGCGCTATGCGGAAGAGGGGCGCGAACCCTTAATAAAACCGGGAACTCAGATCAGCTCGCGGCGCTGGCGGCAGCGTTGGCGTTGGCCTCGTACTTGGCCACGGTCTCAGCGATGTCGTCGCCCGCGCCCACCCGCTGGAGCATGTTCCACCACTCGGTCCGGGCGCCGGCCCAGCCGTTGGTGATCTGGTAGTACTCACCCATGTAGGGCATCATCTTGCTGTAGTACTCCACCAGCAGGGGGTTGCTGGACTTGATCTCCACGCCCTCCGCCATGGAGCGGCAGGAGAAGAAGTTGGAGATGTCGCCGGCCTGAGAGCAGTTCTCAGAGTCGCACATATACTTGATGAACTCCTTGGCGGCGGCAATGCGGGCCTCGTCGCCGGTGTTAAAGGCACCCAGGCCCCAGACGCCGGAGCCCTCCTCAGGGGCCTTGCCCTCCTGAGTGGGGAAGCACATGTACACGATCTCGTCGCCGGTCAGGGTCTTGCCCTCGCCGGTGCCGGCGGAGTTGGGATCCATCTGCTGCGCGGCGTTCCAGCAGAAGGCCATCTTCAGCACGCCCTGGTAGAACTTGGCGATCTCGTCGCCGCCCTGGAGGGAGGCGTCAAACTCGATACCGGGCATATTCTTCAGGTCGGTGAGGGCGTTGATGACCTCAGGGGTGTTCCAGGTGTAGGCGGTGTGCTCGGCGTTGGTCAGCTTGGTGCTGTAGCGGTTGCGGATCAGCTCGCGGGTGCCCTGGTCGCCGCCCTGGCCGGCACAGTAGACAGCGGCCACGGTGGTGCCGTACTTGTCATACAGAGCCTTGACGGTGGCGTCGAACTGCTCCACAGTCCAGGTGCGGGTCTCCAGGTCGATGTTGGCCTCGGCGCCGGCCTCCTTCACGGCGGTGTAGTTCACGGCCATGCAGTGGGCCACGTTGAACATGGGGTAGAGATAGACCTTGCCGTCGGTGGAGGTGCCGGCAGCCAGAGCGGCGGGCAGGATCTCCTGGCGGTCGGTGTCGTCAATCATGTCGCTCAGGTCCACCATGTGGCCGTTGACGCCCCAGTTGGCAACCAGGCGCTCGGGGCCCTCCATGATGACGTCGGGGGCGTTGCCGCCGGTGAGGGCGGCGTTCACCTTGTCGTCGCCGTCGGCGTAGGCCAGCCACTCCATGGTGACCTTGATGCCGGTATCAGAGGTAAACTTGTCGATCAGGGGCTTTACCTTGGCCTCATCGCCCCAGCCGCCCACGGGATAGACCCAGACGGTGATGGCGTCGGCCGTTCCGCTGCCGGTGGGGGCGGGATCAGGGGTGCTCTGGTTGCTGCCCTGATTGCTGGAGGGGGGCGGAGTGGTGCTCTGACCGCCATTGTTCTGGCCGCCGCAGGCGGCCAGAGACAGCGCCATGGCCATGGCCAGAGCCGCCGAAACAATTTTCTTCATCTTCATTGTGTATCCTCCTTCTAATTCACAAAAAATAGATGTACAAGGCTAAGGTCGCTGTGTAAAGTATACAAGAGAAATATTTACCTGTCAATCAAAATCGAAAGCATTTCCGAAAAATCTGCAAATTTAGTGGAATCAACAAAAATAATTTCGATTTTTGTGCAGTTTGCACTTGGTTTACGGCAGTAAATCGAAATAATCTGTCTTGACAAACCAAAAAAACCTGTTACGCTTATCCTATCTCATCCCGGGAGCTGTTGAAAGGACGATGTCTATGAAAAAACACATACTCTGTCTGGGCGACTCCAACACCCACGGCTACTGCGCCGACCCCGCCGACTGCGCCGACGGCGGCATCCGCTTCAACGAGGACGAGCGGTGGACCTGTCTGCTGCAAAAGGCCCTTGGCTCCGACTATCTGGTGACGGAGGAGGGGCTGTCCGGCCGGACCACCGTGTTCCCCGACCCCCTCCACGAGACCATGGACACCCTCACCGTGCTCTACTCCCTGCTGAAGAGCCACGAGTTCCTCGACCTGCTCATCATCATGCTGGGCACCAACGACACCAAGGAGCGGCTGGGGGCCAACGCCTCCTGCATCGCCATCGGCATGGAGCGGCTGGTGCGCAAGGCCCAGAGCGTGGACTGCTGGGGAGACCACGCCCCCAACATCCTCATTGTCTGCCCGCCCCCCATCCGCCCGGAGATGGAGCTGGCCGAGTGCGGCGTGCCTATGGGAAAGGGCTGCCTGGAGAAGTCCCGGGAGCTGCCCGCGTACTATGAAAAGACCGCCCGGCTTGTGGGCGCCCACTTCATCGACGCCAAGGACTGTGAGTTTAACCCGTTGGACGGGATGCACCTGACCAGAAAGGGACACGCCCAGCTGGCCCAACTGCTGGCGGAGGCGGTCCCCGGGCTGCTGCCCTAGGAGGGACCCTATGGGACTATTTGATCGGTTCAAGCGGAAAAAGGATCCCGAGCCCGCCCCCCAGGGGCCGGCCCTGTCCCCCACGGCGGACACCGCCGCCGTCATCCTGCTGGGCAGGGACGTGGGGTGGGAAGCCGTGACCGGGGCCGTGGAGGACCGCTTCGGCCCCCAGGCCCTGGTCTCTGTGGACCGCAGCGCCCCCAACGCCCCCGCCATGACGGTCCGGCTGGAGGGGACCGAGTTCTTTTGCAGCTACCTGGCTATGCCCCACCCGCCCCAGGTCTACGACCTCTCCTCCCTCCAGGAGGGGCTGTTCTCCCCCCAGGAGCGGGAGGAGCTGCTGGCCCACAGGGCCTTCCTGGTGCTGGCCCAGAAGGGCGGCGGGGTCTCCCTGGCGGAAAAGCGCAGGGTCTGCCTCCTGTTTACCCACCTGGCCGGGGCGCTGGTGGGGCTCGACGGGGCCGTGGGCGTCTTTGTCGCGGACGCCGAGCTCTTAATCAGCCGGAGACTTTACCTTCAGCACGCCGCCATTCTGGAGAAAAACCGGGACGACCCGGAGTACTTCCCCGCCCCGCTCTGGATCAGCATCCGCAGCGGGCAGAAGGGCGAGCTTCCGATGGTGGGGACCTGGGGGCTGAAGCACTTCGGCTTTTTGGAGCTGTGGTTCCTGGACGCCAAGTCCCCCTGGCCGGAGCTCCATGAAAAGCTCTACCTCATGTCCATCTTCCAGATCACCGGACGGGAGCTCTATCGGAATATGGACACCATCGCCTTTACACCAGGAGCTCCCTCCGTGTTCAAGGAGCTGAAGGGCGCGCTGTTCATTGTGGGCGGCGGCGTCTGACCGAAAAAAGAAGTCTGCCGCAGGAGAGCGGCAGACTTCTTTTATTCATCCAGGTCCTCTTCAGGGGCCAGCTCCGGGGCGTATTTTTGAAAAACGCGCTCGGTGAACAGAGAGACCAGCAGCGTGGTCACGGCGGGCATGAAGAGCGCCGGCCACCAGTACTGGAGGCACAGCACGGCGGTCTGGGCCGTCAGCAGCACCATCACCACCGTGCTGGGCAGGTGGAGCACCGTGAGGCGAAGGGCGGTTCCAAACAGGTCCCGCACCCCATACTCAAACCGGCCCAGCAGGGGGCACAGCCAGCACAGCACCCCCGCCGGCAGCATCAGGACAAAGTACTGGGCGATGTACAGCACATAGAGCACACCGCCCGCCCGCGTGCCGTACCAGCGCGCAATGTGGTGCAGGCCCAGCAGCAGGGCCGCCGCCGGGAGGACGGCCAGGGTGGTCCAGAGCCCGGTTTTAAAGTTGGCCCGGAAGGAGCGGAAATAGCAGCCAAACGCCCCGCTCTCCCGGCCCCGGACGCACTTGACCGCCGTATAGTACAGCGCCGCCGTGGCGGGGCCGGCCGTCACCACCGGCATACACAGGAATATCCACACAATGGACAGTCCGCACACATCCACAAGGGTGCTCAGCCAGACCCATATGCCCTTCTCCGGATTAAAAAATTCTCCCATAAGGTCCTCCAAAAGGATTTCGGCACTTGTTGTCACGCCTCGCTCCCCTGCTCAGGGATTCGGCGCTTCCTTTCAAACGCACTTCTGGGTCAGCGCCTTGCCCACCGACTGCCGGCAGCGCTCCGCCCCCTCCGGGTCCCGGCGGACAAACTCGCTGAGCAGCACCTCCACCACATAGAGCTGGGCGATCAGGGCCGCCGAGGAGCCGAACTGAAAGGGCTGCTCGGCGGGCCCGCACAGCAGAACGGTGTCGGCGTAGGCGCTGGCCGGGGAGTTGAGATACCGGGTGACCAGGATCAGCTTCGCCCCCCGGCCCCGGATCACCTCAGCCGCCTCCAGCACCTCGTGGGTGGCTCCCGAGTAGGAGAAGTAGAGCACCACATCCTCTCTGGACAGGGTGGACAGGGTGACAATCTGCATATGGGAGTCCTGAATGGTCTTGAACTTGGGGGAGGTGGTGGAAAACTGGGCCCAGGCCGCCAGGGCCACCACCGAGTGGTTGCCCTGGCCCAGGCAGATCACCTGGCCCGCCCCCCGGAGCAGGTCCACCGCCCGGGTGACCGAGGCCTCAGACAGCATATGGTAGGCGTTATTCAGCTCATCCTGAACGGTGTGCAGCACCTTGCCCATTACCGTGGCCGGCGGGTCCTCCGGCAGGACCTCCCCCGCCAGCTGGCTCCCACTGCCCCCGGCGGGCAGAGACGCCCGGGCCAGCTCCAGCTTGAAGTCGTTGAAGCCCGCCAGCTTCAGCTTCCGGCAGAACAGAGACACCGTGGACACCGCCACCTCGCACTCCGCGCTCAGGTCGGTGATGCTGATGTACTGGGTCTCCTTCTGGTGCTCCAGCACATAGTCCACAATCTTCCGCTCCGACCGGGTGAAGCTGTCGTATTCCCGCATCATCTGGGCCAGAATGTTCCTCTCCACGCTGCACCTCCATTCAGGAATCCGGGTTTGCCGCACCCGGGCGATTACCGCGCCAAAAGCTCGCCGATCATCTTGTCCACCAGGATCATGCTCCGGGGCATATGGAAGGGCCCCTTGAAGGTGCTGCCCTTGGTGGAGGGCTGGGTGGGCAGGCCGTCCCGGCGGAGGTAGCCGTACCACTCGCCGTACTCAGGGTCGGCAAAGTGGGCCTTGCAGTAGTCCATGGTTTTGCAGAACCAGTCCAGATACTTCTCCTCCCCGGTGTCCCGGTAGAGCATCATGGAGGCGATGAGAATCTCGTTGTGGGGCCACCAGAGCTTCATATCGTGCTCATAGGCCTCGGGGGGCTTGCCCAGGCAGTCGGTGAAGTACAGCAGCCCGCCGTACTCCTTGTCCCAGCCAGCCTCGATGGCCCAGTCGAACATCTGGGCCGCCTTTTTCACCAGCTCCTTGTCCCTGGTGCGCTGGGCGTGCTCCAGCAGGAACCACACCCCCTCGATATCGTGGCCGGGGTTGACGGTGCGGCCCTCGGTGTAGTACAGCCGGGGAGTGCCGTCCACGTCCACGTTCTCCAGGGTACACTTCAGCTCGGGCTTCACGTGGTATTTGAAGATGTCGTCCACGCATTTCTGGGCCCGCTCCTCATAGAGGGCTCTCCGCTCCGGGTCGGTACGCAGCAGCACGCCGGTGACGTTGAGGATAATCATGGGGGCGCCGAAGGCCCGGCCGGACCGGGTCTCCGGGATGGTCTTGGGGCCCATGCCCACCGGGTCGGCCTTGCCCTGGCTCAGGTCCCAGTACAGGTCGTAGCACTGCCGGGCCCGCTCCAGCCGCTGCTTGTCTCCGGTGACACCGTAATACTCCGCGTTGGCGATGGCGCAGAAGGCCTCGGAGAAGTAATACCGCCGCTGGCGCAGGGGCTCGCCCTCCGCCGTGACGGTGAAGTACATCCGGTCGCCGCAGGCGTGGTTGAAGCAGTGGGCCTCCATAAAGTCCAGACAGCTCTTGGAGGCCTCCAGCCACTCCTCCTTCACACCGTAGTTGTGGCACAGGAAGGCGAAGATCCAGCCGCACCGGCCCTGCATCCACACGCTCTTGTCGGTGGAGTAGATCTCGCCCTTCCGGTCCAGGCAGGTGTATACCCCGCCGTGCTCCTTGTCCATGCCGTGGTCCAGCCAGAACTGGGCGGAGCGCTCCAGCTCGCTCTTCACCCAGGACTGGGCGTCCTGTAATTTTTGACGGTCCATCGTTATGACCTCTTTTCTCATTTTGATCTTCATCTCCCGTCCCCGCCGCAGCGGGCAAGGCTCCTTTTGGGTAGGGCGCGACGACCCCGGCGCGCCCCTCTCCGGGGACGGCGGGCCGAGTCGTCCCGCCCTACAGAGCCCGCGGGGCTGCCCTTGTAGGGGCGGATATCATCCGCCCGTTTCTATCGGGCTGCCATATGCACGATCACGCAGGCGGGTAATACCCGCCCCTACACGATCTCCGGCAGGCTGGCGGCGGCCATGGACTGGCCCACCCGGCGAAACTTCTCGTCGGGCAGCTCGGGGACCATTTTCACCTCGGGGTACTCGTCGGCCAGCACCTTCTTGGCGGTGTCCAGAATCAGGTCGCCGCCCTTACCACTCATCACCCGGCCCAGCAGGAGGACGTGGCGGCAGCCGTAGAGCTCATAGTAATAGGCCAGGGTGTGGCCCAGGTAGACGCCGATAGACTCGTAGACCTTGGCGGCCCGGGGGTCGTCCTCCGCCATCAGCTTCTGGACCACCTTCAGCTTCTCCGCCGGGCTGAGACTCTCCTCCAGCTCAATCCCCGCCCGGGGGGCCAGCTTGATGACGCTATCCTGAGAGAAGTACTTCACCCCGCAGCCGATGTCGTTGGACCACTCGTCCCGCATGGCCTCGGGCTGGGCGTCCACGGGGACAAAGGCCAGCTCGTTGAGCCAGCCGGTGATCCGGCCCTCCTCGTCCACATAGCCCACCGCCTCGCTGGTGCCCATCGCGATGCCCAGCACGCTGTTGTCGTTGAGGCTCATGGCCCCGGCCAGGGCGGACACGTCGCCGTCGTTGATGACACAGTAGGGCACGTCGCCGAAGGTGTCCCGGATGGCCCGGATGTAGATGTCCTTGACCTTTTCGTCATAGATCTCCTTGGGGACCTTCAAAAACAGGGAGGCGTTCATGGTCCGGTTGTTGATGAACACCCCGGCGGAGGACACGCCCACCGCGTCCACCCGGGGCATGTGCTCGGCGGCGGACTTCAGGGCGGCCACAATGCCGTCGTAGTGGTAGTCGGGGTCGGAGTTGGTCTTGGGGAACCAGACCACCTCCTCGGAGTATACCGTCTCCCCGTCGATGACGGCGGACACCTTCCGGTCCGATCCGCCGGCGTCAAAGCCGATGCGGCACCCTCCCAGGTGGCCGCCGATAGCCTTGGGGGCGTCCTTGGCCTGGGGAATCTCATCCACCAGAACGATCTCAAAGGGGTGCTCAAAGACGCTGGCCATGTAGTCCCAGTCGAACTCCTGCTGTCCGCCGGCGCAGTAGACGGATCTCAGGTACTCGCAGACCCCCGCGTCGCCGCTGACATAGACCTTGAAGCCGCCCTTCATCCACAGGATGGTCTTGACAATCCGCTCAATGTAGTAGTGGTCGGCCTCAGCCATCTCGGGGGTGCCGTGGATAAAGGTATGGCAGGCGGCCATCTGGCCGTCCGCCCGCTCCACAGCAATTCCTATGGGCTTCTTTGCCCCGGCCAGGAAGGCGCGGTTAAAACGCATCAGGGGAATAAACTCCGGGTCCAGAACGGGGGTGTGCTTCAGCTCCACGTTGATGCCAAATCTGTTCATGGTGATTCTCCTTTATCCAGTCGATTAAAATGTTGGGAGACGATCGCAGTTTGATTGTAGCATAGTTTTGTCCAATATTCAATCCCTTACCGCCGCACCGTTGCCTTTTGTTGGGCAATGTGCTATACTGGGCTCATCTTCGCCGGAACGGCCCCCAAGGGTCCCGGCGGCAGAGGTCAGTAAAATTCAAAACAGAAAGGATTACCCCTATGAACGCCAGATACGACGTTGTTATTCTCGGCTGCGGCGAGGCGGGCATCTTCGCGGCCTACGAGCTGGCCCACCTCCACCCCGAGCTGAAGGTGCTGGCCCTGGACCAGGGCGCGGACATCTACCACCGCAGCTGCCCCATTGTGGCGGGGAAGGTGAAGGAGTGCATCCACTGCCCCGTGTGCCATACCATGTGCGGTTTCGGCGGGGCGGGGGCCTTCTCCGACGGAAAGTTCAATTTTACCACCCAGTTCGGCGGCTGGCTCACCGACTTTATGGAGCCCGCCCAGGTGATGGAGCTCATCGACTATGTGGACTCCATCAACGTGGCCCACGGGGCCACCACTGAGGTCTTCTCCACCGAGAGCGGCGCCGCCCGCCAGCTGGCCCGCCAGGCCCTGGCCTACGACCTCCACCTTCTCCAGGCCCGGTGCAAGCACCTGGGCACCGAGAACAACCTGCGCATCCTCACCAACATCTACGAGGGCCTCCAGAACAAGCTGGAGTTCGCCTTCCACACAGAGGTAGCCTCCATCCAAACGGCGGAGGACGGCTACCGGCTCCTCCTGGCCAAGGGGGGCGAGGTCTCCTGTAAATACCTCATCGCCGCGCCAGGGCGGTCCGGGGCGGAGTGGTTCTCCAACCAGTGCAAAGACCTGGGGCTGGAGCTGCTGAACAACCAGGTGGATATCGGCGTGCGGGTGGAGCTGCCCGCGGTGGTCTTCGAGCACATCACCGATGTGGTCTATGAGTCCAAGCTGGTCTACCGCACCAAGCAGTACGGCGACAGCGTGCGCACCTTCTGCATGAACCCCTACGGCCACGTGGTGGCCGAGAACGTGGAGGGCATCAACACCGTCAACGGCCACTCCTACGCCGACCCCGCCCTCCGCTCGGAAAATACCAACTTCGCCCTGCTGGTCTCCAACCGCTTTACCAAGCCCTTCAACGAGCCCTACCGCTACGGCAAGCATGTGGCCTCCCTGTCCAACATGCTGGCCGGCGGGGTGCTGGTCCAGCGGTTCGGCGACCTGGTGGGCGGCCGGCGCACCAACGAGCACCGCATGGGCAAGTCCACCGTCCGGCCCACCCTCACCGCCGCCGTCCCCGGGGACCTGTCCCTCACCCTGCCCAAACGGCAGCTGGACGACATCATTGAGATGATCTATCAGCTGGACAAGATCGCCCCCGGCACCGCCAACTACGACACCCTGCTCTACGGGGCGGAGGTAAAATTCTACTCCGCCCGCCTCCAGCTCACCGGGGAGCTGGAGACCGCTCTGCCCAACTTCTTCGCCGCCGGCGACGGCGCAGGCGTCACCAGAGGCCTGGCCCAGGCCGGAGCCTCGGGGGTCCAGGCGGCCCGGGCGGTCTGTAAGCGGCTGTAAGACCGCGGGACTGCACCCTCAAGGCCCCCTTCGTAAGGGGGCTGTCAGCGAAGCTGACTGGGGGTTTTCCCCGAAAAGCAGGTGCGTTTCGATGGGGAAACCCTCCGTCATTTGCTCCGCAAATGCCACCTCCCTTTGCGAAGGGAGGCTTGCCGCCTGCGGGCGGGATATCGGTCCTTTATAACTGAGAATACACGACAGAAAGGGAGAACTGCGGCATGAACGCACAAGTCGGGGAAGATGTGAAGAACATACAGGAACTGCTCTCTAAAAAGGAGTATCAAGCCGTTTATGACCAGTATGCTTCCGTGCTCCAGGACATGCTCTTTGTTCAGAGCTCAGAGGAGTGGCTGGACTTCATTCAGCGGGAGGGTACACTGGAGGAGGAGCCGCTGCGGCTGTATCTGTCGGCCTGGCGGGGCTTGTGCCTGCTGCTGGGCTGCTATGAGGGTGAGGCTACCCGGAAGGTGCTGGACTGGCTCAAGGACAGGATTCCAGAGGAGCTGCTGGAAAAGCTGAGCGGCTTAGCGCCTATTGTCATTGACATAGATGAGCTGGGCGGGACACTGGAAAAACAGATCGCCCCGTATCAGGACGTTTTGACTCAAGCGGGATTTTCAGTCCATATAGACTTTGAGGACATCTATTGTGCGGGGGCCTATTTCCTGTCGGTTGGGATGGGCTAAAACTGTGCAGGCGCGGCCACAGGCCGCCCTCTTTTTACAGGACCTCCTGCAAAAAGAAGGGGAGAGGGGCCCAGAATTGTCCGCAGGGCTCTGAACTACGGGAATTATTTTGTCACCCTCTATGCAGTTTTTTATCCACTTTCTCCACCGAGTTTTCCACAGGCATTTTTCTTGGAACGGCTGGCTTTTCCACATTATCCACAGGGTTTTCCACATCGGTTATGTCAACCGGCCCGCGGAGAATATTCATTCTCCGGTTTCCATAATATCTGTCAAGGCTGAATATTACACAAACTTTTTTCAAGGTGGATTTTCGCAGGAGAAAGTGAAAATTCCGCCGCGCTGTGAAAGGAGCGCCCCTCTATGCCCGTCCTGACCGACACCATCGCCGCCATCTCCACCCCTCCCGGCCCGGGGGCCATCGGGATATTGAGGCTGTCCGGGCCGGACGCGGCCTCTATTGCGGAGCGGTGCTTCAAACCCTTGGGGCACAAGAGTTTGCTGGAGCACAAGCCCAAGGAGCTGGTCTACGGCGACCTGCTGGACAGCGGCGGCCAGCCCATCGACCGGGTGCTGTGTACCTACAGCCTGGGGCCCAACAGCTACACCGGGGAGAACACGGCGGAACTGCAGTGCCACGGCTCCCCCATGGTGCTGGCCCTGGGGCTGGAGGCCCTCTTCGCCGCCGGGGCCCGGCAGGCTGGGGCGGGGGAATTTACAAAGCGGGCCTTCCTCAACGGCCGGCTGGACCTGGCCCAGGCGGAGGCGGTGGGGGACCTCCTCTCCGCCCGGAGCCGGGAGGGGGCCCGCCACGCGGCGGGCCAGCTGGCCGGGGCGCTGTCCCAGAGGATTGGGGACATTTACTCCGCCCTGGTGGACGTGATGGCCCACTTCCACGCCGTGCTGGACTACCCCGACGAGGATATCGACCCCTTCCGCCTGGAGGAGTTGGACACCGCTCTTTCCGACCAGGAGGGGGAGCTGAACGCTTTGCTGGCCTCCTGCGGCCGGGGGAAGCTGCTGCGGGAGGGGGTGCCCTGCGCCATTGTGGGCCGGCCTAACGCGGGAAAATCCTCCCTGCTCAACGCCATGCTGGGCTGGGACCGGGCCATTGTCACCGATGTCCCCGGCACCACCCGGGATACGGTGGAGGAGCGGTGCGAGCTGGGGGGCGTGCCCCTGCGGCTCATCGACACCGCCGGCCTGCGGGATACCTCTGACCCGGTGGAAAAGCTGGGGGTGGATCGCTCCCGAAGGGCCATGGAGGAGGCGGGGCTGATTCTGGTGCTCATCGACGCCTCCCGGCCCGCCGGGGACGAGGACTTCGCCCTGCTCCATGAGGCCGTGGCCCTGGCCCCCACCATCCTGGTATGGACCAAAGGGGACCTGCCTGCCGTGCCCTGTCCAGTGAAACGCTATGAGGAGATCGGGTGCCCCGCCGTGACGGTGAGCGCCAAGGTTAGAGACCTGGACGAGCTGTGCAATGAGATCTCCTGCGCCTTCCCCCAGGACCTCTGGGGGGGCTACGGCGAAATACTCACCAACGCCCGGCAGGAAGAGGCGGCCAGCCGGGCCCGGGAGGCCGTCCGCCGGGCCAGGGAGGCACTGGGGGCCGGGGTCACCCCCGACGCCCTGCTCACCGACGTGGAGGATGCGCTGTCCGCCCTGGGGGAGCTCACCGGCCAGTCCGTCCGGGAGGACGTGACCGACCGCATCTTCTCCAAGTTCTGCGTGGGAAAATAATGCATACCGCCAAAAGGAGCGGAGCGCCCGAGGGTGAGGTTTTATAAAGAAGTCAAGGGCAAGACAGCGGTCTGTCTTGCCCTTTTATACTGTATAGCCCACTATGACACGTTCGGGGAAAGTGCCCGCATGGGAAAGCAATAAACTGGAATATCCTTGTTACCCCTGGTGCGGGCTGTCTGCTTCTTTCGCTTGACGAACCAGTTCGCTGATCGTATCATTGGCGGACTGCTTTGCGATTTTGGTAATTTCCTCGTTGTCGGGAATATGAAGCCCCTTCAAAGCGTAAGGGTCATTCAGACGCAGGCCTGTACCCGTCAGCATGGCTCTCACTTGGGTATAAGCCCATTGCCGTTCGCCCGCCGGCATACTGGCATCGAAATACTCACTCCACGAACAGTTATATTTTGCGGCGATGAAATTCAACTGACCGGTCAAATCCTTCCCAGGAGAAGAGTCCAGCGCTTCCTGATAGGCATCGGCGTAATAGTCTTTGATGGCACTCTCAGCAGAGGCTCTGAACTCAGTGACTTGGGAAACATAGGAGTCAAAATAACTTTTGCACCAAATTTGACCGTCGGGGTCAACAGTGGCGTTCCAGTTGACCTCCAGATTTTGTTCTCCCAACTGCGTCCGGATTTTGGACATAAATTCGTCTTTTGTCATATGGCTCAAATCCAGCTTTTCCAAGCCCTGGTCAAAGTCCGGCATCTCGGCGGCAGCCTGCCGTCCCTCGCTGGAAAACTCTACTTTATCCCCGGTTTGACCGCTGACCTGCTTTCCCTCTTCTTCAGAAACGGCAAAACGCCCCGTCTGTATGGGGCGAATCTGTCCCGTCCGTGAGACAGCATCCCTGTAAGGATCAGAAATACCGTTGATTGCCATCATGAATTGCTCCCTTCTTAAAATGTTTCTTCAAATCCAAATTTGTCGATGAGTTCATTATAAAGCAGCACCCGCTGAAAAGCAACTACTTTCCAGCGGGTGCTGTCTTCTTTATGGGAGCTGCCCCGACGGCGCTCGCTCTTTAAAATCGGTCCAGCTTCTTACACTTCAGCCTGTCTCCAGGCCGCCAGATACACCGCCGCGACCTCCGCCTCGGTGGGGTCCAGCTGGTCGGAGGCCATGCAGACGTCCTGCAGGGCCAGTTTGGCCAGCTCGGAGAAATGGGCCGGGTCCACCCCCTCCAGCTCCGACAGGCCGCCCGGGATTCCGATCTGCCTGTTCAGCGCCCGGACGGCCCCGATGACCGCCTGGGGGGTCTCCTCCTCCAGCCCCATAGACCGGGCCACCCTGGGCAGCCGGCGCTGGCACACGGGACAGCGGAGGTGGAAGGCGAGCACATAGGGCAGCAGCACGGCGTTGCACACCCCATGGGGCAGGTTGTACCGCCCGCCCAGGGCGTGAGCCATGGCGTGTACCATACCCAGCCCCGCGTTGGAGAAGGCCATGCCCGCCGCGTTTTCGGCATAAGCCATTCTGGTTCGGGCCTTCTCGTCCCCGCCGTCCGCCACAGCCCGGGGCAGATATTGGGCAATCTGCTCCACGGCCCACAGGGCGTCCTTGTCCGTCAGCGGGGTGGCCCCCCGGGACAGCACCGCCTCAATGGCGTGGGTCAGGGCGTCCATGCCGGTGGCGGCGGTGAGCTTGGGGGGCATGGACATCATGAAGTCAATGTCGTTGATGGCGATGGCCACCATACAGTTGTTGTCCACCATGGCCATCTTGCTGTGGCGGACCGGGTCTGTCACAATGTAGAACGCGGTGCACTCGCTGCCTGTGCCGGCTGTGGTGTTCACCGCCGCGACGGGCACCCCCGGGACCCGGGATTTGCCCTCCCCCTCATACTGCTCCAGCGCTCCGCCGTTGGTGGCCAGAATACCGGCGGCCTTGGCGGTATCGATGGCGCTGCCGCCCCCCAGGGCCACCAGCAGCTGGGCGGACAGCTCCCGGATGGCGGCGGCACAGTCCTCCACCACCTGGACGGTGGGGTTGGGCTGGACCCGATAGAATACGGCGTACTCCACCCCGGCCTGAGAGAGGACCTCTCCCACCCGGGCCGCCGCCCCCGACTCATAGAGGAACCGGTCGGTGACCACCAGAGCCCGGGCCACCCCCATCCGCCGGAGCTCAGGCCCCAGCAGGGTGATGGCGCCCTTGCCGAAAAAGCTGGTCTTTACCGCGTTAATCCGCTCTGCCATAGCCCTTCCCTCACCTGGCCCGGCCGCACACCACCTGGATGGGGTCCCAGATGGAGGTGGAGCAGGAGGAGTATACAAAGTCAACCTGGCCCAGGGCGTCCACAGTCATACCCGCCCGGATGGCTACCGCGATGGCATTCACCCGGGTGGACACATTCTTGCCGCCCCAGGCCTGGGCCCCCACCACCTGGCGGGTGTTGGCCTCGTAGACCAGCTTGATGGTGATGGTCTGGGGGTTGGGACAGATGCCCGGCCGGTCACAGCCGGCGGCGGTGACGCTCTTCACCCGCAGGCCGGCCCTTTTGGCCTCCGCCTCGGTCAGGCCGGTACAGGCGATCTCCAGCCCGCCCACCCGGACGCTCCCGCTGCGCAGAGAGCCCTCCCGACACACGGCGCAGGCCCCCACGGCATACACGCCGGGGAGGCTGGTGGCCAGATCGGGCCCGATGAGTACCCCGCCATTGGGGGCCAGCTGGGCTCCGGCGGCGGCCAGCAGGGCGGTATTGGGGGTCAGACCGTCGGCCGTAAGGCACAGGTCGCAGGGGTAGCTGCCCCGGTTGGTCTGGACCTCCTCCACAAAGGTCCGGCCGGGGAAGGCCCGCACCGTCTCCCCCAGGGAGAGCTGAACCCCCTCCGCCTCCAGCGCCTCCTGGACACGTTTGGCCACCTCCGGGTCCAGCCGGGGCAGAATCTGCTGCTCCCCGGTGACAATCCGGACCTTGCGGCCCAGCTTCAGAAGGGCCTTGGCCAGCTCCAGGCCGGCCCAGTCCCCCCCCAGCACCACAATGTCCCGGACGTAGGGGGTGCGGAGGTACTCCTTTAAGAAGATCAAATCCTCCACATTTTTCAGGGTCTGAACCCCCACCCGCTGCGCCCCCGGCACCTGGGGAATCCGGGGCAGGGCTCCGGTGGCCACAACCAGCTTGTCGTACCCGTCGGTAAAGGTCCGGCCGGTGGCCAGGTCCCGCACGGCGACCTGACGGGCTCCGGCGTCGATGGCCTCCGCCTGGTGGCGCAGGCGGGCGGTGATGTTCTGGGCGGCCAGCTCCCGCTCCTTGCCCTGAATGGCGGCGTAAAGCTCGGGCAGGTCACCGGCCAGGTAGTGGGGCAGCCCGCCGGTGCCGCAGGAGTAGAAGGCCCCCGCCTCATAGACGGTAATCTGGGCCTCCCGCTCCCCGGCGGACAGGCGGGAGGCGGCGGAGACGCCCGCCGCGATGCTGCCGATAACAATGATTTTCATAATATGCGCCTCACGATCCCGCTAGATTCCGGTTATTTCCCGATGGCCGGCGGCTGGTCCACAATGCCCACAATGAACGCGTCCATGGGGGCGGGGGCGTCCAGCCCGTGCTGGACGGTCTCGTCGGTGGTGACCATCACCAGCTCGCCGATGCCGGCCCCCAGCCGGTCGCCGGCCACAATCAGCTCTTTTTTGCTGCCGTACATGGGCTCCACCAGCAGGAACTTGTAGCCCACCAGCTGCTCCATCTTCCGGGTGGAGTAGACCGTTCCCTTCACAGTACCAAGAATCATAGCTTGCTCCTCTTTCTTACAGCAGTATTGGTCATTCCAGCACAGTGACCAGCTGGCCCTGTCTGAGCTGGAAGGCGTTGGCGTCGTCGGTGTCCAGGTGCAGGTCCAGCTCGTACCGCTCTCCCGCCCGGACCAGAACCCCGTCCAGGATGCCCGGCTTGCCGCCCTCCACCCGCACACGCACCGTGTCCCCGTCGGACAGGCCGAAGGCCGCCGCCTGGGCGGTGCTCATATGCAGGTGCCGGTCGGCGACGATGACCCCCCGGGGCAGGCTGAACACCCCCCGAGGCCCCTGGAGGAGGACGCCGGGCGTCCCCTCCACATGGCCGCTGGCCCGCACCGGGGCCTGTACGCCGATCATGCGGCAGTCGGTCTGGGCCAGCTCCACCTGGGCCTCGGGCCGCTCCGGGCCCAGGATGCGCACCTTATGCAGCACGCCCCTGGGGCCGATCACGTCCAGACACTCCTGGCAGGCAAACTGGCCGGGCTGGCTCAGGGGCCGCAGGGGGGTCAGCTGGTAGGTGCGCCCGAAGAGAGCGTCCACCTCCCGGCGGCTGAGGTGGATATGCCGCATGGAGATGCCCACAGGGACCCGGCGGCTTTGCAGGCGCAGCTGGTCCCGCACCGCCTGGGTGACCAGAGACACCAGCTGCTCCTGGGTAATATCCCGATAGATCAAGGCGGAACGCCCCTTTCTCCGGCTCAGCGCAGCTCAGGCATACACTCGGACACGCTGGTGTGGGGCCGGGGAATGACATGGGCGCTGACCACCTCACCGATGCGCATGGCGGCGGTCTGACCGGCCTCCACGGCGGCCTTCACCGCCCCCACGTCCCCCTGGACGAAGACGGTGACCAGACCGGCGCCGATCTTCTCCTGGCCCACCAGGGACACGTCGGCGCTCTTCAGCATGGCGTCGGCGGCCTGGATGGCGGCGGTGAGGCCGTTGGTCTCGATCATGCCCAGGGCGGAGTTTACCGGCACCTGCTCCCCGGCGTCCTTGGCGCTCTTGCCCACGGCGGGCCCCTTGGGGGGCATGATCCGGGCCAGGTCGGTGTGGGGCCGGGCGATAACGTTGACGCAGAACAGCTCGCCCACCCGGGAGGCGGCCTCCTGGCCGGCGTCGGTGGCGGCCTGCACCGCGCCCACCTCGCCGGTGACGATGACGGTGGTCAGGCCGGCGCCGATGGTGTCGGAGCCGATGAACTCCACGTCGGCGGCCTTCAGCATGGCGTCGGTGGCCTCGATATTGCCCACCAGACCCTTGGTCTCAATAAAACCCAATGCCTTCATAGTAATAACCTCCAGTTATAATAATAGTGTTTTTAACATTTCGTTTTCTGATTCCCGGTCTTTCCGGTCAGACAATCCGAAGTCCGCCCTCGGCCAGCACACAGCGCCGGCGGCGGCAGAAGCTCTTGGCACAGGTGATGCCCTCTCCGGTGGGGCCGGCGATGGTCATGGTGCAGTGGCCCTCGCCGCCGATGCCCACTCCCGCCTTGGTGGCGCTGTTCTTCACATAGATGGTGGTCTCAACCGCCCGGGCAAAGCGGGTCATGTGGTCCACGTCCTTGGAGAAGATGGATGCTGTGTGGCGGTTGCCGTGCTCGGCGGCCACGGCCTGGTCCACCGCCTCCTCAAAGCTGGCGCTGCACACCACGGGCAGAACGGGCATCATCTGCTCCGCCAGGACGAAGGGGTGGTCCGCCGGCACCTGGCACACGGCCAGCCGGCAGGAATCGGGCACCTGGACCCCGATGGCCGCCAGAATTTTGGAGGCGTTCTGGCCCACCCACTTCTTATTGGCCTCCCAGCCCCCCTTGGGGTTGGGCTGGAGGACCAGCTTCACCAGCTGCTCGGTCTGGGCCGGGCTCAGAAGACAGGCCCCCTGCTTCTCCAGCTGATGGATCAGGCCGGCGCAGGCGGAGCCCACGGCAAAGACCTCCTTCTCCGCGAAGCAGAGGATATTATTGTCAAAGGAGGCCCCCTCGTAGATCTTCTGACCGGCCAGCTGGATGTCGGCGGTCTCGTCCACGATGACAGGGGGGTTGCCCGCCCCGGCGCCGATGCACTTCTTGCCGCTGCGCAGCAGGGCGTTGACCATGCCGGTGCCGCCGGTGCCCGCCATCAGGCGGACCTTGGGGTTGGCGGCCATCCTGTCCACGTTCTCCATGGTGGGCTCCCGGGTCATGGTGATGAGGTTCTCCGGCCCGCCCGCCTCCACAATGGCGGTATTCAGGGCCTGGAGGCACTCGGCGGACACCATTTTGGCCCGGGGATGGACGTTAAAGACCACCGAGTTGCCCCCGGAGATCATGCTGATGGTGTTGTTGATGATGGTCTCGGTGGGGTTGGTTGTGGGGGTGATGGAACAAATGACGCCGAAGGGGGCGTACTCCTCCAGCATAAGGCCGGTGTCGCCGCTGATGGCATCGGTGGTGAGGCACTCGGGGCCGGGGGTCTTGTTGATGGTAGCCAGATGCTTCTCCACCTTGTCCTCATACCGGCCCATGCCGGTCTCCTCCACAATTTTGCGGCTCCACTCCTCCACGTGGGAGCGGGCGCAGCGCCGGATGGCCTCCACAATCCGCTGGCGGTCCTCCAGACTGTAGTGGGCCGCCCAGTCCCGCTGGGCCTCCCAGGCGGCCTGAACCGCGTCGTCCACATGCTCAAAGACCCCCCGGTCGCCGCCGGAACGGGGGGCTGTCCCCGCCGCCGGAGCGGCCGGACGCCCCGCCGGAGCGGAGGCCCCCATACCGGACAGCACCTGCCGGACAATGGCTTCTATTTCCTGGGAACTGATATCCATAAAAGGGTCATCCTTTCTTCATATTACGACAGTCCCTGAAGAACCCGCCGCACCACCTCGGCCATGGCGGCCTCCCTGTCCGCCCCGGGTGCGGGATGGACAGCGGGGAGGGCGGGCTGAGGCTCCTCCTTCGGCGGCAGGGGGGGCAGGGGCTGTCCGGGCCGGATCAGGCCGGTGACGCCGGACAGCGCACGGGGCGGCTCCGGCGGGGCGGCCTGGGTGCCCTGGCAGCCGGAGCACTTGTCGCACCGGGAGCCTCCGGTGCAGCCGCCGCAGCCCTGACAGCCCACACAGCCGGAGCGCCGGATAGCATCCCCCACCGTCCAGCAGTAGTTCAGGGCCTCGGCCAGGTGACATACCTCTGTCGGGGCCTTGGCCCAGAACATACAGCCGTCGTTCTCCAGCAGCACGCCATGATCCGTACGGCTCTGGGCGGCCACCGCCTTGGCCAGGGCCTCGCCGGTGAGGCCGGCGATCAGCTCCACCCGGCCCAGCCGGCGCACCGAGGGGCTGTAGCCGGCGGCGGGCAGTCCCTGGCCCTGCTGGCCCAGCACCGCGGCGCAGGGGGGATAGGCGTGGAGGACGCACTGGACGGCCTCGTTTTCCCGGTAAATTCTCAAATGAATGGGCAGGTCCTCCCCCAGAGGCTTGGGGTGGGCGGAGAGGTTGGTCTTGCCGTTCAGGTCCACCCGCACCAGCATGTCCTGGGTGAGGGCGGCCTTGTCCGCCCCGTCCACCGTGACCCAAACCGCATTGGGCCCCACCCGGACGCTGAGGGAGCCGTCGCCGGCGGCGAGAAAGCCCTTGCTCTCCAGGCGGCGGGCGGTCTCGATGATGGCCTTCTTGGCCTCGAAGTCAGACAGATAGCTGACGCCCTGGATCACCATGTCTTCCACCCCCTTCCGCTCAGCGGGGGAATGCCCAGCATGGCCCGGGCCTCGCCGGGGGTCATGGGCAGCATACCCTTGGACTTCACAATATCCGCCGCCTCGGCGATGAGCACCGCGTTGTTGTCCACGTGGACGCCGGGAGCTATGAGGTCGGAGTCCTCAAAGCCGATGCGGACGGTGGAGGCCCCCATGTCCAGGGCGGTTTTAACCATCTCCCAGTCCTCCCGGTGGGCCTGGGTGTAGCCCCAGATAATGTCGTCCCGGCCTGGGAAGCTCTCCCCCAGGGCGTCGATCATGTGCCGCAGGGCGGGGACGGTGGCGGGCATCTCCCCCCCGTGGCCAAAGACCAGGGCGAAGAGAATGGGGCTGGCAAAGTGAAATTTGTCGTCCAGCTCCCGGACGGTGTGGATCATGCCCAGCTCGAACACCTCGATCTCGGGCACCTTTTTGTTCTCCAAAATCCGCTGGACGCAGTACTCCACATCTTTGATGGGGTTCTGGTAGACGGCGGTCCCCAGGTTTACCGAGCCCACATTCAGGCTGTTGGCCTCCACCCAGGCGGGATAGCAGGGCTGGCAGCGCTCCTCAATGGTCAGCTCGGACACGCCGCCGGTGGAGATCTCCACCACAATGTCGCACAACTCCCGGATGTAGTCCACCGTCTCCTCCAGCAGGCTGAGGTCGGGGGTCAGGCGGCCGTTCAGGTCCCGGCAGTGGAGGTGGACCATGGCCGCGCCGTTCTGATAGCACTCGTATACATCCCGGGCGATGGCCCGGGGATTGATGAGGATGTCCGTGGCCGCCACAGGGGCCACGGAGAGCATGATTTTTTTCATGGCAATACTCCGTTTATTTCCAGAAGACGTAGTGGTCCTGCACCGTCTGGGGAATCTGGTCGATCTGGCGGCGCTCAATGACGGTGAGCATCCGCCGGTGCAGGTCCACAAAGTGTTCAATCTCGCCGCTTTCCATCACCCGCCGGGTGGTCTCCAGCCTGCTGGGCAGGGTCAGGCGGGTGATATACTCCGTAATGGTGGCCAGCATGGGGTTCTGGGCGGCGTCGGCGATCCGGGTATGAAACTGGCTGTCCAGCTCCAGCACCCGCTCCACTGAGGGGCTGGGGGAGTGAAGCTCCGCTGACAGCTCCCCGAAGGTGCGGTACAGCTCGGGCAGGAAGGCGGCCACATCCTGCCGCAGCAGAATCACATTCAGGGTGCCGATATCGATGGCCGCCCGCAGCTCCACAAAGTCCCGCCAGCTGTTTTTTTGCAGAATGATGCTGAACAGCATGGGGTCCAGCATCTTCTGGTTGTAGTTCTCGCTGACAAAGGTGCCGTCAGCCCGCTTGATATACAGGATGCCGTAGGCCTGGAGCTTCTTTACCGCCTCCCGCACCGAGTTGCGGCCCGCGCCGAACTGCTGGCACAGCTCCATCTCGGTGGGCAGCTTGCTCCCCGGCGTCAGCCGCCCATCGATGATCTCCGAGATGATGCCGTCCACCACCTGATCCACCACCGATTTGGCCGTTTGCTTTTCCTGCTCCAATCCGAAGCGCCCCCTTTACATGTTGAACTCCCCGGCGGGATATATGGAATGTTGCCCGGTCAGTCCCCGTTCAACATCCTATATTGCCCCCGTTTTTCTATCTTAACATATAATTTATAGGGGTTCAAGTGGCGTTGGGGACTTTACTCATCCCACTGCCCCGGACTTCATCAGCAGGGTGGGCACTGTAATCAGTTGGGGGAAGGCGATCATCAGCGCGATGCAGATTACCGTGGCGCCGATGAAGGGCAGCAGCGTGGGCAGAACCTCGCCCACCTTGATGTCCATCAGGTCGCAGGCCACGTAGATGCACATGCCCACAGGAGGCGTGACCAGGCCGATGCCGATGACCACGGTAATCAGCACACTCATCACAATGGGGTCGATGCCCACGCCGGTGGCGATGGGGTAGAGGATGGGCATAAACAGGGTCAGGGTAGCGATGGACTCCATAAACATGGTGACAATGAAGAACAGCAGCAGAATCATCACAAGAATCACAGTGGGGTTGGTGGAGATGCCCAGCATGGTCTTGGCCATCCACTTGTCGAAGCCGGCCGTGGTGAGCATCACGGTATACAGCTTGGCCGCGCCGATGACGATAAAGATGCGGCCTGACACCCGGACGGTCTCGCAGAAGGCGAACTTGATGTCCTCCCACTTCAGTTCCCGGTAGATGACGCCGCCGGCGAACAGGCCGTAAACCACGGCGATAACCCCCGCCTCGGTGGGGGAGACAATGCCGGACATGATGGTGCCCACAATAATGATGGGCATGAGCAGGGCGGGCCAGGACTCCCACAGGCCCTTCAGCACAGGGCCGATGGAGAAGTGGCCGGGCTCCCGGGCCACTCCCTCCCGCTTGGCCAGCAGGTAGGACACGATCATCTGGGCCAGGCCGCACATGATGCCGGGGATGATGCCGCCCAGGAACAGCTTGCCGGTGGACAGGCCGCAGATGCCGGCGATGACCACCATGGGGATGGAGGGCGGAATGATGATGCCGATGGTGGAGGAGATGGCGGTGACGGCAACGGTAAACTTTTTGGAATAGCCCTGCTTAATCATGGTGGGCATAAACATGCCGGACACGCCGGCGGTGTCCGCCACGGCGGAGCCGGAGATGCCCGCGAAGATCATGCTGGACAGCACGTTTACATGGGCCAGGCCGCCGTAGATATGGCCCACGATGGAATAGCAGAAGTTCATCAGCCGGTCGGAGATTCCGCCCTTGCTCATGGTGAAGCCGGCAAAGGTGTACAGGGGGATGGCCAGCAGAGCGAAGCTGTTCATCCCCTCGAACATCCGCTGTGCGATGGTGACCACGTTGCCGCCGTCCAGGAAGAGGATGCCGCCTATGGCGGCCAGGCCCAGGCTCATGGCGATGGGCACCCCCAGGAACAGCAGGACAAAGAAGGAAATCAATAACCAGGGGATCATTTCTCAGCCCCTCCTTCCGGTTTTTCGGTGATGCAGACGATCAGGTCCACCAGAGCGCTCAGAGCGCACAGCACCCCGGCGATGACAAAGATCACATAGACCTGGCCCATTCGGAACTGGGGCATGGTGGACACCGCCTGCTTGGCCTTGGTGGACAACTGCCAGCCGCTGTAGGTGACCATCACGTAGAACAGGAAAATAAAGGCGGAGGTAACCAACTTGTGGAGCTTTTTCAGGATGGGATTTTTGGCGGCCACAGCGTCCACCAGCTCCACGTGGAGGTGGGTGCCCTTGACGGTGATGCAGATACCCACAATCATCATAGACCACACGTTGAGGTACTGGCTGCCTTCCATATACCACTTGAAGCCGCCCACGGCGGGAATCAGGCGCAGCACCACGTTGGCGAACAGGATAATCATCATGGCCGCGCACATCACTGCGGCGATAAGGGTAGAGCCCTTATCCAGCGCGTTCTGTAATTTTTTCATGCACGCGCTCCTTTCCATAAAAATGGGGGCGGAGGGGGAACCCTCCGCCCCTGGTTCATTCCGCTTCGGTCAGAAATCAGCGGTTGGCCTTCCAGGCAGCCAGCTTATCCAGCAGGTCCCCATAGGTGGCGGCGTTGTCGGTGAGGACGGAGGAGGTCGCCTCGGCGAAGGGGGCCAGGTCGGGGTTATTGATCTTCATGCCGGCCTCCTCCAGGCTGGACACCAGATCGTCGGTCATCTGGGCGTTGAGCTCCCGGTCGTAGTCGGCGGAGGCCTTGGCGGCGTCGGCTACGATGGTCTGCTGGTCGGCGCTCAGCTTGTTCCAGCTGCTCTCGGCGATGGTGAAGCACATGCCGGAGTAGATGTGATTGGTAACGCTCAGATACTCCTGAACCTCATAGAGGTTGTTGTTGTAGATGACGGGGATGGGGTTCTCCTGGGCGTCGTAGGTGCCCTGATTCAGCGCCTGATACAGCTCGTTGAAGGCCAGGGGCTGGGGATTGGCGCCCATGGCGGTCATGGTGGCCATGATGACGGGGTTCTCAGGGGTGCGGATGAGCATACCTTTCATGTCATCGGGGCTCTCCACGGGGCCCTTGGAGTTGGTCACACAGCGGAAGCCGTTGCAGTAGTGGGCCAGCACCCGCATGTTCTGGGGGATCAGGCCGGCCTCAGCCTCGGCCTCCACATCGCTGTCCATGAAGGCCCAGGCCTCCTCAAAGTCAGCGAACTGGAAGGGCAGGGCGGAGATGCCCATCTTGGGCTCGTAAGTAGCGAAGTTGGAGGCGTCGGTGATGATGATGTCCACCGTGCCGGAGTCCAGCGAGATGGAGTTAATCAGGTCGGCGTCGCCGCCCAGCTGGCCGGAGGGGTAGATCTCAATGGTGACAGCGCCGTTGGTCTTGCTCTCCACCTCTTCCTTGAACTGCTTGGCGCCCAGCGCCCGGGGGTCCTCCTCGTTGGTGGAGAAGCCCAGCTTCAGGGTGACGTTGTTGGCGGGAGCGGGCGTGGTGCCGCCGCTCTTGTCAGCGGAGGAGCTGTTGTCGGCGGGAGGGGGAGTGGTGCCGCTCCCGCTGCTGCTGTTGTTGCCGCAGGCGGCCAGGCTCAGGGACAGACTCAGCGCAAGAGCAAGGGCAAAAATCTTTTTCATACATATAACTCCTTTTTCAAGCATTATTTGATGACCGGCAGGGGCCGGAAACCAACAGGTGTTGCGGAACCTCAGACGGTCCCCTTGGCGGCCAGGGCCTTTTTCAGCTCCGCCGCGCCGAAGCGGGGGCTGCTGACCACTACCTTGTTAAACTTTTGGGCGATATACTCCTCGCAGTAGGCCATACTGCCCTGGGCAAAGACGATCACGTCCACCTGGCCGGCGATGGTGGCGGCCATCTCGGTCATGCGGGCCTTGAACTGGTCCTGGTCCAGGCCGAAGGCCCCGTCCACCAGACAGTCCACCAGCTCCACAGCCCGGTTGCACTCCCGTGCCACCCGCCGGATCGTCCCCTTGGTGGGTTCCAGGGTGGTGGGCAGGGTGGCCATCACGCCGATGCGGCTGCCCTTCCGGACGGCCTCCCGGCACATCTCCTCGTCCACCCGGACGATGGGCACCCCGATGTATCTGGCCACGTCCTGGACGCTGTCCGCCACCTCACCCACGCTGCTGCACAGGTTGAGCATGGCCTCGCAGCCCTCCTGAGCCGCCTTCATATACATGGAGATCAGCCGGGCGGCGGGGGCGGTGGTCACATAACCGGCCTCCCGCACATCGGCCAGGATGCTGGGGTCCTGTATGCTGTACAGCTCCACATCCTCACCCAGCTGCTTTTTGACCTCCCGCTCCACCAGCTCAATGAGCTCAGGGGTGGTGCTGGTGTAGATTAAACCAACTTTCATGGCGTCTGTTCTCCTTTCCATATAGAGAGGATGTAATAACCAATTACCCTTTAACATCCTATGTTTAAAATAACCTATTTTTGTGAAAATGTAAATAGACAGAACGCCGATATCGGGGCTTTATTTTTGTATAGTTTAAACAGAACCCGGCCGCATTCCGGTTTTCGGCGCCCATAGCGCCGAACAACATCCCATGTTTTATGTGTGTTCCGGAGGGAAAGAGCGGCAGAAATACAGAAAGCACCAGACGGGAGGCGCCCCTCTCCTGTCTGGTGCTTTCATTTTGGGTCATTTTCCTCCGGAGGACGCGGGATCGGCGGGAGGCGCCAGGGAGGTGGACCCCCTGATCGCCAGCTTGACGTCAATCTTTACGTCGTGCGCGGGCCGGCCGTGGATCAGCTCGTTGAGCTGCAAAGCGGACTGCCGCCCCAGCTCATGGTTCTGCTGCTCCACCATGGTCAGGGCCGGGCTGACCACGCTGGACATCAGACCGCCGTTGAAGCAGATGATCGACACCTGTCCCGGAACCTGGATGCCCTGCTCCCGGAACAGGCGCAGCACCCCGGTGGCACAGCGGTCGTTGGACACCAGCACCCCGTCAAACTCCAGCGGCCGCGCCAGCAGCTCCTGGGCGCTGGCATAGCCCGACTCATGGCTGAAGCCGCTGAACATAATCAGATCGGGGTCCACCCCCATCCCCTCCTCTTCCAGGGCACGGCAGTAGCCGGTGTAGCGGTCAAAGGCGGTGCAGGCCCCCTGGGCCGGGGAGTGATACCGCCGCAGGAAGGTATCATAGTCGTGGATATCATTGGTCCAGAAGTTGAGCAGCAGGGCGATCTTTCTCCGGCGCAGGCGGAGGAGGTACTTTGTGGCCATGTAGCCGGCGCTTAAATTGTCGGAATAGATGTGGGGGATGCCGGGGATCACCGCCCGCCGGGCGGCCACCACCATGGGCAGGCCCCGGAGATGTGGAAACTCCTCCAGGGGGTTGCGCTCGTCGCTGCCGGAAAAGATGACGCCATCCACCGCGGCGGTGGAGAGGGTCCGAAAGCAGTCGTCCTCCTGCCGGCGGCGGGAGTCGGTCTGCATAATAAGGACATGCTGCCCCTGGGACTGGGCGGCGTCAATGACTCCGGCCGCGATGGAGGAGTAGTAGGAATTTTCCAGGGTAGGCAGGATCAGGGCGATGTGCCCCGATCTCCCCGAAAAGGCCCGGGGGCCGGAGCGGTAGTTCAGCTCTCTGGCCGCGGCCAGCACCTGCTCCGCCAGCACCGGGTCCACCTTCTGGTTCCGGTTCATCACCCGAGAGACCGTGGACAGGGAGACCCCCGCCCGGCCCGCCACGTCCCGAATGGTCACTTTTTCCACATGGAACACCTCCGTCGCCGCTCCCGCCCCACTGGCGGGCGCTTTTTTCTCAGTATACCAGA
>CAJUSG010000004.1:0-28816 GCA_910589085.1 uncultured Oscillospiraceae bacterium | reverse complement strand
CCGGACACTTTTGAGAAATTTTTTCCGGGCAAGAAAAATTGAAAGGAAGAGATTCAATGAAGAAACTGCTCACTGCCTTGCTTGCCACGGCTATGCTGCTTGGTCTGGCCTCCTGCTCCAAGCCCGCCGAGCCCTCCGGCACCTCCGCTTCCAATCCCCCCACCGGCTCTCAGTCCACCGGACAGTCTGAGCCCACCCCCGCCCCCACTACTAATTACCCCACCGGTCCCATCACCATGATTATCCCCTACGGTGCCGGCGGAACCTCCGACCTGGCCGGCCGCCAGCTGGCCATCGCCCTGGAGAAGCAGCTGGGCCAGTCCATCATTGTCAGCAACCAGGCCGGCGCCTCTGGCACCGTGGGCATCCAGGCCGCCCTTGACGCCGATCCCGACGGCTACACCATGGTGCTGGCTGCCGAGTCCCTGGGCACCTGCCGCGTGATGGGCATCAGCGAGATGAGCTATGACGACTTCTCCCCCATCTCCGCCATCTCCAGCGACCCCAAGGTGCTGGTGGTCGCCTCCAACTCCAAGTATGAGACCCTGCAGGACCTGCTGGACGAGATCCAGGCCAACCCCGGCAAGGTGCAGATGAGCTACACCGGCCCTGGCGGCTCCGGCCACATCCAGGCCCTGATTATGAACCGCTACGGCTTTGAGCCCGCCCTGACCGCCTACTCCTCCGGCGCCGAGGGCATCACCGCCGTTCTGGGCAATCAGGTTCAGTTCACCAACTCCAACTACTCCACCGTCGTCCCCTATCTGGAGAGCGGCGACCTGCGCCTGCTGGCCGTCTGCGCCACCAAGCGCATGGAGGCCTATCCCGACGTGCCCGCCCTGTCCGAGTTCATGGAGGGCAGCGACGACCTGCTCAGCCTGCCCTACAGCCCCCTGACCCTGCTGGTGAACAAGGACGTCCCCGCCGATGTGCAGGAGGTTCTGCGCAGCGCCACCAAGGCCGCCTGCGCCGACCCCGATTTCAACGCCTGGCTGGATTCCAACTGCATCGACAAGCTCTTTGAGCTGTACCCCACCGTTGAGGACACCAAGGCCTTCTTTACCGAGTGGGAGTCCACCGTCTCCTGGATGCTCCACGACGCGGGCGCTACCATTAACAGCCCTGAGGACTACAACATCGCCAAGCCCTGAGAACTGAACACAGCGGCGGGCGGCGCACTCTGTGCCGTTGCCCGCCGTACATAATGGAAAGGATGTGCCCCATGGAAAAGAATAGAAAAAAAGGCCTGCTGCACCAGCCAAGCTGCCAGGATGCCATTTTCGTGGGTCTCTGCTCCGCAGGCTTACTGATCTATTCGCTGTATCACCACTATTTTGACAAAAACACCTCCGAATGGAAGATGTCCCCCTATCTGTTTCCCACTCTCCTGTCTGTCTTCGGTCTGCTTCTGACCCTGTCTCTGGTGGCCGACGCCCTGAACGAGATGCGTCAGGCGGAGCAGAAGGAGGAGAGCCCCTCCAAGAAAAATCTGATTGGCGTGCTGGTCATGGTCGCCGCCGCGCTGGTCTACTATATACTGATGCCCATTATCAGCTTTATCCCGGCCACCCTGCTGTTTCTGGTGTCTCTGTTCATCTATCTGGGTGAGCGCAAGTGGTGGAAGCTCATTCTGCTCTCCGGCGTCACCACCGCCGCAATCTACGTGCTGTTCGGCATCGCGCTGAACGTACGGCTGCCTTAAAGGAGGGACCGCTGCATGAGTGCCATTATCGCCAGCCTGGCCTACTTCGCGGACATCCGGTTTGTCCTCCTGTGCGGCCTGGGCTCCATCGCCGGCCTGTTCGTCGGCTCCATCCCCGGTCTGTCCGTCTCCATGGCCACCGCTCTGCTGGTGTCCATTACCTACTCCTGGTCCACCAACGACGCTCTGGCCACGGTAATGGGGGTCTACGTGGTGGGCGTGTTCTCCGGCGCGCTGTCCGCCATCCTGATTAATATCCCCGGCGCCCCCTCCTCGGTGGTCACCACCCTGGACGGCTACCCCCTCGCCAAGCGGGGCGAGGCCTACAAGGCCCTGAAATACGCCACCATCTACTCCTTTATCGGCTCCGTGTTCGGCCTGGTGGCCCTGGCCCTGCTGGCCCAGCCCATCACCTCCATCGCCCTGAAGTTCCAGCCCATGGACTACTTCCTGCTGGCCCTGTTCGGCCTGGCCACCGTGGGCGGCCTGACCACCAAGAGCTTCTCCAAGGGTCTCATCAGCGCGCTGTTCGGCCTGTTCTTCGCCATGATCGGCATGGACTCCGTGCTGGGCACCCCCCGGCTCACCTTCGGCATCCGTGACCTGAACGCGGGCATCTCCAACGTCCCCGCTCTGGTGGGCCTCTTCGGCTTCGCCGAGGTGCTCAGTGTGGTCTTTGACGGACATCTGGACGCCGAGGTCAACTCCATCACCAAGCAGATTGTCAAGCTGAAGGACATCCTGAAGGACTTCTGGCACAGCCTGTATTACAGCGCCATCGGCACCGTGGTGGGCGCTCTGCCCGGAGCGGGCGGCCCGGTGGCCGCCTTCCTGGCCTACACCCAGGCCAAGGACATGGTGAAAAATCCCAGCCGGCCCTTTGGCGAGGGCGCGGTGGAGGGCATTGTGGCCTCTGAGAGCGCCAACAACGCCTGCATCGGCGGCGCTCTGATCCCCATGCTCACCCTGGCCGTCCCCGGCGACGCGGTGACCGCCATCATCCTGTCCGTGTTCTACGTGCACGGTTTGCAGCCCGGCCCCATGTTCCTGAAGACCAGCGCTGACAGCTTCCACGCCATTCTGGGCGGCGGCTTTGTGGGCTGCCTGTTCCTGCTGCTGCTGGGCCTGCTGGTGGCCCCCCACCTGTCCAAGATCATCGCGGTGCCCAAGAGCATCCTCATGCCCATCGTGACCCTGCTGTGCGTCATCGGCGCCTACGCCTGCAACAACCGGCTGTTTGATGTAGGCCTGATGTTCTTCTTCGGCGTGCTGGGCTTCCTGATGCGCTGCCGCGGCTACTCCGTGGCCCCCATGACCCTGGCCATCGTGCTGGGCAACATGATGGACTCCAACTTCCGCCGGGCCATCTCCCTGGCGGTCTCCTCGGACAACGTTCTGTTCGCCCTGTTCGGCCGCCCCATCACCATGGTTCTGCTGGTGCTGACGGTATTCTCCATCGTCACCAACATCCCCGCGGTGAAGCGCGCCCGGGACCGCCGCAAGGCGGCGCGGCAGAAGTAAGTCCTCAACACAGCGGCCGCCCGCCCTGGGCGGCGGAGGGGCCGCTGTGTTTTTTATACCCATTTTCGCCCAGATTCCATTAAAATTGACGTGAGGAAAGGAAGTCTGTTTATGTACGCGTATTCCCGCCGCGGTTCCCTCTCCGGAGAAATTGCTGTCCCCGGCTCCAAGAGCTGTACCATCCGGGGCGTCATGTTCGGTATGCTGGCGGAGGGCACCACCGTCATTCACAACCCTCTGCCCTCCAAGGACGGCCTGGCCGCGGTGGCGGCCGCCCGGGCCTTCGGCGCTGAGGTCGTGATGGACGAGAAGGCCAACACCTGGACAATCACCGGCCTGAACGGCAAGCCCAAGGTGCCGGAGAATGTCATCGACACCATGAACTCCGGCACCACCACCAGCTTTGTCACCGGCATCTGCGCCCTGCTCACCGACGGCTACGCCGTGCTCACCGGCGACGAGCAGATCCGCCGCCGCCCCTGGCGCCACGAGACCGACGCGCTGAAGGAGCTGGGCGCCACCTGCATCCACACCCGTCCCAACTGCGACTGCCCGCCCCTGGTGATCCAGGGCCCCCTGCACGGCGGCGTGTGCCACCTGCCCGGCTTCAACAGCCAGCACATCTCCGGCCTGCTGGGCCCCTGCGCTCTGCTGCCCAAGGGGGAGAGCGTGGATATCCTGGTGGAAAATCCCCTGGAGGCCCTCTATGTCCAGCTCACCGTAGACTGGCTGAAGCTGTTCGGCGTCGAGGTGGAGAACAGCCCCGACTATAAGCGCTACCACGTGGAGGGCGGACAGCACTTCAAGGCCTGTGAGTGTCTGGTGGCCTCCGACTGGTCCGGCGTGGCCTTCCCCCTGGTGGCCGCGGTGTGCACCCCCTCCGAGCTGGTCATCTCCGGCGTGGACTTTACCGACAGCCAGGGCGACAAGGCCGTGGTGGACATACTCATCCAGATGGGCGCCGACATCGAGAAGGACCTGGAGGGCCACCGCCTGATTGTCCACGGCGGCAAGCCCCTCCACGGCATTGAAATTGACATGAACCTGATCCCCGACAGCCTGCCCGCCCTGTCTGTGGCCGCGGCCTACGCCCAGGGGGACACCCACTTCACCAGCCTGGCCCACGTGCGGGTGAAGGAGACCGACCGGGTGGCCGTGATGCAGGAGGTGCTGTGCGCCTGCGGCGCCGACGTGGAGATCACCGCCGACTCCATGACGGTCCACGGCGGCAAGCCCCTCACCGGCACGCAGGTGAGCAGCCACGACGACCACCGGGTGGCCATGGCCATGGCGGTGTGCGGCCTGCTGGCCGACGGCGAGATGAAGATCAGCGACCCGGAGTGCGCCGCCGTCTCCTTCCCCGGCTTCTACGAGTCCATGAACAAGATCGGCGCCGGGTTTGTGCTGAAATAAAAAACGTGATCCATTTGATTTTATAGGAGGTAACTGTGATGAAAACCGTAAAGCTGCGGGGCGTAGAGGTGGGCGCCGGAATGCCCAAGGTCATCGTCCCCATTGTGGCCGCCACCCGGGCCGGGATCCTGGAAAAGGCCCGGGAGTTCAAGGACCACGCTCTGGACGTTGTGGAGTGGCGCGTGGATTTTTACGAGGACGTTTTTGAGACCGGGCAGGTGCTGAGCACCCTGGAGCAGCTGCGGGCTGTCCTGGGGGACACCCCCATCCTGTTTACCTTCCGCACCCGGAAGGAGGGGGGCGAGAAGGATATCTCCACGGAGGACTACATCGCCCTCAACTCCGCCGTGGCCCAGTCCGGGAACGCCGACGCCATCGACGTGGAGATCTTCTCCGGCGACCAGGTTGTACGCAAGTGCATTGACGCCATTCACGCCGCCGGCGCGGTGGTGGTGGGCTCCAATCACGACTTTGGCAAGACCCCCGACAAGGCCGACCTGCTCTACCGCCTGCGGAAGATGCAGGACATGGACGCGGACATCCCCAAGATTGCGGTCATGCCCCAGGGTCCCGCCGACGTCGTCACCCTGCTGGACGCCACCCAGGAGATGTATACCAAGTACGCCGACCGCCCCATCATCACCATGTCCATGTCCAACGGCGTCATCAGCCGCCTGTGCGGCGAGTGCTTCGGCTCCTCCATGACCTTCGGCGCGGTGGGTCAGGTCTCCGCCCCCGGCCAGATTCCCGTGGAGCAGCTGAATACCGCGCTGAAAATTCTGCACGACGCCCTGGCGCCCGGAAAGTGAAGGAGGGAAGGATTATGAGTCAGCATACAACGGGACACACCAGGCTCCTCTGCCTGCTGGGCAGCCCGGTGGCCCACAGCATCTCCCCCGAGATGCACAACGAGGCCTGCGCCCTGCTGGACCTGGACTACCACTATCTGGCCTTCGACGTGCCCGCCGAGCGGCTGGACGTGGCGGTCAACGGCCTGAAAGAGATGGGCGTGGCGGGCTTTAACCTGACCATGCCCGACAAAAACCGGATGGCCGAGCTGTGTGACGAGCTCTCTCCCGCCGCCCAGATCTGCGGCGCGGTGAACACGGTGGTCAACGACAACGGCCGCCTCATCGGCCACACCACTGACGGCATCGGCTACATGCTCAGCGCCAGGGACGCGGGCTGCGACCTGACCGGCAAGCGCATGGTGCAGCTGGGGGCCGGCGGCGCGGGGACGGCCGTTCTAGTTCAGGCGGCCATCGACGGGCTGGCCAGCATCGACGTGTTCAACACCAGAGACGCCTTCTGGCCCCGGGTCGAGGGGATCGTGAAGCAGCTCAACGAGCGGACCCAGTGCCATGTGACCCTCCACGACCTGGCCGACCTGGAGGACCTGCGGGGCTGCGTGGCCCAGGCCGACCTGCTGCTGAACACCACGCCGGTGGGAATGTCCAAAATTCCCGGCTGCCTGATTCCCGACAGCTCCTACTTCCACCCCGGCCTGGTGGTATCCGACGTGATCTACGACCCCAAGGAGACCCAGCTTCTGCGCATGGCCCGCGAGGCGGGGCTCAAGACCTTCAACGGCCTGTATATGCTCCTCTACCAGGGGGCCGCCGCCTTCGAGCTGTGGACCGGGGAGAAGATGCCCACCGAGGCCATTAAGGAGAAATATTTCAAGCAGTAACAAATGACCGCCTGTCCTCTCCCCAATGTCATTAAATTAAGGATTTCGCGCACCTGAAAAAAGCGCCCACCACCTTTTACATTTTCAAAAGGTGGTGGGCGCTTTTTCATGGCCCTTATGTTGTTAAAACGTTGGAAGCTACCCGCATTTATTTCCCCATAGCCCGGTGAAGGAAGGTGACAATCTGCCCACGGGTACAGGTAGCGGCGGGGGAGAAGTTATTGCCGCCTGTTCCGCTGGTGATTTCGTTCTCTACCGCCCAAGCCACAGCTTGCGCATAGTCCGCGCTGGCTGGTACATCGGTAAAATCAGCCTTGCCTGCGGGCGTGGGGCTTCCAGCCGCTTTCCACATATATTCCATCGTCATGGCGCGGGTACAGTCTGTATTTGCTCCAAAGGTGGAACCGGACACAAGCCCCTTTTGAGCGGCCCACAGAGCTGCCTTATAGAAATAATCGGTAGTCTTAATGTCGGTGAAGGGATTCGCTGCGGTCGGCTCCGGGGAACCGTTCGCGCGCCACAAGAAAGCCAAAATCTGCGCTTTGCTGCAAGTTGCGTTGGGGGAGAATGTGGTCTTACTGGTGCCGCTGGTGATGTCCTTTTCAACCGCCCATTGTACTGCGTCTGCGAAGTAGTCGCCGGATTTCACATCGGTGAATTTATCAGTGGTAATAGCGGTATCCTTTTCCGCATTTTTGTCAATGGCGGATTTGGCGTCAGAATCCAGCTTGAAATAGAAACACTGTTCAACCATGCCCCCGTCATCCTCGCTGGTACCCGGATAAAGCGCACGAATTGCAAGCCCATAAATACAATCAGTATTGCCGCCTGTCATCTGCGCAAAAGCAGAGAAAGGAATTGTCGTCGTTTCACCGGGCTTCACTAAGACGGAATCGCAACCATGTTCATCGCTTTCCAACGCCCCCTCCACAAAATGGCCACGATTACCCCACCAACCATAAAAGTCGCCCTCACAGAACGCTTCTCTGTCTGATTTTTCAATCTCATCGTCAGGCCAATACGATTCAAGCCATATATTAATATGATAAGCTGCGTTCCCACTGGCAGTAAGGGTTTTGCTGCCGGTATTTCCAATGTCCCAAGTATCCGTGGGGGCAACTACGGCGTAATTGATCTCCGTTTCACCTCTCCAACTCTGGATATGTGCTTTTTCCTCGGAAAGATAAGTCCCGCTTTTTTCGTCGACTGTTCCGTTGCGCATAATTGTAAAGGTTCCCAAGACATCGTCAGGGGTGGCCTCCTGCCAGTCCTTAGCGAACACTGGAACCGTCAGGCTAAGGCACAGGGACAGAGTCAACGCAAGGGATAATAATTTTTTCTTCATCTGTTTTTCTTCCTCTCAAATTTATTTCCAACGAAGCCCTGAAGGGCGGGCGGGGGATTGCCCCCGCCCGGGGCTTTCGTTGGAAACACAAAGAGCGGGACCGAGTTTTAACCTCAGCCCCGCCCTGATAAATCACGCAACGCACACTATTTCCCGAATCCGGCCTTGAAAACCCGCGCCAGTTTGGGTATAATAGTCCCGTGGTGTAGTCAAGACTACTGTGCTGAGTGCTTAGGTCACTCGTACAGGGCCGCAGGGTGTTACCAGCACCTTGCGGCCTGCCGCTTTTGTGTCTCCAAGGCTATTCTAACCTATCCCGGAAAAAATTGCAAGGATATTTTCGGAGAAAGTCTGCAAAACAGACTTTCTTACTTTTTTATCGACATTTCCTCGACTTGTTGATTTTTTCAGCAGTATTTTGAGGTTCTTGCGGTTTTTGACAAAAACCGCTCATTTTTACATCATGGGCAGGACATGTTAAAATTTGGATTTTTCCTTAACTTAACGGCTGATTTTGGGGCAATTTCCTTCAAAAAATCAGGGTGTGCAAAAACTGATTTTGTGGCATTTCTGGGGCAAGTTGTATTTTTAGGGCAAGCGTGATTTATGCAGGAAAAGAAGCACTCCAGCCGTTTTCTGCTACATTTCCGGGACATGTTGAGATTTTTAAAAGAGCGGTAATCTTAAACACAGATTTTCTGCCGTTAAATTATCGCGGCGCATTTTTTGGAAAAATCGGCCCTTTCGGGGCCGATTTCGGGCTTTTTCAAAAATAAACAGAGGTGGGGGGGCGGTGGAATCAACCCCCGCCCCCCATTTTTTAGGCCGCAATGCGGTATGTGAACCAGCCGAAGCCCTTCGCGCGAAGGTTTCGCTCGTCCTGCCGTCCCGGCCGGATTGGAATGGTGTGGCGGCTGATTTTCTGCATGACTTCTTTCCCGGTCATGTTTGGATTGTTGAGAAATTCTTTACAGAGAGTGACCGCCATTTTGAAGTTTACAGCGTAGGCGTACAGCCCGTCGGTCGGTTGCTGAACAACAGTTTCCTGCACAATGCGGCTGGTGAAGTTAAAGGCAGTAAGAGCCGCGTAGATTTCCTGCTCCACAAAGTCATCCCGTTTGCCGTGGAGGTTCACCAGCCCCGCGCTGTACTTTAAGTCCCGGAAACTGGTTTCAATCCCCCAACGCCGGTGGTAAATCTCTTTCAAATCGTCAACGATATCACAATCCAGCTTCAACATAGGCAGGCGGGCGATTTCCCGCATAGCGGAGTGGTTGTGCTTTACCCGCAGGACAAAGTAGACATTTGGGGTGTTCATCAGGTGGGCCATAACGTTATAACTTTCGTAGCCCCGGTCGAGGACGATAATGGTTCTGCGGTTGAAGTCGTTCCGTTTGACCATTTCCACCAGTGCGCCCGGTTCATCCTTATGGGGCGCTGGCTGTATAACCGCGTCAAAGTAGGTGCGGTCGTAGATGTCAAACAAGGGACTTAAATGTAATTGATTGTACCCCTTCGGCGCGCTGTTGTTGCAGACAAAGCTGGACGCGCCGGGGTCACGGGCCATATTAATCGCGGTACCGTCACAGGCCAGAACACGGTAGCCCTTATAGCCGTGGTTTCGCTGTCCGTATGCGCTGGAAGATGTAAAGTCCAAAAACACCTTGCGGAACACGGCGGGCGGGATTTGACGGCGGCGCTGAGACACGGCGGCGGGGGTAGCGTCAATCCCGGCGCGGTGCAGCTCCTTCGCCAGTGAGCCGCCCTCGGCAGCAATCAGAAACTTGATGAGGGTTGCAGGCGGCAGTTTCTGATTGCGGGCTGTCTGGCCCAAAGAGCGGGTCATGTCCTCGCCGCTGGTGATAGTGCGCTCTAAAGTACGTTTGAGCATGTCGGCGATTGATAATGTGTCGCTTGTTTCTTCAAATATAGCTGTTTGAGTGTCTGAATTGTGACGATTTTCAAGCCTTTCCATAATTTTTCCTCGTTTCGATAGTTGTAAAACTATCGCCAGAAAAGCACAAAAGACGCGCCCTCTCATCTGTGAGGGCGTCGCCTTTCCTATTCGTCACTTATTTATTTTCAAAAAATGGTTTTCTTTTGCCCCTTGGTATGCGCAATAGCGCTACGAATTGTCTGGGCGATAATTATGGTTTCATTTTAATAATGCAATACTGCGGCTGTCAAGTGGTCTGCGGCATTGTTCACGATTTTTTCATAATCAGCTAAACGGCGCAACCCAATTGGCCGGATTGCGTTAAGGGCCAGATACGCCGTATCTGGCCCTTAACTCCCTTAATTTAATGACATTGGTCCTCTCCCCGGGAGAAGGCAGGCGGTTTTGCTCAGAGGATATACTGGGTGGAGCTCTCAATGGACAGGTTGGCATCGATCTGCACATCCTGGGCGGGCTCCCCCCGGATCAGGCGGATCAGCTGCTGGGCGCTGCGGCGGCCAATCTCATAGTCGGAGGAGGAGATGCTGGTGAGGGTAGGGGAGACGATCTTGGAGATCAGGTCCCCGTTGAGGCAGACCAGCGACACCTGGCCCGGTACACGGAAGCCCTGCTCCTGCAGCAGATTCAGAAAGCCCACGCCGCAGCGGTCGTTGGGCACGATCACCGCGTCGAAATCGGCCCCCGAGGCCAGCAGCCTTCTGGCGCAGGCGTAGCCGGACTCGTAGCTGAAGCCGCCGAAGGCCAGCAGAGAGGGGTCAATCTCCAGCCCGGCCTCCCGCAGGGCGCGGCAGTAGCCGCTGTAGCGGTCGTAGGCGGTGAAGCAGCCGTGGTCCGAGGCGTTGTACTCCTCTATAAAATCCTGGTAGTTGAGCACCCGGTTCGTCCAGTAGTAGATGACAAAGGCGATATTTTTCCGCCCCAGCCGCAGCAGATAGCGGGTGCTCAGATAGGCGGCCTCCTCGTTGTTCAGGTGCACATGGACCAGCCCGTCGCCAATATGCCGGGGGCCGGTGATGACAATGGGCAAACCGGCCAGCTCCGGCGCCAGCTCCCGGGGGTCCCGGGTGCTGACCGGCGCCAGGATGATGCCGGCGGTGTCGGGTCCCCGGGCGTTCCGCAGGCACTCCAGCTCCCGCTCCGGGTCGGAGTCGGAGAGCATCAGGCTCACATGGTAGCCCGCCTCCCGGGCGACCTCAATCACTCCGGTAGCCGTGTATGAGAAGTAGGTGCTGGCGATGGCGGGCACAATGAAGGTGATGCTGCTCTTTCCCCGGGAGGGGCCGTTGAACTGATAGCCCAGCTCCTGGGCGGCGGCGAAGACCCGCCGGGACAGCTCCTTGTCCACCGAGGGATTTCCATTCAGGGCGCGGGATGCGGTGGCGGGAGAGACCCCCGCCCGGACTGCCACCAGCCGAAGGGTGGACTTTTCAGGTTTTGACATGTCGGGCCTCCCCCCTTTATCCTGTTTAGTGTAACAAAGAAGGGCACGAAAGTCAAGGCATTTGTGAAACGCAAGAAACATTTCTCAAATATAAGAAACAAGGGAAACAAACTGCACGAAAAACCACGG
This sequence comes from uncultured Oscillospiraceae bacterium, assembly GCA_910589085.1. Lineage (GTDB taxonomy): Bacteria > Bacillota > Clostridia > Oscillospirales > Oscillospiraceae > Lawsonibacter. The sequence goes on along the minus strand of CAJUSG010000004.1, from coordinate 17,618 downwards.
TCATTTTGTGTCAATCCGCCAAAAATTCTGGGATATTAAAAAACAAACAAAACTCTCTTGACAAAAAGGGAGAAAGAAACTATTATTTATTTTAAAGGAGAAAAGAGTTTGTGAAAACTCAAGAAACAGGCATCCCTCTTTTCCGTATAGGCCAGAAAATGAATAAAGGAGCGCAATCATTATGACAGGCAATACTTTCGGCAAGATGTTCCGCGTGACCACCTGCGGCGAATCTTACTCCGGCTGCTTCCGCAAGAGCCCCGACATCCCCAAGGAGCTGTACGGCGGCCTTCTGACCATTGTGGACGGCGTGCCCGCCGGCATCCGCATCACCGCAGAGGATATTCAGGCGGAGCTGGACAAGCGCAAGCCCGGCCAGTCCCCTCTGGACTCCCCCCGCAAGGAGCGGGACCGGGTCTACATCTTCTCCGGCGTGATGGAGGACCAGCGCTCCACCGGCGCTCCTGTGGGCATTGTGGTGCCCAACAACGACATTGAGGACATCCATGTGGGCCAGTACCACGACTACAAGGACATGGCCCGCCCCGGCCACGCCGAGTACACCTTTATGAAGAAGTACGGCCAGTACAACGACTGGGTGGGCGCCGGCCGCGCCTCGGGCCGCGAGACGGTGAGCCGGGTGGCCGGCGGCGCGGTGGCCAAGCTGATTCTGGACAAGTACAGCATCGATGTAATCGGCTACGTCACCGAGTCCCACGGCATCAAGGCCAGCGGTCCCGTCACCTACGAGCAGGCCAAGGCCAACTACCGCAAGAACGACATCAACTGCCCTGACCTGGAGGCCGCCACCAGGATGGAGGAGGATATCATGGCCGTGCGCAAGACGGGCGAGACCTGCGGCGGCGTGATTGAGCTGCTGATCCACGGCCTGCCCGCCGGCCTGGGCGAGCCGGTGTTCGACAAGCTGGAGGCCACCCTGGCCCACGCCCTCATGTCCATCGGCGCCATCAAGGGCATCGAGTTCGGCGCCGGCTTCCGGGTTGCCGGCATGCTGGGCTCCGAGTGCAATGACGAGATGTACTGGGACAAGGAGACCGGCCGGGTGAAGTTCTACACCAACAACGCCGGCGGCTTCCTGGGCGGCATCTCCAACGGCGACGAGGTGCGCATCCGCCTGGCGGTCAAGCCCACCCCCACGGTGGACGTGGTGCAGCGCACGGTAGACACCGAGACCGGGGCCGACGTGGAGCTCTCCCCCATCACCCGGCGGGACGCCTCCCTGCTGCCCCGCATCTACCCCGTGTGTGAGGCCATGGCCCGCATCGCCATTGTAGACGCCCTGATGCAGTTCAAGGGCTACCGCGCCATGGAAGACATCGACGAGAAGTACGACAACATGTAATTCCCCCATCCGAATGCGGCACTCCCTCCGCCGCGAAGACGGATCCATGCCCTTGGGCGATCCGCCCCGAGGACACAAACACCCGCTGAAAAGAATTGCTTTTCAGCGGGTGTTGCTTTATAAAGGCCTGATGGAACAATCGGAATCTTTTCAGGAAAAAGGAACTATCCTCAGCTCAGCGCCCCGTCGCAGAAGGCGCAGCAGTCCACGCCGCCGATCTGCCTGACCAGCGGGGGGAGGTAGCCCTCCGTCCGGGTGATACACCGGGGATTGCGGCAGACGGGCTTTGTTCCGATCTCCACCGCCCCGGTCTGGTCCAGCCGGGGCTGATTGGCCAGATCGGCCAGCAGGGCCATCCGGGCAAACATACCGTAGCGGGCCTGCCGGAAGTAGGCCGCCCGGGGGTCGTCGTCCACGTCCACGGCGATCTCGTCCACCCGGGGCAGGGGGTGCATGACCAGCATCTTCTCCTTGGCCCGCTCCAGCTTGCGGCGGGTGAGGACATATACCCCCTTGTTCCGTTCATACTCCAGGGGGTCCACAAAGCGCTCCTTCTGGATACGGGTCATGTACAGCACATCCAGCTGGGGGATCACCGCCTCCAGGCCGGTGACCTCGGTAAAGCCCATCCCCCTCTCCTGGAGGAAGGCCCGCATATAGCCGGGGATGGCCAGCTCCCGGGGGGAGATGAGGAAAAACCGGATGTTTTCAAATTTCGCCATCGCCTTGATGAGGGAGTGGACGGTACGGCCATTCTTCAGGTCGCCGCACAGGCCGATGGACAGCCCGTCCGCCCGGCCCAGCAGGCGGGTGATGGCGGTCAGGTCGGCCATGGTCTGGGTGGGGTGCATGTGGCCGCCGTCGCCGGCGTTGATGACGGGCACGTCGGAGTACAGCGAGGCCGCCTTGGCCGACCCCTCCCAGGGGGTGCGCATGACCACCACGTCCGCGTAGCCCGAGACCATTTTAACCGTGTCCTTCAGACTCTCCCCCTTGGCCGCCGAGGAGGACTTGGGGTCGGCAAAGCCGAACACCGTCCCGCCCAGGCGGAGCATGGCGGCCTGAAATGAGAAGTTGGTGCGGGTGGAGGGCTCGTAAAACACCGAGGCCATCACCCGGCCCCGGCAGACCTCCAGAAAATCCTCCGGGCGGTCCATGATCTGGCTGGCCCGGGCGTACAGCCCGTCCCACTCCTGCCGGGTCAGATCTCCAAAATCGATCAGATGGCGCATAATTCTCTTCCTCCCGCATTTTTCCCTATCATCCTACCATAGGACGGAGGTTTTCGCAAGCGGGGAAATGCGCGGATGTATCCCTGTAAGAGGATCAGGCCCCCGGCCTAGCCGTATTCGTTGTGGCGGGTGGTACTGATGCCGTGGACATAAAAGGCGTTTGTCAGGGCCTCAATACGGGCAAAGCACTCCGGGTCGTCCAGAGCGGGGTCCTGGATAATGGCCTTGATCTCCTCCAGCAGGCGGACCGCCTCGCTGTCCACCTGTTGGGCCAGAACGGAGGTGTCGCAGTGTTGCAGGCAGTTCAGAACATATGCCCCCACCTCACGGTCCCACAGGCTCTGACTTACCGTCTTTTCATCCCAAGGTATCATAATTTGTCCTCCCTCAAAGTTTTCTTGTGTAGATATATACACAATATATTTAACATCTTTCTGGGTAATCATACTTGATATATGCTATTTCTGTCAAGTAAGATTTTACAGGAGGATATATGCAGTGGGGCATGGTGAAATCGTCATCCATCTGAGTACGCTGATTGAACGCTCCGGTATGAGCAAAAACCGCTTCTCGCATTTGGCCGCTATGGAGCGGACACAAATTAACAACTACTGCAACAACAAGGTCGCCCGGGTGGACCTGGATGTGCTGGCCCGAATCTGCTCCACGCTGGACTGTACCATCGGGGAGCTGCTGGAGTATGTCCCGGAGGAGCCCAAGACTTAAAATTTTTAACCCGCCGCCGCCTTGAAGGCCGGCGGGCTCCGTGCTATAATACAGCTATCACCCGCCTCCGGCGGACAGAAAGGAAGTAATTCCCATGTATAAGAAGGGCCGTCTGCTTGCCGGCGTACTGTGCGCCGTGATAGCCGCCCTGATGATTGTCCCCGCCGCCGCCCACGGCTGCCACAGGAACAGCGGCCACCACGGCCGGTATGCCAATCAGGTCCAGACCACCATCACGGTCTGCCCCTATGAGAACTGCACCCTGGCCGGACGGCACACCCACAGCGGCGTGACCTACTGCGGCTACGACCATGCCTCCGGCGTGTGTGACGGAGCCTGCCGGGCTCTGTGCCCCCTGGAGGACTGCGAGACCGCCGGCCGCCATCTCCACGGCTTCACCACCTACTGCGGCTACCACCACGAGGACGGCTTCTGCGACGGGACCTGCCGGGCCCTGTGCCCCATTGAGGGCTGCGAAATCGCCGGCCGCCATCTCCACGACGGCGTGACCTACTGCGGCTACCACCACCAGGGCGGCTTCTGCGACGGCGCCTGCCAGGCCCTGTGCCCCTATGAGGACTGCGCCGTGGCCGGTATCCACACCCACAGCGGCGTGTCCTACTGCGGAAACAGCCACAGCGCCGGCTTCTGCGGCGGCGGCTGTGCCGCCGGAACCGGCTGCGGCCGCTGGGCCTGAGCATCAGGTATAAACCCCCTCCGATTTCACACCCTAACGGTGAGAAACGGAGGGGATTTTTTGTCCTGGTTTTGGAGTTTTACGGCATACAGCTTTCTAGGCTTCCTGCTGGAGGTGGCCTTCGCGGCGGCGGTGGGCGGCCGTCCCGACCGGAAGGGGCTGCTGGTGCTGCCCCTGTGTCCGGTGTACGGCCTGGGCGCGGGCCTGATTCTGCTGCTGCCCGGGTGGGTGGACGCCCGGCCCTGGCTGCTGTTCCTGCTGGGCGGCCTGACCGCCACGGCGGCGGAGTATCTCACCGCCCTGTACCACCAGAAGGCCCTGGGGGTGTCCTTTTGGAGCTATGAGGGCCTGCCCGGCAATATTCAGGGCCGGGTGTGTCTGCCCTTCTCCCTGGCCTGGGGGGTGCTGGCCCTGGGCCTGGTCTATTGGGTCCACCCGGCGCTGGCGCCCTGGCTGGCCCGCATCCCCGCTCCGGTGAGCTGGGCAGCCCTGCTCACCCTGCTGGCCGACGGCCTGCTCACCGCCGCCCTGCTCCGGCGCAGCGGTGACACCGCCTGCCTGCGGTGGTACAGCCGGTAAAGCAGAACCGCCGGCCCTCGGGCCGGCGGTCATTTTGCCTTATTCCTCGTAGTCGTCGTACTCGTCGATGTGGGCAGAGCGCTGCAGCCTTCCCTTGGCGCTGTCATACAGCTCGGTCAAGCCGTCCCAGTAGGCGATAACGGCACACACCGCGGCCGCCGCGGCCAGAGACAGGGCCACAATCTTCAGGACAAAACGGGCAACTTTCATTCGGGATACCTCCTCCGCAAAACTACTGTCCCCAGTTTACATGATAACGGGAAAAAATACAATCGTTTTGTGAAAATTTTTTATGCCGGGGGAGGAATTTTTCGATACCGGGCTCCCGCCTCCGGCGTCACCCCCCGGGCCTCCATCAGCTGCTCCACGGTGACAAAGCAGAAGCCCCTCTCCAGCAGGGTGTCCACAATGGAGAGGGCGGCCTGTCCGGAGCTGGGAAACAGGTCATGGAGCAGAATAATATCCCCGTCAGACACATGCTCCACCACGGCGGCCACAATCCTGTCCACATCGTCGTCCTTCCAGTCCTCCGGGTCCACCGACCACAGAATCACCGGCCCGCCGCACCAGCTCCCGGCGTTCCGGTCCAGAAAGCCGTAGGGCGGCCGGAGCCAGTAGCTCCCATCCCCGGCCAGCCGGGTGATGAGCGCCCGGGTCTTGCCCACCTGAAGGTCGAAATCCTGCCGGGACAGCCCCCTCAGCTCCACGTGGTCATAGGTGTGGATGCCGATCTGGTGGCCCTCGGCGGCCATGCGGCGCACCAGGTCCTCGTTGCCCGGGATCCGGTTCCCCACCAGAAAAAAGGTGGCGGGCACCTCCCTCAGCTCCAGTCCGTCCAGCAGGGGGCCGGTGGTGGAGGACCGGGGGCCGTCGTCAAAGGTGAGGGCCACCAGGGGAGGATCGCTCAGCGTCACTTCAGCCGGGGCGTCCGCCTGCTTTGCGGGCTCGGGCCCGGGAAGCAGGACCGCCAGCGATGCCGCGCATAAAAATGCTCCGAATCTTTTCCAGTTCACCGTCCCGCCGCCTCCTTGACATGTTTGCTGTCAGTATGTGCGGCGGGGCGAAAAATTTGCGATGAAAAAAATGCCTCTTTCCATGAAAAAGGCCGGGGAAATCCCCCGGCCCGGTTTTCAGTCTTCCTTTTTCTTGTCCTCTAACAGCTCTTCCACCTTCTGCTTCGCTTCCTCCAGGTCTTTGCAGCCGTCAAGGACCATACGGATCATTTTAATGATCTTGTCAAACTGCTTGTCTGTCATCTGTAGCGCCTCCATACGATTCTCGCCTCACTGCTTGGGCACGGTTTTGGTGATGGTGGCCTTGGGGTCCTCAGTGTCAAAGACGGTCTTGGCGGCGGCGGCCAGGCCAGCGATGCCCTGGAGCTCGCTGGGGATGATAATCTTGGTAGCCTTGCCGTTGGCGGCGGCCTGGAAGGCCTCCAGGGCCTTGATGGTCAGCACGCCCTGGCCCGGCGCGGCCTCGTTGATGAGGCGGATGGCGTCGGCGGTGGCCTGCTGCACCTTCATGATGGCCTCCGCCTCGGCCTCGGCCTCCAGGATCTTGGCCTGCTTGGCGCCCTCGGCCTGGAGAACGGCCGCCTGCTTGGCGGCGTCAGCCCGGAGGATGGCGGCCTGCTTTTCGCCCTCGGCCACCAGAATCTGGGACTGCTTCTGTCCCTCTGCCTGAAGGATGGACTCCCGGCGCTCCCGCTCGGCCCGCATCTGCTTCTCCATAGACTCCTGGATGTCCCGGGGGGGCATGATGTTCTTCAGCTCCACCCGGTTGACCTTGATGCCCCAGGGGTCGGTGGCCTCGTCCAGGAGGGCGCGCATCTTGGTGTTGATGTGGTCCCGGCTGGTGAGGGTCTGGTCCAGCTCCAGGTCGCCGATGATGTTGCGCAGGGTGGTGGCGGTGTAATTCTCAATGGCGGACATGGGGTTCTCAATACCGTAGGTGTACAGCTTGGGGTCGGTAATCTGGAAATAGACCACCGAGTCGATCTGCATGGTCACGTTGTCCTTGGTAATGACGGGCTGGGGGGCGAAGTCCACCACCTGCTCCTTCAGGGAGACATTTTTCACCACCCGCTCAATAAAGGGCACCTTGAATTTCAGTCCCTCGTTCCAGACGGTGCTGAACACGCCCAGCCGCTCGATCACATAGGCCCGGGACTGGGGCACAATCTTCACGCAGGAGCCGAAAATAACCAACAGCACGACGGCCAGGACGGCAATGGGCAGTACAATTTTCAAAATTTCCATATGAACAACTCCTTTTTCCCTCTCACATTGTTTCTACGAACACTTTCACGCCCTCAATCCTCCGGACCCTGACCTGGCTCCCCTCGGGAATGACCACCCCCAGGGCGGAGCGGGCGGTCCAGATCTGGCCCAGGACGGTGACCTGGCCGGTTCCGGCCTCATTGTCCACCGTCTGGATAACGGTGGCGGTCTGGTCCAGCACCCGGTCGGCGTTGGTGGGGGAGCGCCGGGGATGGACAAACCGGGAGGCCACGGGCCGCACCAGGGCCAGGGCCAGGGCGGACACCGCCGCGAATACGATGAGCTGGAACCAGAACTGGCCGCCCAGAATGGCCACCAAAAATCCGCCCACCGCCCCCGCGGCAAACCAGATGCAGACCAATCCCACCGTGGCCGCCTCGCCCGCCACAAGGGCAATAAACGCGATCAGCCAAAATGCTGTCATACCGGCAGCACCTCCTTTCAAACTCCTTGGCTGCTTTCTTACTTCTCTATCATATCATACCGGCGGAGAAAATACCACTGTGCCGGAGCATTTTTAATAAATTTTAAGAAAGAAACTTATGGGGCCTCCTCCAGGGCGGCGTTCAGCCGGCGGCGGTAGGCGGCCACGGCCTCTCTGGGCCCCGCCAGGGTGACGCTGCCGTCCAGCCCCAGCAGCCAGCCGAAGAACTGGGGGCTTATCACCACGGGCAGGGTGACGGTAAAGTGTTCCTCCCCGTCGGGGACCAGAATGATGTCCTGGCCAAACCGGTCCCAGACCAGCTGAGCCTTGTCCTTCCGCCCCCGGAGGGTGACCCGCACCTCCTGGCCGCCGTACATGCCAAAGTGCTTCTGGCCGTACTCGGCCAGCTGAAAATCGGGGTGCTGGTCCTTCCCGTCCCGGTCCAGGCTGGTGACCACAATCTCGGTCATCTTGTCCACCCGGTAGTGGCGCATCTCCCGGTAGGCGTGGTGAAAGGCCACCAGATAGTAGTTCTCACTGTTCCAGATCAGCCCGTAGGGGGAGACCACATACCGCTTCCCCTCCTGGCGAAACACCTTTCTCCGCTGTATATCGTAGTCGAAATACTTGAAGGTGATGGCCTTCTGCGCGGCGATGGCGGAGTGCAGCTTGTCCACATTGTAGTAGATGCTCTCGTTCATCACCTTGATGCGGCCAGAGACAAACACCTGCCGCTGAAGCTGGCCCGCCTGGTGGGAGCTGGCCAGCCCCTCCAGCTTTCGTATGAGGGCGTCGCTCTTCTTCTGGGTGATGAAGCGGGAGGACTGCACCGCGTCCATGAGCAGCTTGACCTCAGGCAGCTCAAACTCCCGTTCTCCCACAAACCAGCCGGGGACCTTCCCCTTTCGGGACTGGATGTCCAGTCCAAACAGGCGCAGGGCCTCCAGGTCGTCGTAGATGCTTTTGCGCTCGGCCTTGATGTCCTGCCGGGCCAGCCTTTCAATAATCTGGGGGACAGTGAGGGGGTGGTCTTCATCGGTCTGCCGCAGGAGCATACGGGCCAGATGGAGCAGCTTTGTCTTTTGGTTGGAGCTTTTTGACATTGGCAATTTCCTCCTTTCCAGGTTTCACGCCCCAGCGTAGCAGATTTTCTGTCCATTAAAACGGACTTTTAGGGTTGGGACGGGTCCGTTATGTAGGGCAAGGGCTCTGCCCTTGCCAAATCAGATTTCCGCCTCGGTAGAAAGGCAAGGGCAGAGCCCTTGCCCTACTGACGGACGTTTATGAAGCATTCCTACGCCCACCCCTCCCACGCCTCGGGGCAGAAGCCCACGGTGGCCTGCCGGCCGTTTCGGACAATAGGGGTACGCAGGAGGGTGGGGTCCTCAAAGAGCTTCTCCAGCCTGGCCTGATCGCCGGCCAGGTAGGACACCAGCACCGCGTCGGGGTGCCTGGGGTCCACCATGGCCTCCAGCCCCACGGCGTTCTTCACGCTGGTCAGCTCCCCCAGGCTCATGCCCTGCTTTTTCAGGTCCACCCCCTGGAATTTCACCCGCCGCTCCTTGAACCATCGCTCCGCCTTTTTGGTATCGAAGCACTTGCTCCTGCCAAAAATCTGAATGTTCATGTTGTCTCCTCCATGCAGATAAATCTGGGCCCGGAGTAGTCCTCCCGGTCCACCTGCTGGGTCCACATGGCGGCGGGGCGGACCCACAGGCCCCGCTCCCCATACAGCGCCCGGTAGACCACCATGGGCTCCAGGGTCTCTGAGTGGGCGGCCGTTCCGATGACCTCATACTCCCCGCCCTTGAAGTGCCGCCAGCGGCCCGGTCTGATATCCATATGGAAATCCTCCTTATTTTTTCGCTATTATACCATATATTGTCTTTCAGGACAAGTTTGAAACGCCGGGGCGCAAGCCATACTAACCCTTACTAACCGACGGAAGGATGGCGAACTGTTTTGAAAGCTGTCATTATGGCGGGGGGCGAGGGCACCCGGCTGCGGCCGCTGTCTCTGGGCAGTCCCAAGCCCATGACCCCCCTGTTGGGGCGGCCGGTGATGGAGCACATCATCAACCTGCTGAAGCGGCACGGAATCACCGATATCTGTGTTACCCTGTGCTACAAGCCCCAGGCGGTGATGGACTACTTCGGCGGCGGGGACCGGCTGGGGGTGCGGCTGACCTGGTTCACCGAGGATGAGCCCCTGGGAACGGCGGGGAGCGTAAAGAACTGCATGACGCACATCGGGGCGGAGGACTTTCTGGTCATCAGCGGCGACTGCGTGTGCGATCTGGACCTGACCGCTCTGGCAGAATTTCACCGGGAGCGGGGGGCCTGGGCCACCCTGGGCCTGTACCGGCACAAGAACCCCCTGGAGTACGGCCTGGTCCTCACCGGCCAGGACGGCAGGGTGGAGCGGTTTGTGGAGAAGCCGGGCTGGGGGCAGGTGTTCACCGACCAGATCAACACCGGCATCTACGTGCTGTCCCCCTCCGCCATGGACCGGGTCCCCCGGGATGCGGTGTGGGACTTCGGCAAGGACCTGTTCCCCGCCCTTCTCCATGAGGGCGCCCCTCTCTTCGGCCTGCCCCTGGAGGGCTACTGGCGGGACATGGGGGACTGCAGGGCCTATCTGGACGCCGCCTGCGACGCTCTGTCCGGCAAGGTAAAGCTGGACCTGGGCCTGCCCAAACGCGAGGGCGGGGTGTGGTCGGCCGGGCCGCTGCCCGCCGGCCTCAACCTGGTGCCCCCCTGCTGGGTTGGCGAGGGGGTATCCCTGGGGACGGGCTGCCTCATCGGCCCCCACGCCATTCTGGAGCGGGGGAGCTCCGTGGGGGAGCGGGCCATGGTCCAGCGGTCCATCCTTCTGGAGAACGCCGCCGCCGGGGAGCGCGCCACCCTCTACGGGGCCATCCTGTGCAGGGACGCCTCCGCCCGGAAGGGGGCCGTCCTCAACGAGGGGGCGGTGCTGGGGGAGAACGCCCTGGCGGAGGAGGGGGCCGTTCTGCTGGAGCGGGTAAAGCTGTGGCCGGGTCAGACCGTCCCCGCCGGGTGCCGCCTGGCCCGGTCCATCACCAGCGGCAGCCAGAAGGGGACCCTTCGCTTCGGGGACAGCGGCGCCATCCGCGGGGTGCTGGGGGAGGACCTGGGCCCCGAGGCCCTGCTCACCTTGGGCAGCGTCCTGGGGGCGGAGGGCCCGGTGGGACTGGGCTGCTCTCCCACCCCCGGAGCCGGAATGCTGGCCCGGGCCGCCGCCGCCGGAATCGCCGCCGCCGGCGGGGACGCCCTGATCCACACCCTGGACAGCCCCGTCCAAGGCGCCGGGGCGGCGGTCCATCACCAGCTGCCCCTTTCACTGTTCGTAGAGGAGAGTGGTGGAACCGTTTACCTCCATCTCTTTGACCAGGCCGGCCTTCCCCTGGGCCGGGCCCGGGAACGAAAGCTGGAGCACGCCCTGCTCCAGGGTGAGGTGCGCCGGACCCGGAGCGGCCAGGTAGGCCGCCTGCGGCAGTCGGACCTGTCCCCAGAGCTGTGGGCCCGGGAACTGGTGGAGCTGGCGGGTCTCCACCGCCCCGCCCTGCGTCGGGTCACGGCGGCGGTGGGGGACGCCACGCCGGAGGACCGGGCGCTGCGCTGGGCGCTGTCCGCCCTGGGCTGCCGGCTGGAGAAGAGCTGGCGGCCCGGAATTATCGCCTTCCAGGCCCAGCGGGGCGGCTTCTTCCTCACCGCCCAGGACGAGCGGGGGGCAGTGGTGGACCCGGGTCAGCTCCTGGCCCTCACCGCCCTGATCGAGATGGAAAACGGCTGCGGCAAGGTGGCCGTTCCCCCGGGGGCCAGCGCCGCGGTGGAACTGGTGGCCGCCGGCTACGGCGGAACCGTCCTGCGGCTGGACCGGGACGGGGATCAGGCCCGGACGCTGTACGCCGCCCAGCCCTGGATGCGGCAGGCCCCCGCCGCCGCCCTGCGGATCTGCGCCCGAATGGCGGTCTCCGGCCAGAAGCTGGAGAGTCTGGTGTCCAAAACCCCCCGTTTCTCCTCCTGGAGAAGGGAGGTGCCCCTGTCCTCCGACCGGGGCCGGGTCATGCGGGCGCTGGCCCGGGACCAGGGCCGCAGCCCCGTTGGCGAGGGCCTGCGGATGCGAACCGGCAGCGGCTGGGTCTACCTCACCCCCGCCGCCCGCCGCTCCGCCCTGCGCATCCTGGCCGAGGGGCCCGATCTGGAGCTGGCCGCCGAGCTGTGCGACTTCTACGCCAGCCGGACAGCGGAGATTGACCGGGCGATTTCTGAACAATGTGCCCAAGAAGAGGACAAATAAGGGCATATTTGTTCTTCTGAAACGCATAGTATACTTTTCAGGAGAAGTGTGGTAAACTATAAACATCTATTATGCCTTGCGGATATCCGCCGCTCTGTAGGGTGCGACGACTCGGCGCGCCTTATATCAGACAGAGATTTCAGAGCAGGCGGCGGGCCGGGGTCGTCCCGCCCTACGCGCGGAACGGTCAGCAGAACAACAGATTTGATTTAAACGCCAAAGGGGCCGGGAGGACGTCTCCCGCCCCGGCGTCTAAATATATTCCGCGGCCCCTGAACCGTAGGACAGGCGGGGACGGACCGGGGAGACAGAAAACCATGGGAAGGCGAAGGGACTGTATCCCTCACCGGCGAGGCAGGGCCGGAGCGGGGGCGTTTTTTCGTCTGGCTGCTGTGCGAAGGGCATGGCTGCTTTTTCATGGATTTTTCTGTCAGGATATTTCAAACCCATACATAAATGATAAAATAAGGAGTTATTATGGCAGAAAAACTGAAAATTATTTCTCTTGGCGGTCTCAACGAGATCGGCAAGAACCTCACCGTCTACGAGTACGGCGGCGACATCATCGTAGTGGACTGCGGCATGGGCTTCCCCGATGACGACATGTACGGCATCGACGTGGTCATCCCCGACGTCACCTACCTCATCAAGAACCAGAACAAGATCCGGGGCATCTTCATCACCCACGGCCATGAGGACCACATCGGGGCGCTGCCCTACGTGCTGCGGTCGGTAAACGCCCCCATCTACGCCACCCGCATGTCGGCGGGGCTCATCAAGCTGAAGCTGGAGGAGCACCGGCTGCTGAACAAGACCAAGCTCATCACCTGCGAGGCGGGGGACGTGGTCAAGGCGGGGCGGTTCAGCGTGGAGTTCATCCATGTGAACCACTCCATTGCCGACGCGGTGGCCTTTGCCATCAAGTGCCCGGCGGGCGTATGCGTCCACACCGGCGACTTCAAGATCGACGCCACCCCCATCCAGGGGGGCATGATGGACCTGGCCCGGCTGGGCGAGCTGGGGAAGGAGGGGGTGCTGGCCCTGCTGGCCGACTCCACCAACGTGGAGCGCCCGGGCTACACCCGCTCTGAGCGCAGCGTGGGGGCCTCCTTCGACGCCCTGTTTCGGGGCTGTCAGGAGCGCATCATCGTCACCACCTTCGCCTCCAACGTGGACCGCATCCAGCAGATCATCGACGTGGCTGACCGCTACGGCCGGAAGGTGGCCGTCACCGGCCGGTCCATGGAGAACGTGATGAAGGTGTCCACCGAGCTGGGCTATATGAACATCCCAGACGGCATCCTCATGGATCTGAACCACATCCGCTCTCTGCCCAAGGACCGGGTGTGCATCATCACCACCGGCAGCCAGGGTGAAACCATGTCGGCCCTCACCCGCATGGCCTTCAACACCCACCGGCAGGTGGACCTGCTCCCGGGCGACCGGGTGATTATCTCCGCCTCCGCCATCCCGGGCAACGAGAACGCCATCGGCAACGTGGTCAACGAGCTCTACCGCAAGGGGGTGGAGGTGCTGAACGAGCGGGAGCTGGCCCTCCACGTCTCGGGCCACGCCTGCCAGGAGGAGCTGAAAATCGTCCACGCCCTGGTCAAGCCCAAGTTCTTCATTCCGGTCCACGGCGAGCAGCGTATGCTTCAGATTCACGCCAAGCTGGCCCGGCAGATGGGGATGGAGCCCAACCACATCCTCATCAGCGACATCGGGCGGGTGATGGAGTTCACCCCCAACTCCGCCAAGCTGGCGGGGACGGTCACCGCCGGGCAGGTCTTCGTGGACGGCTACGGCGTGGGGGATGTGGGCAGCGTGGTCCTGCGGGACCGGCGGCATCTGGCCCAGGACGGCGTTATTGTGGTGGTACTGTCCATGTCCGGGGAGGACGGAGCGCTGGTCTCCGGCCCGGACATCATCACCAGGGGCTTTGTCTATGTGAAGGAGTCCGAGGGCCTGATGGAGGAGCTGCGCCAGGTGGCCATGGAGGCCCTCCAGAACGTGGATACCCGCTGCTCCACCGACTGGTCGGCCATCAAGGGTGCCATCAAGGGCGATCTGTCCGGCTACCTGTACAAGAAAACCAAGCGTTCCCCCATGATCCTGCCTGTTATCATGGAGGTATAAAAAAATCAGGGACCGCGGCTGCGGTCCCTGATTTTATATTATTCCGCGTAGGGCTTGTCGCTCTCGATAAACACGCCGGCCTCTTTGCTCCAGCCCACGTTGAAGCCCAGGGCCTTGCCCAGGTCACGGAGCTTGAAGTAGTTGTAGCCGCCGCCGGCGTCGTCCAGCAGGGTGATGGCAGTCATCTCTGTGGCCTCGCCGTCCACCTGGATGGACTGGCTGCCGCCGGTGTAGGCCCGGTCGCCGGAGAAGGGGGTGGTCATCTCGCTGCCGGTGGAGGTGTAGGCCTCGCCGGTGGCCACGGAGATGGACTTGCTGGCGTTGTCATAGCCCACGGAGAACTGGGCCTCGGTGCCGTTCAGGACCTGAGCCATGTCCCGGAGCTTGATGTAGTTGGTGCCGTTGCCGTTTTCGTCCACCAGGGCGTACATCTGGAACTCCACCGCCTTGCCGTCCACGGTGACGGTCTGGGTGCTGGCCACCGCCGTGCCGCTGGCGGGGATAGTCTCGGCGGGAGGGGTGGTGGGCTCGGGGTCGGTGGGCTGCTCAGGCTGAGCGGAGGGTCCCTTGGCCACGGCGGCGTTGTAGGCGGCCTCATCGACCTGAAAATAGTGATAGGTCCTCCAGTAGGAGTAGTCATACTGAGGATAGTAGATAACCGTTCTGAATTCGTAAAGCGCATTGACGCCATTTTCATAATACCAATCATCCGCTATCGTGAACTGAACCGACTGTCCCGCGTGAAGTTCCACCAGACCGCCGATTCCGTCCGAATCCGGGTCCATAACATCTCCAATAAAACCAGCGTTTCGCGTCAGATAGTAGCTGTGGGGCCAATCTACCCACTCATAGACGCCGTCTCCAAAGTCCTCGAAAACCGTCAGATATACGCGGATATAGGAACCGTCATCCTGTGTACCGTTGTGGGAAACCGTAAATACGGTGTCTTTCTTAATCGCGTAATAGCCATTCTTCTCGCTGATGATAGGGGTCTCCCAATCCTCGTCATCGTACTCTCTCAACGTTAAGGATTTCTTTACCTGAATATCTTCAGGCTCCAAATCGCCAATTTCCACCTCCAAAACGACATTTTTCAGCCCTTCTTCCACAGACATAGGGGCATCGGGGTCCTCTTCCGCAAATGCGGGAACGGTCAGGCTCAGGCACATGGCCAGAGCCAGCGCGAGGGACAGGGTTTTCTTTTTCATGTGTTTCCTTCCTCTCAATTTTGTTTTTAGGGAATATCTCAGCGGCACCACCCTCGGAGGGCAAAATGCGGCGCCCTCCGGGGCGTTTACCGCCGAGACAAACAAAAGCGGTGCGGGATATCAAACCCCACACCGCATTTATCAGACACAAACCCTCCAACCTCCCCTTGTAAAAGGGGGCTGTTTCCGGTATAATGAGGGCTGGCGCAGCATAGCTGTTGTGTGGGAGGCGTTTTCTCCCGCATAGGGGCGTGGGGGAGGGCGAGTCCCCCGCGCTCTGCCTTTATTTGCCTCGTAGCCCTACTATACCACAACTTTCGGAAACACACAAGGGAATTTTTGCAAAGGGAGCGGCCGTTTTTTGCCCCGATCAAGGGGCAGCGCGCTAAACCTGCCGGGGCAGGGAGTCATCCTCCCGGACCCAGTCCTCCACCTGGACCACGGAGTAATCCTGCCGGGTGCTGCGGATCACCACCCGGTCGATGCCGGCGTTGATGATGAGGCGGCGGCACATGGAGCAGGAGGTGGCGTCGTGGAGCAGCTCGCCGCTTTTGGCCTCCCGGCCGGCCAGATACAGGGTAGCGCCCAGGGTGTCCCGGCGGGCGGCGGAAATAATGGCGTTCATCTCCGCATGGACCGAGCGGCACAGCTCATATCGCTGTCCCGAGGGGATATTCAGGGCCTCCCGGGCGCAGAAGCCCAGGTCCATGCAGTTTTTCCGTCCTCTGGGGGCGCCGTTGTAGCCGGTGGAGACGATCTCGTCGTTTTTGACAATGATGGCGCCGTAGCACCGGCGCAGACAGGTGGAGCGCTCCAGCACCGTCTCGGCGATGTCCAGATAGTAGTTTTCCTTGTCGATGCGGTCCATGGGCGGACCCTCCTTTAACGTTTTGATTCACACGACAGTATAGCTTATTTTTCGCCGCCCCGCAAGTCTTTCCCTGCGAAAGGCCGTCCAGCCCCCGGAAAGGTGTATAATTTCCGGTGAAATTTACATATTGTTTACGAATATCTCCTTGACGGGGCGGGGGAGAGGCGTTATCATAGGACCATATCTGGCAGGCGGCTCCCGCCTGCCGTCCCTGTTCAGCCAAGGAGGCGCGCTATGATCCGCAACGCGATCCAGCGATTTATGTATGGCCGCTACGGAAACGATCAGCTGAATCTGTTCCTGATGGGCCTTTATCTGCTGCTCTATCTGATATTCCTCTTGGTCCGTCTGGAGCTTCTGTACTGGGCAAGCCTGGCGCTGCTGGCCGTCACCATCTTCCGGCTGCTGTCCCGGAACGGCGCCCGGCGTCAGGCGGAAAATGTCCGGTTTATGCGCTTGGCCGCCCCCGTGCTGAGCTGGCTGCGCCTGCGGCGCGCCATCCGCCGGGACAAGGAGCATGTCTATTTCAAGTGCCCCAGCTGCGGCCAGCAGCTCAGGGTCCCCCGGGGAAAGGGCAAGATCACCGTCACCTGCCGGGGCTGCGGCGCCAGCTTCCAGGAAAAAAGCTGAGGGCCGCGTACCGGGCCTGTCTTCAACGGTCTGTCCTGTGGGACAGGCCGCCTCTCTTTTCCCCCTGAAAGGCGGATTTTTGTGGGGAAGCAAAAAAAGGAATTGACAAACGGATGCGAATGGGGTAAGATAGTGAGCAATCATCCACAAAAGCAATGACCGGGACAGTAGGCTTGTCTGGATCTGAAGAGAGGGCGCGGCTGGTGCGAGCGCCTGTGAAGGACCTCCCGCCGAACCTCACCCGCAAGCAGTCCGGCTGAACCGGCGGAAGGCCGCAGTAGGTTGGAACGGTTTCCCTCCGTTACGGGGCAACGAGCGCATGGCAGAGCCATGAATTTAGGTGGTACCACGGAGTATTCGGCTTCGTCCTATTATGATTAGGACGAGGCTTTTTTGTTTTTTGGAGGTGACGTTTTATGAACGGAGCGCAGGCGCTCATCGAGAGCTTAAAGCGGGAGGGCGTGACCCACATCTTCGGCTACGCCGGGGCCACCATCTGCCCCGCTGTGGACGCTCTGAAGGATGTGCCCGAGATTGGCTACACCCTGGTGCGCACCGAGCAGAACGCGGGGCATATGGCCTCGGGCTACGCCCGTGTGAGCGGCAGGGTGGGGGTGTGCATGGTGACCTCCGGCCCGGGGGCCACCAACCTGATTACCGGCATCGCCACCGCCTACATGGACTCCATCCCCATGGTGGCCATCACCGGCCAGGTGCCCAGCCACCTGCTGGGCCGGGACATCTTCCAGGAGGTGGACATCACCGGCGCGGTGGCCCCCTTCTCCAAGCACAGCTACCTGGTGAAGGACCCCAATCAGATCCCCCGGGTGGTCCGTGAGGCCTTTCATATCGCCTCCACTGGCCGGCCCGGCCCGGTTTTGATCGACATCCCCATCGACGTGCAGGAGCAGAGTCTGAAGCACTTCGACTGGCCGGAGGAGGTCGCCATCCGGGGCTACAAGCCCAGCGTGAAGGGCAACGATTTACAGATCAAGCGGGTGGTGGAGGCCATCGGCAGGGCCAAACAGCCCATTATCTGCGCCGGCGGAGGCGTCTGGCTGGCCGGCGCCCAGGCCGAGCTGCTGGAGCTGGCCGAGGGGACGGGGATTCCCGTCGTCAAGACCATGATGGGCATCTCCCTCATGCCCACCCG
>CAJUSG010000003.1:53852-100632 GCA_910589085.1 uncultured Oscillospiraceae bacterium | reverse complement strand
GGATGCCCACGTTGTAGCCGTCGGACAGGGAGGCCACGATGCCGTCGTTGAAGGCATGGAGCACCGTTCCCTCAAAGCTGAAATTGGAGTAGAGCAGACCGCCCACCAGAATCCCGATGAACAGGGAGGAGTAAACCTCCTTGGTAATCAGGGCCAGGGCAATGGCGATCACCGGGGGCAGCAGGGACATGGGCGTATTGAAGAAGTTGCTGGAGGACTGGATGTAGCCCACATATTCGCTGTCCGCGCAGGTCTCGCAGGGGACGGCCTCGCCCTCGTCGGACAGGACCACGCCCATCGTTCCGCAGTCGGGGCACTCAATGTACTTGGTGCCGGTCAGCTCGGTGGGGTCGCCCCCGGCCGCGAAGGCGGTACACACCATGGCCAGGAGCATCATCATCAGGATGACGGTGCGCAGGCCGAAGGATCTTCTGATTCTCATAATTTTCCCTCCTGTGTAATTTGGGGCCACACATAGCCCCATTTTGCGCAAAATAAAACCATGGTACGCGGAAACGCGCCCCATGGCAAAACCGGACGCCCCCAGCCGAAGCCGGAGACCTCTGGATAGCGCTCCACTCAATCGTGACAGTCCGGGGGATCTTCTCCCGCGGCCCAGGTCACACGGCCCAGGCAGGCCGTTTAACCTTCGGCGGCGCACCCTCTCCCGTGGGACGGCTGCCTGGCCTTATCCCGCGGTACGCATGAGCGCCGCGCCTCTATCCTCTATTCGATTGGATGCATCCTACCACGGACCCTTGGAATTGTCAAGACATATTTGTACAAATTATGTCGTTTTAGGGCCGTGTGCACAGATAAGATTACCAAAACACCGGCAATTCCAGAGGCTTCTGAGGTTATTTTGCCCCCTGCCTCCCGATCCCGGCCAGAACAGCCCGGAGCAGCTCCTCCCGTCCGGTCCCCTTCTCGGCGGAGAAGGGAATCAGCTGGTCCTCCTCCCCCAGTCCCAGGGTGTCCCGGATGAGCTGAAGGTTGGGGGCGATCTCGCTTTTTTTCAGCTTGTCCAGCTTGTTGGCCACAACAATCAGAGGACAGCCGGTATCCTGAAACCACCGGAACATGGTGCAGTCGTCGGCAGTCGGCTTGTGACGGGAGTCCACAATCATCACCCCAAGGGTGAGCAGGTCGGGCCGGGCAAAGTAGTCCTCCATCAGCCTGCCCCACCGGTCACGCTCCGCCTTGGACACCTTGGCGTATCCATAACCGGGCAGGTCCACCAGGTAGAAGGCCCCGTCGATGTTAAAATAATTAACATGGATGGTCTTGCCCGGCGCGGCCCCCACCCGGGCGAAGTTCTTCCGGTTGAGCAGGCGGTTAATGACCGAGGACTTGCCCACATTGGACCGGCCGGCGAAGGCCACCTGGGGCAGACCGTCCTGAATAAAGTTCTTCGGGGAGACGGCGGAGAGAACAAACCCCGCTTTTTGCAGGTTGATGGACATAACAGGCGCCTCCTTCTGGGAATCCGTGTAGGGCGCGACGACTCGGCGCACCGTGTTTGCAAATCATTCGTTTATTGGAGCGGCGGGCCGGGTCTGTTCCGGCCCGGATTCGTCTGGATCAGGCGGGGCGGCGCAGAGGCCGCCCCCTACTGCCTCAGCCGGGAACCGCCCTCGGGTGCGGGCGGGACGGCCGGCAGCTCCTCTGTCTTCTTGCCGCGCCTCCTCGGAGCGGTCTCCGCCGCCTCGGCCGGCCGGTTCAGGGCGGCGTCCAGCACCTGATCCGCCCGGTTCACCAGAATAAACTGGAGCGCCTTACGGACCGTCTGGTCGATCTCCTCCAGGTCCCTGGCATTGTCGGCAGGAATAATCACCGTCTTGATCCCGTTGCGGAAGGCGGCCATCGTCTTCTCCTTCAGGCCGCCGATGGGCAGCACCCGGCCCCGCAGCGTAACCTCTCCTGTCATGGCCAGCCCCCTGCGCACCGGGGAACCGGTGAAGGCCGATACCATGGCTGTTGTAATGGCAATGCCGGCGGAGGGGCCGTCCTTGGGCACCGCCCCCTCGGGGAAGTGGACGTGGATATCCTTCTCTTTGTAGAAGTCGGCCTGGATGTTCAGCCGGCCCGCCTGACTGCGGATGTAGCTGAGGGCGGCGTGGGCCGACTCCTTCATCACATCTCCCAGGTTGCCGGTGAGCTCCACCTTGCCGGAGCCGGGGACCACATTGACCTCCACCTCCAGCAGCTCGCCCCCCACAGAGGTCCAGGCCAGGCCGTTGACCACACCCACACGCTCCTCCAGAGCCTGGCGCTCCGGATGATACCTGGGCACGCCCAGATACTCCTCCAGGTCCTTTTCCGTGACCTTGATGGCCTTCGCTTCCTCAGACACCACCTTCATGGCCGCTTTGCGGCACACCGCGGCCAGCCGGCGCTCCAGCACGCGGACCCCTGACTCCCGGGTGTAGGCGGCGATGATCTCCCGCAGAGCGCCGTCGGACACCTTCAGCTGCTGCCTGGACAGGCCGTGTCGCTTCAGCTCCTTGGGCAGCAGGTGCTTTTTGGCGATCTGCACCTTCTCCTCGTCGGTGTAGCTGGACAGCTCAATCACCTCCATCCGGTCCAGCAGAGGCCGGGGGATGGTATCGGTGGTGTTGGCGGTGGTAATAAACATGACCTGTGACAGATCGAAGGGAATTTCTAAAAAATTGTCCCGGAAGGTGTCATTCTGCTCCCCGTCCAGCACCTCCAGCAGGGCGGAGGAGGGGTCCCCCCGGTGGTCATGGCCCAGCTTGTCAATCTCATCCAGCAGGATAAGGGGGTTGCAGCTCTGAGCCTGGTTGATCGCGGTGATGATCCGGCCGGGCATGGCCCCCACATAGGTCTTGCGGTGACCGCGGATCTCCGCCTCATCGCTGACCCCGCCCAGCGAAATACGGGCCAGCTTCCGGTTCATGGCCCGGGCCATGGACATGGCGATGGAGGTCTTGCCCACCCCCGGCGGGCCCGCCAGACAGATGATCTGTCCCTTCAGCTCAGGCGCCAGCTGACGGACCGCCACAAACTCCAGCACCCGGCGCTTCACCTTTTCCAGCCCAAAGTGGTCCTGGTCCAGCACCTTCTGGACGGCGGAGACATTGATTTTTTCCTTTGTGGTCCTGCCCCAGGGCAGCTCCAGACAGATATCCAGATAGCTGCGCAGAACGGTGCTCTCAGAGGAGCTGTAGGACTGCTTGGCCAGCCGGCTTACTTCCTTGTTCAGCTTCTCCCGAACCTGATCGGGGAGCTTGGCCTGGGCAATCCTCTTCCGATACTCCTCAATCTCGTCGGCCTCCTCCCCCAGCTCCGTCTGGATGGCCTTCATCTGTTCCCGGAGGTAGTAGTCCCGCTGATGGTCGCTCATCTGCTCCCGGGCACGCTCCTGAATTTCCTGGTCCAGAGAGAGAATCTCCACCTCCCGCTCCAGCAGACGGTAGAGCTTCTCCAGCCGGCGGGCGGGGCGCAGCTCCTCCAGCACAGCCTGCTTGTCGCTGTTGCGCATGGGGATGTTCTGGGCGATATAGTCGGCAATATGCCCCGGGTCCTGGCTGGCCAGCACATGGATCATCAGATCCGGGGACAGCTTGGGGGCCAGCTCGGCGTAGTCCTGAAACAGCTCATAGGTGGCGCGCATCAGGGCCTCAATTTTAGCACCGCTCCTGGCGGGAGCCTCAGGGACGGGAATCTCCCGCACCTCCGCCTCCAGATAGGGCTCGGTTCGCATCAGCTGAAGCAGACGCCCCCTCGCCTGGCCCTCCACCATTACCCGCACATTGTCCCCCGGCATCCGGAGGATCTGCCGTATATTGGACAGGGTGCCCACCTGGTACAGGTCATCCAGACCCGGCTCCTCCACCGCGATGTCCTTCTGTCCCACCAGAAACACGGGCGTGCCGGCGGTCATGGCCGCCTCCAGGGCCCTGACAGAGGCCTCCCGTGCCACCTCAAAGTGGATGAGGACGTTGGGAAAGACCGTCAGCCCCCGCAGGGCAATGACGGGCATGGTGGAGGTATTCAGAATATCGTATTCTTTCGCCATGGTTTTCACTTCCTTTCCAGGGATACAAGGCTCCCCCTTTACGGGGAGCCGTCGAGCAAGCAAGTGAGGGGGTTCCTCCCCCCCTCCGCCCCCTTCGGGGCACCTCCCCCACAAGGAGGGAGGCAGCACAGACGCCCCGCTCCCCGCTGTGGGGGCGCCGCGGGGCGTCTTTATGTCAGCCTGCCCAGCCGTGGCTGCCGTCACGAAGACCTGGGCGCTCCATCTGCTGGACAGTCGCCTTGCCCAGCTTTGGCCGCTGTGTCCGGTTGGGATTCCGGGTCAGCTCCGGAGAGGCCCCCTCCTTGACACACTCCTCGGTGATAGACACCTTAATGATTGTGGGGTCGGAGGGGATATCATACATGATCTGATTCATGACCTCCTCCAGAATGGCCCGCAGGCCGCGGGCTCCAATTTCCCGGGCCACCGCCCGGTCGGCCACGGCCTCCAGGGCCTTGGGAGTAAACTCCAGTTCCACCTCGTCATAGGCCAGCAGAGTCTCATACTGCTTCACCAGGGCGTTCTTGGGCTCGGTCAGAATACGCACCATCTGGTCCCGGTCCAGCGACTCCAGGGTGGTGACCACCGGCATACGGCCCACCAGCTCCGGGATGATACCGTACTTCAGCAGATCCTGGGGCTGGAGCTCCGCCATCATCTCGCCCACATTGCGCTCCTTCTTGCTCTTAATCTCGGCCCCAAAGCCCAGAGAGCGCTTATCCAGCCGGTGCTCGATGATCTTGTCGATGCCGTCGAAGGCGCCGCCGCAGATAAAGAGGATATTGTGGGTGTCAATCTGGATAAATTCCTGATGGGGGTGCTTCCGTCCGCCCTGGGGGGGCACATTGGCTACCGTGCCCTCCAGAATCTTCAGCAGCGCCTGCTGCACGCCCTCGCCGGACACGTCCCGGGTAATGGACGTGTTTTCGCTCTTCCGGGCAATTTTATCCATCTCGTCGATATAGATAATCCCCCGCTCCGCCAACTCGATGTCGTAGTCGGCGGCCTGGACCAGGCGCAGGAGGATATTCTCCACGTCATCACCCACATAGCCCGCCTCGGTAAGGGTCGTGGCGTCGGCGATGGCAAAGGGCACCCTCAGCACCCGGGCCAGGGTCTGGGCGAAAAGGGTTTTTCCGCAGCCGGTGGGCCCCATCAGAAGAATGTTGCTCTTCTGCAGCTCCACATCCTCCGCCCCGCCGAAATAGATGCGCTTATAGTGGTTGTACACCGCCACGGACAGAGCCATCTTGGCCTTCTCCTGACCAATAATATACTGGTCCAGCACGGCGTGGATTTCCTTGGGGGTGGGGATCGCATCTGGAATCTCCCCCATAAACGGCTCGCTGTCCTCCTGCTGGAAGCTATCCACTCCCATGGCCTCCATGCAAAGGCCCACACACTCGTCACAGATATAAACGCCAGGGCCCGCGATCATCCGCTTCACCTGGTCCTGGTGCTTGCCGCAGAAGGAACAGCGTATTCTTCTCTCGTCGTTGATTGCCATGAATACACCTCTCTCACGGGGACAGACTAGGGCCGCCCGTCTCCCGGAAAATTACCGTTTGTCCAGTACCTTGTCCACCAGGCCGTACTCCTGGGCCTCCTGGGCGGTCATAAAGTTGTCACGCTCACAGTCCGCAGTGACCACCTCAATGGGCTTGCCTGTGTTTTCAGACAGAATACGGTTCATTCGGGTCTTGATGATCTCCAGCCGGCGCAGATGGATCGCCATGTCGGTGATCTGACCCTGCGTCCCGGCGGAGGGCTGATGGATCATAATTTCAGCGTTGGGCAGAGCCAGCCGCTTGCCCTTGGCCCCGGAGGACAGCAAAAACGCCCCCATAGAGGCGGCCATGCCGATGCAGATGGTGGACACGTCGCACTTGATATACTGCATGGTGTCGTAGATAGCCATACCCGCTGTGACAGAGCCGCCAGGGCTGTTAATGTAGAACTGGATGTCCTTGTCCGGGTCCTGGGCCTCCAGATACAGCAGTTGGGCCACAATGAGGGAGGCGGTGGTGTCGTTGACCTCCTCCGACAGCATAACGATCCGGTCGTTCAGCAGGCGGGAGAAAATGTCATAGGACCGCTCGCCCCGGTTGGTCTGTTCTACTACATAGGGAACTAAACTCATGATGATACTCCTTTATTAGATGAGATACCAGATTATACCCACAGAGAGGCCAATTCATTCCATTTCATATACGCACACGCCCGGGGCGGCCAAAACCGCCCCGGGACATATGGCAAATTACTCCTCAGCGGGCTCCTCGGTCTTCTTCTTGGCCCGGCTGCGCTTGGGCTTCTCTTCCTCGTTCTCCTCTTTGGCATCGGCCTTCTTGGGGGCGGCCTTCTTCTTGGGCTTGCCCTCCTTGGCCTGGGACAGCACCAGCTCGCTGGCCTTCCTCATGGCCATATCCTTCTTCAGGCTCTCCGCGGGAATAACGGCCTTCACCTGCTCGGCGGGCATATTGTACTGCTCAGCCAGCTTGGCTACCTCCGCCTCATACTCCTCATCAGAAATCTCAATGTTCTCCGCCTGGGCCACAGCGGTAAGGGCCAGCTCGGTCTGCACCTGCTTCAGGGCGGCGGGCCTGGAGGAGGCGCGCATCATCTCAGGGGTCATGCCCATCATGGACATGTACTGATCCATGGGGATGCCCTGGCTCTGCAGGCGCATGGCGTAGTCGTCCATCAGGCGGTCCACCTGGACCTCTACCATGCCGTCAGGGACCTCGCACTCCATATTCTCCACCAGCTGCTCAATGACAGCATTCTCAAAGTCGTTCTTGGCCTGGGCCTCCTTGCGCTCCTGGAGCTTCTCCCCCAGGTCCTTGCGGAAGTCGGCCAGGGTCTCGAACTCAGACACATCCTTGGCGAACTCATCGTCCACCTCGGGGGCCTGGGACTCCTTTACCTCGTTGACCTTCACGTGGAAAATGACCGCCTTGCCGGCCAGCTCCGCGTGGTAGTCCTCGGGAAAAGTGATGTCGATGTCCTTCTCCTCACCGGCCTTCATGCCGATGACCTGCTCCTCAAAGCCGGGGACGAACATGCCGGCCCCCAGCTTCAGGTCGTAGTTCTCACCCTTGCCGCCCTCGAAGGGGGTGCCGTTGTCAAAGCCCTCGAAGTCGATGACAGCGGTGTCGCCCTTCTTGGCCTTGCGCTTTACGCTGACCAGACGGGTGGCCCGGTCGATGTAGGGCTTGAGTTCCTCATCAATGTCCTTATCGGTGACCTTGACCTCCTCCTTGGGGGCGGTCAGGCCCAGGTACTCGCCCAGCTTTACCTCGGGGCGGACAGAGACCAGCGCCTTAAAGGTGAAGCCATCCTTGCCCATCTCGACGATCTCCATCTTGGGGTAGCCCACGTCGTCCAGGCCCTGCTCCTTCACGGCCTCCTCATAGGCGGCGGGGTAGCACTCATTGACGGCGTCCTCGTAGAACACGCTGGCGCCATACATGCCCTCGATGATCTTCCGGGGTGCCTTGCCCTTACGGAAGCCGGGCACATTGATTCTGCCCCGGGTCTTCAGATAGACCTTCTGAATGGCGGCCTCAAAGGCTTCCGCCTCCACCTGGATCATGAGCTCTACGGTGCTCTTTTCTTTCTTCTCAACACTGGTGACCTTCATTTGTACAATTTCCTCCTGTCGGTCCCGTCTCACCAGCGCCGGCGGCGGGGCCCTTTTACTTTCGCCACGATATTCTATCAGATATGCGGCCATTTGAACAGTCTTTTTTTGAAAATTTTCCAGATTATTTCCTATATCGTTTTTTCAGAGAGCTGAATCAGGCACTTTGACGGGGGTTTCGCATACAGGTGCGGATATTATCCGCCCCTACAGGATACACACCGGCCGGAAGCCCACATAGTCGGCGGCCACCAGGCGGTAGTCCACCGCCCCCTGCCGCCCGGTGACGGCCAGCCGGTGACTTCCCCCGTGGAGGTGGCCGTAGCAGCACAGCTTTACGCTGTACCGCTCCAGCAGATCAATGATCTCCTGGCAGCGGTAGCCCTGATACAGAGGCGGATAGTGGAGAAAGCACAGTTTCTCCCTCTCTCCTGCCGCCTTCAGGGAGGCCTCCAGCCGGATCAGCTCCCGGTTGAAGATTTTGGCGGAGTGCTCCCCCCGGTCCTCCTCGTAGAACCAGCCCCGGGTGCCGCACAGGGCGGTCTCCCCGTAAAAATGGCAGTTGTTGTGGAGAATATCCAGGGTGCGAAAGCCGTTTTCCTGAAAAAAGGCCTGCATCTTGCTGGCGGTTGTCCACCAATAGTCGTGGTTGCCCTTGAGCAGGAGCTTTCGGCCCCCGGGCAGGGCGTCCAGAAAGGCGAAGTCGGCCCGGGCCTCCTCCAGGCTCATGCCCCATGATACATCCCCGCATATCACCACTGTGTCCCCTTGGGACACAGTGGCATTAAACCCCTCTCGCAGCTTGTCCACATAGCCCGCCCAGCCGCCGCCGAATATGTCCATAGGCTTGCCGCTGGTCAGGGACAGATGTGTGTCTCCAATGGCGTACAGGGCCATAGGCTCACCCCAGCAGGGACAGCACCGCGTCCACCATGCGGTCCTTCTCCACCACCTGGGTGAAGCGGACGGACTTGTCCCGCAGGCCGGCCAGGGGAGCGGGGGCCGGCTGTCCGGTTTTGGCGGTCAACTGGTCCAGAGCGTCCAGGCCGCCGGCAACCCGGGTCTCTCCCAGGGCCTCCAGAACGCTCCCGCAGAACTTGAAGGGACTGGCGGTGGAGGCCACAATGGCGGGGGTGTTGTCCCCGGTCTCCCTCCGGTACTGCTCCAGGGCGGAGAAGGCCACGGCGGTGTGGGTATCGATGAGATAGCCGTGCCGCTCAAACATGGCCCGGATGACCCGCTGGGTCTCCTGATCGTCACAGAAATAGCCCTTAAACCGCTTTTGCAGCTTGCTCTTCACCCGGTCGCTCACCTGATACCGGCCCGTTTGGGCCAGCCGGGTCATGTATTCCTTCACCTCCGCCGGGTCCTGGGTGAGGGACAGCAGCAGCCGCTCCAGATTGGAGGAGATCAGGATGTCCATCGAGGGGGACATGGTGTTGTAGAAGGTCCGGTTGCGGTCATAGACCCCCTCTCGGAGGAAGTCGGTAAGCACATTGTTGCTGTTGGAGGCGCAGATCAGTTGGTCGATGGGCAGGCCCATCTCCCGGGCATAGTAGGCGGCCAGAATATTCCCAAAATTTCCGGTGGGAACACAGATATTGATCGTCTGCCCCGGAGCAAGTTTTTCGTCCCGCAGCAGATCGCAGTAGGCGGAGATGTAGTAGACGATCTGGGGCAGCACCCGGCCCCAGTTGATGGAGTTGGCGGAGGAGAAGAAGTAGCCCCTGCGCGCCAGCTCCTGGCGGACCGTCTCATCAGAGAACAGCTTTTTCACGCCGGTCTGGGCATCGTCGAAGTTGCCCACCACGGCGGAGACCCCCACATTGCCCCCCTCCTGGGTGACCATTTGCAGCTCCTGGACCTCAGACACGCCATCCTTGGGGTAGAACACCAAAATTTTGGTCCGGGGCACGTTTTTGAACCCCTCCAGAGCCCCTTTCCCCGTATCGCCGGAGGTAGCGACCAGAATACAGGCCGTCTTTTCCTCCTCCGTCTTGACCAGAGAGGCGGACAGCAGGTGGGGCAGCATCTGAAGGGCCATGTCCTTAAAGGCACAGGTGGGGCCGTGCCACAGCTCCAGGCAGTGGGTAACCTCGTCCACCGTGCGCACCGGGGCCACCGCTGGGGAGTCAAACTTGTCCGGGCCATAGGCGGCGTTGGCAAAATCGGTGAGCTCCTTGACAGAGAACTCCTCCAGATACTGCTTCATGATGTACACCGCCCGCTGCTGATAGGCCATATCCTTGATATCCTCCAGCGCCTTGCTGGGCAGCTTGGGAATGAAGAATGGGGTCAGCAGTCCGCCGTCCTTGGCCAGCCCCTGGGTAATTGCCTGGGCCGCAGAATACTGTATCACATTGTCCCGTGTGCTGATATACCGCATATTGATCCTTCCTTACTGTGTATTGATGGGTCCTATTATGCCAGTTTTTTGCCCAATGGTCAAGGGATTTATGCTAAAAGGCGTTCTCTAAATGGAATATCCTGGGGTTCACTGTATTAGTGCCCTGGGGGGCGTAGATTTCTATCACATCAAATCTCGGCTGCAGGTCCGTGGGGTGTTTGGCCAGATAGAGCTCCGCGGCGGCGCGCAGCCTGCTCTGCTTCCGCCCGTCCACAAAGTCGCCCGCCGAGCCGTAGGCGGCGCTCTTGCGCAGCTTGACCTCTACAAAGCAGAGGTATGTACCGTCCTCGGCAACCAGGTCCAGCTCTCCAAAGCGGCACCTCCAGTTGGCGGCCACCAGACGAAAGCCCTTGCGGCCCAGATATTCCGCCGCCCGGTCCTCCCCCCACCGGCCCCTCAGCCGGCTGTCCTGACCGCTCATCCCTCCTCCACCCTCTTCAGAAAGGTCTTGCGGTGGATCGGGCTCGGGCCGTGCTGGGCCAGCAGCTCATAGTGGAGCTTTGTCCCATAACCCTTATGCCTGTCGAAGCGGTACTCCGGATATTTCGCCGCCATGTCTACCATGTACCGGTCCCGGCTCACCTTGGCCAGGATGGAGGCCGCCGCAATGGAGGCGGACAAGCTGTCCCCCTTCACCACACAGCGGTGCGGGACGGCGATGGCGGCGGTACGCCCCCTGTCCCGGTTGCCGTCAATGAGGGCGAAATCCGGCCTCTTCGCCAGCCCGTCAATGGCCAACTGCATGGCCTTCATCCGGGCACTGAGAATGTCCGTCCGGTCAATCTCCGCCGCGTCCACAAGGGCCACCGACCAGGCCAGCGCCCGCTCCTGAATCACAGGAAACAGGGCCTCCCTCTTCTTCTCCGTCAGCTTTTTTGAGTCGTCCAGACCGGGGATGTCGGCCCCCAGAGGCAAAATCACCGCCGCCGCGTACACCGGTCCCGCCAGAGGCCCCGCCCCCGCCTCGTCACAGCCGCAGATAAGGGCGCAGCCCTCCTCCATTGCTTCCCTTTCATATCGCCAGAGCTCCACGGTCGTTCCTCCTTGTATGTAATGTAGGGCAAGGGCTCTGCCCTTGCCTGGGACAGATTTGTTCGGAAGGCAAGGCCCTTGCCCAGCACGATGTCAAAATATTATGTCATGATGGTCGGCACCTCCAGGGTAAAGCGTCCCAGCCTGCTCCCCCGGTACTCGTCCAGCAGGACCCGGGCCATGCGCTCGGTGTCCAGCTCTCCGCCGGAGATGCGCATCCCCCGCTTGGCGGCGCAGGCCTGGAGAATCCGGTAGCCCCAGGCCACGTCGTTCTCCCCCTCCTCCCGGATGGGCACCTCCGGGAGCCTGTAGCTCTCCGTCAAGGCCTGGGGGTAGCGCTCCCCCAGCAGGGCCATAAAGTGGCAGCCCAGGGTCTCCACGTCCATGATCTCGTCCTTCACCGCCCCGGTAAAGGCCAGATTCATGCCGGTGGTCTCGTCCTCAAACTTGGGCCAGAGAATGCCGGGGGTGTCCAGCAGGTCCAGCCCCTGGTCCACATGGACCCACTGCTTTCCCCGGGTGACGCCGGGGCGGTCGCTGGCCTTGGCCGACTTCTTCTTGGCCACCTTATTGATGAAGGTGGACTTGCCCACGTTGGGCACCCCCACCACCATGGCCCGGACAGGGCGGCCCACCTGGCCCTTCTCCCGCCATTTGGCGATCTGGTCCTTGAGCACCCCCTGGACCACCACCGAAAACTGGTTGATTCCCCGGCCGGACCGGGCGTCGGTCTCCAAAACGGAGTGGCCCTGGCTCCGAAAGCAAGTCCCCCAGGCTTTATTCTGTGCGGGGTCGGCCTGGTCCGCCCGGTTGAGGACGATCAGCCGGGGCTTGCCGGCGCAGATGGCGTCGATGTCCGGGTTTCGGCTGGAGACCGGGATTCGGGCATCGATGATCTCCACCACAACATCTACCAGCTTCAGATCCGCCTCGATCTGCCGCCGGGTCTTGGTCATGTGGCCGGGATACCATTGGATATTCATAGGGTGCTCTCCTTTTTCATTTCTGTCAAAGTGCGCTCGATCTCCTGAAACGCCTCACGAAAACGGGGGTCGTCCCAGGTCCGCCGTGCCTGATCCAGCAGCTGTTCCGCCTGGTCATACCGCCTGTTCTGGATGGCCGCCAGCATATCCACAACCGCGATGTTAACGCCGTATAGCTTTCCGCCCCGCTGGGCTTCAAAAATTTTCCGGCTGTCGTTGTACAGCTTCAGGGCCTTCTCCCCCTGTTCTGTATTGAAATAACAGGTACAGAGGTTCAGCCGGTAGACCGTTTTGACCGCCGTTCCCGCAAGTTTTTTGTCCGAAATCCCCTCCAGCAGCTCAATTGCCTTATCAAACTGCTTCAGATCAATATATCCGGCGGCGAGGTTCATCGTTAAGATTTTTCTCAGGTTCTGTCCCTTGGCGGTCTCCAGCAGCTGCTCCACCCCGGCGATATACTCCTGCGGCTTGCCGGCCTCCAGCAGAGGCGCAATCTGTTTCATCCTCCTCTGATAGGAGATATTATAGAGCATATTGACCAGCAGCACCCCTGTCAGAAAAATCAGCGCCGCCACCCAATAGCCAGTCATAAAAACATCCTTATCAATCTGAAGTATGACCTGAATCGCGGTCAGACCAAACCCCAAACAAACTCCGAACACAATTATTTTAACCTTTCTCTTCACTCGGCTCACCTTCATTTCAGAAATTTGTAAGAAACTTGGCTGTTTTTTTGTAAGAAATATCTGCTATTCTCTCTATGTAAATTTTTCTAAGGAGGGAACTGCCTTGAGCTTTTTCACACTGAAACTGGTCGCACTGCTGTCCATGCTGTGGGACCACCTCACCTATGTCTGGCCCCTGGCGCTGACGATGGAGGTCCTTTTCTTCCCCGAGGTGTCGGAGACCATTCCGGCCCTGCTGGTTCTCCAGCGGGCCACCGACTACATCGGCCGCATCGCCGCCCCTGTCTTTCTGTTCTCCATCGCCAATGGCTACCGGCACACCCGGAATTTTAAAAGGTACGCCCTGCGGCTGCTGATCTTCGCCTGTCTGGCGGAATGGCCCTATTATCTTCTGTTCGGCTTTCATGGGAATATCATGTTCACCCTGCTGCTGGGCCTGCTCACCCTCCGCCTCGTGGACTGGGGCAACGGGAAGCGGGACGGGCTGGGGTATGTCCTGGCCGCCGGGGTGGTGATCGCCGCCCAATACCTGAGCCTGACGGAGGGAAATGGGTTCTATATCCTGTTAATTCTGGTCTTTTACTGGACAGAAAGCTGGCCAGTCCGTCGAAAAGCCCTGCTGTGGCTGTTTCTTATGCCCTTATCCCGGTATAAGCTGATCTGGATGTTCTTCTCGGAACAGCTGTTTACATATCGCTGGTTTCATATGCTGTGCCTCAACGCCCTGGGTCCCCTGCTGGGGGTGGCGTTCACCTTCTGTTACAACGGCAAAAAGGGGGCCGCCTTTCCGGGGGACAAATACCTGTGGTATATCTTTTACCCCGCCCATCTGCTGCTGCTTGGGCTGGCGCAGCAGACACTGCTGGCCGCGTAAGCCCTACATCGGCCTTAAATTTTGATTGAGCCGGTCCAACATCCAGGCGATCCGCCGCTCCCGTCCGGCGTCGGTCTTTGCGTCATAATAAGCCCGCGCGTAGGTTTTCCTCACCGACAGGGGCATGGCCTGAAAATTTGAGAAGGCCGGCTCGTGTCCCTCCAGCAGGGCGGACACAAAGGCGATCTGTTCCTCGGTAAGCCGCATGAGGTCCGGAGCGTCCCACTGGCCATTTTTCCTGGCCTCCTCGATTTTCGCCCGGCCAAATTCGGTCATAAGCCCTCGCTCCTCCAGGACTTGGACCAGCGCCTTATTTTTCTCCGACCACTTACTTCTCTCTCTGCGCTGAGAAAAATATTTCTTATAGGATTTATCGTCGATCTTTTCCATCTGACCATCAATCCAGCCGAAGCAGAGGGCTTCCTCCAGCGCTTCACCCGCTTTTATGGTTTTCGGCCCGCCGGCTTTTCCAAACAGGAGCCAAATGCCGGCGCTGGTTGTACAGTGCTCCGAAAGCCAGCTTCTGAACTCCTCCCGGCTGGCAAATTTTAAAATATTCTCTATGACACGTCCCACCTTCCGGCCTGTAATTTAAGAAAAAGGAGCGGCATAGCCGCTCCTTTTTTGATTACAGCAGTTCCTTGACTTTGGCGGCCTTGCCAACACGGTCGCGCAGATAGTACAGCTTGGCGCGGCGCACCTTGCCCCGACGGACAATCTCCACCTTCTCCACAGAGGGAGCATGGAGGGGGAACACCTTCTCTACGCCGATGCCGTAGGAGATGCGGCGGACGGTGAAGCTCTCCTCAATACCGCCGTGCTTCTTGGCAATCACGGTGCCCTCGAACACCTGGATACGCTCACGGCTGCCCTCCTTCACCCGCAGATGAACGCGGACAGTGTCGCCGATATTCATTACGGGGGGCTCGGCCTTTGTGTACTTCTCGGTAAATGCTTTCATCAAATCCATGTTGTTTTCCTCCTGTTGTATAGGCGTTCGTTCCGGCCTTGTGCCCCCTCCTGTCAGGAGCGCCGCAGAGGACCGCCCGTTATTCAGACCGGGGAATTATACCACAACAGCCGTCCGTTTGCAAGCCCTTTTCTCAAATTTCTCTCAATTACGCAAAGGCCTCAAAGGGAGAGCTCTGCCCGCTCTCCTGTCCCTGGGGCTCCTGGACGGGGTTCGCTCTGGTTGTGGTGCGGGTCGTGCCGCCCGAGACATACACGTCGCCGCACTCAGGGCAGATCGCGGTGTGGATGGTCACCGACTGGCTGACCACCTTCCGGTCCTCCCGCTGGGCCTTGGCCTGCTCCCGGACCACATGCTCCTGCTCATGACCACGGACAGCGGAGGCCGCCTGCTCCGGGGCCACATTTGTAGCGGTCTTAAACGACACCCCCGGGTCATCGGAGCCGTCCTGATACTTGCGGTTCTCGCAGGTCTGGCACTCGGCCTCCTCCATAACCTCCTGGGGAGACTTGTTCTCCTCCTGGGCCAGCTTCAGGCCATCCTGGCCCCTGTTCAGCAGTCTCTCCAGGCCCTGAGACTGGTCCCAGCCCAGGAGCTCCCGCTCCATATCCTCCGCCTTGCCGTCCAAATACTGGATCCGGGCCCGCACCGCCATCTCAGCGGGGTCAGCCCCCTCCCGCATGGTGGGGAACTGGTCCTCCTCGGCGGGCTGAACGGCCCCCCGGTGAACAGACGGGACCTTGCTCACCGGCTGTACGGGAATCGTCTCAGCCCGGGACACCGGGCTCACCGGCTCAGTGCCGGAGGGCTGTGTATCTCTGGGATTCCTGTTCTGATAGATGGAATAGTAACCGCCGATGCTGCCGTAGCCTCCAATCGCTCCAATGGCCGACATTGCGGACACCCCTTTCTTCACAATCTTACAGAGTAATTATACTCAATTACCCACCGCCGCGCAAGACCCTCTTGAAAAAATTTCAGTCTCTTTCCATTAACAGGCAAACCGCGTGGGCGGCCATGCCCTCCCCGGAGCCAGTAAAGCCCAGCCCCTCCTCGGTAGTGGCCTTCACATTCACCCGGAAGGGCTCTGTCCCCATCACCCGGGCCAGATTGTCCCGCATCTGCGGGATATAGGGGGCCAGCTTTGGCCGCTGGGCTAAAATCGTGGCGTCCACATTGCCCACAGACAGCCCCCGCGTCCCCAACAGTTCCATGACACGGGCCAACAGCTTCAGACTGTCCGCCCCGGCGTATGCGGGATCGGTATCGGGAAAGTGCTTTCCAATATCTCCCAGACCTGCCGCTCCCAGCAGGGCGTCCATCACGGCGTGGGTGAGAACATCGGCGTCGGAGTGGCCCAGCAGTCCCTTCTCCCACGGGATGTCCACTCCCCCAAGAATCAGCCTGCGGCCCTCGGTCAGGCGGTGGACGTCGTAGCCGTGGCCGATACGCATACCGCTCACAGCACTCCCTCCGCTCTGGCCCGCAGAATCGCCTCCCCCAGAATCAAATCCAGAGGGGTGGTAACCTTCAAATTCTCCCGGCTTCCGCTGGTGAGGGTCACCTTCATACCCAGCCGTTCCACCGCGCCGCAGTCGTCGGTAAGGACCTCTCCGTCATCCAGCGCCTTCTGGGTGGCCGCCCGGATCAGCCCCGCCTCAAAGACCTGGGGGGTCTGCACAGCCCACAGCTGAGAGCGGTCCACCGTCTCGACCGTCAGCCCCCCGTCCTCCCGCTTGATGGTATCCGTGAGGGGAATAGCCGGAGCGGCGGCTCCGGTGATCGCGGCTCTGGCCACCGCGTCCCGTATAATTTCCTGGGAAACCAGAGGGCGGGCGCCGTCGTGAATGGCAATCAGGGCGGCATCGGGCCGCACCTCCCGCAGTCCGGCCTGGACGGAGTGGATACGCTCCATCCCCCCAACCACCACCTTGGTCACCTTGTCAAAGACAAATTCTTTGCACAGCCGTCCCACCTCTACCAGCAGGTCCTCCCGGACCACCACCACAATCTCATCCACAGCGGGACAGTCCTGAAAGGCATACAGGGTGTGGACCAGCACGGGCAGCTCCCCCAGGGGGGCCAGCACCTTGTCGATGCCCTCCATCCGCCGGGCCAAGCCGGCTGACACAATGACCGCCGAACAGGTGGGTTCCTCGGGCTTCTTCTTAAACAGAGACAGCAGTCCCGCCATTATTCTCGCTCCTTACCTATTATATTTTCCGCTCCAGCGCTTCGGCTCCGGCGCCGCTGATATTGTTCCAAGTATACACCACCTGGGCTCCGCTGTCCAGCGGCTGATACCGGACAGCGGTACATCCCAGTATACAAAATATGACGGCCTTTTCATTCCGGTTTGGAACAAAAAAGCCGCCCTGATTTTTTCGGACAATTTAAGCCAGCGCGGTGTTGAGCTCCTCCTCCACCATCTCGTAGCTGACACTCTTGGACAGCACAATTTCGGAGATCAGGATCTGTTTGGCGGAGTGGAGCATCTTCCGCTCCCCGGTGGAAAGGCCCCGGCTCTGGTCCCGGAGCGTCAAGCCCTTGATGACCCGGGCAACCTCAATCAAATCACCGCTTTTCATCCGTTCCATATTCTCACGGTAGCGGTGATTCCAGTTCGCCGTCATCTCCACCTGGATATCGGGGATGGCGGCAAGGACCTGATCGGCCCGCTCCTGGTCTACCACCGGGCGCACGCCGATCTCATCACAATTCTCTGTGGGGACCATCACCACCATGGAGCGGTTGGGCAGCTTTAGAATATAGTAATCCCGCACCACGCCGTCCACCGTCTTTTGTACGATGCTGTCCACCACGCCCGCCCCATACATGGGGTGAACCACCTTATCCCCGATTTGGTACACCTGCTACCTCACTTTCTCTCATCCAAACTGGAATTTTCTTCCTTCTCCCTTTTAATTCAGTTATATTATAACAATTTTATCCTATTTTTGCAAGAGAAAAACCGCCATTTTTAAAATTTTTTCTCCGTATTTTTCCAGATTTTTAGGGCTCCGGGTAAAAAAATGAGCCCGGCCGCACTGCGGCCGGGCTTATTTTGTCGAAATTACTGGTCCTCAGCAGGGGTCTCCTCGGCGGACTCCTCCGCCTCCTCCTCATAGGAGGGCTCCAGCAGGGCGCGGATGGACAAGGAAATCTTCTTGTTCTCCATGTCCACATCGGTGATCTTCACATCCACCTTGTCGCCCTCGGCCACCACATCGCCGGGCTTCTCCACCCGGTGATCGGCCAGCTGAGAGATGTGGATCAGGCCATCCACACCGGGAACCACCTCGGCAAAGGCGCCGAAGGTCATCAGCTTGACGATGCGCACATTGGCGGTGTCCCCTACCTGATAGGTGGTGGTGAACACGGTCCAGGGGTCCTGGCTGTGGTCCTTCATGCCCAAGGAGATCTTTTTCTTCTCCTTGTCGGCAGAGATCACATACACATCCACGGCGTCGCCCACCTTGACCACCTCGGAGGGGTGCTTGATGCGGCTCCAGGACAGCTCGGAGATGTGGACCATGCCGTCCACGCCGCCGATGTCCACAAAAGCGCCGTAGGAGGTGAGGGACTTCACGGTGCCGGTGTAGCGCTTGCCGTCCTCGATCTCAGCCCAGACCTTCTCCGCGGCGGCGGCC
This sequence comes from uncultured Oscillospiraceae bacterium, assembly GCA_910589085.1. Taxonomy (GTDB): domain Bacteria; phylum Bacillota; class Clostridia; order Oscillospirales; family Oscillospiraceae; genus Lawsonibacter. The sequence goes on along the minus strand of CAJUSG010000003.1, from coordinate 82,351 downwards.
CGCTCGGCGCGGGTAACGCGGCTGATGGAGCCAACCACCCGGCGGCGGGCACGGTTGACCTCAGTGATGACCAGGCGTACCTTCTGCTTGAGCAGTTCGCTCATGGGAGTCTCCCGGGGCAGACCGGTCTGGGAAGCGGGCACGAACACCCGCACGCCCTTGACAGAGACGACCACGCCGCCCTTGTTGTCCTCGGTAACGAAGCCTTCCATAACGGTCTCATTCTCCCGGGCGGCCTCAATCTCCTCCCAGCCCTTGTTGATGTCCAGGCGGCGCTTGGACAGCTTGACCAGACAGTCCCGGTCGCTGACCTGCATAACGATGGACTCGATCTCGTCGCCAACCTTCACGACATCCTCCACCTTGACGGTGGGGTCGTCGCTCAGCTCGGTAAGGGCGATGTAGCCGGGGTACTTGATACCCAGCTCCACCTGGACCTCTGTGGGCGTAATTGCCACAACGGTACCCGTGACCTTATCCCCATTATTTAAAGTTTTGATCGACTCCTCCAGCATCTCCGCAAAGGATTTTTCGATCTCCATGATTTCTTCGCTCATTTTGTCATAGACCTCCTTTATTATCCACGCGGGCGTTGACGCGCCCGCCGTGATGCCGACCATATCCACTTGGGGCAGTTGACTCAAGTCCAGGTCCTCCGCCCGCTCAATAAGCAGAACGTTGGGACAGTACTCCCGGCAGATCTCCCCCAGCCGCCTGGTATTGGAGCTCTGCCTGTCGCCCACTACCACCATCAGGCCGCATTTTGCGGCCAGCTGGCGGGCCTCCTCCTGGCGTTTGGACGTCGCTCCGCATATTGTATCAAAAAATTCCGCGTTTGTACATAGTTTTTTTGCTTTTTTCACGCAATCATCCCAAATTTTCTTTATGGAGGTAGTCTGGGATACAAAGGTGAGGGGTAAATCCTCCCGATTTTCCTTGTCATTCAGCCATTTTTCTAACTCTTCCGCCCCGGAAACCACCACCGGATTTCTGCACCATCCAGCGATTGCCAGCACCTCCGGATGGTCGGGAGAGCCCACAATCACCGGCTGGCGGCCCCTCTCCTCCGCCTCGGACACAATCTGATGGATATGGGTGACGTTGGGACAGGTGGCGTCGAAAATCCGCACGCCCCGCCCTGTCAGCGCCTGGTGGACCGCCCGGCTCTCCCCGTGGGAGCGGATAATGACGGCTCCGCCGTCGGGCACCTCCTCGGGCCTCTCCACCGAGTGGAGGCCCTGAGCCGCCAGCCGGTCCACCACGTCCCGGTTGTGGATGATGGAGCCCAGCATAACGCAGGGCACCCCTTGGGCGGCCTTCTCCTCCGCCAGCTCCACCGCCCGGCGGACCCCATAGCAGAAGCCCGCGGAACCGGCCAGCAGGATCTGCCTCATTCTACGCCCTCCCCCAGCGCCCTGACCCGCTCCATCAGGTCCTGAGCAATGGCCTGCAGCTCATCCGAGGTGGGCTTGCGGCCTTTATACTCGGGATTATAGGGTTCCCCGATTACCACAGTATTACGCCGGAAACGCTTCTTTTTGCGCTGTATGTACACCGGCAGCAGGGGCACCCCCGCCCGGGTGGCAAAGAGGGCTGCGCCCGCCTTGGCCTGAGCGTCCTCCCCCTCATGGACCCGGGTGCCCTCGGGAAACATGAGCAGCTTGTCGCCCTCCTTCAGGAATTTCATGGCGGTTTTTACCGCCTTCAGATCTGTATTGTCCCGGTTGACACCAAACACACCGGCCTTGCTCAAAATCCAGCCGATGAAGGGCATCCGCATGATCTCCATCTTGGCCATGGCGCGCATAGGACAACGGAATCCAAAGGCAAACACCACATAGAAGGGGTCGCCGGCGGTGGTATGGTTGGGGCAGATCACAGCCGGACCCTCCGGGATATTCTCCCGGCCCACCGCCCGGACCGGGTGAATCAGGCGAAAATAGGGCCAGACAACACAGTACAGCAGGTGAAAAAACCAGTCCATCCGCCTTTTGCGCCGCTGGGGGCTCTCCTTGGGCTGCGCCTTTGTTACAGTTGTCTCCTCGCTCACTTGATCTTCTCCTTTACCAAAAACAGCAGCTGGTTCATGCTCTGTCCCAGGTCCAAATGCGTTGTATCCAGCAGAACGGCGTCCGCCGCCTGCTTCAGGGGAGCGATGGGCCGGTGCTCATCCTGCCAGTCCCGGTCCTTGATGTCCCGGAGGATGGCGTCAAAGTCGGCCGCCTCCCCCCGCTGCTCCAGCTCCAGCAGGCGGCGCTTCGCCCTCGCCTCCGGGGCGGCGGTGAGGAAAATCTTTACATCCGCCTGGGGCAGCACCACCGTGCCGATGTCCCGGCCGTCCATGACTACATTGCTCTCCCGGGCCAGCTTCCGCTGAAAATCCAGCAGGAAGGCCCGCACCTCCGGGATGGCGGACACCTGAGAGGCCACACCGGACACCTTGTGCTTTCGGATGGCCGCGCTCACGTCCTCCCCCTCCAGATACATCCTCTGCACCCCGTCGGAGTCGTAGCCTATGTGAATCTCCAGCCCCTCCAGCAGGGGGATTACCTGGGCCGGATCAGCGGGGTCCGCCTTCTCCCACAGCACCTTCACCGCCACCGTGCGGTAGATGGCTCCGGTGTCCACATACAAAAAGCCCAGCTTTTCCGCCAGCTTCCGGGCCAGAGTGCTCTTCCCAGCCCCCGCCGGTCCGTCGATGGCAATGCTTTTATGGTTCATCTTACTGTCTCCTTCCTTCGTCCCCCGCAGGGAAAAGGCTCCTTTTCCCCGCAAGGGGGACGCCGCATCCGTAAGGCGGCAAAGCCGCCAACGGCTGCGCAGCAAAAGGAGCTGTCAGCGAAGCTGACTGAGGATTGCGTCCGGCAAAGCCGGACATACGAAGTAAACTAAAGTTTATACAAATTTTGTCTGCTTCGCACGTTTCGCTTCGCGAAACACAATCCTCCGCCCCAGTGTGCGCACTGGGGCACCTCCTTTCAAAAGGAGGCTTTACTCTCCTCGACCCAGGAGATAATCGGTGGTCACACCGAAATAATCGGCGAAGAAATTCAGTGCCTCCAGAGGCACACCAATTTCACCGTACTCATAACGCTGGTACTGGCGCAATTTAAGTCCCATGGCTTCGGCCATTTCTCGTTGCTTCAGCCCTTTCGCCTCACGCAAAGCCTTCAATCGTTTACCAAAATCCACCAATAAATTTTTATCCATAAAGTTCCTCTCAGCTCTTGACATGTTAGATTCAGACGTATATAATATATGTCACATTTAGACGTAAGGAGGTATTATCATGACCGACCTGATGAAGTGGATGTATGACAATTATATCAAACCCAACATCGAAAGCCAACCGAAAAATGACGCGGAAGCCCTATGCTTCGACCTGCTCGACAACGAATTAGACACAGACCTGCGGCAATACCTGCAAAAGGCCCTGACCTACTACGCCGTGCAAGGCTTTCGGCTGGGGGTGCGCACCGGCGTGAGCCTGAAAAGCGACCTGGGTTAGGAGACAAAATACTTCGGCTCCACATGCCCGCACAGCCACACGCCATTTTCCGAGCGGTAGAACGCCACCCCATCCCGGGCCATGGCCCCTGCGTCGATGGTGATGACCACCGGGATTCCGTGTCGTTTCCCCACCGCCATGGCCGTCTCAAAGTCCCCCGAAAGATGGACATGCTGCCGGCTCATTTTCCGGATGCCCTCCGCCTGAATGGCGGGCAGAAACCGGCTGGCAGTCCCATGGTACAGGTACTTGGGCGGCTGCGCCGCTTTCAGCTCCACATCCACCTGAAGGGAGTGGCCCTGATTGGCCCGAATTTTCGTGCCGTCCCCGTTGAAGGAGTACCGCTGCTTGTTGTTCTCCCGGACAATGCGCTCCAGGGTGACTCTGTCAATTTTCCGCCCGGTGCGGTTCACTCCGGCCAGCAGCTCATTCACATCCGCCCAGCCGTGTTCGTCCAGCGTGATCCCCGCCGCGTGGGGATCATGGCGCAGGACCAGGATCAAAAACCGGCCCAGCTTTACATCTGAATTGCTCTGTTCCATTTCTTTCCCCTAACATTCCAGCGTTGTCTATCTCTGTAGGGGCGGGTATCACCCGCCCGTTTTATCTTGATTCTGCGGGCGGATCATATCCGCCCCTACTGCAATCGTAAATACTCCACTGCGCCCTCTCCCGCCGCCCGGCCGGTGGCCCAGGCGATTTGCAGGTTGAACCCGCCGGTGTAGGCGTCCACGTCCAGCATCTCCCCGGCAAAGAACAGGCCAGGGACCTTCCTGCTCATCATAGTTTTTGGGTCCACCTCAGAAACCTTCACGCCTCCGGAGGTGATGATGGCCTCGTCCACCGGCCTGGGGCCGGACACCGACACCGTGAAGCATTTGAACAGCTCCAGCAGCCGGCGGCGCTCCTGTTTGGTCAGGTCGTGGGCCTTTTTGTCCCCGGGGATGGCGGCCCGGTCCAGCAGGACGGGCACCAGCAGCCGGGGGGCCAAGGTTCCCAGGAGATTGTCCATATCCTTGTTGGCCCCGGCGGTGAGCTCCCGCACCAGGCGGGCGTCCAGGGTGGCCTCGTCCAGGGCGGGCTTTAAGTCGATGGCGCAGGTGTACTGGTCCTTCTCGTAGTCTCGCATGTGGGCGCTGGCCGACAGCACCAGCGGCCCGGACAGACCGAAATGGGTAAACAGCAGCTCCCCCTGCTCCTGGTAAACCGTCTTTTTTTTGCCGTTTTTTACCGTCAGAGTGACGTTTTTCAACGCCAGACCCTGCATCCGGGCGCAGAAGGGGTCGGGGGACTCCAGAGGCACCAGGGACGGTTTTATGTCAACCAGAGTATGGCCCAGCTCCTCCGCCATCCAGAGGCCGTCGCCGGTGGAGCCGGTGGCGGGGTAGGACAGCCCGCCGGTGGCCAGGATCACAGCCTTGCAGGGCTCTCCCCAGCCCCATTTGTCCCCGGCTGTACCAATTTCAACACCGGATACCGCGCCGTCCTTCAAGGTCACACTGGACACGCGCTGCCAGGTGGTCATGGTCACGTTCAGCCGCTTCAACTCGAAAAACAGGGCGTCGATGATGTCGATGGACTTGTCGGAGGCGGGAAAGACCCGGTTGCCCCGCTCCACCTTTAAGGGCACGCCCAGGGACTCAAAAAACTCCTCCACCCAGGCTGGGGGCGTATGCTCCAGGGCGCTGTACAGGAACTTGGCGTTCCGGGGCACCGCCGCCCGGACCTCCTCGGGGGAGCAGTGGTTGGTCACGTTGCACCGGCCTTTCCCCGTGATATACAGCTTCCGGCCCACCTTCTGGTTGCGCTCGATCAGCGTCACGGCGGCCCCCTGCCGGGCGGCGCAGATGGCCGCCATCATACCGGCGGCTCCGCCGCCCACCACCACAATATCGGGCCAGTTCATTCGGGCACCTTCTCATACACATTATATTCCTCCCAAATATCCTCCAATGTGCGGAAGGTCCGGGCCAGCTCGTCATTTTTCCGCTGGCTGACGGCCACCAGCAGGGCGTTGACCAGGGACAGCGGAGCCACCAGGGAGTCCACAAAGGAGGCCATATCGCTGCGGGCCATCAGCAGATACTGGGAGATGGGAATCAGGGGGGAGGCCTCACTGTCGGTAATGGCCACCGTGGCGGCCCCCCGGTCCCGGGCAAAGCTCATAGCCTGAACTGTCCGGCTGGAGTATCGGGGAAAGCTGACGCCGATTACCACATCCCCCTCCCCAACCCGGAGCAGGCTCTCAAAAATTTCGCTGGCAGTGCTGGCGGATACCAGCACCACGTTGTCAAAAATCAGGTTGAAGTAGAAGTTCAGGAAGGAGGCGATGGCGGCAGAGGACCGCACGCCGATTATGTAAATCTTCCGGGCTGACACAATGGCGTCCACTGCCCGATTGAAGCTCTCCCGGTCCAGCTCCTCCAGCGTCTGCCGGATCTTGTCAATGTCTGACTGGAGCACCATGGACAGCAGGTCCTGATCCCCCAGCCGGTCGTTGGTCACCTCAATGCGCTGAACCGTGGTCAGCCGGTTGCGGATCATCTTCTGCAGGGAACGCTGCATGTCCGGATAGCCGTCATAGCCCAGCTCGGAGGCAAACCGGACCACCGTGGACTCGCTCACCCCCACCCTTTTCCCAAGGCGGCTGGCCGTCATGAAGGCGGCCTTGTCGTAGGACTCCAGAATAAATCCGGCAATCTTCTTCTGCCCCTTGGAAAAGGAGCTCATATTGTCCTGTATGGCAGTCAGGATATCACGGTTCATGGCGTCCTCCCCCAAAATTTACTCGCTGAGCTATATCATACTCGTTCTGTGGAAAAAACGCAAGAGATTCTTGCAGGAATTTCAACATTTTCCTGCAAAAATCTCTCAGCAGTCGCTCAAAGGTTGGGTCAGCAGACGCAGCTCCTCGTCGGTGAGGTGACGCCACTGCCCCGGCTTCAGGGCCCGGTCCAGAGACAGCGCCCCCTCCCGGATTCGTTTGAGCCGCAGCACCTCCAGCCCGGCCTGGGCACACATCCGGCGCACCTGCCGGTTTTTCCCCTGGTGGATGGTGATGGACAGCTGATGGACGCCTCCGCTGTCCCGGCCCCGCCGCACCCGGGCGGGAAAAATCTCCTCTCCATCCAGCTCCATGGGGGCGGCCAGAACGGGCAGGGCCTTATTGACATTCCCCGTCACCCACACCAGATACTCCTTCTCCACCTCGTGGCTGGGGTGGAGAAGCTGGTGGGTAAGGGCGCCGTCGTCCGTGAAGAGCAGCAGCCCCTCAGAGTCCATGTCCAGCCGGCCCACCGGCCACACCCGCACGCCGCAGTCCTCCACCAGACTGGCCGCCGTCCTGCGCCCCTTCTCGTCGGACAGAGTGGTCACATATCCCCGGGGCTTGTTCAGCATGAGATAGGTCCGGCCGCCGCCGGGCTTCAGCGGCCTGCCGTCTACCAGCACGGCGTCCCGGTCCAGGTCCGCCCGGTCCCCCAGACGTGCCTTCTCTCCGTTCACCGTCACCCTTCCGGCGGCAATCCACTCCTCCGCCGCCCGCCGGGAGGCCAGCCCGCAGGCTGAGATCAATTTTTGAAGACGCTCCTCCATAGGCGGAATCCTCCTTTTGGCGCCTCTATGCCATGGACGCTCTGCCCGGTCACCAGCGGCACCCGCGCCAGCTCCTTCGAGTTGACATAATATACTGCCTCACCCACCTGCGTCCCCCTGCTCACAGGCGCGGCGAGCACCCTCTCGGTCAGCTCACAGGCCATCTGCACCGCCTCGCCAGGGGCCAAAGCGGCAGCGAGGTCCGCCCCTGTCTCCACCGGGCAGACGGGCGACAGCCCCCCTGTCACAGGCAGCTGCCCGATGACCTTCCCCGCCTCTGCCAGCGGTCTGGACTCATAATTGGCAAAGCCCCAGTCCAGAAGGGCGGTGTGGTCAGCCCAGTCACTGGGCGCGTTGAGGGTCACGCAGATCAGGGTCGTGCCCTCCCGCCTCGCGGCGCTGACCAGGGTACGGCCCGCCTTCTCGGTGTAGCCCGTCTTCAGCCCCACGCAGCCCTCATAACGCCACAGCAGCTTGTTGTGATTGGTAAAGGTGCGTGTCCCCAGAGTAATGGATCTGGTGGCGGCAATTTTGGCCAGCTCCTCATTCTCCAGGCAGGCTCGGGCGAGCAGGGCCATGTCGTAGGCGCTGGACCGGTGCCCCTCCGCGTCCAGGCCGTTCGGGTTGGCAAAGCCGGTGTCGGCCATACCCAGCGCCCGGGCCTTTTCGTTCATCCGGGCTACAAATTGCTCCACCGTCCCACCGCAGTGCCCGGCGACGGCCAGGGCGGCGTCGTTGCCCGAGCGGAGGAGCAGCCCGTAGAGCAGGGTCTCCAGCGTGACCTCCTCCCCGGGACGCAGATAGATAGAGGAGCCCTCCACCCCCGCCCACTCCGGGGCGACGGTGACAACCTCCTCCAGACTGTGCCCCGACTCCAGAGCCACCAGGGCGGTCATCAGCTTTGTGGTGCTGGCAATGAGCCGGGGGGTATGGCTGTCCCTTTCCCAGAGCACCCGGCCGGTGTCCCCATCCATCAGCACCGCGCTGGCGGCGGAAATTTTGCCTGGAGCTGTCTCCTCTGCCCAGCCTCCGGGCAGAGAACATGCCAGCATCGCCCCGGCCAGCATAACAGAAAAAAGCCGCTTCATTTTGCCACCTTCTCTTCCACACTGATCTCAGCTGCTCCGCCCCCTGAAGAGGGTGGGATACAGCTCAGCTGTGAATTGTCGATGGACCTAGTATGCCGCGGCCTTTCTCCAAATTTTCCAGGAAATTTTTTATTCGGCGAAGTCCCCCTCCGCCTCCTTTTTGACCTTCTTCTCCTGCTGTTTTTCAATGAAGCCGGTCACCTTGTCCACCACCTCGGGCACCGTTTCGATCACCCGGTCCACCGTAGTAGCGGGGGGCGGAGCCACAGGCAGCAGCTTCACGCTACCGTCCTCCCGGATCACCAGGAAGGCCACCGGCTCCAGCTTGGCGCTGGCGACGCTGCCGCCGCCAAAGCCCTCCTTGGGAGCTCCGGCCTTGGTGGAAAACTCCGTGCCGCCGCCGCCCATGCCGAAGGACATCCGGGACACCGGAATCAGCGTGACCCCCTCCGCATGGATGGGGGTACCGATGATGGTGTTGGCGTCCGCCATCGTTTTGATGTGCTCCATTGTAATCTTCATCAGCTCGCCAAGGGAATTTTTTTCCTGTTCCATAGGTTATGCCGCCTTTCTCTGCTGTCGTTTTAATTTCAGCCGCCTTCGAGCGGCAAGTGCTCCAATCAAGGCCTTCACTCCGGCCCGCAGGCCCACCCAGACCACCCGTCCCAGCTTCAGGGAGAAGGAGGCCAGGGCATACACCGTTATGCCCGGGGCGTCAAAGTCCAGCTTCACCCGGGCGGTGCCGTCCTTCACATGGAAGGCTCTGGTCAGCGGAATCCACAGCGCCCCCAGGGCGGCATTGGCGTTGCCATACAGCATGGCCGCATCCGCCGGGTCGGAGGAGCCCGCCGTCAGCTCCAGCTCCAGTGTGTCGATGGCAAAGCCCCGCCACAGGCCCTCCGCCGCCTCCAGGGCCACGGGCAGAAGCGCTCGGGCATACTCCAACGCTCCCCCGACCTTCTCCGGCAGGGTGGCGGGGAGCTTCTCCTTTTTCTCCTTTTTCGTCTTCGGGGGTTTGGGGGGCTTTTGGGGTTTTTCTTCCTTCGGCTTCATAGGCAGAATCTTAATTCGAATTTTACCCAGCCTGGCCCACAGAAAAAAGCCCTCGGAATTAAACTCCGCCCGGCAGCCCACCCGGATCTGCCCGATCAGGAGCAGAACCAGAAGCACGACGGCCAGGATATGGAGGGCCCTCATGTGCCCTCCGCCGGGGGCTCCGGCAGCTCAGAGGGCTCCCCCTCCAGTACCTCCGCCTCCCGGAGGCGCTGAAGGCTCGCCTCCAGTTCCAGCGTCATCTGACTGCCCTCCTGAGACTGGTTGGGCAGCTCAGGCAGCTCCTCCAGACTGGAAAGGCCAAAGGAACGCAGAAAATTTTTCGTGGTTTTAAACTGCATGGGCCGGCCCGGCACGGCCAGACGGCCCGCCTCCTCGATCAGCTCCCGCTCCAGCAGCAGACCCATGGTGTAGGAGCTGTCCACCCCGCGCACCTGGTCCACATAGGCCCGGGTGACGGGCTGGTAATAGGCGATGATGGCCAGCACCTCCAGCGCCGGCTGGGACAGCTTGGCGGGCTTGCGGCTCTCCAGCGTCTTGCGGATATAGGAGGCAAACTCCGGGGCGGAGCAAAGCTGGTAGCTGGTATCCAGCTTTACCAGACGGATGCCCCGGCGGTCATAGCTGTACTGGTCCATCAGCCGCTGGGCAACCGCATCCAGAGTGGGCCTGTCCACCTCCAGTCCCAGGCACAGCCGCTCCACCGCCACCGGCTCCCCGGCAGCAAACAGCACCCCCTCCAAGGCGGATTCCAGCTCTTTCACTTCCACGACCTCACCTCCTCTGCCCCTGGCTCCCCCCTTGGGGGAGCTGTCGCCGCCGCAGGCGGTGACTGAGAGGGCCTTCTCCGGCCCTTCGGGCCACCTCCCCCAGAGGGGGAAGAAATTTCCTAATAATTCTCCGCTGTAAACTCCACTGTGCCCTCCTCCTGGGTACAGGTGACAGTGCAGTCCGTCTCGGTACCCGCCAGAAGCAGCCGGCGCGCCTTGCACAGCTCCAGCACCGCCAGGAAGGTGGCCACCACCTCCGACCGGCTGCGGCTGCCCTTGAACAGGGCCCGGAAGCGGGTGACGCCGAAGCTGACCAGCCGCTTGATGATCTCTCCGGCCTTATCGGCCACAGGGTAGGGCTCCCGGCCCACGATTCCCTGAAAGGCGGACACCGGCGGGGGCAGCTTGCTGTCCAACCGGCCCAGCACGTCGGTCATAGCCCTGAGCAGATCGGTCTTGTCGTGGACATACCGGTATATTTTGTCGGGCTGGACCGCCTCGGGCACCTTGGTCAGATAGTCCCGGCCAATCTGATAGCGGCTGTCCAGGGCGGGGACCACCGCTTTGACCTTCAGATAGTTCTCGTTGCGCTGGTGGGCCTCCAGGGTGGCAATGAGCTGTTCCATCTCGCTCATGGCCTCCTCATCGTTGATGGACAGCAGCATTCTGGTCTTGATATACACCAGATGGGACGCCATCGTCACAAAGTCGCTGGCCACTTCCAGGTCCAGCTCCTTCCGCTTATTCATCCACTCCATATACTGGTCCAGAATGAGGGCGATCTGGATATCCTTTATCTCCAGCTTATTTTTGCTCAGCAGGTGGAGAATCAGGTCCAGCGGACCTACAAAATCCTCCATATTCTCCTCTTTCGCTTTTACCACCCCTTCCAGGCGGTAAATAGGTGCTTCCAATGCCCCACCTCCCTGCTGACAAAACACTTTGCAGTGTATTGTAACACATTTTTTTCCTTCTTGCAAGCCAAACTGACCTCCGGGGCATAGAATGGGGCAGTCCCCTGCTATACATTTTCGCAAAGGAGTTTTTGATATGGAACTGAAAGTTGATCTCCCCGCTCTGGCCGGGAAGGACATTGACCCGGCCGCCTTTCAGCGGGTCTGGAACCGGGTGATGCCTGGACAGGCCGCTCCCCGGGAGGGGGAAGCGCCCCCTGTCACCCCGCCTGACACCTCCGTTCCAGCCGAGCCCTCCATCCCCCCGGAGGAGGTCCCGCCCACCGCGCCCGACCTGCCCCCTGTCCCCGAATGCCAAGCAGACACCCCTCCGGACCAGCCCGATCTGCCCGCCGTCCCCGACTGTCCCCCCCAGTCCGAGTGTCCCGATTGCCCAGCCTGTCCTGACTGCCCACAGTGTCCTGATACGCCGCCGGTCTCTCCGCCCGCCCTGTGCCTGGGTGAGATGTCCCAGGGGGACAGCGGCCGTCTGGAGGAGCTGATGTCCCTGGTGCAATCGGGGGCCGCTGCCGGACGGGTCCTGGCCCGCCGGTCCGGCGGGTCCTGCGCCAGGGCTCTGGCCGCCCTGGCCCGGGACCACCGGCTGGCCTTCCGCCGGCTGTCCGCCGCCTACTTTCTCATCACCGGAAAGCGCTACATGCCCCAATGCGCCGCCCCCTGTCTGCCGGCTTCTCTGCCTCTGGCCCTCCGGCAGCAGTTTGTCTGGGAGCAGCAGTGGGAACAGAAAAACAGGCAGGCCGCTCAGGCCACAGCCGACCCCTGCCTGAAGGAGCTCTATCTGGAGCTGGCCCAGGAGGGCTCCTTCCACGCCGGAACAATTCGGTCACTGCTGGAGCTGATGTGAACGAATCACCTTCCATGTCCGGCATGGAAGGACCTTGACGGATCCCGTTTTCTGGATTACACTAAGAAAAACGCTCCCTTGGAGCGGAAATGAGGTGCCCTATGATTCAGACCTTTGACTTTTCCTACCCCTCCTCTGACGGCGTCCACACCTGCCACGCCCGGGAGTGGGTGCCCGAGGGCAGCCCCCGGGGAGTGGTGCAGATCGTCCACGGGGTGGCGGAGCACATCGGCCGGTACGACCCTGTCGCCCGTTTTCTGGCTTCCCACGGCTACGTGGTGTGCGGCGAGGACCACCTGGGCCACGGCCTCACCGCCGGGGGAAAATTCGGCTACTTCGGCCCCAAAAACGGCTGGGATCTGGTGGCTCGGGACGTCCGCCGCCTCCGGGAGCTGGAGGGAGAAAAGTATCCCACCCTGCCCTATGTGATCCTGGGCCACTCCATGGGCTCCTTCCTCACCCGCACCTACCTCATCCGCTGGCCGGGCACCGTCAGCGCCGCCGTGCTGTCCGGAACCGGCCAGGAATCCCCCGCCGCAGTGGCCTCGGGAAAGGCCCTGTCTGCCGCTCTCTGCCGGACAAAGGGCCCCGACTATGTGAGCAGGCGGCTAAACGACCTGCCCTTTGGCAGCTACAACCGGGCCTTCAAGCCCAACCGCACCACCTCCGACTGGATCAGCCGGGACGGGGCGGCGGTGGACGCCTACCTGGCTGACCCGCTGTGCGGCTTTCTGATCACAGCCGCCATGTTCCGGGACATGATGGGCGGCCTTCAATTCATCGCCGACCGGAACAACCTGGCCAAAATGAACAGGGATACCCCGGTCTACTTCCTGTCCGGCGACCGGGACCCGGTGGGCTCCATGGGCAAGGGTGTGCGGAAGGTGGAGGGGATGTTCCGCTCTGCGGGATGTAAGGATGTTACTGTAAAGCTCTATCCCGGCGGCCGTCATGAGATGTTTAACGAGATCAACCGCCAGGAGGTTTTTGACGATCTGCTGGCCTGGATCGAACGCAAGCTGACATGAAAAAAGCCGCTCGACTGAGCGGCTTTTCCTTACACATACCCATACATGCCCCGGACGGAGACCTCCCCCGCGGCAATGCTCTCCCGGCTGTGGTCCGGCAGCTCCACCACCAGGTTGAACTGATCGTCGATCTCCAGGGCGAAGGCCTCCCGCCGGGCGGTGGGAGTAATGAGCTGGACCTGATGGCCCGGGGTAAGGCAGTCGGCCCGGTACATCTGCAAATACCGCTCCTTCTCCTTCGGATAAGCGGCATACATCCGGTCCAGCGCCAGCGCCACCTGAGCGGCCAGCTCCGCCCGGCGCACCGGCCGCCCCAACTCCTGGGCCAGCGAGGTGGCCATTTCCCTCACCTCCGGGGAAAAATCCTCCGGGGTCTCATTTACATTGATTCCAATCCCGGTGACCAGATAGTCCAGGGCATTGCTCTCACTTTCAATCCCCAGCTCGGTGAGAATCCCCACCAGCTTTCTGCCGTTCAGCACAATGTCGTTGGTCCATTTGATCTTAGGGCGCACGCCGCAGCAGGCCTCGATGCCGTCACACACCGCCACCGCCACCCAGGCGGTGAAATCCGACACCTCCTCCGGTGTCAGCCTGGGCCGCAGAAGGGCCGACAAGTACAGTCCCTTGCCCCTGGGCGACTGAAAATCCCGGCCCCGCCGGCCCCGGCCGGCGGTCTGTTCCTCCGCCGTCACCACCAGTCCCTCTTCCGCCCCCGACATGGCCTGACGTTTACACTCCGTGTTAGTGGAGTCGATCACATCCAGACACAGCAGCCTGGACCCCACCAGCGCCCCCGCCAGCGGGCCGGACAGTTCCCCCGCCCGCAGCCGGTCGGGGGCGTTCTCCAGACAGTAGCCCCGGTTGGGGGCGGAGGCAATTTTATATCCCTCCTGCCGCAGGCCTTTGATGGCTTTCCATACCCCGGCCCGGCTGATGCCCAGCTCATGGCTCATAGCCTCTCCGGACAGGTATTCCCCCTGGCGTTCCCGCAGCAGGGCCAGCACTCTCTCTCGGCTCATGGCGTTACCTCCTTTTTCTATCTACATTATAGAGAATCAGCAAAAAAACGTCAATCGGGAACTTTCACGTTTAACTGACAAAAATCCGATGCCGGCACTTGAATCATCTGGCGTATGGCTTTGTCACATTGGTCAGCCCCACCAGATAGTCAACACTCGTCTCATAGAATTGCGCCAATTTTATTGCGGCATCCAAGGGAAGCGCCCGTTCTCCCCGCTCATATTTGGAGTACAGCGACTGGTCGCACATCAGGTATTGCGCAACTTCACTCTGCGTCAGGTCGGCATCCTCCCTTAAATCCCGGATCCTCAGCTGCATTTATATCACCGGTATTAATATATCTCAGGACATATCGTCCTATTGACATATTGGACTATTTGTCCTAAAATAGTAGCGGGAGTGATGAATATGCCAGACTATCAAAAAATGTATCTGACCCTGATTGCCGCCACAGAAGACGCCATCAACTGTCTGGTCACCGCTCAGCGGGCCTGTGAGGAGCTGTATCTCACCACTTCAGAATCTGAACATAAATGTAAGGAGGGGGAATAACCCCCTCCTTAATTATATCCTTACTGTTCGTCCTCAATCAGGCCATAGTCTCCGCCATTCCTGCGGTAGACCACAGCGAAAGCGCCGTCGGCCTCCTCATCCCGGAAGGCGAAGAAATTGTGCTCCAGCAGGTTCATTTGCAGGATCGCCTCGTCCCGGGTCATGGGCTTGAGGGAGAAGGTCTTGCTGCGGACAATGCGGTACTCGCCCTCCTCCGGCTCGTCGGGGGCAAAGGTAGAGACCTCGCTCACGTCCAGCGCCCGCTCAAACGCGCCCTGGCGCAGCCGCTTCTCCAGACGGGTCTTGTTCTTGCGAATCTGGCGCTCCAGAGTGGTTACCGCCGCGTCGATGGAGGCGTGCATATCAGAGGTGCTCTCCGACACCCGGAAGATGGTTCCGCTGGAGCGGATGGTAATCTCTACCTTGTTGTTCCGCTCCTTCTCCACGCTGAATGTGATTGAGGCGGTGGCATCCTCCTTAAAGAAACGGTCCAGCTTGCCCACCTTTTTTTCCGCATATTTGTGGATCGCGTCCGGCAGGTTTACCTTTTTGTCCGTTAAGATCAATTTCATAAGATCGCTCCTTTCGCCCAGAGGGCTGGTATAGACCGGCGGGAGTACCCCCTCCGATTATCTCTATTATACCACAAGGAACAAAAAAGTCCAATGGTTTTTGTCAATATTTTCTAAATTCTTCTCCCACCAATCAAAACGGCCCGGACCTGTCCCAGCAACTCCAGCGGATGCCCGCTGGTGACCACAATATCCGCCTCCTTGCCGGGGACAAGGGAGCCCAGTATCCCATCCAGCCCGGCAATTCTGGCCGCATTGACGGTGATGGCGGCCAGCGCAGCCTCCGCCTCCAGCCCCCCCTTCACCGCCAGGGCGGCGCACAGAGGCAGATACTGGATGGGCACCTCCGGGTGGTCCGTGCAGATGGCCACGGGCACCCCCGCCCGCTGGAGAATCGCCGGATTCTCCAGGGTCATGTTGGCCAGCTCCGGCTTGGACCGGTCCCCCAGGGCCGGCCCGGTAATAACGGGCACCTCTGCCTGAAGCAGCAGTTCGGGAATCAGATGGCCCTCGGTGCCGTGGACAATCACACAGCGCAGCCCAAACTCCCTGGCAATCCGCACCCCGGTGGCGATATCGTCCGCCCGGTGGGCGTGGATGTGTACGGGCAGCTCCCCCCGCACCACGGGAAGAAGAGCCTCCAGTTTGGCATCGTAGTCGGGCGGATCGGCCTCCTCGTCGGAGGCGGCCTTGTCCAGCTTCTCACCGTACTCCACCGCCTTGCGCAGATTCTCCCGGATGATGGCGGCGGTGGCCATGCGGGTCACAGGGGTCTCGTCCCGGTCGTGGTAGACCTGCTTGGGGTTCTCCCCCAGGGCTATCTTCATGGCGGCGGGCGCCTTCATCACCATGGCATCCACCCAGCGGCCGTCCGTCTTGAGGGCGGCGAACTGACCGCTCACCGGGTTGGCCGAGCCCGGCCCGGTGAGGACGGTGGTCACCCCCGCCGCCCGGGCCTCAGCGAAGCAGCGGTCCAGGGGGTTTACCGCGTCGATGGCCCGGAGGTGGGGGGTGCAGGGGTCGGTCTCCTCGTTGCCGTCGTCGCTCTCGAAGCCCAGGGCGTCACCGAACATCCCCAAGTGGCAGTGGGCGTCGATAAAACCGGGGCAGATGTGCCCGCCCTGAGCGTCGATAACTTCCCCCTCCCAGCTTTTGGGGCAGTCCTCCATGGGGCCCACCGCCGCAATTGTGCTCCCGGACACGGCCACATAGCCCTTTTCAATGATGGGGCCGTCCATGGTGTGGACGGCGCCGTTGATAATCAGCATAAACGTTCTCCTTACAAACTGGAATCAATGACCCCTTATATCTAACTCGTGAAAAATAGTGTTATTATTTCCCCATGAATAGACAATATAATAATCATTTCCTTCTATATCTGCTTTAAATGATAACTTTGTGTGCTCAATCATCCCTATATCCATATTCGTCTGATTTTCAACTATACATTTCCATTCACTGTCTGCAAATTCTGAATAGTATTCTTTCACTTCCTCTAAAGAAAGTTCGCTTTTAATTAGAATTGCTCCAAAATATTGCATTCCGTTGCCATTTCCAACTAATTTTCCTGCTTTATATATAGACTCAATCAATTCCGTGTTATTTGGGAGGGGAAACTGTGCAAGCTCATTTGCCGCTTTTTTCGCTATAGTATCATTTACAATTGGCGCAGCGGCCAAAACAGATAAAAAAATAATCGCCGCAGTTAAAACAATGATAACCAGTATTTTTTTCATTTTAATGTCACGCCCTCCGCCTCCATGCGCAGGAAATAGAAGGGGCGGACCCAGTCCAGCTCCTGTTCCATGGTCTCCTCCAGCGCCGCCAGCCGCCGCTTGCCCAGCCGGCGGTCCAGCAGGGCGAAAATGCGGACGATGGGGTTCCCACTGGCCAGGCTGGCCTCGACACTCTGGTTGTCAAGCTCCTGAAAGGCGGCATAGAAGTCCCGTTGGTCGAACAGGCCGTCCTCTAAAACCGTCTGTCCGGCTTTTGGAGCGGCCTCACGCCAATCAGCCTCCTCCAACCGGCGCAGCTCGCTCTGGAGCTTCCAAAAGGCGGGGGCGTACTCATAATAGCTGCTTTTCAATACCTCCACCCCGTCCACCAGGATGGCCGCCCGGCCCCCATGGTCGGGGCATTTGCTGTAAGTAGTGGCAAAGTACCGCACCCTCCCCCGCAGGGCGGGGCAGAGATAGTCCTCTTCCAGCTTTTTTCTTGTACTGCTCCAGGTGGACATAAGCCAATCCTCCAAAACCCGACAAAACTTCCCATTGACGGAGCTGGGAAATTATGGTAGACTTGTCCCAGCTCGACCAATATGCTTTGTCTCTCCCCGCACATGGGCGCCCCAGAAGGGGCGTCTTTTCTTATTGTCAGCCCCAGGAGAACACCTCCATAAGCCCCCTTTTCCCCGCAAGGGGGACGCCGCATCCGTAAGGCGGCAAAGCCGCCAACGGCTGCGCAGTGAAAGGAGGTGCCCCAGTCCGCAAGCTGGGGCGGAGGATTGCGTTTTACAAAGCAAAACATACGAAGTAGACCATATCTCCGAAAAAGGGGGCCGTCTGCCGACGGCCCCGCAAAACAGGCACAAACCTACCGGCGGCCGCCGCCCCGGCGGTTTCCGCCCTTCTTCTCAATGTACCGCAGCTCGGACAGCTTGCTGTCGGAGGACTGCATAAACTGCTTCAGCCGGTCCTCGAAGTCGGTTGGCTCCTTGGGGGCCTGATGGACAAAGCCCATGGGGCGTGAAGAGCCGCCGCCCTGCCGGGGCGGACGTCCTCCCCCTCCGCTCTGACGCTGTCCTGCCCCCTGCCTGGGGGTGCGCTGGGGCGGGGGCTCCACCTGCTTGATGGACAGGTTGATCCGGTTGGACTGGTCAATACCAATAATCTTCACCTTGACCTCCTGCCCCTCGTGCAGGTGATCGCTTACCTCATTCACATAGGAATAGGCAATTTCTGAAATATGGACCAGTCCCGATTTTCCCTCCGGCAGAGCCACGAAGGCCCCGAACTTTGTGATTCCCGTTACTTTGCCATCCACGATGGCTCCTACACCTAACTCCATTGGCCCGAAAAATCCTCCCTCGTAAATCTTGGAACTTCACACACATGTCTGGCTGTCAGTTTGCGACGTCGATGAACAGGGTCTCCCGCTGTTCCACATAGCCCCGGTCCCGGGCTACCCGCTCCTGCACCTCAGGGTCGTCGCTGTTTGCGATGGCGTCGGCCAGCCTTCGGTTTTCCAGCTGCTGGTCGGTCACCTGTTGGGCCAGTTCGTCCCGCTGGACCTGAACCTCCTGGATTTTCCCCCGCAGGTCCAGAAGGGCGGTGGCCATATAGATCAGCAGCGCCAAAACTACAATTTTTGTCAAAAAACCGGCCCGTTTGAATTCCATGGTCACACTCTCCTCTCTCCCGAAGGTCCCTGCGGCGGGCGGCGGTATCCAGCCGCCCCGGTATGTCTTTCATTCTATACCATTTCGTCCCGGAAAGGAAGATGTTTTTTACAATTTTTCTGATTTTTTTCAAAAAACATTTTGCCAGCCCCAGCGGGAAGGTCAAAATGCCTAAAACGGCCTCCACCAGATCGGCGCACAGATACCCCAGTCTCAGCAGCCACGGGCTCACCGCCCAAAAATAGACCCCTCCTCCCACCAGACAGAACGCGGCCCCATACAGTCTGATCTGACCGCCCCAGGCCGTCTGAGACCAGACGAACAGGGCCGCCGTAGCGGCCAGCCAGAACAGCAGATCCAGCAGAGGCCCCAGCAGCGGGACCCTGACCCGCACCCGCAGGACCCGGAACAGGTCGTAGGTCACCCCCATGGCCCCGCCCAGCAGCAGAGCCTGACACAGAGCCCGGCTCTGCTGGGCCACATCCACCGTCATCCGCCCAGCAGACGGGAGAGCAGACCGCCCCGCTCCCGGCGCTCTTCCCCATAGATCAGGGCGTTCACCCGGCCCTCCACCTTCAGGTCGCCGCCGTCCAGGGACAGCTTCTCGATGTGCAGCTCCTCCCCCTGGATCTCCAGACAGCCCTGCGCGGTAGTAAGAAAAATGGTGCTCTCATCAAAGCTCTCCACCTCCTCCACACCGGAGATTACCAGCTGTTCCCGCTCCTCCAGAATCACATGGTGGCTCATAGCCGGACGGGCCCGGTTGTCCTCAAATGCCATAGATTTTCCCCCTTTCGCTCTATCATATGGATTGAGAGGCGGCCTTTATGACAAAATCGTCCATTTCGCACATAGAAAAAGACCGCCCGCGGGAGTACAATAGAACTATAATTTTACCTGGAGGCCTTGTTCCATGATAAAAGCAATTTTTTTCGATATCGACGGCACTCTGGTCAGCTTTGCCACCCATCGCGTCTCCCCCGCTGTGCTGAACGCCCTCCACCGCCTGCGGGAGAAGGGGATCAAGCTGTTTATCGCCACCGGGCGGCACAGGAGCATGATGTCCTACATCAATAGCGTCTTCCCCTTCGACGGATACGTCACCCTCAGCGGACAATACTGCTTCTGCGGCCATCAGGTGGTCCGCCGCAACCCCATGGACCGGGCCGCGACGGCGGAGCTGGTGGAGGCCGCCCGCTCCAACGCTTTCTCCTGTATTTTCCTGGAGGGGCAGGAGACCTATATCAACTACGCCGACCAGCCCACCCTGGCCTTGATGCGGGAGCTGGATCTGCCGCTTCCCCCGGTCAGCGACCCCGCCCGGGCGCTGGACGGGGAGCTGTATCAGGCCCTGGCCTTTTTGGACCGGGACAACGAGCATCTGCTGCTGGACCGGGCTCCCCACCTGAAGGCCACCCGCTGGCACCCCAGCTTCCTGGACGTGATCCCCGCCGCCGGCGGCAAGGACCTCGGCATGGACGCCATCTTGGACTATTTCCATATCCCTCTGGAGGAGTCCATGGCCTTTGGTGACGGAGAGAACGATCTTACCATGCTCCGCCACGCCGGGATCGGGGTGGCCATGGGTTCCGCCCACAACTCCGTCCAGGAGCAGGCCGACTATGTCACCGGCACGGTGGATGAGGACGGTATCCTCACCGCCCTGGAGCATTTCGAAATCCTATGACATAATTCCTGGGGTTTACACATTATTCACAAATTGGTGTAGCTTTTTTTCGGAGAATGGTGTACAATAGAGACAACCCTTCCACCATATATAAAGGAGGCTATTCCATGAAACTGACATTTTTCGGCGCGGCCCACGCGGTCACCGGCAGCTGTCACTGCCTGGAGGTCAACGGCAAAAAAATTCTCATCGACTGCGGCCTGCAGCAGGGCAAGGACGAACAAGACGGCAATACCCTGGACTTCGCCCCCAATTACATAGATTATGTGCTGGTCACCCACGCCCACATCGACCACTCCGGCCGTCTGCCCCTGCTGGTGAAGGAGGGCTTTAACGGCCGCATCCTCACAACCGGCCTGACCGCTCAGCTGCTGTCCGTCATGCTCCGGGACTCCGCCCACATCCAGGAGGGCGACGCCAACTGGCACAACCAGAAGGGCAAACGGGCCGGTCTGCCTCCGGTGGAGCCTCTATACACCCTGATGGACGCCGAGGAGGCCATCCACATGCTGGAGACGGTGGAGTATGGCTGGCTCTTTGATCTGTGTGAGGGCGTTCAGGTCCGCTTTAACGACGCCGGTCATCTTCTGGGCTCCTCCACGGTGGAAATCTGGGCCACAGAGAACGGCGTCACCAAAAAAATCGTATTCTCCGGCGACCTGGGCAACCAGGACCAGCCCATCATCCGCGACCCGTCCCTGGTGGACGAGGCCGACTATGTGGTCATGGAGTCCACTTACGGCGACCGGAATCACGAACCCCCGGAGAGCTACGCCGGGGCTCTGGCAAACCTCATCGACGAGATCTTCTCCAAAGGCGGCAATATCATCATTCCCTCCTTCGCGGTAGGGAGAACTCAGGAACTGCTCTACTACCTGCGGGAGATTAAGCGGGACGGGCTGGTTCAGTCCCTGCCCAGCTTCAAGGTATATGTGGACTCCCCCCTGGCCTCCGAGGCCACCAAGATCTACTCCGGCAACCTGAAGGGCTATCTGGACGACGAGGCCATCGCCGTCATTCAGGGGGGCGAAAACCTCTTTACCTTCCCCGGCCTCACCCTCACCCAAAGCACCGAGGAGTCCCGGGCCCTCAACGACGACAAGACCCCCAAAATTATCATCTCCGCCTCCGGCATGTGCGACGCTGGCCGCATCCGCCACCATCTGAAGCACAACCTCTGGCGCCCCGAATCCGCCGTGGTCTTTGTGGGCTATCAGGGGGAGGGCACCCTGGGCCGGCGGCTGCTGGAGGGGGCCAAATCGGTCAAGCTCTTTGGCGAGGATATCGCCGTCCGGGCCAAGATCGTCAACTTCAAGGGCCTGTCCTCCCACGCCGACCGGGACCACCTTCTGGAGTGGGTGGAGCACTTCTCCCCCCGGCCCCAGCAGGTCTTTGTAGTCCACGGGGACCAGGAGGTCACCGAGCTCTTCGCCAACGACCTGAACCAGCGGGGCATCCCCGCCCACGCCCCTCTCTACGAGGAGGTCTACGACCTGATGACCAACTGTATGCTGGCCAAGGGCGTGGCGCTGGAGACCAAACGGACCGCCGGCACCGCCGCCGCCCCCTCCGCGGCCTATCTGCGGCTGCAGAACGTGTCCCACGACCTGGCCGACCTGGTCAGCCGCAGCCGGGGCCGCTCCAACAAGGACCTGGCAAAGCTGGCCGACCAGATCAGGCAGATTATGGAGAAGTGGGAGTAACAGGCGCAATTCTTTTACCTGCCGCAAAACACGTCTGTAGGGGCGGATTTCATCCGCCCCATGTGATGCACGGCAGGACCGGCGGGCGGGTAATATCCGCCCCTACACCCTAACCAAGATCGGAGACATTTTCATGGAAATCGACCGCAAGGAGCTCAAGCGCCAGGCCCGAGAGCGCATGGCCCTCACCGACCCCAAGTTTTGGATGGTGGCCCTGACCTTTCTGGCAATGACTACCGGTGTGTCCTGGCTCATCAGCCTCATCCCCCTGCCGGGCGGCACGGACATAAATACCATCCAAATATTTTTTCAGCTGCTGCTGATGCTGTACCGGGCTGTGGTCAGCTTTGGCATGTGTCTGTGGGCACTCTGGACCTACCGGCAGCTGGACCCGGGGGTCAACTCCCTGATGCAGGGCTTTTCGGTAGCGGGTCGCGTTCTTCTTATGGATCTGGGAATCTATGTCCGGATCTTCGGCTGGTATCTTCTGGTCGCCATGGTTCTGTCCGTCCCTCTGTTCTCGCTGCTGCTTACCAACTCCAGTGCCGGCTTCAGAATACTGACCATCCTGGCCTTCTTAATCGCTCTGCTGGTCACCATTGTCGTCATCTCCCTGCGCTACGCTTTGGCTCCCTACCTGCTGGCCGACCGCCCGGACGACGGCCCCAGCGCTCCTATCTACCGCAGCAACGCCCTGATGCGGGGTTGGAAAATGGAGCTGTTCAAGCTGGAGCTCTCCTTCCTCGGCTGGGAGGCCGTCAATTTCCTTCTGTCCGCAGCGGTTATGACTTTCTTCCTCAATCAGGCCGGACTGCTGGCCGTCGACGCCGTCATGGCTGCGGGCTGGGAGGACCAGTGCACAGCTGTGATCTATTCCACGCCCGTGGTCATCCTCAGTACGCTGGTTACCATTCCGGTATCGCTCTGGCTGCTGCCCTACCGGGCCGTAGCCCGGGCCGGCTTCTACGACGCACGGCTGCTGGCCGCATCTCAGGAGAATTCCCTGCCTGGGATGCCCCTGCTGTGAGGGGGTGTCCTTATGGAGCAAATGGAGCTGTGGCTAAAGTGGGCCGTCGAGCTTCAGGCCCTGGCTCAGGCCGGCCTTCAATATGGCCATGACAAATTCGACTTTGAGCGCTATGAGCACATCCGTGATATCGCCGCCCAGATGGTCGCCCATCAGACTGACCTGCCGCTGAAAAAGGTGAAGGACCTGTTCTGTAATGAAACCGGCTACCAGACCCCTAAGCTGGACTCCCGGGCCGCCGTCTTCCAGGGGGACAAAATTCTTCTGGTGCAGGAGAGCGACGGCCGGTGGTCCCTCCCCGGCGGCTGGGTGGATGTGGATATTTCGGTGGGTGAAAACGCTGTCAAGGAGGTCAAGGAGGAGGCGGGGCTGGATGTCACCGCCGATCTGGTCATCGCCCTTCAGGACCGAAAAAAGCACAATCGACCGGTTTCCGCCTATGGCATCTGCAAGGTATTTGTCCTGTGCTCCCTGCTGGGTGGTTCCTTCCGGCCCAACCTGGAGACATTAGACAGCGGCTATTTCTCCCTGGATGAGCTGCCTGAGCTGGCTGACGAAAAGACCAATTTTGAGCAAATAAAAATGTGCTTTGACGCCTACTACGCCGACCACTGGCAGACCCTGCTGGACTGATTCCCGGCTCCGCCGGCGGACAGTGAAAATTTTTTCCAAATTATTGGAACATTAGTTTGACATGGGCGCATTTTTGTGTTATAATGTCTGCGAAATGGATTTGGGCCGTCCGCCCAGCGAAAGGAGCCTTTCTTATGGCCAACCTGACAAAAAAACAACAGCAGGTTTACGATTTCATTCTCTCCTTCACCAGCGAACACGGCTATCCCCCTTCCGTCCGTGAAATTGGGGCCGCCGTGGGGCTGAAATCACCCTCTACCGTCCATTTTCACATGAAGGGACTGGAGGAAGCCGGAGTAATCGTCAAGGCGGAGGGCAAGACCCGCGCCATCTCTCTGCCCGGCGTCTCCAAGAGCCCGGTGGCCGAGGAGCTGGACTCCCGCGCCAACCAGGTGCCGGTGCTGGGCAATGTAGCCGCCGGCTCCCCCATTCTGGCCCAGGAGTGTATCGAGGACTACCTCACCTTCGACACCCAAGGGCTGTCCGGCGAGCACTTCGCCCTGAGAGTACGGGGTGAGTCTATGCTTAACGCAGGCATTCTCCCCGGCGATCTGGTTGTGGTCCACCGCCAGTCAGAGGCCCGCAACGGCGAGATTGTCGTGGCGCTCTTTGAGGACGAGGCTACCGTGAAAACCCTTCAGTGCCGGGACGGCCACATCTGGCTGCTGCCCGAGAATCCGGACTATGAGCCCATCGACGGCACCCACGCCGAAATCATTGGAAAGGTAGTCGCCGTCGTACGCCGGTACTGAGCGCCCGTCTGCACCGAATAAAATTGCCCCCTGACATGTACGGCCAAGCCGCCTTGTCAGGGGGTTCATTTTTGCTCTGTCAGCTCATCCCAAGTGAGGATACGGGTACACAGCCGCTTCAGCAGCATGGCATCATGGCTGACGATCAGCAGACCCAAAGACCGCTTTTCCGCCTGGTCCAGCAGAAACCGCCATAGCTGGGCCTGGGTAATCACGTCCAGCATGGCGGAGGCCTCGTCACACAGCAAAAAGCGCAGCTTTGGTCCCAGCGCCCGGGCCACGCAGATTCTCTGCAGCTCACCGCCCGACAGCTCCATGGGATACCGCTCCAGCCAGCTGCTCCGGATTCCCAGCTTCTCCATCATCCGCTGGTCTATCGGGCCAGCCTCACGCAGAGTCGTCCCCAGCCGGAGGAGGGGGTCTGCCGCCTCCTCCGGGTGCTGCCACAGCAGCTGTACCGGACAGAAGCCCCGCCACTGAGAAACCGGCGTCCCGTTCAGCAGCACCTGACCGCTGTCCGGCCTCTCCCAGCCCGCCAGCAGCCTGCACAGCGTCGTCTTGCCCCGGCCGCTGGGCGCGGACAGGCCCACCCGCTCCCCGGAGTTTAGGGTGAAATTTACCCCCTCCAGCACCGGGGCAGCTCCACGGCGTGGGTAGCGGAAGGTGATATTTTGGGCTTCCAGGGTCATGGAAGGGCCTCCATTCTTGTATCCGGGAGCGGCCAGGGCCGCCCCTATAAAAAGTCGTTCTCCGGCATGGCCCGCCACAGGGCACGACTGTAGGGGTGAAGCAGCCCCTCGCCGGTGCGGAAGCAGGCGGCGGGCGCCTCCTCTACAGTGCGCCCCTCGTGAAAGACCACCAGCTTATCGGCTATGGTGAGGGCCATCTCCAGGTCGTGAGTGATGAACAGCACCCCTGCCCCCTGGTCCGCCAGCTCCCTGAAGTGGTCCAAAATGCGCCCCGCAGCCCGGACATCCAGGCCCGGAGTGGGTTCGTCGGCCACAACAAGCCTGGGCTCTTCCATAACGGCGGAGGCGATCAGCACCCGGCGCGCCATCCCGCCGGACAGCTGAAAGGGGTAGAGCTCCTCTACCTCGGGGCCCAGACCGTAGCGCGCCAGCGCCTCCCGGCAGCGTCTGCGGGTCTCAGCGTCCCTTCTCCCCCGGCACACCTGGGGCCCCACCCGCATCATGGGGTCCAGCCAGGTCACGCCCTGGGGGACCAAAACAATTTCCTGTCCCCGGAGCCGCCGGGCCCGGTCCGCTGTCAGCGGTTCGCCGGCATAGAGAAGGCGTCCGGACACCTGGGCGTTCCGGGGCAGGAGGTGGAAAAGGGCGTGGGCCAGCAGGCTTTTTCCACCGCCGCTGGCCCCCACCACCGCCACCACCTGTCCCGGCTCCACGGTGAGAGAGGCGCCCCAAATCGCGGTCAGTTCCACTCTGGACAGCCCCCGGCCATACCGGCAGAAGGAAATTGAAAGATTTTCCACAGATAAGATCGGTTCCATGTGCTCCCCTTCTACTCCTGAGAACTGGCCGGGAATAGCAGCAGACGCAGCTGCTCCCCGATTACATGAAAGAGGACCGCCGTCAGTATCAGAGCCAGCCCGGGAAACAGGGCCAGCCACCAGCGCCCGGTCGTCAGTCCGTTCAGGCTCTCCTCCAAAATAATTCCAATGGCGGGCTGCTCCGGAGAAAGTCCGAAGCCCAGAAATGTCACCCCGGCTTCGTGAAGAATCGCGTGGGGAAACTGTAATATCAGGCCGGTAAGGAGCTGGGGCAGCAAATGCGGCAGCAGATGTCTATGGAAGATTCCTGACACACCCAGCCTCAGGGACATCTGAAAATAGGGCGCCTGCCGCAGCTGGAGCACCTCTTCCCGCAGGAGACGGGCCAGAGCGGTCCAGTGGCTCAGGGCCACCCCGGCCACCACCCCCGAAAAGCCCTTTCCCAGGGCCAACGAGATCAGAATAATAAGCAGAATGTGGGGGACACCCATCACCAGGTCGATGAGCCAGGAGACAACTCCATCCACCCAGCCCCCAAACAGGGCCGCGGCCGTCCCCAGTCCCAGCGCGATCACGCCGCTGACAGCCGCGGTGAGAATGCCCACCCGGATGCTCAGCGACAGCCCCGCCAGCGTGCGGGCCAGCATGTCCCGGCCCATCCAGTCAGTCCCAAAGGGACAGCTCCAGCAGGGGGCAAGATTCTTGCGGGTAAAATCGGCGGCCATGGCTCGGTCGGCCAGCAGCTCCCCCGCCAGTGTCACGGCGCACAGCAGCGCCCCGGCGGCCAGCAGCAAAACCAGGGTACTCCTGCGGCGGTTGTAGTTCCTCACCCTCTGGCCGCCCCCCTTCTGATACGGGGGTCCACCGCACCATAGAGCAGGTCAGCGGTCAGACTGCCCCCAAAAACCATCGCAGCTGTGATAACCGTAATCCCCAGCAGCAGGGGCATATCTCCCCCCAGCCCGGCGGCCACCGCCGCCTGGCCCAGCCCAGGGTAGGAAAAAACCTGTTCCACCAGCACAGAGCCCCCCACAATCTCCCCAATGGAGGCAAACTGCAGGGTGATGGCAGGCAGCGCCACATTGCGCAGTACATGGCGTCGGAGGATGTGCTCCTCCCCCCGGGCCCGGGCAAAGAGGATATAGTCGCTGTTCAGCACGTCTATCACCTTCTCCCGCGTGTGGAGGGCGATCCCGGCGGCACCGGTGACGGACAGGGTAACCGCCGGCAGAACCGAGTGTCGCAGCCGCTGGGCCAGCGTGACGCTGTCCGCCGCCGCGCCGATAGGGATGGACATTCCGATGGGCAGCACCCCCAGCCGCACAGAAAAGACCATGAGCAGCAGCAGCGCCAGCCAAAACGAGGGGGTGCTGGAGAGAACCAGGCAGAAGCCCCGGATACATCTATCGGGCCACCGCCCCCGCCTGGCCCCGGCGGCCAGCCCCAGCCCAAGGCCCAGCCCGCCGGACAGCAGCCAGGCAGAGACCAGCAGCCAGAGGGAGTTGGAGAGCCGCTGGCCAATCACCTCCAGCACCGGCCGGCGGTAGAGCAGAGAGGCACCGAAATCCCCCCGGAGGACGTCCCTCAGCCACCCCATATACCGCTCCGCCGCCGGGGTGTTTACCCCCCAGTACTCCTCCAGCTTCGCCACCTGCTCCGGGCTCATGGTCCCCAGAGCCGTCTGGCCGATATTGGTCTGCAGCGGGTCCAGCGGAGAGGCGTCCATAAGCAGAAAGGCGGTCAGGCTCACCCCCAGCAGAAGAAGGGCCATGCGTACCAGCTTTCTCGCCGTAAATCTCAGCCTATGCCCCATTTCCAACTCCATTGATCCACATTGTTGATAACGGACCACCCGTGGCCGTGGGGGTGAATCTTCTGCTCCGCCACCTGAAGGCTGTCCCGGACCCAGTAGAGATGGTCCACATTCACCAGCCATACCCAGGGCACATCCCCGGCAATCTCCTCCTGGGCCGCCTGCCACAGGGAGTAAGACTCCTCCAGATCGGTGCAGGCCAGGGCCTGATCCAGGAGGCTGTCCGTCTCCTCGCAAGAGTAGGGGGAGTAGCGTGCAGTGTCCCCCTCCGGGTCGGTGTGGTAGATGTTGTACAGCTCCATGGGAGTATGGGCTCCCCAGCCCCAGACCAGGGGGTTGAATAGAGCGTCGTCATAGGCGGTGTCCCAGCCCACCCCCTTGATATCCGCCCCAATGCCCAGCTCTTTGAGCTGGTTTGCCAGCTCGGCGGCCAGGCCCTGGCGGACCGAGTCCCCGGCCGTGTAGTAGATGGTCAGACTGAGCTCCATCTCACTCGTTCCCCGGACCCGGATGCCGTCCGGCCCGACCGGCCAGTCCCACTCGTCCAGAAGAGCCCTGGCCCCCTCTGGGTCGTACGCCACCTCGTTGACGGGGCTGTACCAGGGCAGGCCGTCGCACACGCTGTAGGCGGGAGTGCCATAGCCGTCGAGCACGTTGTCGATCATCCTCTGCCGGTCGATCCCCATATTGATGGCCTGGCGGACCGGAAGCTCCATGGTGGGCGAGCTCATGGTGACGGGCAGGTTGACCCCCCGGTTGTCCACCGTCCGGACGGATAGCAGGGAGAAGCCGTCCACCCTCTGGTCGGCGTAGGGAGCGGAGGTGTAGGCCAGGTCGGCCTGGCCCGCCTGGACGGCCAGAAAGGCGGCGTCCTCCTCCATGAACAGGATGGTCACCTTTTCCATCCGGGGCTGCTGGCCGTAGTAGTCCAGGTTGTACTCCAGAATAACCTGCTGGCCCCGGTCCCACTGCTT
>CAJUSG010000003.1:0-53752 GCA_910589085.1 uncultured Oscillospiraceae bacterium | reverse complement strand
CGTAGTAGTCCAGGTTGTACTCCAGAATAACCTGCTGGCCCCGGTCCCACTGCTTCAGGACATACCGGCCCGAGCCGATGGGTGCCGTGCCATAGGTCGTCGGATTGTAGGCGTGTTCGGGCACAATGCCTGTGATAGCCATGGTGTAGGGCCAGATGGAGAAGGGCCGGGTCATATGAAAGACCACAGTGGTCTCATCCACCGCCTCGGCGTAGTCCAGCATGGTGAAGTCGCTGACTGAGCTGGTGCTCTTCACTGTATTGTAAGTGAAGGCCACATCTTCGGCGGTGAGCGGCTCTCCGTCGGTAAATTTCACGTCGTCCCGCATGGTAACGGTCCAGGTGAGGCCGTCCTCGCTGACCTCCATGCCGGTGGCCAGGTCATAGCCAATGGTGAGATCAGGGTTAGTCACCGTCAGGGTGGACTGTATCAGAGGCTCGTGGACATGCTCCCCGGCCCCCCAGCCAAAGGCCGGGTCGAACCCCGCCGCAGGCTCCGCGCCGGCAGGCAGGACCACCGTCAGCGGTCTGGAATGGCCCGGCTCGGGGGAAAAGCTCCCCACAGGTCCCCGCTGACAGCCGGCCAGGAGGGACAACACCAGGACGTGGAACAGCAATACAGATCGTTTCATCTATTTCTCCTCAAAATTACGAATCGCACATTCAAACACCGTTTGATAGGGGAGCCCGTGCTCCCGCGCCAGGGCGGCCGTATCCTCAAACTCCGGCTTGACGTGGGTGACGCCGAAGCCCTGGGCTACCTTGACCCGCACCGGGCCCCAGGGGGTCTGGACCTGGCCCTGCCCGGGCCTGAGGAAATACTTTTCCGACAGGCGGGAGCGCAGGCCGTTGGTGGAGGTGTGGGCGAAGATGTGCCGGATCATCTCCTGATCCCGGTCAGGCTCGCACAGCACCGTCAGCACCCAGCCGGGCCGGCCCTTTTTCATGGTGCCGGGGGTGGTGTACACGTCCAGCGCGCCCTCCTCCAGCAGACGGGAACAGGCGAAGGCCAGGGCCTCGGGGGTCATGTCGTCGATGTTGCACACCAGCTCCAGAATATCGCCGCAGTTTTGGGGCTCCTCCTCCCCCAGAAAGGCCCGGACGCAGTTGGCCTGCTCAAACTCCTTGGTGCCAATTCCGTAGCCGATTTTCTCCACCTCCATGGCGGCCATTGGGCCGAAGGCCTGAACAAAGGTCTTCAGCAGGGCGGCCCCGGTGGGGGTACACAGCTCCCCTTTGATCCCGCCGCCGTAGATGGGCACTCCCTTCAGCAGGGCGGCAGTAGCGGGGGCGGGCACGGGCATGATGCCGTGGGCACAGGTTACAGTCCCGCTGCCCACATGGACGGGGGAGGCGGTCACCAGGTCGGGGTCCAGCAGGTGCATGGCATAGCACACCCCCGCCACGTCGGCCACCGCGTCCAGCGCCCCCACCTCGTGGTAGTGGACGTCTCCCACCGGGCAGCCGTGGGCCTGAGCCTCGGCCTGAGCGATGGCGTCATAGACCTGTCGGGCCCGCTCTTTTATCTCCTGGGGCATGGACAGGCCGTCGATTATCTCCCCGATGTGTCCCGGCGTGGCGTGGTGGTGATGGTGGTGGCGGTCATGCTCATGGCCGTTGTGCCCGTGGTGGTGCTCGTGCTCCTCATGGCCGTGGACGGTCACCTTCATCCGGGTGCCCGCAATGCCGCCCGTCTTCGCGGCCACCGGAGTAACCTCCACTCCGGGCAGGCCGAGGCCGTTCATGGTCTCCAGAAAGTCCCTCCGCTGTTCCTCGCTGAGCAGCTCGTACAGGGCGGCCATGAGCATATCCCCCGCCGCTCCCATGCCGCACTCTAAATATAAGGTTTTCATTCCAATCCCTCCATCTGATTTATCATGCCGGCCAGGTAGCCAGCCCCGAAGCCATTATCAATATTTACCACACTGCACCCGGAGGAGCAGGAGTTCAGCATAGCCAGCAGGGCGGACAGCCCCCCAAAGCTGGCCCCGTAGCCCACACTAGTGGGCACGGCGATGACAGGACAGTCCACCAGTCCGCCGATGACCGAGGCCAGCGCCCCCTCCATCCCGGCCACAGCGACGATGCACCGGGCGCTCATCAGGGGCTCCAAATTGGCCAGCAGCCGGTGCAGCCCCGCCACTCCCACATCGTACAGCCGGGTGACCCGGTTGCCCAGCACCTGGGCGGTGAGGGCGGCCTCCTCGGCCACGGGCAGGTCACTGGTCCCCCCTGTCGCCACCACGATGTGGCCCAGCTCCCTCCGCTCCCCGGGGTAGGCAATGGCCACTCTGGGGACGGGGTGGTAGTCCAGGGGGACAGTCTCCGCCACCAGCTTTGCCGCCTCGGGAGACAGGCGGGTAATGAGGATATTCTGACAGCCTCTCTCCCCCATGGCGGCAGCGATGCCGGCAATCTGCTCCGGGGTCTTGCCCGCCCCGTAAATGACCTCCGCCGCCCCCTGGCGCACCCCCCGGTGGAGGTCAACCTTGGCGTAACCCAGGTCCTCAAAGGGCGCCCGTTTCAGCTGAGACAGGGCCTCCTCCGGGGTGGCGGAGCCGTCGGCCACATGGCGCAGGAGCTGTAAAATATCATATCGGTTGTCCATAGGGGACACCTCCTCAGTCAATCGGTACTCTGGGCCGCAGGTCCAGTGTGACCTCCGAAAAATTTGTCTCCAGGGCGGACAGGATATCCGCCCGCCGCTTCATTACCAGCGGGAATTGGCTTTCCAGCACCTGGAGCCTGCAGCCGCCCCACGTCAGCCGCAGACGGAAATCCCGAAGGCCCAGGGCGGCCAGGGTGGTCTCCCCCTGCTCCACCCTCTCCAGGTCCTCCCGGTCAATCCTCCGGCCGGCCGGAATCCGGGTGGCCAGGCAGGCGTAAGAGGGTTTGTCCCAGGTGAACAGCCCGGCCTGCCGGGACAGCGCCCGAACGCAGTTCTTGGTCAGCCCGCACTCCCGCAGTGGGGACCGGACCTCCAGCTCGGTCAGAGCCCGCATACCGGGGCGGTCCCCGCCGTCGTCGGAGGCGTTGGTGCCGTCCAACAGCAGGGAAAAGCCCTCCGAGGCGGCATAGCGTTTCAGCTTGGAGAACATCCACCGCTTACAGTGGTAGCAGCGGTCGGGCGGGTTGGAGACCACTGTCTCGTCGGTGAGGATGTCGTAGTCCAGCACGATCAGGTCCACATCCAGCTGTTCACACAGACGGTAAGCATCCTCCAGCTCAAACCGGGGCTGGAAGGGGGTCTTGACAAAGTAGGGCCACACCTCGGCTCCGGCCTGAAGCCCCGCCCACAGCAAATACGCGGAGTCCACCCCGCCGGAAAAGGCCAGCGCCGCCTTGGGGTGCTCGTGAAAAAATTGTTCCAGCGTCACGTGGATTCCCTCCTTGAAACAGCAAAAAAGACATACCAATCCGGTATGCCTTCTGGCAAAGCCCCGGTCTTCTGAACCGGGGATAATTTCCATTATTCTGCGGAGAATTGAGGCCTTCTGGCCCCTCTGCGGCTTCCTGCCGCAGGCTTTAGTATAGCAAACAGTCCGCGCTCTGTCAATATTTGGCCCTTAAAAACTTTTTTCAAAAGTGGCCCTTAAAAACTTTTTTCAAAAGGCGCGGTCCCCTTTTCCTGGGACCGCGCCTTTTTGGTTACACCTGAATCCGCTCAATACCGTCCACAGCGGCCTGGACCATACCCTCAATATCCAGATTCTGTTCGGCATACTCCAGCTCCTCCGCTGTGGGGCGCAGACGGGGATGCCGGGGGGTAAAGACGGTACAGCAGTCCTCATAGGGCAGAATTGAGGTCTCAAAGGTGCCGATCTTCCGGGCAATTTTAACAATGTCCTCCTTGTCCATCCCCACCACCGGGCGGAGAACAGGCACGCTGACTACTGCCCCGGTGACGGCCATAGCCTCCATGGTCTGGCTGGCCACCTGGCCCAAGCACTCCCCGGTAACCAGAGCTTTGGCCCCACACCGCTGGGCCACCCGCTGAGAAATGCGCATCATAAACCGGCGCATCACCAGGGTGAACAGCTCCTGCGGGCAGGAGCGGCGCAGCTCCTCCTGAATGGCGGTGAAGGGCACCACATGGACAGTGAGCCGTCCGCACCAGGGGGTAAGCAGCCGGGCCAGGTCCAGCACCTTCTCCTTGGCCTCGTTGGAGGTGTAGGGGTAGGAGAAAAAGTGGACCATCTCCAGGGCCACCCCCCGCTTGGCGATCATCCAGGAGGCCACCGGAGAGTCGATCCCCCCGGACAGCAGTGACACCGCCCTGCCGTTGATCCCCACGGGCAGGCCGCCGGCTCCCGGCTCCGGGTCGGCGTGGACAAAGGCGGCGTAGTCCCGGATCTCAATGTGGACGGTGATCTCCGGACTGTGGACATCCACCTTCAGGTTGGGGTACAGCTCATCCAACTCGCCCCCCACATACTGGCTGAGCTGAATGGAGGTCATGGGAAAGCTCTTGTCCGCCCTTTTGGTCTCCACCTTGAAGGTGCGGGCGGCGGACAGCTTGTCATCCAGATACTCCCGGGCGGCGGCGAGGATGGCGTCCTTGTCCTTCTCACAGGCCCGGGCCCGGGACAAGCCCACCACCCCGAAGACCTTTGTCAGCGCCTCCCAGGCCCCGTCCATGTCGCACTCGTCATTCATGGGCTCCACATAGGTGGTGGACTGGCGGGTATACACCCGAAACTGGCCCAGATTGTTAAGGCGGCGGTAGATGTTGGCCTGGAGCTTGTCCTCAAAGCTGCGGCGATTCAGCCCTTTGAGGACCATCTCCCCCAGCTTGAGGAGGATCATTTCGTTCATAAAATCACCTGATTCATAATTGTAGGGCGGGACGACCTCGGCCCGCCGCGTCAAAAAGGAAACGGCGCGCCGGGTCGTCGCGCCCTACGCAGATCAATTTTGACGGTCGATATCTTTCCTCTGCCAATTCGGGATGGCCTTGGCCTGCTCATACAGGCGGACGTAGCTCTGGTGGCGGCTGGGGACGATCTCCCCTGTCCGTACCGCCGCCAGCACGGCGCACCCCTTCTCCTTCACGTGGGCGCAGTCCTGAAACTGACATTTCCCCAAGTAAGGGGCAAATTCCCGAAAGGAGTACTGCAGCTCCTCCTTCCGGGCCAGCTCCATTTTGTCCACATCGAAGGAGGCAAAGCCAGGGGTATCCGCCGCCAGCGCCCCGCAGGACAGGCGGAAGAGCTCCACATGGCGGGTGGTGTGCCGCCCTCTGCCCAGCTTGTCGCT
The DNA here is from genome assembly GCA_910589085.1 of uncultured Oscillospiraceae bacterium. GTDB lineage: Bacteria > Bacillota > Clostridia > Oscillospirales > Oscillospiraceae > Lawsonibacter. The sequence continues at coordinate 48,497 of CAJUSG010000003.1, read as the reverse complement.
GATCTCGCCGGTGGCCAGGTCAAAACCTGCCTCCAGGGCGTTTAAAATGCTGGATTTACCCACCCCGGAGTTGCCGGTGAAGGCACAGACCTTCCCGGCAATAGCCCGGCGGAGAGCGTCCATCCCCTCCCCCGTCCGGGCGCTTATCCGCAGGGTTGGGAAGCCCGCCCGCTCATAGATGCGGGCCAGCTCCTCCCCCGGCTCTAGGTCACACTTGTTGACGCAGATCAGGGTGTCGCACCCCCGGGCGGCGGCGATGGCGGCCACCCGGTCGATGAGGAAGGGGTCGGTCACCGGCACCGCCTGGGAGGCCACCACCACCAGCAGGTCAATGTTGGCCACCGCAGGGCGGTAAAACTCATTTTTCCGGGGGAGAATCTCGTCCAGGGCGCCGGAGCCCTTCTCCAGAGGGGTAAACCGCACCTGGTCTCCTACCAGGGGGGTCAGCCCCGCGTGGCGGTGCTTGCCCCTGGCCCGGCAGGTACAGACGGTCTGCCCGTCGTCCACATAGTAGAAGCCGCTGAGGGCCTTCAGAATAACGCCCTCGCTCATTGGATATTGCTTCCCTGGGTGAAGTCTACCTCCTTGGTGCCGCTGGCAATTCCGTTAATATAGATGGCCAGCTCCTTCACCCCTGTCCCGCTCACTCTGACCGGCCAGGAGACATCCATGGTGGTGTCCACATTCTCATTGCAGACCTCCACCCCGTCCATCAGCACCCGCAGATTGATGATACCCTCATAGTTAGACAGGTCGATGGTCTCCTCCCGAGTCACCAGGTTGGGGTCGGGCTCTACCGGCGGGGGAGTGGGCGGCTGCTGTTCCGGGTCGGGGCCGGAGCTGATAATCAGATTGACAACCGTCCCCTCGTCCACCTTGGTGTTGGCCAGGGGGTACTGGCTGATTACCTTGCCCTCCTCCACAGTTTCGTCGTGCTGGGGTTCTATTCTGCCCTGCGACAGCTTATACATATTAATCAGATTTTCCGCTTCCGTCCTGGTCTTACCCACCAGATCCGGCATATCGATCTCCTCCACCTTCGGACCCCGGCTGACCACCATGTGTACCTCGGTCCCGGGAGACAGCAGCGCCCCTTTCAGCGGCGTATAGGAGATGATGTGGTTCTGTTCAATGGTGTTGTCGTTTTCATACTCCGGCGGAACAACGGGCTTCAGCCCCAGCGCCCTCAGCTCGGTACAGGCGTCGTTGAAGTTCTTGCCGGTCAGGTCGATCATCGGGATAGTCTCGGGACCGCCGCTCACCGTTACCGTGATCTCTGTCACCGTCTCCTCCACCTGGGTGTTCTCCTTGGGGCTCTGGGTGAGGATGGTGCCCGGCTCGGCGTCGTCGGTGACGGTCTCTCCCTTCACCAGCCGGAAACGGCCCAGCAGCTCGCTGTCATCCTTTACCTCATCGTAGAGCTGGCCCATCACATCCGGGACGGGGTAAGTGGTGGGGGGATTAAAAAAGCTGGAAAACACGGTAGTCACCAGGAAATAGGCCACTATGACCACGAAGAGCAGCACCGCCACCGCAGCCAGAACGACGGGCCAAATTGAGCTGCGTTGCGGGTAGTCGTCCTCATCGTCCTCATACCGGTGCCTGCGGCGCTGGGGCTCCTCCTCATACCGGTGGGAGCCGCGCCGTGCGGGAGGATAGTCCTCCTCATACCGCCGCTCCGCGACAGAGCGCGAGCCCCCGGTGCGGATGGGACGAATCTGGGTGCGGTCCTCATCCAGCTCCTCCTCCGGCTCCAGCTCCGCCGGACTGTAGTCAAAATTGATGTTGGGATTTTTCCGGAACTCCTCCAGATCGGCCAGCATATCGTCGGCGGACAGGTAGCGGTTGTCCGGATTAGGGGCCATGGCCCTCATGGTAATGACCTCCAGGGCCTCAGGAATAGAGGGCTCCAGCTCCCTGGGGGACAGAGGGATGGAGTTGATGTGCTGAATGGCCACCGACACGGGGGTATCCCCCTCGAAGGGCAGGCGGCCGGTGAGCATCTCGTACAGGACCACGCCGGCGGAATAGAGATCGGATCGGGCGTCGATGTGGCTGCCTCTGGCCTGCTCCGGCGAGATGTAGTGGACGGAGCCCAGGGCCTCCTGGGTCAGGGTGCTGTGCCCCCCCGAAGCCACCCGGGCGATGCCGAAATCGGCCACCTTCACACTGCCGTCCCGGAGCACCATCACATTGTGGGGCTTGATGTCCCGGTGAATGATCCCCCGGCTGTGGGCATGTCCCAGCGCCTTGGTGATTTGGGTGATAAAGTGGAGCGCCTCCCGCCAGTTCAGCTTATTGCCTTTTTTCTGCATATACTGCTTCAGGGTAATGCCATCGATGAGCTCCATCACAATGTACTCCAGCTCAGAGGAACGGCTCACATCATACACCGCCACAATGTTGGGATGTGACAGCATGGCGACAGCCTGGGACTCATCGTGGAAGCGACGGCGAAACTCGGCGTCCTGGGACAGGTCCTCCCGCAGGATCTTGATGGCCACCAGCCGGTTGAGGCGGTGGCACCGGGCCTTGTACACCTTGGCCATTCCGCCGCTGCCCACCACTTCCAGTATCTCATATCTGTTATCGAGTAATTTACCGATGTATTGATCCATGGTAAATATCCTCCTTATCATTCTTTACCGCTTCACCAATACCGCTGTCACATTGTCCGGCGCGCCCCGGCTCAGGGCGATATCCAGCAGACGCTGACAGCAGCCCTCCTCAGAGCCGCCATGGATGACCTCATAGAGCATCTCCTGCTCATTGACCACATTACTCAGGCCGTCGCTGCACAGCAGCAGATAGTCCCCCTCGTTCAGGGGCTGGCGGAAGCAGTCGGCCATCAAAACAGGCTCCGCCCCCAGGGCCCGGGTAATCAGATTTTTGTGGGGGTGGGTGCGGGCCTGATCCCGGGTGAGCTCCCCCCGCTCCACCAGGTCCTCCACCAGGGAGTGATCCCGGGTAACCAGAACAATCCCCTCAGAATTGATATGATAGCACCGGCTGTCTCCCTCGTTGAGGATCACAGCCTCCCGCTCTCCAGCCAGAACGGCCACTATGGTGGTCCCCATTCCGGCGCACTCCTCCTCGTGGACAGAGCGGTAGAAAACCGCCTGGTTGGCCACCGACGCCGCGTGCCCCATCCGTTCCTCAACAGGACCGTCCGGGCCGGCCTTGAAAAACTCCTCCATAAACAGCTCTGCCGCCATGGTGCTGGCCACATTGCCCGCCCGGGCGCCTCCCATGCCGTCGCACACCAAGGCGATCACCCGGCCGTCCTCCAGCACCTTTGCCGCGTAAGTATCCTGATTTTGTTGGCGTACCGCCCCGCGGCTGGTAATTCCCCATACCTGCATAGCGTTTAACCTCATTTCTCCTGTCTGTGCGTATCGTTCATCGCCTTCCGGCGCAGCTGGCCGCAGGAGGCGTCGATGTCGCCCCCCAGCTTCCGCCGGACGGTGACTGTCACGCCGTGGCCCTCCAGCCGCTTCTGGAAGGCCGCCACCCTCCGGCTGGGCTTCAGGGGGCTCTCCTCCACCTCGTTGAGAGGGATCAGATTCACATGGGCCGGGGCCCCCCTCAGCCGCTTCGCCAGCAGGTCGGCCTGCCAGTCCCCGTCGTTCACCCCGTCGATCATGGCGTACTCATATGAGACGCGCCGGCCGGTTTTTTCAAAATACCGGTGGCAGGTCTCCACCAATTTCTCCACGCCTATCCCTCTGTTTACCGGCATAATCCGGCTTCTGGTCTCGTCGTCCGGGGCGTGGAGAGAGACCGATAGCGTCAATTGTAACTCATATTGTGCCAGTTTGTCAATTTGTTCGACTAAACCGCAGGTAGACAGGGAGATATGGCGCATCCCAATATTCAGCCCGTCCGGATGATTTACCAGGGTGAGGAAGCGCAAAACCGTATCAAAATTGTCCAACGGCTCCCCAATTCCCATTAAAACAATGTTGGAAACGGCCGCGCCGCTGTCAATCTGCGTGAATAAAATCTGGTCAATCATTTCTCCGGGGGTCAGGTCCCGAACCTTCCCCGCGACGGTGGAGGCGCAGAAGGCACACCCCATCCGGCAGCCCACCTGGCAGGAGATACACACCGTGTTGCCGTGCTGATAGCGCATCAGCACCGACTCCACACAGTTGCCGTCGGCCAGCTCCCACAGATATTTGATGGTGCCATCCTGGGCGGAGATCTGCTTCCGGGCCGCTTTGGGCGGGGCGAGGAGGGCGGTCTCCTCCAGCCTTTGCCGCAGGGCCTTGGACAGATCGGTCATCTCCCCGAAGGAGGCGGCCCCCCTGTAGAGCCACTTGAAAACCTGCTTGGCCCGGAAGGCGGGCTCCCCCAGCTCCTTCAGCCAGGCGGCCAGCTCTTCGGGGGTCATGGATTTTATGTCAATCAAAGGGTTCACCCCTCTCTGCGCAGTCTACAGATAAAAAATCCGTCTGTCCCCTGGCGGTGGGGCCAGAGGGTGAGCATCCCCGTGCGGGCATCTCCCACACACTCCGGCAGGGGGAAGCCCTCCGCTTTGAAATGCGGATGGTCCGCCAGAAAGCCCAGAGCCACCGCCTCATTCTCCCGGCGCAGGAGGGTGCAGGTGGAGTAGACCAGCACCCCGCCGGGCTTCACATACCGGGCGGCGTTGTCCAGTATAGCCCGCTGGACCCGGGGCAGGTCCTTCAGGGGTTCCGGGTCCTTGTAACGGATGTCCGGCTTCTTCCGGATTACCCCAAGACCGGAGCAGGGGGCGTCCACCAGCACCCGGTCAAAGGCGCTGTCCCACTGGGGGCGGAAAACCTTCCCGTCGGCGGTCAAGGGGGTGATATTTTTAAGGCCAAGCCGGTCGGCTCCGGCCTGAATCAGCTTCTTCTTGTGGGGGTGAAGGTCGCAGGAGACCACCTCTCCGCCGCCCTCCATCTGGATGGCGGCGGCAAAGCTCTTGCCTCCCGGGGCGGCGCAGCAGTCCAGTACCCGCATCCCCGGTTCGGGCCCCAGGGCCAGAGCGGACAGCTTGCTGGCCGGGTCCTGAACATAGAACAGGCCCTCTTGAAAGGCGGCCAGCCGCTCCAGATTGCCCGTCTTGGACAGAACCAGGCAGTCCGCCAGCCAGGGGTGGGGCCGGGCCGTGACCCCCTTCCCCTCCAGCGCCTCCGCCAGTCCCTCCGCTGTGGTTTTGGTGGTGTTGGCCATGGCGGTGATGGGAGCCTGGCTGTTGTTGGCAGCCAGCAGCCTGGCCGTCTCCTCGCTGCCCAGGGCGGTGAGGAACTCCTCCACCAGCCATTCCGGGTGGGAGTAGAGGACAGACAGGCAGCTGACCGGGTTCTCCCGGGGGATCGCCGGCAGGCTGTCCAGACTGCGCTCCAGATTGCGCAGGATGCCGTTGACCATCCCCGCCGCCCGGGGATTTTTGCAGTGCTTGCGGGTCAGCTCCACCGAGGCGTTCACCGCCGCGCTGTGGGGAATCTTGTCCAGAAAGAGCATCTGGTAGGCCCCCAGCCGCAGAGCCTCCACCACCCGACCCTCCATCCGCTTCAGGGGGAGATTGGAGAAGTGGGACAGGTAGAAGTCCAGCAGCAGCCGGTTTTGCAGCACACCGAAGCAAAGCTGGGTGGCCAGCGCCCCGTCCCGGCTGTCCAGCCGGTTGTTGGCCAGCCGCTTTTTCAAAATGGCGTCCGACCATCCCCCCTGACGCTGGCAGTCGTTCAGCGACAACAGCGATACCTCACGGGCGTCCATACTCCTCACCTCTTTATGGTCCGTTTGTAGGGGCCGCCGCCCTCGGCGGCCCACTTTCCCAGGCAGAAAATCTGGTCCGGGCCGGCGAGGGCGCCGGATTTTTGTATTTTTATTGAATTCACTACCTCTAAAATTCGGTCATAGGCGGTAAAATCCAGCATGATTTACACCTGGATCGGGTGCCCCGCCAGATAGGCGGCGACCGTCATCCTCTTTTTTCCCGGGGCTTGGAGCTCCAGGATGCGCAGAACGTGGTTAAACTCCCCGCAGGCCACGTCGATCCCCCCCCAGTCGGCGGCAATTACAGTGCCGGGGAGGGCGTCGGTGTGTTTCTCCACCACCTGGGCCCCCCACAGCTTGATGGGCTCACCGGTGATGGCTGTGGTAGAGGCCCCTGGCCAGGGGTACAGGCCCCGGATCTGGTTAAAAATCTCCTGAGCGCTCCTGGTCCAGTCCACCGGGGACATCGCCTTGGAGAGCATGGGGGCCTGGGTGGCCCGGGTGTGGTCCTGAGGGGTGTAGGTGGCCGTCCCGGCCTGAATTTGGGCCACAGCCTCCACCGCCAGCTCCCCGCCCAGCCGGGCCAGACGGTCATACAGAGCGGCAGCGTCCTCCGTCTCTCCAATGGGGGTGGATTGTTGGAGGATAATGTCCCCCGCGTCCATTTCCCGAACCATCCGCTGGATGGTGACGCCGGTTACCCGCTCCCCGTTGAGGATAGCCCAGTTGATGGGGGCGGAGCCCCGGTACTTGGGCAGCAGGGAGGAGTGGACGTTGATGCACCCCCTGGGGGGCAGGGCAAGGATCTCATCGGGGAGGAAACGGCCATAGGCCGCCACCACAATCAGCTCCGGGTCCAGCTCCTGTAAAATGGCCAGGGCGGTCCCGTCCCGCAGGGTCTCGGGCTGATAGACGGGGATACCGTGGGCCAGGGCCCGCTCCTTCACCGGGGTGGGCTGGAGCTTATTGTGGTGCCGGCCTACCGGCCTGTCCGGCTGACTGAACACACCCGCCAGCTGATGTCCGGCCCCCACCAGCCCCTCCAGGGAGGGGACGGCAAACTCAGGGGTGCCCATGAAGACGATTCTCATCTTCTCCTTCTCCTCCTCCGCTTCGCGTTCTCCTCCTTCTCCTCCTGGGACATGATCTCATCCAGCTCCTCGGCGGTGTACAGCCGGTCAGCGTGCTCGTCATACATATGTCCCTCCAGGTGCTCCAGCTCATGACAGAAGCACCGGGCGGCCATGTCCTCCCCCTCGGTCTCAAACCAGTTGCCGTACCGGTCCTGGGCACGAACCCTGACCCAATTGGGCCGCTTCACCTTTCCCCACATGCCGGGCAGAGACAGACAGCCCTCCCAGCCGTCCTGCTCTCCCTCCTGGGCCAGAATCTCCGGGTTGACCAGCTCAATCATCTCGTCGCTCTCCGGATCGGGCACAACAATTACGGCCCGGCGCAGAATACCGATCTGTGGCGCCGCCAGACCAACGCCGTTGGCCTCTGTCAATGTCTCCCGCAGATCATCCAGCAGGTCAGCCAGTTTATCGTCAAACCGGGTCACCGGGTGACATGCCTTGTTCAGCGCGGGGTCTCCCTGGGTCAAAATTGTCCTGATTGCCATACTTCCTTCTCCTTCGGGCTTTTTCTTTCTGCTTTTCTTTTCAAAAGAACAGCAGCAAAAGAAATCCTGGTTTTATCAGCCATTATACGGGTCCACATCCGCGTAGACAGAAACCCCTTTATTCTCCCTGTCCTTATGGGCCGCCTGAAGGAGGTAGGACAACAGGGCCCTGAACTCCTTTCCCGGCTGGCCGGTGAGGGTAATGCGATAGCGATAGCGGTTATTTACCTTGGCCACAGCGGCGGGAGCGGGTCCCAGCAGCTGCCACTGGCCCGGAATGCCAGGCAGCTCCCGCTCCAAGGTGCGGCGCAGCCGGACACAGCATCGCAGGACGGCCCCCTCCTCCAGGCCGGAGGCCGTAAGCACCACATGCTGGGCAAAGGGCGGGTCATTCCGCAGGCGGCGCAGCTCAATCTCCCGCTCATAGAAGCCGTCATAGTCCTGGCGGGCCGCACAGCGGATCACATCGTTGTCGGGGGTGAAGGTCTGGATCACCGCCCGGCCCTGCTTCTCTCCCCGGCCCGCACGGCCCGCCACCTGGGTCAGGAGGGAGAAGGTCCGCTCCCCCGCCCGGAAGTCGTCCACATAGAGGGACAGGTCGGGGGCCACCACCCCCACCAGGGTGACATTTTCAAAATCCAGCCCCTTGGCCACCATCTGGGTACCCACCAGCACGGGGATACGCTCCTTCTGAAACCGGTCCAGCAGCTTCTCGTGGGGGTGGGCCGCGGAGACGGTATCCGTGTCCATCCGCAGCACCTCCACCCAGGGAAACAGCTCCTGCAGCTCCTCCTGGACCCGCTGGGTGCCTGTACCCACAAAATTCAGCAGTCCGCCGCACACGGGGCACGCCGGGGGCAGGGGCTGGGAGTGGCCGCAGTGGTGGCACATGAGGCGGTTGTTGGCCGAGTGGTAGGTCAGCTTCACCGAGCACCGGGGACACTCGGGCACCTGGCCGCACTCCCCGCAGGACACCATCCGGCTGGCTCCCCGGCGGTTCAGGAACAGGATGGCCTGCTCCTCCCGCCTGAAGTTCTCCGCCAGCTCCCTCTGAAGGACCGAGCTGACCGCCCCGGCGTTCCCCTGGCGCAGCTCCTCCTTCAAATCCACAATCAGCACCTGGGGCAGAGCCCTTTGATTGTAACGTGTCTTTAAGCGGAACATTCCAATCTGGCCCTCCCGGGCCTGATACATGGTCTCTACCGACGGGGTGGCCGAGCCCAGCACCAGCAGGGCATTATTCTGCACGCAGCGGTACTTTGCCACATCCCGGGCATGGTAGCGGGGGACATTCTCCGATTTGTAGCTGGCCTCCTGTTCCTCGTCCAGAATGATGAGGCCCAGGTTATCCAGCGGGGCAAAGACGGCCGACCGGGTGCCGATCACCACCGGGGCCTCCCCGCGGCGGGCCCGCTTCCACTCGTCATACCGCTCACCGGTCCGGAGGGAGCTGTGGAGCACCGCCACCTGTTTTCCAAAGTGGGCGGCAAAGATCCGCAGCAGCTGGGGGGTGAGGACGATCTCGGGCACCAGCACCAGGGCGGTCCTCCCCCGGGCCAGGGTCTCCTGGATGAGGCGGATGTACACCTGGGTCTTGCCGCTGCCCGTCACCCCGTAGAGGAGAGCGGCGGCCGGCTTTCCCCCCCGGGCCAGGGCATCCAGCCCCTCAAAGGCCGCCTGCTGCTCCTGGTTGAGCACCGGGGGCTCCGCCGGAGCCACGTCCTCCAGGGGGATCCGGCGCAGCACCTCCTGATTTTCCAGGGTGAGGATACCGCTCTTTTCCAGCGACTTCAGCGTCTGGGCGGAGGCCCCGGTAAAGTAGCACAGCTCCTTGGCGGATGCCGCCCCCAGGGCGCACAGCATCTCGGTCACAGCGTACCGCAGGGGGGCGGTCTTCCGCCGGGGGGCCACCATAGCCATGGCGTCCTCCGCCGAAACAGCCAGCACCGCCAGCCTCTCCTTTTTATCCCCCACCGCCCGCTGGGCGGCGGTCTCCAGGGCGGCCACACCGGCCTCAGTCAGCCTGCGGATGGCGGGGTTGGGGTCTCTGGCGCCGAAGGCCAGACGAATCTGCTCCATCTCTCCCCTGCCGCCCCAGCTCCAGAGCAGGTCCAGCAGCTGGACGGCGGAGGGCGAGCCCTCGGCGGCGCTGTAGGCCCGCTCCCGGTCCACCCCCGGCCGGATGGCCACCTGATCCCGCAGGGAGAAGTACAGCCCCGCCGGCAGCATGGCCTTCACGCAGTCGTAGAGGGTGCAGAAGCAGCGCTCCCGCATCCACAGCGCCAGCTGGATGGCCCTGGCGTCCAGCACGGGCTGGTCGTCCAGCACCGACTGGATGGATTTCAGCGTCTCTCCGGCGGAACCCGCCTCGTAAATGGACAGCACCAGCCCGTCCGACCCCCGGTTGCCCGCCGCAAAGGGCACCAGTACCCGCATCCCCGGCCGCAGGCGCTCCTCCAGCTCTCCGGGCACCAGGTAATCATAGGGCCGGTCGATGGCGTAGACGGCTTTGGCAACAGCTATTTTTGCGATTTTTCTGCCCAAGGGCCGTCACCACCTTTTCATCCGCTCCCCGCAGAAAACGGCCACGACAAGTCGTGGCCATTCCACCCCGGAGGGGAGCTCACCCTTCCGCCTGTTCCGTCCCTCCGGTCTCGTCGTCCAGCTCGCCCTCGGCCACAGCCTGAATGGCGATGCTCACTGGCTTCTCGCTCAGCGGCTCGCCGGCAATCTCGGCCTCCCGGGCAATGCGGCGTGCCTTGCAGGCCACCACATTCACAAGCTCATAGCGGCTGGGCACCTTTTCCAGCAGGTCCTTCATCGCAGGATACAGCATCATAGTTAAAACTCCTTACTTTGTCATTCCTCTGCAGGGGCGGGCATTGCCCGTCCGGGCGGATCATATCCGCCCCTACAGGACATTATTACGCAAACTGAGCCAGAATAGACTTTCGGTTGTCCACCCTGCACTCGGCCGCAGTGAGAATCGCCTCAATCTCCGCCACCGCACCCGACACCTTGTCGTTAATCACCAGATAATCGTAGTGGGGAATCTCCTGAAACTCCACTCTAGCCTTCTCCAGCCGGCCGACGATCACGTCCTCGCTGTCGGTATTCCGGCGGTGGAGCCGGCGGGACAACTCCTCAAAGGAGGGCGGAATTATGAATATGAACAGCGCGCCCGGGCACCGGCTGCGCACCTTGGCCGCGCCCTGGACCTCAATGTCCAGCAGCACGTCGATGCCCGCGTCCAGCCGGTCCTGGATGGCCTTCAGGGAGGTGCCGTAGTAGTTATTCACATACTCAGCATACTCCAGCAGCTCGTCGGCGGCGATCATCCGCTCAAACTCCGCCCGGTCCACAAAATTGTAATTCACCCCGTCCTGTTCACCCACCCGGGGCTGCCGGGTAGTGTAGGACACAGAGAAATAGATGTTGTCCCGCTGGCCGATCAGCTCGGCGATGACGGTGCTCTTGCCCACACCTGACGGTCCGGACAGCACAATCAGCTGGCCCTTTTCTTTTTTCATGGCTCCTCCTTTCCGCCGGTCCCCTCTCCGTCCTCCAGCCGGCCGGCAATGACCTCCGGAGAGAGGGCGGACAGAACCACATGGTCATTATCCATCACCAGAACCGCCTGGGTGCGCCGGCCATAGGTGGCGTCGATCAGAACCCCACGGTCTCTGGCCTCCTGGGTCATGCGCTTGATGGGGGCGGATTCAGGGCTGACCACCGCCACAAGCCGCTGGGCGGACACCATGCTGCCAAATCCAATATTGATGAGCTTCAAAGGGATACCCCCTCACTCAATATTCTGTACTTGTTCCCGAATCTTCTCAATTTCCGCCTTGATATCCACCACCTGCCCGGCGATCTCAATGTCGCTGCACTTGGAGCCGATGGTGTTGGCCTCCCGGTTAAACTCCTGAATGAGGAAGTCCAGCTTTCGGCCGGTGGCCCCCCCCTTGGACAGCATCCCCCGGAGCTGGCCGATATGGCTGCGCAGACGCACAGTCTCCTCATCCACCGCCACCTTGTCGGCAAAGATGGCCGCCTCGGTGAGGATCCGTGCGGGGTCCAGCTGGGTGTTGGACAGCACCTCGTTCATCCGGGCCTCCAGCTTGGCCCGGTACTCCGCCACCGTCTGGGGAGAGCGCTTCTCCACCAGCGACACCTTTTCCTCAATGGCGGCGGCCCGGGACAGAATGTCCTCCTTCAGCCGTTCGCCCTCTTTGGTGCGCATCTGATCAAAATCCCTCAGCGCCTGGTCCAGCACAGAGCAGATATCCCCGGCCATCTCCTCCACGTCCTCCTCCGCCTTCTCGGCCAGCAGAACCTCCGGAAAGCGGGACAGCAGCGACACCGAGATATCCCCGGCCAGTCCATACTCCTCCGCCAGCTGCTTCAGGGCGGCGTAGTAGCCGTCGGCCACCGGTCTGTTCACAGACACCTGCACCCGTTCGGCTCCGGCGCTGTCCAATGTGACGAACACATCCACCTTTCCCCGAGAAATGGAACTCTGCACCCGGGACTTGATCGCCTCCTCTGCAAAGAGATACAGCCTGGGGATGCGGACGTTGCAGTCTAAATAACGGTTGTTCACGGAGCGAAGCTCCACAGTGATGGTACAGCCGTTGAAGGTCTCCTCCGCTCGGCCGTACCCGGTCATGCTCTTGACCAAGCCGGTCACTCTCCTTTACTATTGCTCGTAATATGATGCTGTCTCAGCAGCAGGGCCCGCCCCAGGGGGTGCATAGGCTGCAGCAGAGATAGGTGGTACAGGGGTCACACTGGGCCGTCCCGCCGTAGCCCGCGGGCCGGTAGCCCCCCATGGCGCCCCGCCGCATAAGGGCCAGCGCCTGCTGATACTCTATATTGTTGGGCTCCATCTGAACAGCCCGGGTATAATTCTGCATCGCCTCATCCAGCCAGCCCCGGCGATAGGCGATGCTGCCGGACAGAAAGTACCACTCTCCATTCTTCTGGCCCGCCTGGTAGAGCAGCTGTTCCGCGCTCTCCAGGTCACCGACGCTGATCAGATTGCGCACGCGGGAATAGATGGGGTCATTGGAGCCGCCGCTTCGCTGCTGATAGCCGCCGCCGTAGCCGCCGGAAGGGCTCGAATAGCCGCCGGACCGCTGTTTGGTGATGACGTCGTAGGCCTCGTTGATCTCCTTCATCTTCTCCTCGGCCAGGTCGGCCAGAGGGTTATTTTGATAGTTATCCGGATGATACTTCCGGGCCAGCTCCCGATAGGCCTTTTTTACCTCTTCGTCGCTGGCGTTCTGGCTCACGCCCAGGACGCTGTACGGATCTCTCATCTGTCGATTCTCCAAATCTTTTGTTTATTTATTTCTCTCCAGCTGCCTTCAAAAACAGCCTTTTCCACCAGGGGCAGGCCAAGATATACTATATTTTCCAGCAGGGGCAGGCGGCACCCGAAGTCACCCAGCTGAAGGGCCGCCCCCATCAGCTCCAGGGAGTGGTCCATGGTCAGCCGCAGGGCCTCGTCGTCCCCGTCAGGGCCGTACCGGGCGGCCACCGGATTGTACCGGCCGGACAGCCTGTCCTCTATCAGGTCGTCCCGGGCATCGGTCAGATAGATCCACCGGCCCAGGTGATACAGCAGCTGAGCCAGAATTCTCCCCCGCTCCCCCTCCGCGGGCGCCGCGCTTTGAATCAGGCGCGCGAAGGTATCAGCCGCCCGGTCCAGAGAGGGACAGCCCTCCCTCTCCAGAACGGCCAGCTCCTCCAGGCAGTCCCGCACCGTGCGGTCGAAGTCAGGCCGGCGGCGGGCCGCTTTTTTGTAGGAGGGCTTTAAAATCCAGGAGGCTCCCCGGGCGGCCAGCCTCTTCCAGAAGCCCTCATCCTCAACCGAGTCCCGCAGCTTCCACCAGGCAAGCACCACGCTCTCGTCCGCAGCCAGCTTCAGGGCCTCGCTGTCGGGACACATGGGCTTTTTTAGCAGAGGATTGGCGTGGCACCGGCCCCGGCAGGGGACAAAGCGCTCCTCTGGCTCCCACAGCAGCAGAGCCAAAAAGGTAAAGTCGTAATTCAGCAGCATGGGGGCAACCAGCCCATACCGCCGCCGCAGACAGCGGCACAGGCCGCAGTAGGTGGCCCGGTACAGGTCGAAATCCTTGCATTTCAGCTCCGGCTGAAGGGGGCGCACATAGCCGAACATCCGCCGCCCCTCAGCGCAGCTGCTTTAAAATGGAGAACTCCGGGGCCTTGCTGGCGGAGATGGCCCGGTCCATCAGGACGGCAGGGACAAAGCCCAGCGCCAGCCCCAGCACCCCTGTCAGCAGAGAGGTGACTTCCCCCAGCTTCAGCAGCTCCATCCCCAAGGCGTAGCCCAGGGCCAGCCCCACACAGGGCAGAAGAAACACCACCACCGAGGTGCTGATATTCCGGCGGCCGGCGGGCTCCACCTCCACAAAGTCCCCGGGCCTGGCCCCAATGGAATTGGAGGCCAGGGCCAGGATCTCCTGGGGGGGCTTGGCGGAACAGCCGGCGCAGGCACCGTCGCAGTGCAGGCCGCACTCCATCTGCCGCAGGAGCGACACCTCCGCCACCCCGTCTCCGACAATTTTCTTGACAATCGCGTTTTGAACCATGGATATTCCTCGCTTATCTGCTCATGTTTACCGAAATGGTGTACTCACCCACCACGCCCACCGTGCTGGTGCCGTTCAGGTAGACCTTGGCGGTCACCTGACGGGAGCCCTCAATCGTCATGGCGGACAGATCGGCCACCACCAGGAACTGGCTGGCGTCGATCTGCGCCAGGTCCTCCGCCGGGCCCCGGGCCGTCACCAGGATGCTCTGGGTAACCACATCCACATTGTAGCCCTCGGGCGGATTGATGGTCCGGATATTGGACACGGCAAAGACCTCCGTATCCAGCCCCTCCACCGTCACCTGCACGGTGGCTGTGGTCAGACCGCTCTCATTGGTCAGGCTGGGGTCCAGGGTGATGGGGAAGGTAAAGGTATTGGTTCCCACCACCTTAGACAGGTCAATAGAGCCCAGAGAAATCTCTTCCAGCCCCTCCAGATCATCTTCGGTGCCGGAGACCACAATTTTGGGCGGATTAATATTCTTTTCCGCGTTCGCCTCGGTGGCGCCTCCGCCGGGCAGGAGGTTTACCGTGAGCTCCACCTCCTTGGTCATCACCACCGGCACCACCACATAGGCGGTCTCGGCGCTGAGGGTAAGCTCCAAATCGGTCAGTGCCTTGCCCTGCTTGTCCAGGGGAACCAGCTCCAGGTCGCCCGCGAACCGCTCCTTCAGCTCATCCTCCGTCAGGATCGCCGCAACCTTGTCCACCTGATTGACCTGTTCCACCGGACCACTGACTATCACCTGCTCCGGCTCAATGGCGGGGGTACCCATCTGATAGCCCTCGGTCACCTTGCCGTCCAGCTGAAACTCCACATCGAACTTTCGGGTATACAGCTTCTCCACCGTCACGGTGATGGTGGAGGGCTCCTTCTCCAGCAGCGTCAGCTTGCTATCATCAAAGCTCTCCGGCCAGGAGGGCTTGTAATTGACGGTGTTCTCCCCCTCTATGCAGCGGGAGACATCCGCCACCACATAGAGGCTAGCCCGGTGCCGGATCAGGCTGGTAAGCACGCTGGTGGGGGCCTCCACCCGGAGCTCCACCACCTGGGGGGTGACCTCAGAGATGGTCAGCCCCTGGCTGGTGAGCACGCTGGTCCCCGTGGTCTCCACCCGCACATTGTGGATGGTGGTCGTGCTGGGCGGGTCCACCGACGCCCGCACATAAAACCAGAAAATAATCGCCAGCAGGATGGAAAGCAGAATATACACCCACCGGCTCTCTCTCAGCCGCGCCATCATAGCCCGTCACCCTCTTCCTTCCTGCCGCCCAGCAGCAGGCCTACCAGGGGGAACTGGCCGCCCTTCTTCTCCTCCTGCTTGTCGTTGAGCAATTCATTGCGCAGCAGGCGCTCCAGGGTCTCAGGGGCCAGATGCCGCTTGAGCATACCGCCCACGGCGGCAGAGATAGAGCCCGTCTCCTCCGAGACGATAACCACTACGGCGTCCGAGTGCTCGCTCATGCCGATTCCAGCCCGGTGGCGCATCCCCAGGTCCCGGCTCAGGTTCACATTGCCCGACAGGGGGAGCATACAGCCCGCGCCCACAATCCGTCCCTCCCGGACGATAACCGCCCCATCGTGAAGGGGAGCCTTGTTCCAAAATATATTTTTCAAAAGCTCGCTGGATACGCCGCAGTCCAAGGCCGTCCCCGTCTTAATCACATCATCCAGCAGATTCTGGCGCTCAAACACCATCAAAGCGCCCACCTTGTCCCGGGACAGGTCGACATAAGCCTCGGTAGTCTGGCTGATCGCGATCTCCACATCCTGCCCCGCCTCCTTGGCAGAGGCGAAGACAAACCCCAGGCGTCCGCTGCCCATTCGCTCCAGAAAACGGCGAATCTCCGGCTGAAACAGCACCACAAGCACCAAAAAGCCCCACTGCACCACCTTATCCAGCAGAAAGCTGGTGGCAGTGAGCCCAAGCACACTGGAGGAGGAGATAAACATGACCAGCATCAGGATCAGTACGCCCCACAAAACCCGGCCGGAGCTGGTTTTGCGCAGCATCCACAGCAGCTTGTAAATTACAAAGGACAAAATGGCGATATCCAGAATATCGGTCAGCTGAAGCTGAAGCAGGGGAAAATTGGACTGCACAAACATCTGCGCGCTATGAACCACCTCTGTCATAGGGCCATCTCACCTCTCCTCCCATCTCCAGCATACGGAGACCAAAATACTTCATCATGGTATTATACGATATTTCCAGAAGTTTGGCAACCGTTAAGACAAATTCCAACGGGAAATTTTTTAGGCGGCGCTTCATAAGCAAAACTATGCTCAGCGGCGACAGTTTTTGCTGTCGGACGGCCGTCATGAAAAAATTGCCGCGAACGCACATCGTTCGCAGCGATTTAAAAGGGATGCGGAGGCGATTTTTATAAAAAATCGCCGGAGCAAAGCGGACTTTGCTCCGGCGTGGAGGTGCCACCCAGATTTGAACTGGGGGTGGAGCTTTTGCAGAGCTCTGCCTTACCACTTGGCTATGGCACCAACATTAAAATAGTATGCAGTTCAGGAAAATATATACTTTAGAAAACGGGGCAAAGAAAACTTTGCCCCGTTTGGAGCGAGTGACGAGGCTCGAACTCGCTACCTCCACCTTGGCAAGGTGGCGCTCTACCAGATGAGCTACACTCGCATTTGGGGTCCCCCGCAGGGATCAGCTGCGGGGGATGGTGCCTCCGGTCGGAATCGAACCAACGACACGAGGATTTTCAGTCCTCTGCTCTACCAACTGAGCTACAGAGGCAAACTTATTTTTTCTCCGCTCCTTCGCAGGAGCGAAGAAAAAATGGCGACGCGGAAGGGACTTGAACCCTCGACCTCCGGCGTGACAGGCCGGCGTTCTAACCAACTGAACTACCGCGCCAGGCAGTTCGGGGGGATTCAGGGTCAAATGGTGGGAACAACAGGGCTCGAACCTGTGACCCCATGCTTGTAAGGCATGTGCTCTACCAGCTGAGCTATGCTCCCCGGTTTACCGCCTCATTTGCGACGGCTTGCTTATTATACTAAACCGCCCTCCACTTGTCAACAGGAAATTGAGATTTTTTGCCGTATTTTTTCGCAAAGGCGAAAAAGGCTGAAATTTACGCCTTTTCCGCCTTCTGGCTGGCAATCGCCTCCCGCTCTCTCAGCAGCTCCTCGTGAAGCTGTATGGTGTTCCAGGTCCTGTTGGTATCGGTGAGCACCGCCTTCAGGGGGATGGGGGGCAGCTTCGCCACCCGGATTACCTCCAGCACCTGGTTGAGCAGAGCCTGGCCCAGGCCGCAGAACACCAGCATGGCTTCCGGCAGGGGCTCGGCCATCTCGCCGGCCTCCCCCTTTCCCACGGCCAGCTCTTCCAGCGGGACATGGTAGCGGTCAGGCTCCACCACCCGCATACGCAGATGGAGCATGGCAAAAATCTGCTTCAGCCTGGAGAAGCCCTCTCCGGAGCAATGATACATCAAAACTGTTCCAGCGTTTTTCATGGTCAAATCCTCTCTGAGGGCGGCCGGTCCGGCCGCCCTCCTCTTTCATTTGTCACACCTGCTCCAGGGCCTGTTGGATGTCGGCGATCAGGTCGGCCGCGTCCTCAATGCCGCAGGAGAATCGAACCAGATCGGGGGTGATGCCGGCCGCCACCAGCTCCTCATCGTTCATCTGCCGGTGGGTGGCAGATGCGGGATGGAGGGTGCAGGTGCGGGCGTCGGCCACATGGGTCTCAATGGCGGCCAGCTTCAGGTGTTTCATAAAGGTCTCAGCGGCGGCCCGGCCGCCCTTGAAGCCGAAGGATACCACCCCGCAGGTTCCGTCAGGCATATATTTCCGGGCCAGGTCATAATACTTGTCCCCCTCCAGGCCGGGATAGGTGACAAAGCTGATCTTCTCATGGCCCGCCAGATATTTGGCCACCGCCAGGGCGTTCTCACAGTGGCGGGGCATCCGGACGTGGAGGCTCTCCAGCCCCAGGTTCAGCAGGAAAGCGTTCTGGGGAGACTGGATGGAGCCAAAGTCCCGCATGAGCTGGGCGGTGCACTTGGTGATGAAGGCGCCGCCCTGGCCGAACCGCTCGGCATAGGTGATGCCGTGGTAGCTGTCGTCAGGGGTGCACAGGCCGGGGAATTTTTCCGCGTGGGCCAGCCAGTCAAAATTCCCGCTGTCCACAATACAGCCCCCCACCCCGGCCCCGTGGCCGTCCATATATTTTGTGGTGGAGTGGGTCACAATATCGCAGCCCCACTCGAAGGGCCTGCAGTTGACGGGGGTGGCGAAGGTGTTGTCCACAATCAGGGGCACGCCGTGGCTGTGGGCGGCCTTGGCGAACTTTTCAATGTCCAGCACGGTGAGGGCAGGATTGGCGATGGTTTCGCCAAACACCGCCTTGGTGTTTGGCTGAAACGCCGCGTTCAGCTCCTCCTCGGTACAGTCGGGGGAGACGAAGGTGAAGTCGATGCCCATCTTCCTCATAGTGACGTGGAAAAGGTTGTAGGTACCGCCATAGATGGTGGAGGAGGCCACCACATGGTCGCCGCAGTTGGCAATATTGAAGATGGCGTAGAAGTTGGCCGCCTGGCCGGAGGAGGTGAGCATGGCCGCAGTGCCGCCCTCCATGTCGCAGATCTTGGCGGCCACCATATCGTTGGTGGGGTTCTGAAGCCGGGTATAGAAATATCCGCTGGCCTCCAGGTCGAAGAGCTTGCCCATGTCCTCGCTGGTGGAGTACTTAAAGGTGGTGGACTGGATAATGGGAATCTGCCGCGGCTCTCCGTTGCCGGGGGTATAGCCCCCCTGGACGCATTTGGTGTTGATCCTGTAGTCACTCATGTGGAACGCCTTCTTTCGTTGAAATCACTGTTAAGCGTAATGGGAAACCGCGGATTTGTCAAGAGGTTTGTGGAGGAATCCTCCATAAACGGCAGCCCTTCCTTTCACAGCGCCTGTCCGCTCTACCCCGCGTCTCCGAACAGGGAAAGCTGCTCCGGCATAGGCTGAGCGAGGGCGGGGGCCTCCAGAGAGATCAGGTGACGCAGCAGGCCGTCCTCACTGACCCGCAGCCCCGTCATCATTTTCCCGGAGCAGGTCAGGAAATACTGTGCCCGCTTGAGCACCACGCCCAGCCGCTTGAGACCCTCAAAATTCAGCGGTCCCACCCGCCGGGCGGTCAAAATCCGCCGGGCGGAACGCACCCCCAGGCCGGGCACGCGAAGCAGCGCCTCGTAGTCCGCCCGATTCACCTCTACAGGGAAAAATTCCAAATGGCGCAGAGCCCAGCAGCACTTGGGGTCCATCCGGGGGTCCAGGTCGGGCTGGGATTCGTCCAGAATTTCCTCCGCCCGGAAGTGGTAGTACCGCAGCAGCCAGTCCGCCTGATACAGCCGGTGCTCCCGGAGCAGGGGCGGCTGAAACCCCTCGGGCACAGGCAGCAGCGGGCTGGAGGAGACGGGCATATAGGCGGAGTAGAACACCCGCTTGAGCTGGTAGCGGTCATAGAGGGCCTGGGTAAGGGCGAGGATATGCCGGTCGCTCTCCGGGGTGGCCCCCACGATCATCTGGGTGGACTGCCCCGCCGGGGCGAACCGGGGGGCGTGGCGGTATACCGCAATCTCCCGCTTGGATTCCGAAATTCCATCCCTGATTTGCCCCATCGGCGTGAGGATGGCCTCCTTCTTTTTGTCGGGAGCCAGCAGGGCCAGACTGGGTGAGGAGGGCAGCTCGATATTCACAGACAGCCGGTCGGCCAGCAGGCCCAGCCTCCGGGTGAGGAGCGGATTGGCACCCGGGATGGCCTTGGCGTGGATATAGCCCCCAAAGCGGTGCTTCTCCCGCAAAATACAGAGGGTGCGGATCATCAGCTCGGTGGTGTAGTCCGGATTTTGAATCACCGCCGAGGACAAAAACAGCCCTTCGATATAGTTGCGCCGGTAAAAGCCCATCGTCAGCTCGCACAGCTCCTCCGGAGTAAAGGCCGCTCGGGGCACGTCGTTGGACTTCCGGTTAACGCAGTACTGGCAGTCATAGACACAGAAGTTGGTCTGGAGCACTTTCAGCAGAGAGATGCACCGCCCGTCCGCCGAGAAGGAGTGGCAGCAGCCGGCCATCGTTGTATTTCCAATGGTGCCAGGCCGCCCCGCCCGGTCCAGCCCGCTGGAGGTACACGCCGCATCGTACTTGGCGGCATCCGCTAAAATGTTCAGCTTGTCCAGCAGCTCCATGGTGCTCCTCCCTCCGCGAAACTCCGTTCGATAGAACAATAGTACCATTATTATAGCGCAAAAAATTCCCCTGTCAAGAGGGAATTTCACAGAAAGGAAAAACGAGGCTTGCCCCGGCCGCTGCTTTTGTGGTATAGTATCTGGATAAGAGGGGAACGGAGAAGGCCACAAGCAATCATCGGCTCCCGCATAAGGGCACCGGCAGCTCTCCGGATCCTAAAGCCTTGATCAAACACCGCGCGGCCCGCTCCCTCAGACCCCTCTCGTGTTTATTACAGCAAAGGAGTTTTGGATTGCCAATGGAGAAAAGAGAGACGTTTTCCTCCCACCTGGGCTTTGTGCTCATCTCGGCGGGCTGCGCCATCGGCCTGGGCAACGTGTGGCGCTTTCCCTATATCACAGGGAAATACGGCGGGGCGGCCTTTGTGCTGCTTTATTTGCTGTTTCTGGTCATTCTGGGCCTGCCCGTTATGGTGATGGAGCTGGCCGTGGGCCGGGCCAGCCAGCGGAGCATCGCCCTGTCTTTCCAGCGGCTGGAGCCCACCGGCTCCCACTGGCATTGGTACAGCTATGTGGGCTTCGCGGGCAACTATCTGCTGATGATGTTCTATACTGTGATCGCCGGGTGGTTGCTGTATTATTTTGTGGAGATACTGAGGGGCGGCTTCGAGGGGCTGGACGCCCAGGGAGTGGCCGGAAAATTCAGCGATTTGCTGAGCCAGCCGGGCACGATGACCGCCTATATGGCTGTTGTGGTGTGTATCGGCATGCTGGTGTGTGTCCAGGGACTGCGCAACGGCGTGGAACGGGTGAATAAGGTGATGATGCTCTGCCTGTTGGCCCTGATGGTGGTGCTGGCGGTGAACTCCGTCCTGCTGAAGGGGGCAGGAGAGGGTCTGCGCTTCTATCTCCAGCCCAACTTCCACAACCTGGCCTACGACGCCGAGGGCAACTGGATCTTGGGTGAGGCGGTCTTTGCCGCCATGGGCCAGGCGTTTTTCACCTTGTCCCTGGGCATTGGAGCCATCGCCATCTTTGGCAGCTATATCGGCAAGGAGCACCGGCTGGCAGGGGAAGCCCTGCGCATCGGCGTGCTGGATACCTGCGTGGCCTTTGTGGCTGGCCTGATTATCTTCCCCGCCTGTTCCGCCTTTGGCGTGTCCACCGGGGAGGGTGCCGCTCTGGTATTCATTACCCTGCCCAACATCTTCAACCATATGCTCATGGGCCGGCTGTGGGGCGGCGCGTTCTTCCTGTTTTTGTCCTTTGCCGCCCTGTCTACCGTAATCGCCGTCTTTGAGAATATCATCTCCTTCACCATGGACCGGTGGTGGGTCTCCCGCAAGAAGGCGGTACTGATAAATCTGATTGGCGTGTTTCTGCTGTCCATGCCCTGTGTGCTGGGCTCCAACCTGTGGTCCGGGTTTACCGTGCTGGGGATGGATGTGTCCGGCATTGAGGATTTTCTGGTCTCGCAGAATATCCTGCCCCTGGGCTCGCTGGTCTATCTGCTGTTCTGTACCAGCAAAAAGGGCTGGGGCTGGAAGCGATTCCTGGCAGAGGCAAACGCCGGAGAGGGTCTGGCCTTCCCCAAAGGCGTGCGTTTCTACGTCAGCTATATCCTGCCCCTGATTGTCCTGTTCATCTTTGTCATGGGCTACTGGAACCAGTTCGGACCGGATTAAGTAAGCGGACAGCGGTTTTCCAAGACGAAAGCCGCTGTCCCCTTTTTCTGACGCCGTGGAAAAAATCTTGGAAATTTCTTGACAAACCCTTCCTAAGCATGTATAATGAGCAAGCGGTCTGAAAAGATCGTCTTTTGCGGCTGTGCTGGAATTGGTAGACTGGCAAGCTTGAGGTGCTTGTGTCCGGACGGGCGTACGGGTTCGACTCCCGTCAGCCGCACCATTGTAGACAAAACCTGCGTTTAACGATAGTTATACGCAGGTTTTGTCTTTTCTTGTAAGAATTGCACTAAAATCAAATCTTAAAATTGGCTACAATTACATATTATAGGTATCAGCGAGCAGGGTTGAGGAGATTGGTTATCTCTCAAACCTGCTTTTATTTATGTTTTAGAAAGCGAGGTAACTATGAAACTTCCATATGGCTATGTTTTGATTGGCGAGGAAATCGTCATACATGAAGAAAATGCAGATGTTGTCCGCAGCATATTTGAGTATTATCTTGCCGGAGCCAGCTTGGGGAAAATCGTTGATATGCTCTTTACAAAGGGCATTCCTTCCCCAACCGGAAATCCCAAATGGACCAGGGCAGCCGTGGATAAGCTTTTGGCGAATAAGAAGTATGTCCCTATTATTGGCATAGAGGTATACTTGGATGCTCAATTTGAAAAGGATCGCCGGTGTAATGTGGACTATGACAAAGTTGGTCATCCGAGAAAATCAGCCAGATATCGGTCTCCCTCTCTTGAAATGAAATGAGCCTGTACAAATTCCGCTCTTTCTGCTATACTTGTAGAAAAAGGGAGAATGTGGTCATGACAGAGGAAGAAATCAGCGAACTTTATGCGCGCCTGGTGTTCCTGTATGAGTCTGCAATTGATACACTCCTTGCAAAACGAGTGATAGATACGGATCTTGCTACCACAGCGAAAGAGAAATTCTATGATTCACTAGATGAGGAAAAACTACGGACGTCCGAGAAAATCAGAGACATCATGAAACGATTAGCCTTTACATGAGACAGTTGACTTGTAAGGATATGGTGTCATTGACGGAATTGGTAAGGCAATATTCCGAAGAATCTCCTGAATATGTCATTCAAAGTTGGATGCGCAGCCGCAACACACTGGAATTTCTCCGTCAATGTGAAGATGATGTGAACGAGGAATTTGATGATAAAGCCTGCGAGGAACTGATCCACCTGGGGTATACAACATCTTTTACCATTACGCCATCCTTGTGGATTCGAAGGACTCATGCTGTTGGAATGCATGTAAAGCAGGGGAAAGGCGGAGACGTAAGTGCTTACCCCGAAATTGCAGCAGATTTCCAACTATGGTTAGATCCGAAGGCGCGGTTAACGATCATTAGAAAACATATGTAGTTTCATCGAAGTTGGAATCGTTTGTTGCAAATATTCAAAAAGCTGGCATACGAGAAAGCAATTGGAAGCAGTGAAGTTATTTTACTTTTTTTACAACTGTTATTAAACTCTTTTGCAGGAGGAGTTATATGTCAATAGATTTGTTGTTAATCAACCCACCTTTTCACAAAAGATATGGAAGTAGCTCGATGTTTCCAATGGGGCTAAGCTACATTATCTCCGCAATCACAGCGAAGGGGTTCTCATATGCCGTTGTAGACTGTACACAAATAGTCTCTTCCCTATATGAAGAAAATTTAGATGTATTATCAAAAGAATTACGCAAATGCCTTTCTCGACATGAACCTATGCTAATAGGGATCGGGCCCTGTATGACTTCGGAAGTAAAGGCTTTAAAGGTTATTGCCGATGTCTGCCGGTCAATGTTTGATGCTGAACGCATATTTGCAGGTGGTCCCCTAGCGGGAATCCCAGGGCAGGAGTGGGTTTTCTTTGACTATTTGGGTCTCCAATATGTTATCAAAGGGTATGGAGAAACAGCTGTTGTCCGAGCGTTGCAGACAGTAAAAGGCGGACAACCTTTATCTAAATGCGCAGAAGTGTCTAGGCCAGGGTACCTCTTCTATAATCGCACTGCCCCGATTGATACGCTTGCTTTCCCTACCCGGCTGTATGTGGATCAAACTATTATTTCTGAGAGGAGAAAAAATAGTTCGGGAATCACCCTACCCATGATTACCTCTCGCGGATGTCCATATCATTGCAACTACTGTGTTTCTGGCTCCATGTCAAAGCAGGAGCGTTTTCACAAAAGGAGTGTTAAATCTATCGTCGATGAAATGGAGTTTCTCCAAAAAACTTATCATGTTAATGACGTAATCTTTTATGACGATTGTTTCTTTTTCAAAGTTTCTTCTACTAATCAAGAAATCAAAAATTTTCGGGATGAACTCTTCCGGCGGGACATACATATGTCCTGGCAAATGGAAATTCGAGTGGATTGGTTGACTCATATCGATTCCAATGGTGTACATATGCTGGAAGAGTGCGGTTGCCGCCAAATCAATGTGGGCATTGAGAAGACGAATCCTCTCGGGCAGGAATACCTGGGCAAAGCCTTTTCAGTTGGAGCTTTTGTGGATGCAGTCCGATTGGTAAAACGCCATTCCAAAATTCGCATTGCTGGAACGTTTATTTTGGGGGGCGGTGACGAAAATCAGGAAAGGATCCTGAAAGAAATAGATGTATCCAAAGATCTTGGGCTAGATTTCGCCCACTTCAATCCGCTCTTTATTTATCCTGGCACTAATATTTACCATCAACGATTTTGTGACCCACGGGATTGGCTAAATTATATTCTGGAGGATTCACTTCCTTGGGGAGAGATTGTTTACGAAAACGAGTTCATTGATCGCGATGCTCTAATCGAGCTGACAGAAAGGGCTTATCGTACATTTTATGCCGGAACGAAATATGAAGCAGAAGAGATGGTCTTGGATAGATTTAACCTTAGGAGGACGCATTCGTGAAAATATATGACCGCCTCTACAAAAAGATGGTCTTTCCTAAAATCATATATGATCTATTGGACTGCCCTGGACTACTTCGATTGAAGGAAGTACGCATGGCTAACAATCCATTTGTCGCATTTCCCTCCTTCTCTACTACTTCCAGATATGAGCATTCTTTGGGCGTATGCTATCTAGCCGGTATTTGTGCAGACAAGCTACGGCTGACGGAAAAGGATAAGCTAGAGCTGATGATCGCAGCCTTATATCATGATGTTGGTACTCCCCCATTTGCTCACGCAATGGAAGAAGTTCTGCAGGTCAAGTTTGGCTTTGACCACGAAGTAAATCTTTCCAATCTAATTACCGGAAAGACAGACAGTTTTGACCGGGAACTGGCACAAATTTTCTGTGGGTCCTCCCTCAAGCTACGCAGTGTCTGCCAACAGGAAAGCGCGGTAAAATTGGGAATTGATGTTACAAGAATCGCCAAAATCGCCATCGGCAGTCCAGAGGAGGTGCTGTCCCCCATTTTAAACAGCAAAGGAATGGACCTTGATAACATTGACAACGTCTTTCGGGCATCTACAGCCATGGGTATCCTAGATATCGACGGAGGGGAGATTGCTAAAACCCTTGCAAAAGCCTTCGTCATCTCTGAGGACAGAGTAGCGTATGACTGGCAACAGTATGCTGACCAAATCTTATATTGGCAAAAGGTTCGAGATTTACAGTACACTGCAATTTTTGAGAGCACAGAAGATTTTGCTTATCAAACCATGATTAAAGAGGCGATCAATAAACTGTCCATCCAGGACAAAAGCAAAATCAGATTACACAAAGACCTGTGGCGGTTAACAGATCATGTGTTTACCTACGAATATCTCCTAAAACATTCCAAAAGTCGGGATATCATGACTAGGGTTATGCTCTGCAAGCCTTACAGCTGCATTGCCATTTTATATGTTTCTGGCAAAAACACGTCAAAATTTATCAATACTCATCTCGCGCAGATTGAGCAGGCGGCTTCCATATATTACGATTCAGTCATCTATCCAAAAGACGAATTCGAAATGTCCAAGTCCCAACTCAAACCAACCAGTGGACAGACCCTATCGATTATCGCGAACTTTTACCCAGACAAGAGAAAACGGGAGATTGACTCCACTGCCATTCCCGGTGGTGGGAATAGTATCCCCAGTGGCCAGGAGAAACTGGACGCTGCCTTGCTGGGCCTATTCACCCCCCATGCGGCGAATGGCTATACTACCAAGTTAGGAGACGGTGGAGAAAGAAGACGGATTAAAACTGTGTTTCGTAAGGGAAATTTAGAGCAACTGATTTCTTCTCTCCAGAAGGATATTTTTCAAGACTACTATGTATCGGTCTACAGAGGTGATGTGGATGGAAAATTTGCGGAAGATCTTGGAGCAGATCAACTGGGACTTTTTTGATTATAGCCGCGACAGATACCCCCTTGATATTAGTTCAATTCCATGGTATATCGCGAGATTTCCTGCTCCAATTCCCAAATTTTTGATTGGTTTGCTGACGAAAAACGGAGAAACCGTACTGGATCCTTTTGGAGGTGCCGGCACCACCTGCTATGAAGCCATCAAACAAAACCGGCCTTTCCTCTACAATGATATCAATCCATTTGCAGTAGAAATGGTAAGTGCATTGGTTCTGGCTGTCCAACTTGCTGTCTTGGACCCATTCTGCTTGGAGGAAGTTACATACAGGGACATTACAATGCTACAAAATGTTTCTCTGTGGGAAGACGAATCCACCTATACAGTAGAGGATCTTAGTGTAGAACAAGATCTGGAAGCGGCACTAGCAGAACGGCATATTATAGGCGATACAGTGTATTGGTATCACCGAAAGACCTTAATCGAGCTGCTGGCTATCTGGGATTTAATCCATGACCAAGACGATGACCCGAAAATATGCAAAATACGAAAGCTAGCCTTTTCAAATATTTTGAAAACGACCTGTTCTCAGAGGGAGCATTTTACCTACATCACAGATAACTGTAAACCCAAAAAGTTTGTTTACATTAGCGCACTTAAGGCTTACGCATCCATGATGCAACGAATTAGCCGCTCCACGGCAGAACTGGTCCACAACTACCAGATTCAAAACGAGGGCAACTGCTTAAACTCAGTTATCGAACGTTCAGTGATTCAAAACGGCGATGCTAGAGATTTGAGCTGGATCCAAGATAGAAGCGTCGATTTTGTCCTGACCTCTCCCCCGTATCTATGTGTACAGGATTATATCAAGACGATGCGGCTTCAGGATTTGTTCTTTCATGAAGAGGATTTGACCCAATTAACGAGACGTGAGATTGGTGCGAGAACGAGGCGAAAAGGGAACCAAGATCGAGTAGTCAGTACCTTTTATGAGGACATCCATTTATCAGTATCGGAAGTGAACCGGGTTTTAAAACCCGATAAGTATTTTTGCATGGTCATCGGCCAAGGGAAAGGCAAAATCACTAACAGTATCGACACAATTTCAGCAATCCGAGAGGACATTTTGGGCAATTTCCCTTTTAAATTATTTTTTGAAACAGTTCGAAAAGTCAGCCATAAAGAGCCGCACGATGGCGGCGTAGATACAGAAACACTTTTAATTTTTAAAAAGGCACCCAAATAGAAAGGATAAGGAGATGGCCTCATGGCTCTCTGTCGGAATTGGTTTGTGGCGGTTTTATCAACCCATGATGATTTGGAGCACGAGCGTGAGCAGATTATCAGGCTGTTAAGTGAAAAAGGGTTTGACATATCCGCATATGAGCAGCCCGATTTCCCTAAGCCTCCCAATCGGACGTCTCGTGACATTTGTTTAGATGCCCTCGCTAGGGCGGATATCTCTATCTTGATCATCAACAAGCGCGCCGGCCTTACCTTAGACGGAAAGTACGCTATTACCCATGAAGAGTATATTACCTCCATCAAAAAGAATATCCCAACCTACGTTTTTTTGGAAAAAAATGCCTGGGAGGAATATAAGAAATATAGGCTTGCAAGGCTGTCCACCCTGAAAGGCCAGACTAACATCCAATTTGAGTGCCACTATGTGGAATCTGTCGAGGTGTTGGAGTTGATCTATGCGATCGATTGTCAGGAGTATGGACAGCCCAACAACTGGGTTAATGCCTACTACGGCGCTGCTGAGCTTTTAAACAGAATAGAGGGAACGCTGAAGGGTCTGTCTCACTATTATCTGCAAATAATCATACAAAACCAGGTGGAGCAAATCAAACGCAGGCGTACCTCTACCGGTTTTTCCATGAGTCTTGGTGATGTATTGGACAGGGAGTATTACGTTGACCCAAACTACCTCTATCTCTCAGGCAAAGACACCGAGCCAGGGGAAATCAGTGAAAAAATCGCAGCCCATCTTGCGGATAGAAAGTCTACCCTTGTGCTAGGTGAGGCAGGGTACGGCAAGACCACCGTGTTGGCAAAAGCTTTTTTGGCTCACGCGGCCGAATCCCAGGCGCACAGCACCTATCTTCTCCCCATTTATATCTGGCTGAAAAACCAGGATGTGAATGGTTCCTTTCAAATTGAAGACTATTTAGCGGTCTGTTTCCGCGAAATTGGCCGTCCCCTTTACCCCCTTCTGGACATTTCAGATATCAGCTTTGTGTTCTACATGGATGGATTCGATGAGATCGCGGAGCGGATCACACCCAAGCAACTGCAAAATATGTGCACTTCCTCCATTTTCAGCTCCACAATACTGCTTACCTGTCGTGAACAGTACGCCCACAAATATCTCAACAGTTGCAATTTGATGGACCGCTTTTCCTATGTTATCGGGATCCAGAAATGGGACGACCAAAAGGCGCTGGAGTACATTCGTATTTTTTGTAGTAAAGTAACCCTAAAAAGCACAGAGTTGGAGGAAAATATCCGAGGACTTTTACTAAGCAACGAAGAGCTGGTAGAAATTTTAGACAGCCCACTCCTGATTACTATGCTACTTTCAATTATCGAAGAAAACCGCCTCAAGGTCCCTGAAACCATACGGACAAGAGTGGCCCTATTCGAAAAATGCTTAGAGTCCATAGCGGAACGAGAAAAAAGCAATCATACAGAACTCACGGCGGACTGCGGTGATATTTTGGAATATTGGGCATATTTTGCATGGTTTTTGTATGAGAACAGATTACAGAATCCTGCAGAACAAAATATGGTCAAAGATATCCTATCTAAAATAAAAAAATATGCTCCTGCCCAGTGTAAAATTTGCAGTGAAAACCTACTGCATGTTATTTATGATATCAGTGGCGATACCGTATCCGGTGCATTCCACGATCAATTTTTAGAATACCTCGTGGCTAGGGCCTTGTGCAATGCGTGTTTGAAGAAAAAGACCCCCTACCCAACCTTCCTCCAATATGTCATCCGGCCAGAAATGAATCGATACTTCCGGGGTATCATTCGGGAAAAAGACGAGATAGTCAAAAGGAAGATAGTCAAAAATATCGAAGACCAGTACTACAAGAATTTGGGCAAAGATTGTTTTGAGGCGGTCGCTACACGGGTACATGCAGTGTACCACCTGTCTCGAATTGAGACAGTTGAACGAACTGCCCTACTGGAAAGGATACATTCATTAGAGAGGCACACTTCTGTGCGGCTATCGTTGCTGTTTGGTATGGTTAAGCTAGGAGATCTGGACAAAGAGGAGGAATTTTATCAGGAACTGACCAACAATGGGCAGTTCAGCAAAGCAAACAGAGGCTACCACCTCGCCTATTACTCAGACAAGGTATTTGACGAGCGATATATGCCGTACATGGATGACGGCTCCACGCCGTGGGACGGTACTTTAAACGCCATTCTTAAGCATATGCGTAGCAAAGAAAAGCAACACTATTTTCTCAGAAGGATTGAATTACGAACAATGATTCAGCTGATTCAAGCGCGGCAATCTACACAACCACTCTCGCAGAAACTTATGGTGGAATTGGAAACAAAGATTATTTATTCCCCAAATCCGGCATGGAAAAGGGAATACGTCTTGTTCCAAGAAAAGATCGAAGCAGAATTCACTATCTTGAAAGCATTGTTCGAGGAGGTATGAGTGTGGTAACGAAAATAGAAATTACAAGCATGGATGATTTGTATGCCATTATTATGGAGCAAGACTATCGAGATGATTTGAAACGCCACCGCTCAAAATATTTATATCGAGGTCTTTCCAACAGCAACTACAAACTTGTAACCAGCCTTAGTAGGATATGCAAATCGGAACAGGTGAAAATCGAAAACGCCTTGCTCAACAACTTTTATAAATACGCCGTCAAAGAAACAAACGCCATGGCGCAGTCTGAATGGTCGAGGATGGTAATTGGTCAGCATCACGGACTGCCGACTCGACTGATGGATTGGTCCTATTCTCCCTTGGTTGGGTTGCATTTTGCTACCAGCGGGATAGATTTGGACGGTTTAGGAAAAACCAATGCCGCACTTTGGAAAATCGACATTGAAGAACTGAACCAACTGCTACCAGCTAAATATAAGCATGCTCTATGCCAAAACCACGCTCATTTATTCACTGTAAGTATGCTCGAAAGTCTAAAAATTGACTTAGCTACTTACGATAAAGACATGAAAAAATCCTCTCTGCTTTTATTGGAGCCTTTGTCAATGGACCAAAGGATCATTAATCAGTATTCCTTCTTTTTAGCAATTCCCAACGGGATATCTAATGTAGAAAAATTTTTAGATGAAAAGACAAACAACTCTGTTAAATATATCATTCATGCTGATCTGTGCTGGCAAATTCGAGATTTTTTGGATCACATAAACATCAGCGAACGAATGATATACCCAGGGTTGGATGGAATTGCACAGTGGCTAAAAAGAAGATATTACCATCGGGGCTGAATTGGCAAGAATATAGGGACAGTATTTGCCGGACGGTTTAAAATGATTCAACTCTTTAAGATATATGTTCGATTCAAGATGCGGTAGCTACCAAAACTGCCGTACCTCAACTGATTTGCATCTTTTTTGGCACCACAGTCCACGTCGGAGCAAAATCCGCTCCACTCCGTTTTAAGGCGGTCCCTTTTGGGGCCGCCTTAAAACTGCGTTTCTCTCCTTTGCTCCTCCTTTCCAACTCGAACCCGCTGCGCTGGGCTTCGAGTTGGTTTTGGGTGCAGACCTGATAGCCGCATCTTTGGGGGCACCACAGTCCACATCGGAGCGAAATCGGACCCGCTCCGGTTTGGGTGCGGACCAGAAAGCCGTATCTTTTCGTCAACACAGTCCAATCCCGAAGTCCTTGAGGTTTAAGGACTTCGGAATTTTTCTTTCAAAGGCACGCGCCCATATCGCCGCACACGGTACGGGCGTTCTCACAGCAGCCCGTACCGCGTTGACGGCTCTCCTACAGCTCAACCGCCGTATCGGTAGCAAAGAACCACAGCACCTGCCGGTTGACGGGCTTTCCCAGGATGGCGGACAGGGCCAGGCTGTAGGCTGCCAGCTGCGGGCGATACTCCTCTGCCTGGGCCCGCTCCCCGCCGGGACGCACCCGGTCGCTCTTAAAGTCCACCACGGTGATTGTGCCGTCCTCCCCCTCGAACCACGCATCGATGACCCCCTGGAGCAGAACCTCCTCCTCCCTCCCGTCTGGGAAGTAGTTCAGGGCGGAATCCAACACCGAAAACTTAAACTCCCGGCGGCACCTCTCTCCCGCCGCGGCCATAGCCTGTCCCAGGGGGCTGGCCAAAAAGGCGGACAGCCGCTCCGGCTCCACCGACTCCCGCTGGAGTTTTGTCAAAAAGCCCGCTTCTGTCAGCCGGTCCAGCTCCATTGCTATCGCCTGGGGACTGCCCTCTCCATCCAGGGCCAGGTACTGCATAGCCAAGTGGAGCGCCGTCCCCCGCTGGGCCGGGGTAAGACCCCGCTCCTCCGCAATGAAGTTGGGCCGGGTAATGGGCTGCCGGCGAACCGGCTGAGCCGTCCCCTCCACCGCCTCCTGGTCCAGTGCGCGGCCCTTGATCTGGGTGGCCGTGAGCTTGGAGGGCAGATTGGCCGCCGCCATGTGGGGGTAGGTCCAGGACAGACGGGCGGCCAGATCCTCGTCTGGCATCTCCTCCCGGGGCAGATCGGTGTAATTGCCCTCCGTCTCATGAGCCTCTCTCAAGAGGGTCCCGTCTGCCCAGCGGATATCCCAGGCAGGGCCCAGGCCCTCTTCATATTCTTCGGGCAGACCCGCCAGGGACCGGAGGGCTCTCCCCTCCGGCCGGGTGAGGGTGTGGAGAAGTACCCAGCCCCCCGTGCTCTGCTGCCGCTCCAGGGACATGGGCGAGACCGGCAGGCTCTCTCCCAGCCGTGCTATAGCGTCCGCCCCCTCCGAGAGCCCCAGAATAAGGATCAGCTTCTCCCGGGCCCGGGTCATGGCCACATAGAGCAGCCGCAGCTCCTCGGCCATCATTTCCCGCTCCAGTCTGCGGGCCACGGCCCGCCGGGCCAGGGTGGGATACTCCACCATCCGCTCCCGGTCCAGCCCCCGGGGGCCGACCCCCAGCTCCGGATGAAACAGCACAGGCCGCATAAGATTGTCCCGGTTAATCCGCCGGGTAAGGCCGCACACCAGCACCACCGGCTTCTCCAGCCCCTTGGAGCGATGGACAGACAGAATCGACACCCCTTCCCCCTCCCGGCTGTTTCCAGAGGAATGCCCCAAGCGGGACCCGGTTTTCTTCAGCCGCTCCACCCGCAGGAGAAACTGAAACAGCGTGCGGCAGCCGCTGTTCTCCATCTGACCGGCCAGGGCGTAGAGGGAGAGAAGATTGCTCTGCCGCTCTCCTCCCCCCTCCATAGCGCCGAAAACGCCCAGCAGATTGGTCTTTTCAAAGATGTGCCACATGAGCTGGCGGCAGGTGCGGTCCCCCGAGCCGAAGCGCAGCTCCTCCAGACTGTCCAGAAAGTCCCGGCACTCCCCGTCCCCCCGCTCCGCGGCCTGGACCAGCGCCGTGTAAAAGTCCCCATTGCTCTCCGCCCGCAGGAGGGCCAGCTTGTCCCCGGTAAAGCCGTACACCGGGGAACGCAGCGCGGCGATGAGGGGCACATCCTGGCGGGGGTTGTCCACAATCTGGAGGATTGCCAGGGCCACATTGACCTCGGTGGTCTCGAAGAAATCGCCGTCCCCTTCGGCGTTCCAGGCAATCCCCTCCTCATTGAGGGCCTGAAGGTAGTGGTGGAGCACCGGACCCGGGCTGCGGAGAAGGATCATCACATCAGAGGGCCGCAGGGGCCGAAGTCCCTCCCCCTCCTCCACCATCAGGGGCATATCCAGCAGCGCCCGGACCCGCCGGGCAGCGAACCGGGCCTCCAGGAGGTTTTTGTCGTCCCTCTCTCCCTCCTGATCCCCCAAAAAGGACAGATCGATGGCATCCAGCTCCAGGGCATAGGGATCTGTGCCGTCTTCCCCCCCATTTTCCGGGAATTTTTTTCCTGGCACCAGCTTCTGGCTGTCGTCGTAGTCCAGCTCCCCGAACTCAGTTGACATAATACTCCGAAACAAGTCGTTGCAGCCCTCTAGCACCTGGGGGCGGGAGCGGAAGTTCTGAGACAGCAGCCGTCTGCGTGCCTCCCCCTCCGCCGCCCTGTCCCCGTCCGGGTAGCCGTTGAACTTTTTCAGGAAGATGGACGGGTCCGCCAGACGAAACCGATAGATGGACTGCTTCACGTCTCCCACCTGGAACAGCTTGCGGCCGCCGCCGGAGATGGCATTGAAGATGGCGTTCTGCACCTGGTTTGTGTCCTGGTACTCGTCCACCAGCACCTCGTCGTACCGTCCCGCCCAGTATTGGGCCAGCTCGGAGGGCTTACCCTCCCCATCGGTCAGCAGCCTCACGGCAAAATGCTCCAAATCCGAGAAGTCCACCAGCCCCCTCCGGGCCTTTTCCCGGGAAAAAGCGGCCTGGAAGTCCAGCACCAGATCCATCAGCGCCTCCACCACCGGGGCGGACAGGGCCAGCTCCTCCAGCTGCGCCGCAGTGTCCCCCATAAAGGACTCGGACATCTTATCCAGCGCCTTTTTGCACCCGAGGCGGATTGCCTTCATCCGCTCCCCCGCCTGAGCGACCTCCTCCTCCCGGAAGGGGCTGAGGGCCAAGGCGCGCTTTCTCTTCCGTCCCGCCGCCGGGAAGGAGACCGGCAGCCGGACACAGGCCTTGTCCCAGGAGGCCTCCCGCAGGAAGGCGTCCAGCTCCTCCAGAACGGCGGAGATGGAGGGGGCGTAGTTCGCCTCCAGCAGCTCGTCCGCCCGGCACAGCTCCCGGGCCTGAAGCAGGCGGTCCCGGCAGAACCGGACCTGCCGCCTGGCATCCTCCAGCAGTTCCCTTCCCCAGATGGTCTGGCTCAGGTCAGCGATGTCCTTCCAATTCCACAGGTCCTTCTGCTCCTTCAGCCAGCGGGCGGGGTCCGGGTAGCTTTGAACCTGGGCAAAAATATCCACGGTAATCTGCGCCAGACGGCTGTCATCCCGTCCGGCGGACAGAGTATCCGCCAGCAGCGCGAAGGGGCTGTCCTCGGTCAGGTCCTCGTACCGCCTGTCAAGCACATCCTCCAGCACCTGCTGCATCAGAACCTGCCCCTCCCCTTCGTCACACAGGCGAAAATCCGGGTCCAGATCCAGCAGATGCCCGCTCTCCCGGAGCAGGGCGGCACAGAAGGAATGGATGGTGGAGATTTGCGCCCGATAGATCAGGGTCGTCTGGCGGCGCAGGTGGCCGTCGTTGGGATTCTGTGCCAGCCGGTCGGAGAGTTCCTGGGCGATCCGCCCCCGCAGCTCCGCGGCGGCGGCCTTGGTAAAGGTAATGACCAAAAACCGGTCGATATCGACCTCCTCCTTGGTCACCCGGTCCAGCAGCCGCTCCACCAGCACCCGTGTTTTGCCCGATCCGGCCGCCGCCGATACCAGCAGCTCACCGCCCCGGTCGTCCACGATTTTCTGTTGTTCATCTGTCAGCGGGAAGAGCATGGTGCCGCCTCCTTTATTCCGTCAATACGCTCAGGTATTTCTCAACGCGGATGCCGTTATTCCGCTCGGCTACGTCCTGTTCCATAAAAATCAGTCGCTCCAACAGATTCACCGCCTTCCCCACCGCTTGGGGCAGAGCGCACCCCTTCAGCAGCTGGTCGGTGAGCAGAGAGGTGAAAATATCCCCAGTACCCGGAAAATGCGCCTTGATAAAACGGTAGGGTACGGTAAAATACTCCCCTGTCCGGCCGTCGAAGCCCCAGACCACATGCCGGCCTGTCTCCTCCTCCCGCCCGCTGGTGACAACGGCGGAACGGGGCCCGCAGCTCAGCAGGCCGTCCAGCATCCGGCGCACCTCCGCTTTTGTCAGGGTCTCCCGGCCCAGGCAGAGGCCGGTCAGAAACTCCGCCTCCGTCAGGTTGGGCACAATCACGTCCGCCGCCCCGATCAGCCGGCGCATATTGTCCACCGTCTTCTGGTTGGAGCCGTTATACAGCTTGCCGCCGTCCCCCATGATGGGATCAGTGACCACCAGGAGGTCCTCCTTCCGCTGGTTGTCAATGAAATTCCGGAGCAGGTCCACCTGATCGGAGGAGGCCAGAAAGCCGGTGGTGATGCAGTCAAAGGGAAAGCCCAGGGTCTGCCAGACCCGGATAGTCTCCCGCATGTAGTCCGTGGTGTCCAGTACGGAGAATGTCCCGTAGTCGAAGTTGTTGGACACCAGGGCAGTGGGCAGGTTGTAGACGCTGTGGCCCAGGTTGGACAGAATGGGCAGCATCCCCGCCAGACCCATCTTGCCGTAGCCGGGCATGTCGCCGATAATGAGAATATTTTTGGTGTTTTCCATACTTTCTACCTCTTGTCAATCAGCTTGATGTTTTTCACCACGCATCGTCCGCCTCAAAGTCGTGATAATACGCAATAAAGTTTTGAATGATAGTCTCTCTGGGATTGATAAATTCCTCCTCAACCCCGCCGTTTTTCAGGCTTTCGATCCATTCCCAGTCCACCATACAGCCCACATCCATGTTGATGCCGTACTTGGCCCGCTCCAAAAGCGGAATGTCGTCCGCATCTCCAACGCAGTACAGGTAGCCGCACAGCAGCCGGATATACTCCGAGCTGCCCTCCTGATAATCCTCTATCTCCTGTTCGATCAGGCTGCGTATCTCGTCCTTCGGAATCGAAGCAAAATCAAATCCGTATTTCTGAATCAAGGCCTCCGCCCTCTGTTCATTTGTCATGACTCCTGCCCTACCTGTTCCCAGAATTCCTCCGCGCTCACATGGTTCAGCCAGCGTTTGCAGTCGCCCCCCCGGCCCGGCTCAAAGTGACAGGCGGCGGCGTAGTCGCAGAAGCGGCAGGCGTTTTTCTCCGGCCCCCGCCAGAAGGGGTCGGCGGCGATGCTGCCCCCGGCCAGCTCGCTACAGATATCCTCCAGCACCCGCTGGACATGCTTTCCCAGCCTGCCCAGCTGCTCGGCGGAGGCCAGGGCATCTCCGGAGATCTCCCCGGTGGTCTTGCTTACCCGCAGGGGCAGGAAACGGTAGCCCTCCGCTCCCTGGGTCTCCATGGCGTCCAGCACCCGCCGGTCGCTCACCACCAGCCCGCTGCGTGTCAGCTCCTTATCCACCTTTTTTCGCAGCTCCTCGCCGCTCATCGCCCGGCTGCCCCGGATCACCGCCTCCCGGGCGGGCAGATAGAGCACCCCGTCCCCCTCCACCGGCAGGCCGTACAGTTCCCGGCCTCTCTCCTCCAGCGTGAAGAGGTACAGCAGCATCTGCAGCCCCAGGCCGTTCCAAACCTCGGTGAGGTCAAAGGTCTTGCGCCCCGTCTTATAGTCCACCACCCGCAGATGGAGCCGTCCGTCGTCCACCCAGCCGTCCACCCGGTCTACAAAACCGGTGATGCTTATGGTAACGCCGTGATATGTAAGCTCCACCGGCGGCAGCGCGGGCGCCTCTCCGTCCTTTCCCGCTCCAAATCCCAGCTCAAACGAGATGGGCCTGAATCGGGAGCAAAGCAGCTCCTCAGCCACATTGTCCACCACCGCCTGGACCGAGCGGAGCAGCCGGCGGAACAGATACTGGAACCGGGCGCTCTGCCCCTCCAGCCCTCCCAGCTCCTCGGCCGCATAGCGGTCCACCGCCTGCTTCGTCAGGCGGTGCAGCTTCCTCTTTCTGGCGTCCGCCTCCTCCGGGACGGCGCTTTGGGAAAACATCTCGTCCTGAAGGACCTGCTCCAGCACATAGTGGACGAAGGTGCCGTACTCGGGGGCTGTAAAACCGGCGGGCTTGCGGGGCTCTGCCGCCAGACCGTAGCGCATAAAGTAGGAGAAGTGACAGGATTTGTACTTGTCCATCCGGGAGGCGGACATGGCCACCCGCCGCCCATACAGCCGGTTCACCGCCTGACGGGACAGCCGGCCCCGCTCCCAGGCGGCCGCCCGGTCCAGCCGGGCCACCTGCGGCTCGAAGCCGGGCAGCCTCTCCAGCGCCCGGCGAGCCGCCTGGCTCCGCCCCGCCTGTTCCAGGGCGGGCATAGGGGCCTCCAGACGGAAGGAGCCCTTTAAGTCCCCTTCCCGGACCGGCTTCAAATCCGAAAAAATCAGCCGCAGCCGCTGAATCAGAAAGCTGGGGCGCCGCTCCTCGCCGTCGGGGCCCTGGGCGGGCCAGGTCACCGCCAGCTTTTGGCTGGGCCGGGCGCAGATTTGGTAAATTGTGGTCATCTCCCGGTAGAGCATATCCCGCTGAGACTGGGCCAGCTCCAGGCCGTAGCCCGCCAGAAGGGCCCGGTCGTCGTCAGAGAGCAGCCCCGGCGCCGTCCCCACCTGGGGCAGGGAGGCGTCGTCCGCCCCCAGAAGAAAGAGCGCCTTCACCCGATGGCCGGTCTGACGGGTGGTCTCCCCCGCCGTCACCCGGTCCAGGGAGACGGGGATGGTGCCCACGTCGTATTGAGACAGCACCAGCCGGAACAGCAGGGCAAACTCCTCCAGCTCCATAGAGGTCTCCTCCAGCAGCCGGGCGCACTGCTCCAGCCCGCCGCACAGGATATCCCACAGCTGCCGGTACTCCTCCGCCAGAACCGGCTGCCCCCGCTGGTGCAGCAGCTCTACCCGCTCCTCCAGCCGCTCCGGCAGCCCGATCTCCTCCAAAAAGCGATAGAGGGCCACCGCCTGTCCTCTCCCGGTTTTGACGGGATTCCTCCGCAGCGTCTCCAGCGGCCCCGCCGCCTGCCGCCGGGCGCCATCCACCCGGGCCAGAAGGGCGCGGTCCTCCTCGGTCCACTTCATCCCGTAGCCCTTGGGGTGCCAGGTCCAGTCCTTGCTCTGGGTCCAGCGGCTGCCCCGGATATCCCACTTCAGAACATAGTTCTCCAGCAGGTCAACGTCCTCCTGGGTCAAATCGGTGAGGCCGGTTTTTAAATATCGAAAGACATCGTCATACCGGTAGCCGCCTGCGGTCGCATCCAGGGCCGCCGTGACCAGGGCCAGCACCGGCTTCTCCAAAATATCCGTCATGGCGGAGGAGAACACCGGCACCCCGTAGCGTCCGAAGACAGATTCTACCAGATCCCGGTAAGCCCCGTAATCCCGGGCCGCCACCCCTATGTCCCGGAAGCGGTATCCCTCCTCCCGGACCAGCCGCAGAATACGGGCGGCGGTCCACTCCACCTCACTGCGGGGCGCGGCGGCCTGAAACAGCTCCACAGCCTCCCCGCAGGGGGAGGGCGCAGGGCTGTCTCCGGCAAAAAGAGCCTTTTCCAAGAGAACCAGCGGCCTCTGCTTCCCGGTATCTCTTTCCAAGAGGTGCTCCACCTCCCAGGAGATCCCCTCCGTCCGGGCCATTCGGATCAGCATATTGGCCGTGCGCCGGGCAGGGGCGAAGATGCTTCCCTCGTCCTCCCCCAGCCGGTCGCAGGTGAGGGTAACCGTCATCGAGCGGCCCTGCGCCATCAGCAGCCGCAGCAGTTCCCCCTGCTGGGGAGTGAAGTCGGTAAAGCCGTCCAGCCAGAAGTCCATACCCTCCCCCCAGCGGCAGACACGCAGCTTGTCCGCCGCCCGGGTGAGCCTGTCCCGGGGGTCCAGGGCGGTCCGGGCCGTGAGGGCATCGTACTCCCCGAAAATGAGCCCCAGGTCCCGGAGCTTGTCCCCCTCGGGACCGGCGGCCTCCTCCCCCGCCTGAATCAGCACCTCCGGCAGGACCCGGCAGCTTTTCAGCTCGTCCGCTGTAGCCAGAAGGGAGGTGAGAAAGGCGGGCCGCCTGGAGGGCCGGCCGTAGACCTTCAACTGGGTAGCCGTATTCTGTACAGCCCGGTACATCAGCAGCAGACGCCCGCCGGGCTCCAGCTCCTCCTCCCCCAGGCCCCCCGCCCTCTGAAAAATGCGGTTGGCCAGGCGGCTGAAGGACAGTACCTCCGCCCGTAGGTTAATCTGAGGGCCGCCCGCGGCACACAGGGCCCGCTCGGTCTCGTGAGACATCTGCTCCGGCACCAGCAGCACCTGGGGCCGCTCCCGGCCCGCCTCACAAAGCCGGTTTAGCACCGCGGTGGTCTTCCCCGTCCCGGCCCGGCCCAGCAGCAGCTTGAACATAGGTATCCCTCCTCTTCACAAAAAAGCGGGCCGTGCCGGTTCATTGGCACGGCCCGCTGAACTGAGCTTAGTTGGGGCTGATGGTATAGTTGGGGGCTTCCTTGGTGATGTAGATGTCGTGGGGGTGGGACTCCTTCAGGCCGGCGGCGGTAATCTGCATAAACTGGGCCTTGGTGTGCAGCTCCTCGATGTTGTGGCAGCCGGTGTAGCCCATGCCGGCCCGCAGGCCGCCCATGAGCTGGAAGATAGTTTCGCCCACTCCTCCCTTGTAGGGTACGCGGCCCTCCACGCCCTCGGGGACCAGCTTCTTGTTGGACTCCTGAAAATAGCGGTCCTTGGAGCCCTTGTTCATGGCAGCCAGGGAGCCCATGCCCCGGTACACCTTGAACTGACGGCCCTGGAAAATCTCGGTCTCGCCGGGGGACTCCTCGCAGCCGGCCAGCAGGGAGCCCAGCATAACCACGTCGCCTCCGGCGGCGATGGCCTTGGCGATATCGCCCGAGAACTTCACACCGCCGTCGGCGATGATGGGGATGTCGTACTCGGCGGCTACCCGTGCGGCGTCGTAGATAGCGGTAATCTGGGGCACGCCGATGCCGGCCACCACCCGGGTGGTACAGATGGAGCCGGGGCCGATGCCGATCTTGACGCAGTCCGCCCCCGCCTCAATCAGGGCGCGGCAGCCCTCGGCGGTAGCCACGTTGCCGGCAATGAGCTGCACATCGGGGTACAGAGCCTTGATGCGCTTGACGGTCTCCAGCACATTCTGGGTGTGGCCGTGGGCGGAGTCCAGGGTGAGTACGTCGGCCCCCGCGTCGGTGAGAGCGGCCACCCGGTCCAGCACATCGGAGGTGGCCCCAATGGCAGCCCCTACCAGCAGACGGCCCTTCTCGTCACGGGCGGAGTTGGGATAGACCTCCGCCTTCTCAATGTCCTTGATGGTGATAAGCCCCTTGAGCCTGAACTCCTCATCCACGATGGGAAGCTTCTCAA
Source organism: uncultured Oscillospiraceae bacterium (assembly GCA_910589085.1). Taxonomy (GTDB): domain Bacteria; phylum Bacillota; class Clostridia; order Oscillospirales; family Oscillospiraceae; genus Lawsonibacter. The sequence continues at coordinate 8,124 of CAJUSG010000003.1, read as the reverse complement.
TCTTGTGCTGGCGGAGAATCTCTCTGGCCTGAGCCAGGGTGGTCCCCTCGGGGGCGGTGACCAGGTGGTCCTTAGTCATTACGTGGTCAATGAGGACCGTCATATCCGTCTCAAATTTCATATCCCGGTTGGTGATAATGCCGATCAGCCTGCCGTTGTCGCAGATGGGCACGCCGGAGATACGGAACTTGGCCATCAGCTCATCCGCCTCGGCCAGGGTGTGGCCGGGAGCCAGCCAGAAGGGGTTGGTGATGACGCCGTTCTCGCTGCGCTTCACCATGTCCACCTGCTCGGCCTGCTGGCTGATGGACATATTCTTGTGGATGATGCCGATGCCGCCCTCCCGGGCGATGGCGATGGCCATGCGGTACTCCGTGACGGTATCCATGGCGGCGCTCATCAGGGGAATGTTGAGATGTATTTTTTTGGTCAGCCGGGTCCGAAGGTCGATGTCGGCGGGCAGCACGTCGCTGGCTGCGGGGATCAGCAGTACGTCGTCAAAGGTGAGGCCCTGCTTCACAAACTTCTGGGCGGCGTCTTGATTCACCATAATTCCACGTCTCCTTTTCGATATTTTATCTATTGTACCTTGTGCCTTTGGGCTTGTCAAGGCAGAAATCTCATAAGTTCAGGGAACCTGCCGCATGTAGGGCAAGGGCTCTGCCCTTGCCCTCTCTTTTATCCCCTTACGGGGATAGGCAGGGGTAGAACCCCTGCCCTACAGGATGTCCCGGTCGGGCGTCTCTCCAAAATACAGCGCCGTTTCAAACCGGGGTTTTCCCATGTCGTCCACCCCCCGGACAAACCGGCTGTCCCCCAGGCCGCTGGTCTGGATGGTGAGCACCTCGCCGGGGCGGCACTCGGCCAGGTAGCCGATCTGCATCTCGGCCAGATAGCGGTCCTCGGCCAGAGACTCCATCCCCACAGCGTCGCAGGCGAAGTCGGCGTAGCGGGTATTGTTTACGTGGCCGTTCAGGTCGGAGTCGCTGTACCGCATGGGGCGGCGCTCCGCCTCGCGCAGGTCGCCGGGCTGGCGGAGCTTGGCCAGAGTCATGGTTTTGCACAGCGCCCCGCCGCCGGTGCCCTCCAGCTCCGGGATGGTACTCAGCCGCACCAGCTTGTGGCTGTCCACGCTGGCCAGCACCCAGGCGGACACCGACTCCCCCACCGGCTGGCCGTTGGCCAGGATGTCATAGTCCCGATACATGATGGCCCCCTTGCCGCCCCGGTGCCAGGTGCGGACGGTCAGCCTGTCCTCATACCGCAGGGGCCTGGACAGCCGGTACCAGGACCGGGCCAGCATCCAGAAGACCCCGTACCGCTCCACCAGCACGTCCCGGGCAAAGCCCCCGTCCTCCGCCGCCAGGGTGGCGGCGTTCTGCAGGTGGTTGAGCAGCGCGGAGGCCTTGCACTGGCTCCGGCTGTCCACATCCAAGCCGTTCAAACGGATATCATACTCAAAAAATGTACTCATTGTTCCTTGCCTCGAATCAAAATTGATGTTTTGCAGCACAGGTCGTCGATGTCGTCGGCGGTGGCCGCGGGGACCCGGTATCTGCCGCCGCAGTCCTGGCAGTACAGGTCCACCGAGCTGAAATTCACGTCGAAGCCCCACCGCCTGCTGCCGCAGGTGCAGGAGATGCCGCCCCGCCGGGCGATGTCCTTCAGCTCAGACAGAACCTCCTCCATGACGATTTCGTCCAGGAACGCCCCATTTATGGCGGGGTCCTCCCCCAGCTTGTCCACCGCCTGCTCCAGCCGGGCGGTGGCGGCGTAGACCGGGCCCTCCTCCCCCACGTAACAGCAGTCCAGCCCGGAGGCGGCGCAGGAGAAGGCCAGAGCCTTCTCCCGGATAAAGGCCCGGAAGGAGCAGGAGACGGTGTGCTCCCGGCCGCAGAACAGGCAGGGCACCGTCAGCTGGACCCGGTTGGGCTTGAACTCCACCCCCAGCTCCGACTTGCCGCAGGGGCACTTGATATGGACCGGGGCCGCCGCCAGGGAGAACAGGTTCCGCTCCACGATTACCGACTGGGCGCAGTGTGGACAGATGTAGGCCAGAAACCGCTTTGTCTCTTGTACCATTTCGGGTCGCTCCTTTGGAAATTTTTTATGGCCTCTATTATAGCGCATTTTTCCGAAAAAAACAAGACAGCAAAGCCCCCATCCACTGGACGGGGGCAAACGGCATAATTTGACAAAACATCCTGCCTTGCAGTATAATGGACATGCTGAGCCCCTATGGGTAAAGCCGGAAGGGTATATTGTTACAAACGGCAGGTGGTTAGTCCCCCATCTTTGGGGGCCTTGTCCCCCGGAAAGGGGGGACCGCTATGGTTACATACGAGGAGCTTTTCGCTTACTCTCTTGTGATTCTTGGCGTTGTAGGTCTGTGTTATCAGATCTTCAAAAGGAAATGACCGCCCCTTAGCCCCGGCGCGGTCATTCCTTTGACCATATTCTGGGACTAACCGCTTGTCACGGTATCCCTTCCGTCATTATTATACCACATACTCTCGTTTTGTCAAGACGGCAAAGCCCCCGTCCATCGGACGGGGGCTTTGCCGTGGGCTTTTTCCATTAAAATGGATCGTTGCCGATGCTGATGGTGACAATGCCCAGACCGCTGTTCTGCGTAGAATCGTACTTGAATACCACGCTGGTTTTTTTCTTATGGAACACCATTGCCTTTCCCACTTTTTTAATTCCGTCTCGGATATCGTAAGAATGGGAATAGGCAAAGCCGTCCTTGACAATTTGGTTGACATACTCTTCGGTGAAATCCGGTTTTGCTTTCAGCAGATCTGCAAGGTCATATTCATATGTCGTCATACTTCCACTTTCTGACACGTTTATAGGTGCGACGCCGGCAAACGCACCCAAATCCCGTACCTGGGGCCACTTGGCGTAGTATCCGCTGCCATTAGAGGTATCGCTGGAGCTGGGCTGGGTAGGTTGGGTTGGTGTTGTTGGCTGAGTTGGGGTAGTGGGATTGGTCGATGTAATGTGCAGCGGTGAATCAATTTCACCTGTACTAAGATACACATCATACACCGCGCTCAACTTAGGGGTATCTGTTTTTTTGCACTCCACATGTGCAAAGCTGGTAATGGTGTTGTCCGCTAAATTTACCTTTTCAAAGATACGCTCAACCATGCCGTATCCATCACTTCCTTCATCCGCAACCAGCACAACGGGATACTGTTTTCCAATTCCATATGCCCCCGTGTATTGTATAGTGTAGTCATTTTCTACACTCTTTATGGTTCCCCTAAGCACATTAATACTGCATCCACCAAATTCATTATGCCAATATCTCTCATACTGATTCCCATGAATGACCCATTCTTCTTCACCATTCATCTCTCCATTTTTATCGTAGCTTATTCCATACCAAATCCCCTGCAAATCCTCCAATGTGACTTTCCTGTCTGCCGGAGGAGGAGTAACAACAGAGGATTCTCCGGTCTCGACGATGACGCCCCGGTCGGCGGTCCAGTCCACGGTGAAGCCAAGGGCGGAGCCCAGGTCACGGAGCTTGAAGTAGGTGTAGCCGCCGCCGGCGTCGTCGGTGAGGACGATGGCGTCCAGGCTGGCCGGGGCGCCGTCCACCAGCACCGCCCCAGAGCCGGTCTGGTAGGCCCGGTCGCCGGAGTAGGGGGTGGTCATCTCCGTCCCGGTGTCGGCATAGGCCGCGCCGGTGGTGACGGCGATGGACTTGCTGGCATTGTCATAGCCCACCGAGAACTGAGCCCCGGTGCCGTTGAGCACATGGGCCACGTCCCGCAGTTTGACGTAGTTGGTGCCGTTCCCGCTGGCGTCCTTCAGGGCGTACATCTGAAACTCGATTTTCTTGCCGTCCACCTCCACCGCCTGGGTAGAGGCATAGGCCGTTCCCCCCGCCGCGAAAGCTGTGGGGGCCAGGGTCAGTGTCATGGCCAACGCCAGCGCCGCCGACATGATTTTTTTCATAACATCATTCCTCCGTCCTGTTTTCTGGCTCTTTCAAAAAAGAGCTCTGCTACTACATATTGTAGCAGGACATCTATAGCTTTGCAATATGCTGGCTGCATAGTGTTTTATGATTTATTCCGCGCCCGGTCCACCGCCCCAGGACCGCCTTTGGAGGTGTCCCTGTTGATTTTTTATCGAAGGCGCATTATAATGAAAAAAACGCCAGGATTAGAACAGTAAATTTATTTTACCAATTGTTGATACCCCGTTATTGACCGAAATTTTAAAGGAGATGAGGAAATGCCCCAGTTTGATCCCCACAAATACGCCTACCCCTCCCGGAGAAACGTGGTATATGCCCGCCGCGGGATGGCCTGCACCTCCGTTCCTCTGGGCTCCCAGATTGGGCTGGAGATTCTAAAAGCCGGCGGAAACGCCATGGACGCCGCCGTGGCGATGGCGGCCGCCATGCCTCTCCTAGAGCCCACCGGCAATGGTCTGGGCTCCGATGCCTTTGCCCTGGTGTGGGTGGAGAAGGAAAAAAAGCTCTACGGCCTCAACGCCAGCGGAGTGGCTCCGGCCGCCATCAGCGCCCATCTGGTCCGGGATCTGGGCTTTGACCAGATGCCCAAGGAGGGCTGGATTCCCACCATGGTCCCCGGAGCCCCTGGAGGCTGGGCGGAGTTGAACCGCCGGTTCGGTACAAAGTCCCTCCCCGAGCTCTTCGCCCCGGCCATCTCCTACGCCCGGGAGGGTGTGCCTGTCACGGTGAACGTGTCCAAGCAGTGGGCCAAGGACGCCCGGCGGCTCCAGGGCGCGGCGGAGAAAAACCCCGCCCCCCACGCCTACTGGCAAAAATCCTTCCTGAAGGAGGACGGAAGCCCTTACCAGGCGGGCGACCTGTTCCAGTGGGAGGAGTATGCCCAGACCCTGGAGGAGCTGGCCGCAACCAGCTGTGAAAGCTACTACCGGGGGCCTCTGATGGAGCGGATTGTGGCGTTCAGCCAGGAGACAGGCGGTTATTTCTCCCAGGAGGACTTCCGCGGCTACCATCCGGAGTGGGTGGAGCCCATCACTGCCGACTATCGCGGCTATACGGTCTGCGAAATTCCCCCCAACGGCCATGGTATCACGGTCCTCATGGCGCTGAACATCCTCAACGGCCTGACCCTGTCTCAGGAGCGGGACTGCGCCGACACCTACCACAAAATTCTGGAGGCCATCAAGCTGGCCTTTGCCGACACCAAGACCTATGTGGCTGACCCCCAGTACATGAAAACCAAAACCGCGGACCTGCTGTCCCCGGAGTACGCCGCTAAGCGCCGGGCTCTGATTACCGGCCAGGCCCTCACCCCCGAGGCGGGCGACCCCTCCTGCGGTGGCACCATCTACCTGTGTACCGCCGACAGGGAGGGCAACATGGTGTCCTATATCCAGAGCAACTACACCACCTTCGGGGCGGGCGTGGCCATTCCCGGAACAGGAATCTCTCTGCAAAACCGGGGGGCCAACTTCTCTCTGGATGAGGGGAGCGACAACTGCCTGGCGGGCGGGAAAAAGTCCTATCACACCATAATCCCCGGTTTCCTGATGAAGGACGGGGATGCGGTGGGTCCCTTCGGGGTAATGGGAGCATTTATGCAGCCCCAGGGACACGTGCAGGTAATAGTAAATACGATTGACTATCATATGAACCCCCAGGAAGCCCTGGACGCCCCCCGGATGCAGTGGATTGGAGGAACCCAAATCCAGCTGGAGCGGGAGGTCCCGGCCCACATTGCCCAAGCCCTGGCCGCCATGGGCCATCAGGTAGAAATTTCCAACAGCAACATCGACATGGGCCGTGGACAGATCATCTGGCGGACCGAAAACGGTCTGCTGGCGGGGGGCACCGAGCCCCGCTGCGACGGCACCATCGCAGCCTGGTAGACGCCGGTCACAAGGCTTCCTCCTCCGGGGGAAGCCTTTTCTCTTTCGTATAAAAAAGCGGGAACCTCTCCCTGTCCGCCACCCCGTAGGCTGAGCGTCGTAAAAAGAAAAATTTTTACTTTTTTAAAAAAAGGTATTGACTACCAGCGGAAAACTGGTATAATACATACCGTTGCCTCACCGAGGGAGCTGCAAAATGTACATGCAGTAGTATCGAAGTGGTCATAACGAGCACGACTGGAAATCGTGTAGCCTGATAAGGGCTCGAGGGTTCGAATCCCTCCTACTGCGCCAACTTGCATTGACAAAAAAGATGCAGGCAAAAATCCCGCACTTCGGTGCGGGATTTTTGCTACTAAAGACAGAAAACGGCGAAAGTTCAGAACAATATGATGTCATTTACAAAATAAGGAAGCGTAAAATAAAAATAACGAGCCGGAGATGCAAATCCGCCGGATTTGGGAGTTTTTAGGAATACGCATGACTCGAACTCTCCAGCATTCAAAACAACGAAAAGGCTGTCCACAGCCTGTCAATTTTAAGGCAGACCAGTGGACAGCTTTTTTCGTTCCCCTTATCTGTTCACTTTGGTGATTATGTTTGCTTTGTCTCTCAATCATTGTTGGTAATGGTGAATAGCTTTCTCTATGCTTTCCAGCTATACTTGCTTCACAATCATGCAAAGGGGGAAAACCGATGCCAGCCACAAAAAATCTCTGCGCGCAAATCAGCTTGGAACTGCATCAAAAAATCTCGGAGGCCAGAGAGGAATCTGGCCTGACCACCGCACAGTACATCACCAATCTGTTACTCGAATACTACGAAATGAAGGAAAACGGAGGTAAAACGACTATGGCAACCAACAGCAGAACGATGGCCTTCCAGATCCCGGAAGAATTATTTATGAGGATCAAAACCCATCTGGAGCGGGAGACCGCCCGCACGGGCCGGAAGCTGACCCAGCGGGAGTTCGTGCTGGGGCTGATCGAGGAGGCCCTGGAGGCGGCGGAGCGGCAGGCGGACAGCCCGGAGCCGGAGGAGGCCGGTGCCGGCCCCTGTGAGGCCCAGCCGGAGGGCAGCGGCACCCAGCCCCAGGAGGAGGACGACCCCGCCGCGTTGAGCGCGTAGTGGGCCGTGTGAGGCCGCGACAACCAAACAGCAGATGAGAAGCCCCCAGAGCATCCTGAATCGGGATGCTCTGGGGGCTTCTTTTCGTTTCGCCGAAAGAAGGAGGTGACTACTACGAGACGAACCCCAAACCCAGAGGATTTCTGGAAATTCACGGACGAGGAGATGGAGACCGCCAAGGGGACAGACCTGCCGGACCTGCTGGAACACCTGGGCTACACCGTCCGCCGCCTGGGCAGCCGGTACCACACCACCAGGGAGATGGACAGCATCCGCATCAAGGACCGCCGCACATGGAAGCGTTACTCCAACGGCACGGGCGGGGACGCCATCACGTTTTTGCAGGAGTTCTGCGGGAAGGGATTCCGGGATGCCGTGACCTACCTGCTGGAGTTCAACGGACACCGCGCCAGGGACTCCCCCGCCCCTCGCCCTAGGCCGGTCCCGCAGGAAGAAAAGCCGGCCTTTGCCCTGCCCATCCCCAACCAGGACCAGCGGCGGGTGTTTGCCTATCTTCAAAAGAGAGGCATCGCCCCCCAGGTGATCCGGGGCTTCATCGAGTCCGGCCTGCTGTACGAGGACAGCCTGCACCACAACTGCGTGTTCGTGGGCCGGGACGGCAACGGAAAGCCGGTATTCGCCAGCAAGCGCGGCACCTATGACCTGGGCGGCTCCAGCTTCAAGCGGGACGCCCCCGGCAGCGACAAAAGCGTAGCCTTCCGGCTCCCCTGCGACCCGGCTCTGGATTGGGTGGCGGTATTCGAAGCTCCCATCGACCTGATGAGCTTCTGTACCCTGCACCGGCAGGTGCGGAGCAACGCCGTGGCCCTGTGCGGACTTTACCAAGGCCCCCTGGACACCTACCTGCAAGAGAATCCCCATCTGAAGCGGATCGTTCTGTGTCTGGACGCGGACGGGCCGGGCCAGGAGGCCACGGAGAAGTTCCGGGCAGAGTACGGGCAGAAGGGCTATGACGTGTCCACCCGGACACCCGCCCAGGGGAAGGACTGGAACGAGTACCTGCAGCAGCGCGGCCGGACCAGGGAAAGGGGGGATCAGCGGCAGGCCGCTGCCAGATAATTCATCATCCAGGCTGAAAAATACGAAAAAACGGAG
>CAJUSG010000002.1:66608-125347 GCA_910589085.1 uncultured Oscillospiraceae bacterium | reverse complement strand
AGCGCCCGGAGTGGAAAATCGCGGAGGAGGGGCCGGTCCTGGAGGAGAAGGGCGTCCGCTTCCGGTATGTGACATATGAGAGAGCATAAAAAAACCGCCTCGGATTCGAGGCGGTTTTTGATTACAGCTCCAGTGTCAGCCCCTGGCGGTCGGACAGGCCGTCCTTGGCCAGCATACGCTCCAGGACCTCCACATCGGTGGTGATGTCCATGGCGTCTCCCTGAAAGAGGAGGTCCAGCTGTTTCTCGAAGCCCTCCACCACCTTGTCCATCATGCCCTCGATGCGGGACATGGCTGCGGTGATGTTCTGGCCGGACACCTCCTGGTCCTCCAGCTGGGCATAGGCCCGGAGAATTTTCAGGGTGGTGGGCAGGTAGTAGCTGAGAAAGCTGTGGAGTTGGGCGGCCTTCTCCGGGTGGGTCTTCTGGTAGTCCAGGATTTTGGCGGTAATAACGCCGATCCGGTCGATCTGGGCGGACATCTTCTCGTTGTCGATGGCGTCGTTGACCGCCTTGATCTCCGCCAGGATGGCGTTTTCGTCCTCCTTGGGGGGCGGAGCCTGACGTGCGGGCTGGGGGGCCTCACCGATGCCGTCGCCGGAGAGGACCAGCCGGTCGCCGCCGTAGTCCAGAAAGCCCTGGGGGAACAGGCCGCAGTCCAGCATACCGGCCAGGTCGTCCCGCACCTTGTCGGGGGAGCGCCCGGTGGCAGAGGCCAGGGCGGAGATGGACACCGAGCTCTGCCGGCCGATCATGGCCAGGTAGCTGCGGTAGCGGCGGGCCTGCTTCCGCTTGCGCAGGCCGGCCCACAGGCCGCCCAGCCCTCCGGCGACGCAGCAGAGCAGCACCAGCGGGCCGGTGAGCTCCTCCATGAAAAAGGCCAGATCCCCCTGAAATAGCCAGTACAGCGCGTCGCCCATGCTGCCAATCAGGCCCAGGAAGCAGCCGGCGGCGGTGGCCGCTCCGGCGATGGCCCAGCTTTTGCCCTCTTTGTCCAGCTCGACGGTCGGGTCCTTGCCGGGCTTTTTCTTCTTGCCGGGCTTATTGGAAACAGGCTCCCGTGGAGCCTCCTGGGAGGTTCCCTCCCAGGAGACGGTTCGGGCTCCGGCGGGGGCCTGGCCATACTGCTGTTCGTAGCAGGGGTGGCGGCCCTGCCGCCTCTGCTTTTTCTTGCTGTCGCCGCCCAGCAGCTTCATGACGATCATCAGCACCCCGACCGGGGCGGCGATGCCGGTAAGAATCAGTCCCACGGCGAGAATCCAATAAAATGTATCGTTTTTCTGGCCCGGACTTCCCTGATAGTCAGTCATTTCGTACCCCCCACAGCTGTGATAACACTATCATAACAGAAATTTTCCAAAATGAAATTGATTTTTCCTTAAAATTCTCTGAAGAATGGCGGCCGGCTGGCCCATGTCTCTCCTATCATAGCGCATTACTGGAGAAAAGTAAATGGTTTTCCCTGTTTTTTGGTTGGAAGGGAATCGGAAAACTGGAGAGATTTTCAGAGGAGTTGTAACTATTCTGTAATTATTTCAACGTGCCCCCGTGTTATAATATTAAATCAGTGTAAAATGAAGCGGCAAAAGCGGCTTGCTGCGTGTGTGTAAAATAGTTCCGGGGCCAATCCCGGACAGGAGGTCGAGAGCGATGGATGGACAGCGTATAGCGAAAAGCGAGGGCAGCAGGAAGCGCGGCTGGATTATTGCCGGCGCGGCGGCGAGTGTGCTGGCGGCGGCCTATTTGACAACCTGCGCCTGGGTGTCCGGGAAGGACGCGATTTTGCCCAACGTGAGCGTGGCGGGGATCGACGTGTCGAACATGCTTGTGGAGCAGGCCCGGGACAAGGTAGCGGCGGCCGTGGCGGAGCAGAGTGAAAATATCACCTTCACCCTGGCGTACGAGGGCCTCTCCGAGACCGTCAACGGCGGAGACGTGGCGGTAGATGTGGGGCAGAGCGTCAAAAACGCCCGGCAGATCGGCCATGAGAACTTTTTCACCGGCGGATTTCAGTTCCTCAGCCACATGCTGGGGGCCTCCGCCCAGGTGCCCCTGACGATTCCGGAGGACGACCCCGCCATGACCGGCCTGGTGGACCGGATGCGGGAGGCGGTGGCCTCCCGGGAGGAGAACCACGCCTATGAGATCAAGGGTGACCGCCTGGAGATGACCAAGGGTGCGCCCGTCGTCACCATCGACTGGGAGACGGCCAGGGATCAGGTCCGGACCGAGCTTCAGACCGCCTTTGAAGATGCCCTGGCGGACGGCGGGCGGACAGAGGACACCTTCACCCTGACCCCCACCCAGAGCAAGGAGGGGGAGGAGCCCGATTTCGGGGCCATACACAAGGAGCTGTGTGCCGAGCCCAAGGATGCCGCCCTGGATCTGGAGACCATGGAGATTACCGACCACGTGGTAGGGATAGACTTCGACGTGAAGGAGCTGCAGGAGGCCTACCGGCAGGCCAAGGGGGGCGAGACCTTTTCCATCCCGGTCACCGTGACCCGGCCCAAGGTCACAAAGGAGGACCTGGGGGGCTACCTGTTCCGGGACCTGCTGGGAGAGGCCACCAGCGAGGTCACCGGCGCGGCCAGCCGACTGTACAACGTTACCCTGTCGGCCAACTCCTGCAACGGGAAGATCATTCTCCCCGGGGAGGTGTTCTCCTACAACGACACCACCGGTCCCCGCTCGGTGGCCAACGGCTACCGCCTGGGGTCGGTCTATGTGGGCGGAAAGTCCGAGCAGCAGCCGGGCGGCGGGGTGTGCCAGACCTCCTCCACTCTCTACTACGCCGTGCTCCACACCGAGCTGGAGATTGTGGAGCGCCGGTGCCACCAGTTTGCCGTGGGCTATGTTCCGGACGGCATGGACGCTACAGTCTATGACGGTGGCATCGATTTTAAGTTCAAAAACAATACCGACTACCCCATCAAGATTCAGTCCTGGACCTACGACAGCGGCGGCAGGCGGTACATCACGGTGCAGGTTTACGGCACCAACCTGACCGGCCGCTACGCCGTGCCCACAAAGAGCGTTTTCGACTGGGTATCGGCCACCACCGTGTATGTGCCCAAGGAGGAGGTGCCCCGGGGGACGCTGGTGCTGGACCGGGAGCAGAACGCCTACTCGGGCCGGAAGGCCCACACCTGGCGCACCATCTACGAGAAGGACGGCACCAAGGTGGAGACCCAGGACATGGGGGGGAGCAGCTATAAGATGCGGCCCCACACCTACTACTACAACCCGGCGGACGGCGACCCCACCACCTGGGTGAACGGCGTGCCGCCCACCGATCCCGTGACCCCCGTCGATCCCGGAACGACCACGCCGGTGGACCCGGGCACCACGTCTCCCCCTGTTGACCCGGGGACTGAGACCCCCACCGACCCGGGAGGGACAGCGCCCGAGGTGCCGGAGGACCCCGGTACTGCTCCGCCTGTGGACCCCGTCCCTACGCCGGAGCCCTCCGATTCCGGGCTGAAGCCCCTGGACCCGGGCAGCATGGCGGGCTGAAGCTTTCAATCCACAGGATTCCCGCCCCGCAAGGGGCGGGAATGTCTGATTCCACCAGAAAGAGAGAGAATACTATGTTTCAAGGCTATACCCAGGGGACCATCGACTTTTTGTGGGGGCTGAAGCTGAACAACGAGCGCGCCTGGTTCCAGGCCCACAAGGAGGAATTTCTGGCGCTGGTGGACCGTCCCACCCGAGAGCTGGCCGCCCAGCTGACACAGGAGATGACGGAGGCCTGCCCCAAGCTGGGGCTGGAGCTGAAGGTGAGCCGCATCTACCGGGACGCCCGCCGGCTCTTTGGCCGGGGACCCTACAAGGATCATCTCTGGTTCTCCCTGCGCAAACCGGGGGAGCACGACGGTATGATCCCCTGCTTCTGGTTTGAGGTGGCCGCCGACCGGTACGGCTACGGCATGGGCTGCTGGGAGGTTCCGCCGGTGACCATGGCCAAGCTGCGCGCCCGCATCGACCGGGACCCGAAGCCCATTGAGAAGCTGGCCCGGGCGGTGGAAAAGCGGGGGGAATTTCAGCTGGAGGGCCAGGAGTACAAGCGGCCCAAGGGGGACCCGGGCCCGCTGCTCTACCCCTGGTACAACCGGCGGCAGATCAGCTTCAGCTGTGAGCGAAACTGTGAAGGCCCCTTCTTCGGCCCGGAGCTGGCCGATCAGGTGCTGGAGGGCTGGAAATCCCTGGTGCCCCAGTACCAATTTCTCTGCTCTCTGCCGGGCGACCCCGAGCCGGCCAAAATGTAGCGCTCAGCCTCCCCGCCTCCGGGGAGGCTTTTTGCAAGTCCGGCCGAAGAATTATGCAAAACGTAAAAAAAACGGGCTCTAAATTTGTTGAATAAAACGAACAAAAAAACTTGACAAGATTACATTAGTGTGGTAAATTATAACCAGAACAAGAGAGGATGAGTCCAATGTACAAGTAAGAGCCCCAGCAGCTGAAACCGGGCGCAAGGTCAAGTTTAAGATATTTTTGTTCAGGCTGACGAGCGCCATGAGAGGGGAACCGGGAGAAATCTTAAAGGATCAAGGAGATCAGATCAACCCGACCGGAGCGGCGGTTTCAGTGAGCGCGAAGCGGCAGAACCCAGAGGGCAAAGCGAAGGGAATCCGACCAAAGGGCCTCACATATGAGGAGTTAGGCCGTAAAAACGGCAGCAAAATGATGGTCGTGGAAGAACTGGAAGATTGCCGGAGGGAGATGCGGCGGAGCGTATCCAATAGAAACGGAGGTAGCCATATGATGTTAGATAATAAGAGTGAACAGAAATGACCCTTGGTTGCAGCGGATTACAAAACGGGCAGCCAAGGGTCATTTCTTTTTTATAACAGGTGGTGCAGGGCGGCTGGGGCCGTCTTTTTTTTATATTGTGGAAACTTTTTCCCCTGAAAATCGTCTATATCAATAGAAGACGAAATGAAAGGAGAGAATGTCATGAAACCAATGCTGTCCCTCATGCTGGCCGCCCTTCTGGCCATGTCCGGCTGCTCCGCTTCAAGGGAGGCCGCCGCGTCCCGGCTGGCCATAGGTGCGGGGGGAGGACCTGCGCCCGCTGTGCTGACCCGGACTCTGGCGGAGCCGGTCTATCCGGAGTTTCCCAAGCAGCCCGACATGCCGGAGACCGGCGGGCAGGAGGCGTGGGAGGCCTACGACGAGGCCTATGGCAAGTATATGGACGCCCTTATGACCATCCGGGGTACGGATGCCCCCAATTTGACGCAGGAGGAGCGGGAGGCCCTCACCGCCTTCGCCGCCCGGAGCACCACCCTGGTGCTGGCGGGCTACGAGGGAGAGAACACCGTCTATTCCCCGCTGTCCCTGTGGTCGGCGCTGGCGATGCTGGCCCAGTGCGCCGAGGGGGACAGCCGCAGGCAGGTGCTGGACGCCGTGGGAACGGACAGCGTGGACAGCCTCCAGGAGGCGGTGTCCCGCATTTGGAGGGTGCTGTACACCGACGACGGAAGGAGCTCGCTGCTTCTGGCCAACTCCATCTGGCTCAACGACGCCTTCCAGGGCGCCTATGTCCAGGACACCCTGGACGCCCTGGCCGGGCAGTACTATGCCGGCGCCTACTCCGTCCCTATGGGGACGGGAGAGGCCGACCAGGCGGTGACCGACTGGGTGAAGAGGCAGACCAACGGCCTCATCGGCGGCGGCCAGCCTGTGGTCCGGACCAAGGAGGAGACCCTGGCCCTGCTGGCCTCCTCCCTGTATTACCGGGCGGCGTGGACGGATGAGTTCGCCGCCGCCATGACGGAGCAGGACATCTTTACCGACCCCTCCGGCCGGGAGAGCCGGGTTGATTTTATGCACAAGGGCGAGCGGGGCAGCTTCCTGCGCCGGGAGGGCTATCAGGCGGCCAGCCTGAACACCCACCTGGGGGAGATGGTCTTTGTCCTGCCGGATGAGGGGGTGTCCCCCGAGGCTCTGCTTCAGGACCCGGATTTTCTGGCGAAGCTGGATGTCTACGGCGCGGACAGCCGCCGGGGGGAGGTCCAGTGGTCGGTGCCCAAGTTCGACGCGGACTCCGACCTGGATCTGATGGAGGCCCTGAAAAGCCTGGGGATCACCGATCTGCTGGACCGGAACAAGGCCGACCTGTCCGCCCTCACCGACCTGAACGCCTTTGTCTCCGAGGCCAGGCAGCTGGCCCGGGTAAAGGTGGATGAGGAGGGGGTGGAGGCCGCCGCCGTTACCATGATTATGGCGGCTACTGAGTGTGCGCCGTCAGAGCTGAACCCGGAGGTCTGCATCATGGATCTGGACCGGCCCTTTTTGTTTGTGATCCGCACCCAGGGCGTGCCCCTCTTTGTGGGCGTGGTGAATAAGGTGTAAAAGAATACCTGGCGCTGTTTCGGCGCCAGGTATTTTTTATACCTTCCGGATGGAGGAGATGCTTCCGGCAATCTGCCGTGCCACATCGGGGTTGTTCATGGTGTACAGGTGGATGCCCTCCACGCCGCCGGCGATGAGATCGGAGATCTGGTCGATGGCGTAGGCGATGCCCGCCTCTCGCAGGGCCTCGGGGTGGTCGCCGTACCGGGCCAGAATGCGGGTCAGCTTGCCGGGCAGGCTGGCCCCGCACATGGAGACCATCCGCTGGATGGACCTGGCGCTGAGCACCGGCATAATGCCCGCCTCGATGGGCACATTGATCCCGGCGATGCGGGCCCGCTCCAGAAAGCGGAAGAAATCCTCGTTGTCAAAGAAGAGCTGGCTCACCAGATGCTGGGCTCCGGCGTCCACCTTCTCCTTCAGGTGGCGGATATCGCTCACCAGGTCGGGGCTCTCCAGATGGCCCTCGGGGTAGCAGGCGGCGGACACGCCGAAATTCTCCCGCTCCCGGATGTAGCGCACCAGCTCGCCGGCGTATTTAAAGTCGGTTTTTGGGGGATAGTCCGGGTTGACGTCTCCCCGCAGCGCCAGCACATTTTCCACCCCGTCGGCCTTCAGGTCGGCCAGCAGGCGGTCCACATCCTCCCGGCCGGCGGCCACGCAGGTGAGATGGGCCATAGCCGGGATATGGTACTGATTTTCGATGAGGGCGGCAATTTCGCGGGTGGTCTGGTTCACCTGAGACCCCCCGGCCCCGAAGGTGACGCTGATAAAGTCGGGCCGGATATCCTTCAGGCCGTCCAGGGTCTTGTAGATGCTGTCCACCGGGTCGCTCTTCTTGGGGGGAAACACCTCGCAGGAGAACACGGTCCGGCCCTTGCCGAACAATTCGCACAGCTTCATAATAATCGCTTCCTTCTGTATGCAGGACAAGGGCGCCGCCCTTGCCTGAGATTGATTTTTGGTGCAGAGCCCTTGTCCTGCACGGGTGTTCAACGTCAAATATCCAGCTCCAGCAGCACCGGACAGTGGTCGCTGCCCTCCGTACTGGAGAGAATCTCCGCCCGGACAATTTTGTCCTTGAGCCGGTCAGAGACGATAAAGTAGTCGATGCGCCATCCGGCATTGTTCTTTCGGGCGTTAAAGCGGTAGGACCACCAGGAGTAAGCCCCCTCCTGGTGGGGGTAGAGATGCCGGAAGGTGTCGGTAAAGCCGGAGGAGAGGAGAGCGGTCATCTTCTCCCGCTCCTGGTCGGAGAAGCCGGCGTTGCCCCGGTTGGTTTTGGGGTTTTTCAGATCGATCTCCTGGTGGGCCACATTCAGGTCGCCGCAGTAGACCACCGGCTTGGTTTTGTCCAGCGACATGAGATACTCCCGCAGATCGTCCTCCCAGGCCATGCGGTAGTCCAGCCGCTTCAGGCCGTCCTGGGCGTTAGGGGTGTAGCAGCACACCAGGTAAAATTTCTCATATTCCAGGGTGATGAGCCGGCCCTCGTGGTCATGCTGGTCCATATCCATGCCCAGGGCGGAGGCGATGGGGGCGTGGGGGGTAAAGACGGCCGTCCCGGAGTACCCCTTTTTCTCGGCGGAGTTCCAAAACTCCAAAACCCCCTCCCCCAGGGGGACGTCCGCCTGTCCCTGCTCCATCTTGGTCTCCTGGAGACAGAGAAAGTCGGGCTTGTACCCCTGGTAAAATTCCAAAAACCCCTTTTTCATACAGGCCCGCAGGCCGTTGACATTCCAGGAAATAAAGACCATGACAAAACTCCTTCAGTGATTCAGCACCCGCACCCGGATCATATTGGGGATGGCCCGCAGCTCCTCCACCGCCTCCTCGGTGAGGCGGGTGTTCACATCCACCAGGGTGTAGGCGTAGTCCTTTTTGGACTTGTTGGTCAGGTTCTCCACATTGATGTGGTCGTCGGAGAGGGTGGTCATAATCTGGGTCAGCATCCCGGGCACATTCTTGTGGATCAGGCAGATGCGGGCGATGCCGCTCCAATCCTGGACCACATTGGGCAGGTTGACCGAGTTGGTAATATTGCCGTTGAGCAGGTAATCCTGGAGCTGCCGGGCGGCCATAACGGCGCAGTTCTCCTCGCTCTCCGGGGTGGAGGCCCCCAGGTGGGGCAGGGCGATGACATTTTTCACCGTGGTGATCCGCTCGTCGGGGAAGTCGGTGACATATTTGGCTACCCGGCCCGACTCCAGGGCCTGGATCATGTCGTCGTCGTTCACCAGCCCGCCCCGGGCCAGGTTGAGGATCCGCACCTGCCCCTTCATTTTTCCGATGGCCTCGGCGTTGATAAAATCCTTGGTGGAGCTGCTGTAGGGCACGTGGATGGTGATGTAGTCGGCCGCCTTATACAGCTCGGCCACGTCCTTCACAACGTGGACATGGCGGTCCAGCCGCAGGGCGGCGTCCACCGACAGGAAGGGATCGAAGCCGTAGACGTCCATCCCCAGGTCCAGGGCGATGTTGCACACCAGGGCGCCGATGGCCCCCAGGCCGATGACCCCCAGGGTCTTGCGGTAGAGCTCCGGTCCGGCGAAGGCGGACTTGCCCTTTTCCACGGCGGCGGCCACGTCTACCTTGGGGGTGTGGGCCTGTTCCTGCACCCAGTCGGCTCCCCCCAGGATGTCCCGGGAGGCCACCAACATGGCGGCGATCACAAGCTCCTTCACCGCGTTGGCGTTGGCGCCGGGGGTGTTGAAGACCACAATGCCGCTCTCGGAGCAGCGGTCGATGGGGATATTGTTGGTGCCCGCCCCGGCCCGGGCGATGGCCCGGAGGGAGTCGGGGAACACATACTCCTGCATAGGGGCGGAACGGACCAGGATGCCGTCCTCATTTTCCAGGTCGCTCCCCACCTGGAAGCGGTCCCGGTCCAGCCGGGACAGGCCAACAGAGGAGATTTTGTTCAGTGTTTTAATACGGTACATGAAAATTACCTCGAATCAGTTCATTTATTACGGGGCGCCCACAGGAAGCTATACTCGCGCCTTCAGCTTCACCCCATCCAGCGCAGGAGCTATTGCAAGGAACAGGGCCCCGCTGCCGACCCCCTGGGCCAGGGTGCCCAGAAACTGGGGGACAAAGGCGGTCATGGTTCCGGCCATAGCGCAGCCGGCCAGAGCATAGGCGGCGGGAGAAAAGAGCCCTGCCAGCACCACGGCGGCGCAGTTGCGGCGGCACAGGAGGCGCTCTGACCTGTTGGTGAAAAACAGCACCAGCACCGCCTTGATAACCAGGGTGGGCAGCACCCACATCGGGGCGGTGAGCAGGTCGGCCAGGCCCGCGCCGATGGCGGCGGCGGCCGCGGCGCAGGGTACGGGGAGCAGGCAGGCGGCCAGATAGATGAGGGCGTCTCCCAGGTGGATGTAGCCTCCAGTGGGGAGCGGGATATGGAGCATATAGGCGGTCACAACTGTGATAGACGCGGCAAACAGAGCGGAGGTGACCAGCAGGTGCAGCTTTTCTTTTCGGTACATGGGGCTCCCTTTCTTCTCAGTGATTCTTGTCAAACTCCAGAATGAACTCGCACAGCTTCTCCACACCCTCCACCGGCATGGCGTTGTAAATGGAGGCCCGCATCCCGCCGGTCTTCCGGTGGCCCTTCAGGTTGACGAAGCCGGCCTCCGTGGCCTCTTTGACAAACTTGGCGTCCAGGGCCTCGTCCCCGGTGCGGAAGGTGACGTTCATACCGGAGCGGGAGCCCTTGTCCGCGTGGCAGGTAAACAGGCGGGAGGAATCCAGCACCTCGTAAAGCAGATTGGCCCGCTGCCATTTCAGCCGTTCCATCCCCTCCGGGCCGCCGTTTTCGGCCACCCAGTCCAGGGTGAGGCCCAGCATGTAGATACACCAGCAGGGGGGAGTGTTATACATGGAATCCTTGTCAATCATGGTCTGGTAGTTCATCATAAGGGGGGTGAAAGGCAGCTCATGACCGGCCAGGCCGTCCCGGATGATGACCACGGTCAGTCCGGCGGGGGCCATATTTTTCTGGGCTCCGGCGTAGATCAGGCCGAACCGGGACACATCCACCGGCATGGACAGGATGTCGGAGGACATGTCGCACACCAGGGGCACATCTCCTGTCTCCGGG
This sequence comes from uncultured Oscillospiraceae bacterium, assembly GCA_910589085.1. GTDB lineage: Bacteria > Bacillota > Clostridia > Oscillospirales > Oscillospiraceae > Lawsonibacter. The sequence goes on along the minus strand of CAJUSG010000002.1, from coordinate 114,886 downwards.
ATGTAGTCCCACTCGGTGCCATAGATGGTGTTGTTGGCGCAGTAGTAGAAGTAGCTGGCCTCCGGGTCCAGCTTCAGCGCCTCCTGCCGGGGGATATAGCAGTGGTTGCGGTCGCCGGTGTCGCAGGCCAGGCTGATTTTTCCGTACTTGGCGGCCTCCTGACAGGCCAGATTGGAGAAGTTACCGGTGACGGCGTAATCGGCCTTCCCCGTCGCGCCGATCAGATTCAGCGGGATGGCGGAGAACTGGCCGGAGGCCCCGGTCTGGAGGAAGAGGATGCGGTAGTTCTGGGGGATGTTCATCAGCCGGCGCAGTTTATCCTGAGTCTCCTGAAAGATTTCCATAAAGACCTTGGACCGGTGGCTCATCTCCATTACGGACATGCCGGAGCCCCGGTAGTTGGTGATCTCAGCCCCGGCCTGCTCCAGCACGGACAGCGGAAGGACGGACGGACCGGCCGCAAAATTATAAACGCGGGCATTATTCATAAGAAGAGCCCCTTTCCATATTCAAAATTGGTGTAGTGCCCGGCGGACACGGGATATTTTCTAATTATAGACCGATAAAAAAGGGGTGTCAATGGCAAATAGCAAGAAGGGCGTGTCTGCGGAGAAGATTTATGGATATGTCTCCGGCGGGAAAGACACAGAGGAGGGCTTTCCGCTCTGGACAGGGCCTGACAAAAAGGTTTTTGTATATATAGCACAAAAATAATGTAGTTAAATTATGCACTTCAAACAAAACGATCCTTGACGCAGCCAGAACTTCCCTGGTAAAATACGGGCAGCCGCTGAGGAGAGTGGCCTTCTCCGGCGTCTGAGGACGGGGAGAAGCATTGCGCTGAAAAGGAGGTTTCCTGCTATGCTGAAGGAAATTGAAATTAAAAACGAGGCCCAGGTGGAGAGAATCAACCGTCTGGCCTGTCAGGCCCCCTATGAGGTGTGGCTGTTCACCCGGGACATGATGCTGGACGCCCGGTCCCTGCTGGGCCTGTTCGCCCTGGTGGGCAAGAGGGCCAGCGTGGTGGTGGAGGACGATGTGCCCTCCGGCTCCTTCGACCGTATGGTGGCGAAAATGGCATAACAGCGGCGGCTCCCGGCGAACAGCCGGGAGCCGCTGTGCTTATGTCCGCCTCCAGGTGGAGGGGCTGAGCAGAACAAGGATGGGGAAGATCTCCAGCCGGCCGACGATCATGCACAGGGACATGACCAGCTTGGACAGCCCGGAGAAGGCGGCGAAATTGCCGACAGGTCCGATAATCTCCAGGCCGGGGCCCACGTTGCTGACGCAGGTGAGGGCGGCGCTGAAAGAGACGGAGAAGGAGAAGCCGTCCAGCGAGATTATCAGGGCGGCCCCAAAGATGACGGTGACATAGGCGCCCAAAAAGACCAGCAGGGAGTGGAGGGTGGCCTCGCTGACCAGCTTGCCGTCCAGCTTGACCACCTCCACGCTGCGGGGGTGGGTGATGCGGTGGACCTCCCGGCGGATGGCCCGGAGGAGAAGGAGCACCCGGGAGCACTTCATGCCGCCGCCGGTGGAGCCGGCGCAGGCCCCGCAGAACATGAGCAGGACAATAATCAGCTGGGAGAACTGGGGCCAGAGCACGAAGTCCGCGGTGCCAAAGCCGGTGGTGGAGATAATAGAGGCCACCTGAAATACGGCGTACCGAAAGCTCTCCCCCACTCCGGAGTAGACGGTGAGGTTGACGGCGGTAATCACCGCTGTGGAGGTGCCCACCACCAGCAGGAAGAAGCGCAGCTCGTCGCTGGCCAGCACCTCCCGCCATTTTTTGGTGAGGAGGAGGAAGTAGACGGCAAAGTTGAGGGAGAACAGCAGGATGAACACGGTAATAATCATCTCAATGGCCACGCTGCCGTAGGCCCCCACGCTGGCGTTGCGGTTGGAGAAGCCGCCGGTTCCGGCGGAGGAGAAGGCGTGAATAAAGGAGTCATACAGGGGCATACCGGCCAGCTTCAGGCAGGCGATCTCCAGCAGGGTGAGGGCGCAGTAGATGGAGTAGAGGATTTTAGAGGTCTGAGACTGCTTGGGCACCAGCTTGGAGAAGACGGGCCCGGGGGTCTCAGCCTGGGTCAGGTAGTGGGACCGGATGCCCAGCTTGGGCACGATGGCGGTGGCCAGCACCAATACCCCCATTCCCCCCATCCAGTGGGTGAAGGAGCGCCAGAAGAGGATGCCCTTGGGCAGGGCCTCGATGTCGGTCAGGATGGTGGAGCCGGTGGTGGTAAAGCCGGAGCAGGACTCAAAGATGGCGTCGATGGGGGTGGCGAACCAGCCGGAGAAGATGAAGGGCAGCGCGCCCACCAGGCCGGTAAAGATCCAGATCAGCCCCACCGTCACAAAGCCCTCCCGGGTAAAGAACTGCTTGCCGGCGGGCAGGGCGGACAGGCCGAAGCCGCAGAGGGCGACGATGGCGATGGACAGGAGAAAGGGGGCGGGGCTCTCCCGGTACATCAGGGCCACCGCCAGGGGGAGGGTCAGGGCGGCCGCCTCAATGAGCAGCACCCGGCCCACCAGCTTTAAAACCAGCTTTATGTTCATAGGGCGGAGCCTCCCGGGGCGGGCTCGGCGGCATAGATGGCGTTCAGGTCCAGAATACCGCTCTCCCGGGCGATGATAATAACCTGGTCGCCCTCCTGGAGGAAGGAGGAGCCCTCGGGAATGATGATGTCCTTCCCCCGGACGATGACGGCCAGCAGGACGCCGGGGCGCAGCCTCAGGTCCTTCAGGGGCACGCCCAGGTGCTTTGTCCCCAGGCCCACGGTGAACTCAATGGCCTCCGCCTCGCCTCCGGCGATGCGGTGCAGGGAGTTCATCACGTTGCCCTGGGTATTCTGCATCCCCCGCACCACGTGGAGGATGTGGGAGGCGGTGACAAATTTGGGGGAGATTACGCTGTCCAGGCCCAGGGAGCGGACGATACCGGCGTAATTCTGCCGGTTGCACTTGGTGATAACCTTGGAAAGCCCCTGCTGCATGGCGTAGAGGGAGATAATCAGGTTGTCCTCATCCCGGTCGGTGAGGGCGACAAAGGCGTCGCTGGCGGTGAGGTTCTCCGACTCCAGCAGCTCGGAGTCGGTGCCGTCGCCGTGGATGACGGTGACCCGGGGGAAGCGCTCGCTGATCAGGCGGCACCGCTCCTCGTTGTGCTCCACGATTTTCAGGCGGATGCCCATTCGGTCCAGGATGTTGGCCAGATACATGGACACCTTGCCGCCCCCCACCAGAAAGACCTGCCTGACCTTTGGGGCGTAGCGGCCCAGCTGGCGAAAGAACTGGTCCAAACTGGCGGGCCGGCCGATCATATACAGCTTGTCCCCCGCCTGGGGGACAAAAGAGCCGTTGGGGATGGAGATTTGTCCGCCCCGGTCCACGGCGCAGAAGAGCAGAGACAGCTTTTTTACCGGGCCGGGCAGGCTGGACAGGGGGGCGCCCACCAAAAAATCCCCCTCCTGCAGGCGGAAGCCCATCAGCTCCACCATGCCCCGGCAGAAGGTCTCAATGTTGGCGGCGGAGGGGAAGCGGAGCAGCCGGGAGATCTCCACGGCGGTGGTGTTCTCCGGGTTGATTACCATGTCGATTTTCAGGTCCCGGCGCAGCTCGGCCACGCTGCTGGTATACTCCTGATTGCGGATGCGGGCGATGGTGTATTTGGTGCCCAGGCTCTTGGCTGTAAGGGAGCACACCATATTCACCTCATCGGAGTTGGTGGCGGCCACCAGCAGGTCGGCGCTGCCGGCCCCCGCCTCACGCAGAGTCGCGGCGGACACGCCGTTGCCCCGGACCGTCATAATGTCCAGCTGGTCTCCGGCCCGGCGGAGGGTGTCCTCCAGGGTGTCCACCACGGTGACATTGTGCTCCTCCAGAACCAGCTGCTCTGCCAGGGTGAAGCCCACCTTGCCGCTGCCTACGATGACAATATCCATCAGTTAATGTCCTTTCCTCTGTTTTGGGCTGGGAGATCCGATAGGGAAAGGCAAGGGCTCTGCCCTTGCCCAATACGCGGAATCAAGCGGTTTTAAATGGTCCACTCCCCATGGACGACGCCCACCAGATACCAGCGCTCGTTCCCGGGCTGGAATACCAGCTTGAGGGAGGACCAGTCCAGCCCGTCGTTTACCGGGTCGGCGCTGGGAAAGCTGAAGTCCACAAAGCGGCAGCCGGGGTAGGCCTCGGTCAGGTTTTCCAGGGCGTTGCCGCCGGTCATGATGCGGTCAATGCCGATCTCCACGGCCTGGGTGTAGTCCCGGTCATAGACATACCGCTGGAAGTACTGGGAGATAGTCATTTTAATGGGGTCGCCCCGTCCGTCCTCAAAGCCCCAGGTGTACACGGTCTGATCCTGGGCCAGACCCTTGATCTGATCGGCGGTAAAGCTCAGGTCGCTGTCCGGATTCACCGTGGAGTAGGGGGTAAAGGTGACGCCCCGCTCCGGGTGGACATAGGCGGCCAGCGCGGTCCAGTTCTGCTGCTGGAGGCAGCGGTTGACGACGCAGGCGGCGCTCAGCAGGGAAAAATTCTCCGTCGGGTCCAGGGGGGCGGGGGCGTCGGAGGACGCCGCGCCGGAGGTGCTGCCCGAGGGCTGGGAGGAGCCGGGGGCCTGGGTGAATTTGTCGCCGGGACCGGTGAGCACCGGGGGCGCCGGATCGTCCCACAGGTCAACCGGCAGAAGGACGCCCGCCAGCAGGCCGATCACCAGGCAGAGGATACAGGGGAAGATTAAAAAGCGTTTCAAGTTTGCCACCTCCTATGGAGACAAAAGGGTGCTGGGGCAACTCGTTCACTCATACATTATAAGCCGAAAAAGGAAAAGATGCAAGAAGAACAAATGCCCGGAGAAATCAAAGGAGGAAAATTGTGCGTTTTGCCGATAAAAATTCGCCAATTTCCGGGACAACAGGGAGCATTATAATACATAGCGGAGAAAAGGTCAAGCGCGGGCCGGGCGGGGCGCTTGAAGGCGGCAGAATTTTGTGGTAAAATATCCTATAAAATATGCGGGGAGGCCGTCAATATGAACGAGCAGACGCGGGAGAGACAATTCCATATCCAGTGCGCCCAGGGCGAGGTGGGGAGCTACTGCATCCTGCCCGGCGATCCGGGCCGGTGCGAGGCCATCGCCCGGCACTTTGACAGCCCGGTCCATGTGGGGACCAACCGGGAGTATGTGACCTATACCGGGACCCTTCTGGGGGAGCGGGTGAGCGTGGTGTCCACCGGGATCGGCGGCCCCTCCGCCGCCATCGCCATGGAGGAGCTGGCCAACATCGGGGTCCACACCTTCGTCCGGGTGGGCACCTGCGGGGGGATCGACCTGTCCGTCCAGAGCGGCGACGTGGTGGTGGCCACCGGGGCGGTGCGCATGGAGGGGACCAGCCGGGAGTACGCCCCCATCGAGTGGCCTGCCGTCCCCGACTTCACGGTGACCTCCGCCCTGGTGGAGGCCTGTAAAAATCTGGGCTACCCCTGGCACGCCGGGGTGGTCCAGTGCAAGGACTCCTTCTACGGCCAGCACTCCCCGGCCCGGATGCCGGTGAGCTATGAGCTGGAGCAGAAGTGGGAGGCCTGGAAGCGGCTGGGGGTGCTGGCCTCCGAGATGGAGTCCGCCGCCCTCTTTGCCGTGGCCGCCGCCCGCCGGGTGCGGGTCGGGTCGGTGTTCCACGTCATCTGGAACCAGGAGCGGGAGAAGGCCGGGCTGGACCAGAAGGAGAGCCACAACACCGAGGCGGCCATCACCGCCGGGGTGGAGGCGCTGAAAATTTTGATTCGGCAGGATAGAGGATAACAAGGTTAATAGAAAGGGCAAGGCGGCTAGTGTGAAAGCTAGCCGCCTTGTATTTATCGTACATTGAAAACTATATCCGGTGTTGTCCTGCCATGACTACGGCCATTCAAATAAACATTTAAGTTCAAACTACTATCTGTATTATTCATTACCTCTTCTGGAACATCAGCATATCCTCTAAACTCATAAACTGTGCTGTCAAGCGGTTCTATTTTCGCATCAGTTGCATAATAAGTATTTTCCCATGAGCCACCTATCCCGGCACATAGCTGACTTTGTTCAAATATATATCCATTATTATAATCTATATCAATTCTTTCTAATATGGTATCTATAGGTAATGCTGTTTTACTAATACTTTTAACTTCAAAGGCAAATGCAACTAAAATACGTCCATCATCAGCTTCATAAGTTATTGGGCTTACTCCATAATGCTTTTGAATATATTCATCCTGCCATTTCTTCGCTTCTAATTCTTCATCGGTTAATAAACTTGTTGGACGCAAATAGTATTCATCCCTAACATTATCTGTTGCTACGTTATTGTATAATATATCTCCACTTTCAACCCGTATTAGTGTAATCTCTATATCATCGGTTGTTACAGTATCGCCTAAATGAAATACTTCATTTTCTGGTGTACTATCCTCCCCGCCGCCGCTGGGCGTGTCTGTGCTTGTTACGTCTCCGTTGCCACCGCTGGGCGTGTTGGTGTCCCCTGCTCCGCTACCGCCGCCGCAGGCCGCCAAAGAGAGAACCAGAGCCGCTGTAAGTATGAGTGCAAGTGTTTTTTTCATAGTGTCAACCTCCGTCTGATTTTGTTGTTATGCTGGGATACAAAACATATTCTAGTAAAAATTTTTACTAAAGTCAATAGTAAATATCTTTACTCTGCTACCCTTTAGGCATGAACTGCAAAAAGGGGGTTGCCTATGGAATATTATGTAAGCTATATAAGAGGGCTGAGGGAAGATCACGACCTGACGCAGAGAGAAATGGCAGAGATATTGGGGACGTCACAGACCATGTACGCCAGGTATGAACGTGGCGCAAATGAATTGCCAATCAGGCACTTAATAACCTTGTGTAAATACTATCATGTATCAGCAGATATTGTCTTGGGCTTGAAAAGAAGATGGTAGGGCGGTCCATACAGGTTTTGCCTTGGTGCAGGCCGGTGCGATTGGCAGGAAAACCGTCAAGATTTTTGTCAAAAAAGATTGACATTTTAGGCATAACCCGCTATAGTGTATCTCGCTATCCGTGAAAGCCGGTCAACGCGCCCGACGTCCCCCCTGGACCGAGGGCCCGCCCGGTGAATAAATCGAGGGAGCTGACAAAGTAATTTAAAAAGAAATGGGGGAGGATACATGTCCAAGGAGTTGATCCGCCTGACCGACTGCGTTATGGCGTTCGACGAGGATATCGTACTCGACAAAATCAATTTAAGCATCAAGGATAAGGAATTCCTCACGCTGCTCGGACCCAGTGGGTGCGGCAAGACCACCACGCTCAGAATCATCGGTGGTTTTCAGACGCCCACCTCTGGAGATGTTTTGTTCGACGGGGTGAGGATTAATGCTGTCCCGCCCCACAAACGGACCATCAACACGGTGTTCCAGAAATACGCCCTGTTCCCGCACCTGAACGTGTACGAGAATATCGCCTTCGGCCTGCGCATCCCCAAGGCGGACGCCTCGGGGGTGAAGGTGAAGCTGCCCGAGGAGGAGATCGACCGCCGGGTGATGGAGATGCTGGAGATTGTCAACCTGCGCGGCTTCGAGAAGCGGCGGACCACCCAGCTGTCCGGCGGCCAGCAGCAGCGGGTGGCCATCGCCCGGGCGCTGGTGAACCAGCCCAAGGTGCTGCTGCTGGACGAGCCTCTGGGGGCGCTGGACTTAAAGCTGCGCAAGGACATGCAGAACGAGCTCAAGCGCATCCAAAAGGCCATGGAGATCACCTTCGTCTATGTCACCCACGACCAGGAGGAGGCCCTAGCCATGTCCGACACGGTGGTGGTGATGGACGCCGGGCGCATCCAGCAGATCGGCTCCCCCGAGGACATCTACAACGAGCCGCGCAACGCCTTTGTGGCCGACTTCATCGGCGAGTCCAACATCATTGACGGCATCATGCGCTCCGACGGGGTGGTGGAGATCTTCAACCGGAAGTTCCAGTGTCTGGACGGCGGCTTCGGCAAGGACGAGGAGGTGGACGTGGTCATCCGGCCCGAGGATGTGGACATCGTCCCCGAGGACCAGGGCCAGCTGAAGGGCACCGTCACCTCGGTCACCTTCAAGGGGATGCAGTACGATATCATCGTTGACTTCTACGGCTTCAAGTGGCTGATTCAGACCACCGACCTGTCCCCGGTGGGCAGCCGCATCGGCATCAAGATCGACCCCGACGGCATCCACGTGATGAAGAAGAGCGAGTACTCCGGCATGTTCGGCGACTACTCCTCCTACTCCGAGGAGTATGAGGAGATCAGCGACGCCAGCTTCGACCCGGAGGAGGAGGACAGCGGGGATGAAGAATAAGCTGTCCTGGTTTGCCGTCCCCTATGTGGGGTGGATGGCGCTGATGGTGGTCATCCCCATATTGATTATGGTGGTCTACGCCTTCACCACCGCAGAGTTTCAGGGCACCCTGGAGAACTTCGCCGAGATGGGGGCCTACACCTCCGTCTTTCTCCGCTCCTTCCGGCTGGCCCTGGTCGCCACCCTGATCTGCCTGCTCATCGGCTACCCGGTGTCCTACTGGATGGCCCACGAGGGCCCCGGCTTCCAGCGGGTGGCCATGGCCCTGATTATGCTGCCCATGTGGATGAACTTCCTCCTGCGGACCTACTCCTGGATGTCCATCCTGGAGAACAACGGACTTCTTAACCAGCTGTTCCGAGCCATTGGCCTGCTGGACCTGCTGGGGGTGGAGTACGTCCCCATGATCGGCACCTCGGGGGCGGTGGTGCTGGGCATGGTGTACAACTACCTGCCCTTTATGATCCTGCCCGTCTACTCGGTGATCCTCAAGCTGGACCACTCCCTGCTGGAGGCCGCCCGGGACCTGGGAGCGGACAGCCGACGGGTGTTCCGAAAGGTGATTCTGCCCCTGTCCCTGCCCGGGGTGCTGTCCGGGGTGACTATGGTGTTCGTACCCTCGGTGTCCACCTTTGCCATCTCCCGCCTGCTGGGGGGCGGCACGCAGCTGATGCTGGGCGACCTCATCGAGCAGCAGTTCCTGGGCGGAGCCTACGACCCCCACCTGGGTGCGGCCATCTCCATGGTGATGATGGTCATCGTTGTGGTCTGCATGGTGGTCATGAACCACTTTGGCGAGGGTGAAGAACAGGCGGTGATGCTATGATCTATGTTGTTTGGAACGCCGCGTATGTAGGGCGGGACGACTCGGCCCGCCGCGCCGGGGGACTCCTGATTTCGGCGCGCCGGGGTCGTCACGCCCTACAGAGGAGGGTCTGCTTATGAAGAACTCCAACCGCCTTGGCAGCCGTATTTGCATCGGCCTGATGTTCCTCTTTTTATACGCCCCCATCCTCCTGCTTATTATTTTCTCCTTCAACGCCGGGGACTCCAGCGCCGTATGGAAGGGCTTTTCCCTCCACTGGTACGGCCAGCTGTTCCGGAACCGGCTGATTATGGAGAGCGTCTACACCACCCTGCTGGTCTCCCTCCTGGCCACCGCTATTGCCACGGCGGCGGGCACCTTCGCCGCCATTGGGCTGTACAGCCTGGGCCGGCGGCGGCGGGAGGCCCTGCTCACGGTGAACAACATCCCCATGATGAATGCGGATATTGTCACCGGTGTCTCCCTGTGCCTGTTTTTCGTGGCCTTCTTCCAGGGGTGGGGGACCTTCGCCCGGTGGTTCAACTCCATCCAGAGCGCGGTGGAGCTGCCCGACCGGCTGGTACTGGGCTTCGGCACCCTGCTGCTGGCCCACGTGACCTTCAACATCCCCTATGTGATTCTCAACGTGGCCCCCAAGCTGCGGCAGATGGACCGCAACCTGATGGACGCGGCTCAGGACCTGGGCTGCACCTGGATGCAGGCCTTCTGGAAGGTGATGCTGCCCGAGATCAAGCCGGGCATCGTCTCCGGCGCCCTCATCGCCTTCACCATGTCCATCGACGACTTCATCATCTCCTACTTCACCGCCGGCTCGGCCAGCTCCACCCTGGCCATGACCATCTACGGCATGACCAAGAAGCGGGTCACCCCGGAGGTCAACGCCATCTCCACCCTGCTGTTCCTGTCGGTGCTGGTGCTGCTGGTGCTGTCCAACATCAAGGAGGTGCGGCAGGAGGCCCGGGAGCGGCTGGGCGCGGCCCGGAAGCCCACCGCCCTGGAGAGGGCCCGGCAGAAATTCGCCGAGCCCCGGTATCTCTGGGCCCGCCGGGGGCTGGCCGGGGCGCTGGCCTGCGTCTTTATCGCGTCGGTGGGCTTTCTCAGCTATGCAACCGGCTCCCGGCCGGTGGTCAATGTCTGCTCCTGGGGGGAGTACATCGACGAGGAGCTTATCACCCAGTTCGAGGAGGCCACCGGCATCCGGGTAAACTACCAGACCGCCGAGAGCAACGAGGCCCTGTACTCCCTGCTGAAGAGCGGCGGCGCGGACTACGACGTGATCGTCCCCTCGGACTATATGATCGGCCGCCTCATTGCCGAGGACATGCTGGAGCCCCTGGACTACAGTCAGATCCCCAACTTCTCCCTCATCGACGACCGCTTTAAAAATCTGTCCTACGACCCGGACAACCGCTATACCGTCCCCTACACCTGGGGCACCCTGGGGATCATCTACAACACCGCCATGGTGGACGAGGAGATCACCAGCTGGAGTGCGCTGTACGACGGCAAATACGCCGGAAATGTGCTGCTCATCAACAACTCCAGGGACGCCATCGGCGAGGCCCTGCTCTGCCTGGGCTACTCGGTGAACACCACCGACGAGGCGGAGATCAGGGAGGCCTTTGCACTGGTGGCCGACGCCAACCGCCGGGGTGTATTTCAGGGCCGGGTGATGGACGAAATCTTTTTAAAGATGGAGGGGGGCAACGCCGCCATCGCCACCTACTACGCCGGCGACTACCTGTCCATGGTGGACAACCAGGCGGAGGGGGTAGACCTGGCCTTTGTCATCCCGGAGGAGGGCTCCAACTGGTTTGTGGACGCCATGTGTATGCTGAAGGACGCCCCTCACCAGCGGGAGGCCCACATGTGGATCAACTTCATCGCCTCCACCGAGGCCAACCTGGCCAACATGGACTATATCTGGTACGCCTCCCCCAACCGGGAGGCCCTGGAACAGTACCCCGCCTACTATGAGGAGCTCTACGGCGAGGAGCTGGACCGGTCGGTCTATGAGATCATGGCCGCCCCGCCGGAGACCCTGGAGCGGTGCGAGGCCTACCTCAACCTGCCCCCGGAGACGCTGAGCCTTTACAAGAATCTTTGGACCCAGCTGGGAACCGAATAAAGAAAACCCCCGCCTTTCCATCAAAGGCGGGGGTTTTGCGTCGGGGAGGAAGGATTAGAACTCCAGATTCTTGCCGTCCTTGGCAAAGACGTGGCAGACGTTGCCGCTGAAGGTCAGGTTCAGCTTGTCGCCCGAGTGGAAGGAGTCGATGCGCTCACCGTTGGCGTCCATGGTGGGCACGATGACCACCACGTCCTTGCCGTCGGCGTTGGCGTGGAAGTGGACCTCGCTGCCCATGAGCTCGGAGACCTCGATGGTGGCGGACAGGGTGTTGGCCGGGTCCTTGGAAAGGACCATGTGGCTGGGACGCACGCCCAGGGTGATGTCCTGCGCCCCCACCTTGTGGTCGGCCAGATTCTTCTGCTTCTCGGCAGACAGTTCCACCTTGCAGCCGCCCACGCTGACGAAATACTTCCCGCCCTCGCTGAGCAGCTTGGCGTTGAAGAAGTTCATCTGAGGCATACCGATGAAGCCGGCCACAAACAGATTGGAGGGGTGGTCAAAGACCTCCTGGGGGGTGCCGATCTGCTGAATAAAGCCGTCCTTCATGATAACGATCCGGTCGCCCAGGGTCATGGCCTCGGTCTGGTCGTGGGTGACGTAGATGAAGGTGGTGTTGATCTTCTGGCGCAGCTTGATGATCTCGGCGCGCATCTGGTTGCGGAGCTTGGCGTCCAGGTTGGACAGGGGTTCGTCCATCAGCAGCACCTTGGGCTCACGGACGATGGCGCGGCCGATGGCCACGCGCTGCCGCTGGCCGCCGGACAGGGCCTTGGGCTTCCGGTCCAGGTACTGGGTGATGTCCAGAATCTCGGCCGCCTCCTTGACCCGGCGGTCGATCTCGTCCTTGTCCATCTTGCGCAGCTTCAGGGGGAAGGCCATGTTCTCATACACGGTCATATGGGGGTAAAGGGCGTAGCTCTGGAACACCATGGCGATGTCCCGGTTCTTGGGCTCCACGTCGTTCATCAGCTTGTTGTCGATGTACAGCTCGCCTCCGGAGATTTCCTCCAGGCCGGCCACCATCCGCAGGGTAGTGGACTTGCCGCAGCCGGAGGGGCCGACCAGCACGATGAACTCCTTGTCGGCGATGTCCAGGTTGAACTGCTGCACGGCGATAACGCCCTGTTCGGTGACCTGCAGATTGGTCTTTTTCTCAGGCTCACCCTTCTTCTGCTTGGACTTCTTCTGGTCTCCGCTGTGGGGGTAGATCTTCTGGATGCTCTTCAGGTTCAGAGTTGCCATAACGTTCGGCTTTGATGGGGCGGCCTCCGCCGGCTCCACCTCGTCCCGGGGGAGCAGAACCTCCGGGAACTTTACGACAGGTCTCCACACTGCCGCACCGCAAGCCGCGGCGGTTTTTTCCTCCTTTTGTTTGGTGCCGGGCGCTATAGTGATGGAGTAGCGTACCGGCCCTTGGATTATATTTGGAAAGGCGGACGGGCCGCCCGTTCCAACGGGGGGGCGGCATGAACCTGTTCCGTCATGTAGGGCAAGGGCTTTGCCCTTGCCTGAAACAGGTTTTGCCTCTGGCAGGAGGCAAGGACAGAACCCTTGCCCTGCATAATGTTACACCTTCTGCCCCTTAAAGATAATTGCCTTAACAGACAAGTCCTTTTCATCCAGCAGCACGATGCTGGCCTCCTTGCCGGTGTCCAGGGAGCCGGTCCGGCCGTCAATGCCGATGGACCTGGCGGGGTTGAAGGTGCAGGCCCGGACTGCGTCGGCCAGGGGGATGCCGAAGGACACCGCCTGGCGCAGGCAGCCCATCAGGCTGGTGACCGAGCCGGCCAGGGTCTCCGGGTGGCCGAGGATGGTGGCCCTGTTTCCGTGGAGCTCAATCATCTGTCCGCCGAAGGGGTACTCTCCGTCGGGCATACCGGTGGCCCGGAGGGAGTCGGAGATCAGGATCATCCGCTCCCCGCCGAAGAGGCCGAAGGTGAGGCGGACCACGGAGCCGTGGATGTGGACCCCGTCACAGATCAGCTCGGGCAGGACGCCGGGGACCTCGTAGGCCGCGCCGATGACGGAGGGCTCGCGGTGGTGCAGGCCGGGCATACCGTTGTAGGTGTGGGTGACATGGTTCGCGCCGGCCTCAAAGGCGGCCTTGGCGGTGTCGTAGTCGGCGGCGGTGTGTCCCACCGAGACGGCGATGCCCATCTCCCCGGCGGCTTTGATGAACTCCATAGCGCCGGGCTGTTCGGGGGCCAGGGTAACCAGCTTCACGCAGCCCTGAGCCGCCTCCTGAAGGCGCCGGAGCATGGGAATGTCGGGATTGTGGAGATAGTCCCCATTTTGGGCGCCCTTTTTGGACATGCACAGGAAGGGCCCCTCCAGGTGGACGCCCACCACCTCGGCGCCGCCGGGATTTTTGGCCCGGTGGGCGGCGGTGTTTTTGCAGATGGCGGTGAGCTGGTCCTCGGGCAGGGTCATGCCGGCGGGGCAGATATAGGTGACCCCCTGGGACAGCTCAAAGTCCGCGATTTTTTGCAGGCCGTCTGGAGTTGCGTCGGAAAAATCCTCTCCCACGCAGCCGTGAAAATGGACGTCCACCAGCCCAGGGATCACATAGCATCCGGAGGCGTCCAGGAGAACGCTGTCGCCGCTGGTCTCAGCCAGAAGGGGGCCGTCGGTGCAGACGTCCCGCTGAACAAAGCCCTGCCTCAGGTCGAATACCTGTCCGCCGCTTATCCGCATACGGGCACCCCCGCGGCGGTCACTTTGCTCAGGGCCGCCTCGTCGGCCACCAGCACCACGTCGGGGTGGAGCTGGAGGATGGAACCGGGACAGCCGGGAACGATGGGCCCGCAGACGGTATTGTACACCGCGTCGGCCTTGTCGGCGCCGCTGGCCACCACCAGCACCCGGCGGGCGGCCATAATGCAGCCGATGCCCATAGTCAGGGCCTGGCGGGGCACGTCGTCGGCGGAGGCGAAGAAGCGGGCGTTTGCGTCGATGGTGCTCTGGGTCAGGTCCACCACATGGGTCTCCTTGACGAAGGAGTCGCCCGGCTCGTTGAAGCCGATGTGGCCGTTGCGGCCCAGGCCCAGCAGCTGCAGGTGGGCGTAGCCCAGGGAGCGGATATACGCATCGTACCGGGCGCACTCCCCGGCGGGGTCAGGGGCCAGGCCGTCAGGCACCTGAGTGTTCTCGGGCAGGATGTCCACATGGTTGAAGAGGTTGTGCTGCATGAAGTAGCGGTAGCTCTGGTCGTGGTCGGGGGCCAGGCCCTTGTACTCGTCCAGATTTACGCTGCGGACCTCCTTGAAGCTGAGCTGGCCCTGCCTGTACCAGTCGGCCAGATACCGGTAGGCCCCCACGGGGGTGGAACCGGTAGCCAGCCCCAGCACGCAGGCGGGATTGTGGGTGATCTCGGCGGCGATGACCTGAGCGGCGCGGCGGCTCATGGCCTCGTAGTCCTTTTCCATGTAAATTCGCATGAAAAAACTCCTTTTTAATAATCTGAAAGCATTATACCACAAGAGAGGAGGAAAATCGATCAATTTTTGACGGGCGTCAGCCCTTCACGCCGCCGGAGGCCAGACCGCTGACGAGGTTCTTTTCAATGCACATAAACAGGATGACCACGGGGATAATGGCGAAGATGGAGGCGGCGAAGAGGTACTGCCACTCGATGATGTTGTAGCCGTTGAAGATATTGATGCCCACGGTGAGGGGCTTGAGGGTGTCGGTGGAGATGAGACACAGGGCCACGGTGTACTCATTCCAGGCGTTGATAAAGATAAAGATCAGGGTGGTGACGATGCCGGGGGCGGCCACGGGGAGCAGCACCCGCATCATGGACTGCACCCGGGTGCAGCCGTCGATGGTGGCGGCCTGTTCCATCTCGGCGGAGATGCCCATAAAGGTGCCCCGCAGCAGCCAGATAGTGAAGGCCTGATTGAAGGCGGCGTTGATAAAGATCAGGCCCAGGATGCTGTCGGTCAAATGCAGGACCTGCATGACCTGATAGATGCCGATGAGCAGCACCACCGGGGCGAACATCTGGGAGACGATGACGAAGCCCAGAAAGGCGGTCTGTCCCCTGAACTTCATCCGGGCCAGGGCGTAGGCGGCGGGGATGCCGCACAGCATGGCGATGACGGTGGAGCCGCCGGCGATCAGGAAGGAGTTGAGCATGTACTTGGCCATGGGGGCCCGGCTCCAGATGTCGATAAAGTTGGACCACAGGGCGGTGATGGGCAGAACGGTTCCGGCCGTGGAGAAGATCTCCTCGCGGCTCTTCAAGGCGGTGCACAGCATGGCGAAGTAGGGGTACAGGGTGATGACGCACACGTCCAGCACCACAAAGTAGAGCAGCAGGCGCAGGATCGTCTTCTTTACGGAGACTGGCTTATTCACGGTTTTGGTCACAGGTCCTCATCTCCTTTCCGCAGGGTGTAGACCATGTATACGCTGGCGCAGATCAGCAGAATGATAAAGCCGATCACCGACACGGCGGAGGCCTCGCCCTGTTTTCCGTTGTAGAAGGCCAGCTTGTAGAGGTAAGTAACCAGGGTATCGGTGCGGTTGGCCGGGTCGCCCTTGGTCATGGTCCAGATGATGGGGAAGGAGTTGAACACATAGATGATGTTCAGCACGGTGGAAACCGTCAGGGAGGACCTGACCAGGGGCAGAGTGATCTTGAACAGCTTCTGGAAGTAGCCCGCCCCGTCCACGGTGGCGGCCTCATAGTAGGAGGCATCGATGCTCTGCAGGCCGGACAGCACACAGAAGCAGACGAAGGGGATGGTGACGAAGATGCCGCAGGCGATCTCCCAGGCGAACCAGGCGGAGGGGGTGGAGGTCCAGTTCACCGAGGCGCTGATGAAGCCCAGCTTTTTGAACAGGGTGTTCAGGGTGCCGTAATCGGTGTTGACGATAAACTTCCAGGCGCTGGCCTGGATGACCAGGGTGGTGGCCCAGGGGAAGACCACGATGGCCCGGGCCACCTTCCGGCCCTTGAACTGGTTGTTGAGGATGAGGGCCAGGATAAAGCCCAGCACCGTGGAGATGACCACCACGGCGACGGTCCAGAGGATGGTGTTTTTCAGCACCAGGGCGAAGGCCGGGTCCTTGATGACGGTGGTGAAGTTTTCAAAATTGTTGAAGCCCTTCAGTCTGCCCGCCCGGGTCACCTTGTTCATGGACAGCTGAAACACCTTGACAATAGGCGTCACGATAAAGATGGCCATCAGGATAATGCTGGGGGCGATCCAGATGTAGGGCTCAATGGTGCGGAAGAGCTTTTTGCTTCCGGGATTGGGCAGGCGGGGCGACGCCTGGGCCTGCTTCTCTGCGGGAGCAGCCGGGGTTTTTGTACTCACGGAGACACCTCCTATCATTTTGTGAGCGCCTTCCGGCCGCTTTCCAAGGGCAGTGCCTGCCCCGTCCTTGGAAAACGGCTGGAAGAAGCCGGGGGGCCGGGCCGTTTTGGCCCGGCCCCCGCGGTCATTTCTGTGTCTGTAAGGGAGATCAGCCGGCGATCTGGACCTGGAGCGCGTTCAGCAGCTCCTGGACGTTGCCGCCCAGAAGGGCCTGCTGCTCCACATTGATGACGCCCTGCTTCACATCGGCCCACTTGGCCTGAGCGGTGGGATAGAACTTGGCGGAGCCGACAATCTCAATCCAGCTGGCGGCGTCGGGGTCGGCGGCGGCCATGATCTCGCCGCCGGTGCTGGTGGCGGGCAGGAAGTTCTCCATGATAACCCACTCGGAGTAACGGGTGTCCTCATAGAAGAAGTCGAAGAAGGTCTTGATGGCCTCCACCTTGTCGTCGGTGTCCTCATTGTCAAACACCATGAACCGGTCCATAACGCCCACGGAAGAGGTGCTCTTGCCCTCGTTGGCGGGGATGGAGGCGATGCCGAAGTTGATGGGGTTCTCCTTGCCCTCCACGTAGGAGGTGATCTGGTTGGGGCCGATCATCATGGCCACCTTGCCGGCGGCGAAGAGCTCCTGAAGGTCATAGCGGGTCTGGGTGGCGGGGTCGGAGTTGGTCAGGCCGTCCTTGACCAGGCCGACGATGTACTCAACAGCTTCCACGTTCTCGGGGCTGTTCAGGGTCCAGGTGCCATTGGCGTCCAGGAAGTCGCCGCCGTTGGTCCAGGAGTAGTAGGCGAAGCAGGCCTGACCCTCGTCGGTGGTCATATCCACGCCCCAGGGGTAGACCTCGGCGTCATAGGCCTTGATCTTTTGGCAGGCGTCCTTCAGCTCGGCCCAGGTGGCGGGCACCTTGTCCACGCCGGCGGCCTCCAGGATGTCCTTGTTGTAGTACATGGCCCGGGCAGAGGCCAGGTCGGGGATGGCCCAGATGGTGCCGTCGATGTTGGACTGCTCCAGGAAGGCGGGGTAGAACTTGGCATAGGTCTCGTCGGAGACGAAGTCCTTGATGGGCCGGAGCAGGTCATCGCCCACGTAGTCGGCGAAGGTGTCAATATTCAGGATGTCGGGGGCGGCGTTGTTGGACACGCGGGTGTTGACCACGGTGTAGATGTCGTTCCAGGAGACCACCTCTACCTTCAGGTCGATGCCCTCGTTGGCGGCGTTGAAGTCGTTCTGGAACTGGGCCCACCAGTCCTTGGTCAGGTCGCCGTACTGGGCGGCGATGACGTTGAGGGCCACCTTGTCACCGGAGGGGGCGGGATCGGGGGTGCCGGAGCCGCTGCCGCCGGCGGAGCCGGAGTTATTGGCGGGAGGGTTGCTGGTGCCGCAGGCGACCAGGGACAGGGACATGGCAGCTGCAAGTAAGGCGGCAAGCATTTTCTTCATTTTCATTCTCGTTTCATTCTCCTTCTTTGTTGATTTTAACTTGAGAAAAATGAGACGTATAGGGATAATCTACAAATACGTCTCTTTGAATCTAATTATACTTGTTGATTGTGTAAATCATAGTGTATAAAGTTCGGAATATAGAAAAATCGTACGAACCAATGGAAGGTCGTACGATTTTGTCCGCTGTTTTTCGGCAATGGGTCTCTCAGCCCCTGAGCTCCTTGCGGAAGGCGCTGGGGGTAGTCCCGGTCATAGAGCGGAACACCTTGGAAAAATAGTTGTAGTCGCTGATGCCCACCTCCTCCGCCACGGCGGAGATGGGCATATTGCTCTGGAGCAGCAGCCGCTTGGCGGCGTTGATGCGCCGCTGGGCGATGAGGTAGGACAGGGTGTCCCCTCCGGACAGCTCCTTGGCCAGGGCGCACAGCTTGGTGCGGCCGATGTGCAGCTGCTTGGAGATGGAGGCGAGGGACAGCTTTTCCATATAGTGCTCATCCAGATACAGCTCCAGCTTCTGGGCGTCGGTCTGTTCGGTGGTGAGGATCATGCCCTTGAGCTGAATGTAGGCGGAGAGGGCCTCCAGAGTCTCGGTGTAGGCCTGAATCTCCTGGTTGGAGTACTGGCGGAATTGAAAGAAGGCGTCCTTCAAGGCGTCGGGGCCGTCGGGCCACCAGTCCAGCAGGGGACGGGTGCGCTCCCACTGCTCCTCCAGGGGGGAGTCGTCCAGGTAGCAGCCCACGGCCAGGTAGGCCAGGGGATTTTTTCTGTCGTAGAGGGGCATAATAGCCTCGCAGATGCCGGCGTGGCAGCGGTAGAACTGAAAGCCCTTCTCCGAGCTGTAGTGCTGAATTTTGCACCGGTCGCAGGCGACGCAGCGCTCGTGTCCCTCCGGCAGGTCGTTGATAATCCGGCAGAAGGGGGGGTGGCCGCGGAACAGATTGATATCCCGGCCCTCCGGGTCCAGGATATTGGCGGGCAATCCGGTGAGTATCCTGAGGTTGGCGATCAGCTTGCGCAGCTGCTCCTCATCAAAAAGAATATTCAAGGATACTGCCTCCTCCCGTAAAGGGATCCCCCATGAGTCTGTTTCAGGATCTATGTAGTCTGATACTGCTTTACGATGGCCTCCAGCTCCGCCCAGCGGGCCTCCATGTCGGCCACCAGCTTGAACTGGGTGCGGGAGCGGTCCAGGTTGTGCCTCTCCCGGGCGATGTGAAAGTACTCGTCCCCCACCAGGTAGTCGGTGAGGAAGCGAATGCCGCACTCCAGGGTCATGAGCTTGGCCCCCCAGGGCAGGTAAGCGATCTCCTCATTGGTGAGGGAGCCCCCGGTGCCCTCCACAAAGGCGGCGGTGTACGCGGCGAAGAGGTCCACGTCCAGGCTGACCTTGCTGAGATCGGTCTCATCCTCGGCGCAGTGGTTGGCGCCGAAGCGGATGGAGTCGCCGAAGTCGTAGATCACCAGTCCGGGCATCACGGTGTCCAGGTCGATAATGCAGATTCCCTCGCCGGTCACCTCGTCCATGAGGACATTGTTCAGCTTGGTGTCGTTGTGGGTGACCCGGACGGGCAGCCTGCCCTCCCGCATGGCGTTCAGGGCCGCGGAGCAGTCCTTCTCCCGGGCCAGCACAAAATCGATCTCCGGCCGGCAGTCCTTGACCCGGCCCAGCTTGTCCGCCTCTACGGCGGCTTTGAATTTGGCCAGCCGGTCCTCGGTGTTGTGGAAGTTGGGGATAGTCTCATAGAGGGTATCGGCGGGGTAGTCCTTCAGCAGCTGCTGGAACCGGCCAAAGGCCCGGCCGGAGGCGGCGAAGAGCTCGGGGGTGTCGGCCGCCTGACGGCAGACAGTGCCCTCCACAAAGGGGTAGAGCCGCCAGGCGCCCCCCTGACTGTCGGTGTAGTAGGGCTGGCCGTTTTTGGGGGGGATGACCTCCATAGCCTCCCGGCTCCGGTCGCCCCCCCGGGCGACGATCTGCCTGCCCAGGTACTCGGTGACGCCGATGATGTTCTCCATCAGCTGGTCGGGGTGCTTGAAGGCGGCGGCGCTCATCCGCTGAAGGATAAACCGGCGGCAGCAGCAATCCTCGGGCTGCGTATGAACCACAAAGGTGTCGTTGATGTGACCGCAGCCGTAGCGGATGGCCCCCACCACGGGCGCGCCGAAGTCGAAGGCCCCCAGCACCTCCTGGAGGGTCTGTTCTGCCTGCACCATGCTCATACCTCCCACAGCCGGTCGGGGTAGAGCCCGGCGGCCGTTTTATCCGCGATGGCGGCGGTGACGGTGGGCTTGTCCTCCCGATAGGTGACGCCGTACCACTTGTCCTCGCTGCGCAGCACCTTCACCCGGGCCTTGCCCTCGTCGATGAGCTGGCTGACCACGGTGGGCAGGAAGTACTCCCCCTTCTCGGGATTCTCGGCCAGGGCCTTGTCCAAAAAGGCGGGGAACCGGGCCAGGGCCTCATCCAAAAAGCTGCGGGTGAAGCCCCACATGTTCATGGACACGATGGTGTCCCCGGGCAGCTCGGTCCAGGTCTTGCCGTCGTCCTCGGTGTACCGGGGGGGCTCGCCCTTCTCAATCTTGGTGCGCTCGGTCACCTGGGTGAGGAAGTGGTCCGCCGTCTCCTCACACACCCCCCGGGCCACGGTGCCGTTCTCGGTAACGGTGTTTTTCAGCAGGTAGCCCACCATAACGTACTCGTACACATCCCCGTCCTGGTGGGAGGACAGATAGCTGTAAATCTCCTGAAACGCCTCGGGGCCGTAGTAGTCGTCGGCGTTGATGATGGCGAAGGGGCCGTCCACCAGCTTCCGGACGGACAGGGCGGCATGGGCGGTGCCCCAGGGCTTGGACCTGCCGGCGGGGACGGAGTAGCCCTCGGGCAGGTCCTCCTTGAGCTGGTAGGCGTATTTTACGTCCATCACCTTGGACACCCGGTCGCCGATGGCGGCCTTGAAGTCGGCCTCAATCTCGGGCTTGATGACGAAGACCACCGTCTCAAACCCCGCCCGGCGGGCGTCGAAGATGGAGTAGTCGATGATAAGCTGGCCGTGGTTCCCCACCGGGTCCAGCTGCTTCAATCCGCCGTACCTGCTGCCCATGCCGGCGGCCATAATCACTAAAACAGGCTTGTTCACTGTTATCCTCCTCAACACATAAAAACGTTATGTAGGGGCGGGTATTACCCGCCCGTTAAAATTTTCCGGGGGAACAGGGGAAGGCATTGAGAACCGCGCGCAGGGCGGGACGACTCGGCCCGCCGTATTTGATATCAGCGGCGCGCCGGGGTCGTCGCGCCCTACAGATTACCCCTTATACCCGTTGGGGTTCTGAGACTGCCATCTCCAGGAGGAGGCGCACATCTCCTCGATACCCAGCTGTGCCTCCCAGCCCAGCTCCTCCCGGGCCTTGGCGGGGTCGGCGTAGCAGGCGGCGATGTCGCCGGGGCGGCGGGCCTCGATGACGTAGGGCAGCGGATGGCCGCAGGCCTTCTCATAGGCGTGGACCACGTCCAGCACGGAGTAGCCCTTGCCGGTGCCCAGGTTGCACACGAACAGGCCGCATTTGGTGTCCAGCTTTTTCAGTGCGGCCACGTGGCCGCGGGCCAGGTCCACCACATGGATATAGTCCCGCACGCCGGTGCCGTCGGGGGTGTCGTAGTCGTTTCCAAAGACATGAACCTTCTCCAGCTGTCCCACCGCCACCTTGGCGATATAGGGCACCAGATTGTTGGGGATGCCGTTGGGGTCCTCGCCGATGGTGCCCGACTCGTGGGCGCCGATGGGGTTGAAGTAGCGCAGCAGGGCCACGTTCAGCTCGGGGTCGGCGGCGCAGATATCCATAAGCATCTTCTCCTGGAAGAGCTTGGAGGTGCCGTAGGGGTTGGTGGTGCCGCCGGTGGGGAAGTCCTCCCGGATGGGCACGGTGGCGGGGTCGCCGTACACCGTGGCGGAGGAGGAGAAGACGAAATTCTTCACTCCGTGGCGGCGCATGGCCTGGAGCAGGTAGAGGGTGCTGATAAGGTTGTTGGAGTAGTACTCCAGGGGCTTGCTGACGCTCTCGCCCACGGCCTTGAGCCCGGCGAAGTGGATCACGGCGTCGATGTCCGGGTACTGGGTGAAGAGGGCCTCCACCTCGGCCTCGTTGCACAGCTCGGTCCTGATGAAGGGGACGGGCTTGCCCACGATTTTCTCCACCCGGTGGAGGGCCTCCTCGCTGGAGTTGTACAGATTGTCGGCCACCACGATGTCATAGCCCGCCTGGATGAGCTCCACACAGGTGTGACTGCCGATGTAGCCGGCGCCGCCGCAGACCAGAATAGACATAAAAACCGCTCCTTTATAAAAATAATACAGGTTGGTGGGGTGTCCGGAGCCTTTCCGTATTTTCCCCGCCCTGGAGGGGGAAATACGCCGTTTGATCCTCTCGGCGGACACATTTCTGTTTGGTATTTCTATTGTATTCCTTTTAAAGAGAAAAGGAAAGAGACGATTTCACCAATAATCTGTAATATCGTTCGTTGTTTTGACTATTTTTATAGTGTGGGAAATTCTGCCGGCTCCCCCGGCAAACCGGCAGTTGACATTTTCCCTGTCAGGTCTTATGCTAGTAGTACACCAATTTCAACCATGGGAACCACAAACTGGAGGACTTATCTATGTGCGGTTTTACCGGCTTTACCACCCGCTCCGCCCCACCGGACCGTGACGTACTGCGCGCCATGGGCGATGTCATCCGCCACCGGGGGCCGGACGGCGAGGGCTATTACACGGACGAGCACTGCGGCCTTGCCCACCGCCGGCTGTCCTTTCTGGACCTGACCAACGGCAGCCAGCCCATGTCCAGCGCCGACGGGCGGTATGTCATCGCCTACAACGGGGAGGCCTACAACTACCGGGAGCTGCGGGAGGAGCTGATTGCCGCCGGCCACAGCTTCCAGACCAACTGCGACACCGAGGTCATTCTCCACGGATACATGGAGTGGGGGCCGGAGGTGACCCGGCGGCTGCGGGGCATGTTCGCCTTTGTCATCTGGGACCACCAGAAGCGGGAGCTGTACGGGGCCCGGGACCCCTTTGGCATCAAGCCCTTCTACTACGCCTCCATGGGGGAGCTGTTCTTCTTCGGCTCGGAGTGCAAGAGCTTCCTGCCCCATCCCGGCTTTCGCAAGGAGCTGAACCCCCAGGCGCTGAAGTTCTATCTCACCTTCCAGTACTCCGCCCTGAACGAGTCCTTCTTTAAAAACGTATTTCGTCTTCTCCCGGGGCACCAGCTGCTGTGGCGGGACGGGGTGGTGGAGCTGTCCTCCTACCACTCCTTCTCCTTCGCCCCGGACAGCACCCCTCTGGAGCAGCGGGCCGAGGAGATCCGCCGGGTGGTGACCGAATCGGTGGAGGCCCACCAGATCAGCGACGTAGAGGTGGGGGCCTTCCTGTCGGGCGGCATCGACTCCAGCTTCATCACCGCCCTGTCCCGGCCGGACAAGACCTACTCGGTGGGCTTTGACCGGGAGGGCTTCAACGAGACCCGCGAGGCCCAGGAGCTGTGCAAAGAGCTGGGGCTGAAGAACGTCTCCCGGATCATCACCCAGGAGGAATTTTTCGCCGCTCTGCCCGCCATCCAGTACTACGCCGACGAGCCCAACGCCAACCTGTCCACCGTCCCGCTGTACTTCCTGTCCCAGCTGGCGGCCCAGGACGTGAAGGCGGTGCTGTCCGGCGAGGGGGCGGACGAGCTCTTCGGCGGCTATATGAGCTATCACACCACCAGGGCCTACGAGGCCTACCGCAGGCTGCCCCAGGGCCTGCGCCGGGCGGTGAGCCGCTGGGCGGCCGGGCGGCCCCCGTTCAAGGGCCGGGGCCACCTGATCGAGGGGGGCCAGACGGTGGAGGAGACCTTCCTGGGCCAGGCCTTCATCTTTGACAACGAGGAGGCGGAGCGGGTCTTGAAGCCCGCCTACCGCAGCCCCATGACCTGGCGGGACATCACCGCCCCCTACTTCGAGGCGGTAAAGGACGCCGACGACCTGACCAAAAAGCAGTATCTGGACCTGCATCTGTGGCAGCCGCTGGACATTCTGCGCAAGGCCGACCGGATGACCATGGCCCATTCTCTGGAGCTGCGGGTGCCCTATCTGGACCGGGAGGTGTGGAAGGCGGCCCGGGCCGTTCCCAGCAGCCAGAAGATGCGGGGCAAAAACATCACCAAATACCCGCTGCGGCTGGCCGCCGTCCCTCTCCTCCCGGAGGACTGGATCAAGCGGGAGAAGAAGGGTTTTCCCGTCCCCTTCATCGCCTGGCTGCGGGAGGAGAAGTACTACAACTGGGCCCGGGAGCTGATCTCCCAGGACTACGTGGGGGAGTTCTTCGATGTGCCCTATCTGCTGGACCTCCTGGACCAGCACTACTCGGGCAAGGTGAAGACCCACCGCAAGCTGTACACCGTGCTGTCCTTCCTCATCTGGTATCGGGTCTATTTCCCCGAGAAGTGCGGCGCGGAGCCCTTCCGCCCCTGATACCCCATTCAGCGACCCCGGCGATATGCCGGGGACGCTGTTTCTTTTTGTCACTATTGATAATTTTTGCGCTTCAGTTTGTAGCTTTTGCCCAGTATACCTCCGTTAATTTCCCGCTTTTCTTCCCTTTCGCCCTGTTAAAAAGCCGTTAATTTCGTTGTCTTCTCGACAAAAAATCAGTATCATAGGATAGCAAAAAGTCTCCCTCCCAAGCGGCGGCACAGGGTTTGAAAGAAAGGCGCGGTATTTTTATGAGTCTGCGGGTTGGCATCGACATTGGCTCCACCACGGTAAAGGTGGTGGTCCTCAGCGAACAGGATAAGCTGCTGTTCCGCTCCTACGAGCGGCACTTCTCCAAGACCCGGGAGCGGGCCCTGGAGACGCTGAACTCCATCCGGGACCTGCTGGCCGGCCAGGAGATCAAGGTGACCATCACCGGCTCCGCCGGCCTGGGGGTGGCGGACGCGGCGGGCATCGACTTTGTCCAGGAGGTCTACGCCACCGCCGCCGCGGTGAATACATACATCCCGGACACCGACGCTGTCATCGAGCTGGGGGGCGAGGACGCCAAGATTATCTTCTTCGGCGGCGCCCTGGAGGAGCGGATGAACGGCTCCTGTGCCGGGGGCACCGGGGCCTTCATCGACCAGATGGCCACCCTGATGAACGTGACCGTCAGCGAGCTGGACGAGCTGTCCCTGAAGCATGAGAAGATTTACCCCATCGCCTCCCGCTGCGGGGTGTTCGCCAAGAGCGACATCCAGCCCATCCTGAACCAGGGGGGCCGGAAGGAGGACATAGCCGCCTCCATCTTCCAGGCGGTGGTGGACCAGACGGTGGCCGGCCTGACCCAGGGCCGGGAGCTGAAGGGCAAGATTGTCTTTCTGGGTGGACCCCTCCACTTCCTTATGGGCCTGCGCCAGCGGTTTGTAGAGACGCTGAAGCTGGACGGGGACCACGCCGTTTTCCCCGCCGACGGGGACTGCTTCGCTGCCATGGGGGCCGCCCTGTGCGCCACCGACTACGCCCCCGTCCCCTTTGAGACGGTGCTGAAAAAGCTGGAGGACAGCGCCAACACCGCCACGGTGGTGGACACCATGCCCCCCCTGTTTACCGGCCGGGAGGAGTACGAGGCCTTTCTGGAGCGGCACAACAGCGCCGGCGGTCCAGACCTCCTGCCCATCAACGGGTATAACGGGGACGCCTACCTGGGCATCGACGCCGGGTCCACCACCACCAAAATCGTGCTCATCACCGCCGGCGGCGACCTGCTGTATCAGTATTACCACTCCAACCAGGGCAACCCGGTGGCCATTGTCCTGGAACAGTTGAAGGAGATCTACAAGCTGTGCGGCCTGCCATACGACAACCATATCGTCATCAAGGGGGCCGCCGTCACCGGCTACGGCGAGGACCTGATTAAAAACGCCTTCTCCTGTGATCTGGGGCTGGTGGAGACCATGGCCCACTACAAGGCCGCTGCCTTCTTCGACCCTCAGGTGGACTTCATCATCGACATCGGCGGCCAGGACATGAAGTGCTTCAAAATCCGCAACGGCGCGGTGGACTCCATCATGCTCAACGAGGCCTGTTCCTCGGGCTGCGGCTCCTTCATCGAAACCTTCGCCAAGGCCCTGGGCTATGAGATTGAGGATTTCGCCAAGCTGGGCCTGTTCACCCAAAAGCCGGTGAATCTGGGCTCCCGGTGCACCGTGTTCATGAACTCCAGCGTGAAGCAGGCCCAGAAGGACGGAGCCAGCGTGGAGGACATCTCCGCCGGGCTGTCCATCTCCATTGTGAAGAACGCCATCTATAAGGTGATCCGGGCGGCCTCCGCCGACGATTTAGGCCGGCACATTGTGGTCCAGGGGGGCACCTTCTACAACGACGCGGTCCTCCGGGCCTTTGAGCAGGAGATTGGCCGTGAGGTCACCCGGCCCGACATCGCGGGCAGCATGGGGGCCTTCGGGGCGGCTCTGGCCGCCCGGGACCTCCACCTGGAAAAATCCGCCCTGCTGTCCCGGGAGGCGCTGGAGCACTTCACCCACACCGCCAAGCCCGCCACCTGCGGGCTGTGCACCAACCACTGCTCCCTGACGGTGAACTCCTTCGACGGCGGGCGGCGGTTTGTCTCAGGCAACCGGTGCTCCCGCCCCCTGGGGGAGGAGCCCAGCCGTCTGCCCGACCTGATGCGGTACAAATACGCCAAACTCCGGGCCCTGCACGGAACGGGGAGCGGGGACGGCTCCCGGGGCAAAATCGGCATCCCCTTCGGGCTGAACATGTACGAAAACCTGCCCTTCTGGTTCGAGCTGTTCACCAGGCTGAACTTTGAGGTGGTCCTCTCCCCGGAGTCCTCCCGGAAGCTGTATTTAAAGGGCCAGCGCACCATCCCGTCGGACACGGTGTGCTACCCGGCCAAGCTGCTCCACGGCCACGTGGAGGCCCTGGTGGAGGCGGGGGTGGACGCCATTTTCTACCCCTGTATGCCCTACAACTTCGACGAGGGGGCGGGGGACAACAACTACAACTGCCCCGTGGTGGCCTACTACCCGGAGCTGCTGGCGGCCAACGTCCCCGAGCTGAAGCAGACCCGCTACCTCTACCCCTACTTCGGCCTCCACCGTCCCCGCGACATGGAGCGCAAGGCGGGGGAGTGGTTCTTCAACGAGTTCCATATCCCCAAGCGGGAGACCGCCGCCGCCGTCAAGGCCGCCTATACCGCCTACGACGCCTATAAGAACGACCTGCGCAGCACCGGCCGCGCCTATATCGACCGGGCCCGGGCCGAGGGCCGTCCCATCCTGGTGGTGGCCGGCCGGCCCTACCACATGGACCCGGAGATCAACCACGGCATCAACGACCTGATTACCTCCTACGGCTTCGTACTGGTCACCGAGGACGCGGTGGCCTGGCTGGAGGACAAGGCCCCCCGGCACGTGCTGAACCAGTGGACCTACCACGCCCGGATGTACAACGCCGCCCGGTATGTCTGCGCCCAGCCCGACATGGAGGTGATCCAGCTGGTGAGCTTCGGCTGCGGCATCGATGCCATCACGGGCGACGAGATGCGCTCCATCCTGGAGACGGGCGGCAAGCTGTACACCCAGCTGAAAATTGACGACATCAACAACCTTGGGGCGGTAAAAATCCGCATCCGCTCCCTGATGGCCGCTATTGAGGCCCGGAAGATTCCGTAAACGCACGTAGGGGCGCATATTATGCGCCCGCAAAACAGGTCATTCCACGAAAAGACGGGCGGATGATATCCGCCCCTACAGGATCGGCACACGCCTACAACCTGTAGGGCGCGACGACCCCGGCGCGCCGCTTTCCCAACATCGCGCCCCTTCAACGAACGGCGGGCCGAGTCGTCCCGCCCTACAAACCATCCACCGTCACACCGGAAAGGAGTTCCCACCATGGCAAAACTGGTCTATGACAACACCGGACGCCTGCTGTTCACCAGGGAGATGAAGGAGGAGTACACCCTCCTCATGCCCCAGATGCTGCCCGTCCACTTCGGCATGATGAAGAAGCTGCTGGAGTGCGAGGGCTACAAGGTGGACATGCTCACCACCAACCACCGGGGGATTGTGGACGAGGGCCTGAAGTACGTCCACAACGACACCTGTTACCCCGCCCTGCTGGTCATCGGCCAGCTCATCGACGCGGTGAAGCACGGGGGCTACGACCCCCACAAGGTGGGGCTGCTCATCACCCAGACCGGGGGCGGCTGCCGGGCCAGCAACTACATCCATCTTCTGCGCAAGGCGCTGGAGAAGGCGGACATGGCCTACATCCCGGTGGTGTCGGTAAACCTGTCGGGGCTGGAGAAAAACCCCGGCTTCTCCCTGACCCTGCCCTTTGTCCGCAAGGCGGTGTACGCCATGATGTACGGGGACATCATCGTCAACGTGGCCAACCAGGTCCGGCCCTACGAGGTGGAGCCCGGCTCCGCCGACGCCATGATCGACACATGGTCCCAGCGGCTGGTGGACGGCTTCCAGGCGGGGAAGGGCATGAGCCGCAGGCAGATGCGGGCCAACTTCGACGAGATTTGCTCCGACTTCGCCGCCATCCCCGTGGCGGGGGACCCCAAGATTCGTGTGGGGGTCGTGGGGGAGATCTATGTAAAATTCGCCCCTCTGGGCAACAACAACCTGGAAAAATTCCTCCTGTCCGAGGGGGTGGAGCCGGTGGTCCCCGGCCTGACCGACTTCATCATCTTCAAGATCTACAACCGGGTGGCCGACGTGGAGCTCTACGGGGGCAAGTGGATCAAAAAGGCGGGCTGTACCCTCTTCATGCGGTACATCGAGGCCTGCCAGCGGGACATGATCGCCGCTCTGGAGCAGTCTGGCCGCTTCCGCGCTCCGGGCACCTTCCAGGACCTGCACAACCTGGTCCGGGGCTACCTGGGGGACGGCAACAAGATGGGGGAGGGCTGGCTCCTCACCGCCGAGATGCTGGAGCTGATCCACTCGGGCACCAACAACATTGTTTGCACCCAGCCCTTCGGCTGTCTGCCCAACCACATTGTGGGCAAGGGGATGATCCGCAAGCTGAAGGACGAGTACCCCTACAGCAACGTGGTGGCCATCGACTACGACCCTGGGGCCACCCGGATCAACCAGGAGAACCGCATCAAGCTCATGCTGGCCAACGCCAAGGGCCTGGCCCGCCAGGAGCCCGTCCGGCCCCGGGAGGAGCCCCAGGCGGTGCGGGAGCCCCAGCTGGCCCACGCCAACATTTGAAAAAAGCCCCTCCCGGCCCGCTCAGACAGAGGGGGGCCGGGAGGGGCCTGTTGTTTGGATCAGTCGTCGCCGAAGCTGATGCCCAGCAGGCGGGCCTCGGTGATAATGTCGGACTTGGGGTCGATGGTCTTCAGCTTGCCGGCGATCTCCTTCAGGGGGACGGAGGTAATCACGTGGTTCTGGATGGCCACCATGCTGCCGTACTCCTCCCGGGAGATCATCAGGGCGGCGGTGGTGCCCAGCCGGGAGGAGAGCACCCGGTCGTAGGCGCAGGGGGTGCCGCCCCGCTGCATGTGGCCGGGCACCGTCACCCGGACCTCCTTGCCGGTCTTCTTGAGGATCTTGTCGGCGATGGCGTAGGAGACGGAGGGGTACTTCTCCAGCAGCTCGGCCATGTGCTGCTTGTACTCCTTCTTCCCCATGGCCGCCTCCTTCTGGGAGATGGCCCCCTCGGCCACGGCTAGGATGGTGAAGCCGTTGCCCGAGGCGGCCCGCTGGCGGATCTTGGCGATCACCGCGTCGATGTTGTAGGGAATTTCCGGAATCAGAATGATGTCCGCGCCGCCGGCGATGCCGGCGTTGAGGGTGAGCCAGCCCGCCTTGTGGCCCATGATCTCCACCATGAATACCCGGTTGTGGGAGGCGGCGGTGGTGTGGATGCAGTCGATCACCTCGGTGGCCAGGCCGATGGCGGACTGAAAGCCGAAGGTGGTGTCGGTGCCCCACAGGTCATTGTCGATGGTCTTGGGCAGGCCGATCACATTGAGGCCCTCCTCGCTGAGGAGGTTGGCGGTCTTCTGGCTGCCGTTGCCCCCCAGCACCACCAGGCAGTCCAGCCGCAGGCGGCGGTAGGTGTATTTCATGGCCTCCACCTTGTCCAGGCCGTTCTCGTCGGGGGTCCGCATCAGCTTGAAGGGCTGGCGGCTGGAGCCCAGGATGGTGCCGCCCCGGGTGAGCAGGCCGGTGAAGTCGATGGGGGACAGCTTTTTGTAGTCCTCATAGATGAGACCCTTGTAGCCGTCGATAAAGCCGATGATCTCCACCTCATTGCCGTAGATGTTGTAGAGGCCCTTGGCCACGCCCCGCATGGTGGCGTTGAGGGCCTGACAGTCGCCGCCGCTGGTGAGCATTCCAATCCGTTTCATAGACACAACTTCCTTTCAAAAAGATATATGAAAGCCGCTTCGGCTTGATAAACTGGACTGTAGGGGCGGATATTGTCCGCCCCTGCAAAATCAATCCCGTTTGATGATCCGTCCCAGTAGTCCCCGGCGTGTTTTTTTGACGGCAGCCGCCGGTTTTTTCGGGGCGGCTCTGGCCGTCCGGGGCTTTTCGGGAGCCGCCTTGACGGCCGGCTTCAGCGCCCACGCCCCGGAGCAAGCCTGATCGCAGAAGTGCTCCTGGGCGTTGAAGGGCTCCCCCAGGGCCCGGACATAGCTGCCGTCGGGCAGCTGGACCCTCCCCTTGGCGGTGTCCCGGAGCTGGTCGGCAAACATATTCTCCAGATGGGCCCGCAGGGCGGGGTCGTCCACGGGGGCGGCCACCTCCACCCGGCGGGTGGTGTTGCGGGTCATGAAGTCGGCGGAGGAGATAAAGACCTGTTTCCGCTCCCCCAGGCCGAAGATATAGATGCGGGCGTGCTCCAGGTAGCGGCCCACGATGCTGCGGACGGTGATGTTGTCCGTCAGCCCGGGCACGCCGCCGGTGAGGCAGCAGATGCCCCGGACCACCAGGTCGATCCTCACCCCGGCCTGGGAGGCCTGGATAAGCCGGTCGATAATCAGCTTGTCGGTAAGGCCGTTGAGCTTAAAGCCCAGATAGGCATCCTCTCCCGCACGGGCCAGCTCGGTCTCCCGGTCGATGAGGGCCAGCACCTTGGGCCGCAGGCAGGCGGGGGCGACCATGAGCCGGCGGCTGTCCTCCACCACCTCGCCCATAGACAGGGCATTAAAGACCTGGGCGGCCTCAGCGCCGATCTCAGGGTCGGCGGTCATGAGGGCGTAGTCGGTATACAGCCGGACGGTGTCCTCGTTGTAGTTTCCGGTGCCCACCTGGGTGATATACTCCACCTGGCCGCCGTGGACCCGGGTGATGAGGAGGAGCTTGGAGTGTACCTTCAGCCCGTCCAAACCGTAGATGACCCGGCAGCCCGACTGCTCCAGCACCCGGGACCAGCCGATGTTGTTCTCCTCGTCGAAGCGGGCCCGCAGCTCCACCAGGGCGACGACCTCCTTGCCGTTTTCGGCGGCGTCCACCAGGGCCTCGACGATTTTGCTGTTGTGGGCCACCCGGTAGAGGGTCATCTTGATGGACACCACCTCGGGGTCCTGGCCCGCCTCCCGGAGGAGGCGGAGCATGGGCCGCACGCTCTCATAGGGGTAGCTGAGCATCCGGTCCCGCTCCCGGACCTGCTGGGCCACGGGGCGCAGGGGGTCCACGTTGGGGGAATTCTGGGGGACCCGCCGGGGGTAGAACAGCTCGGTTTTCTCCCGGAGGAGGTCCCGCACCGCGCCCAGGAAGGACAGGTCCAGGGGGACGCCGCTGGAAAACAGGTGTTTTTTGGACAGCCCCAGGCAGGTACACAGGGCGTCCCGCACGGTGTCGGACAGCTTGCCCTGATACTCCAGCTTCACCGGCTGGAGCCGCTTTCGGCGGCGGATGAGCTTCTCCATGCTCTTCCGATACTCCTCGGCCAGCATGTCGCTCATCTCGGAGGAGGCCTCGTCCATATGGATGTCGGCGCTGCGCACCAGACGGATGAGGACGGCCCCCTCCACCTTGTAGTGGGCGAAAATTTTGGACAAAAACCCGGCGATGAGCTCCTCCACCAGCACAAAGCGCTGGCCGTCGCCGGGGAGGGGGACCAGCCTGCGGAGCACCCCGTCGCCGCAGGGGACGATGCCCATCCGCTCGCCGCCGCTCTTGGTGCGCAGGATGGCCACGGCGTAGATGGCCTTGTTGCGCAGGAAGGGGAAGGGCTGCTTGCGGCCGATGATCTGGGGGGAGAGCAGGGGCAGGACGTTGGAGGTAAAATACTTCTCCAAAAAGGCCAGCTGCTTGTCGGACAGGGCGGCGAAGGGGCACAGCTCCACCCCCTGGTCCGCCAGCTCGGCCATGAGGGCCCGGCAGACCCGGTCCCGCTGGGCCAGCAGGTCCCGGGTCCGGTCCAGCACGGCGGCGGTCTGCTGGGCGCTGGTGAGGCCCGTCTTGTCGTCCACGGCGGTGAGGTGGAGGGTGTCCATAAGCATCCCCACCCGGACCATGTAAAATTCATCCAGGTTGCTCTGGAAAATAGAGGCGAAATTCAGCCGCTCGCACAGGGGGGTGGCGGGGTCCTCGGCCTCCTCCAGCACGCGGCGGTTGAATTGGAGCCAGGACAGCTCCCGGTTGACATAGCACCCATTTGGCGCAAAAGAAGCGGTTTGGTCCTTCACAGTCATACGCGCCCCCTTCGGCAGCTTGATTTCACCATAACTGTACCACCCTTTTCCAACGGGCGCAAGCCCCTTTTTCCTGTCACAAAATAAAAATCCGCCCTCTTGCCCTTTGGCGGCGCATCCGTTATAATAGGTCTATCATCCAAAGAATAAGGAGGCACTCCCATATGTTTGTAACGCTGGAAAAGAAGGGCGCCGTAGGCGTCATCACCATGAACCGCCCCGAGGCGCTGAACGCCCTGAACGACCAGGTGCTCCGGGACCTGGAGGCCGTGCTGGACCAGGTGGAGAACGACCCTGAGCTTCTGGTGGCCATTGTCACCGGAGCGGGCCGGTCCTTTGTGGCCGGGGCGGACATCGGCCAGATGTCCGGTCTCACCGCCGTGGAGGCCAAGGCCTTCGGGGCCTATGGCAACCGGGTATTCCTGAAGCTGGAGAACCTGACCAAGCCCACCATCGCGGCGGTGAACGGCTTTGCCCTGGGCGGCGGGTGCGAGCTGTCCATGGCCTGTGATATCCGCCTGGCCAGTGACAAGGCGAAATTCGGCCAGCCCGAGGTGGGCCTGGGCATAACGCCCGGCTTTGGCGGCACCCAGCGCCTGGCCCGGATTGTTGGGGTGTCCAGCGCCATGGAGCTCATCCTCACCGCCAAGACCATCAAGGCGGAGGAGGCGGAGCGCATCGGCCTGGTGAGCCACGTCTGGCCCGCCGAGGAGCTGATGGACAGGGCGCTGGAGCTGGCCAACGCCATCGCGGCCAACGCCCAGGTAGCCGTCCGCCAGTCCAAGGCGGCCATCCGCCGGGGCCTGCAGACCGACATGGCCACCGGCACGGCCTTTGAGGCGGAGGCCTTCGGCCTGTGCTTTGCCACCGAGGACCAGAAGGACGCCATGAAGGCCTTTGTCAACAAGGAGAAGCTGGCGGGCTTCAAGAACCGCTGAGCCCGATTTCAAGGAGACAGAGAGGTGTCCGCCATGCGCCGGTATTTCGGGGAGCTGTACTGCCGGCTGGACGTACAGGCCCACCGCATCCCCGCCGTCCCCCGGAACCTGGGGGTAACGGCGCTGTTTCTGTGCGCCGCCTACTGGGCCAGCAGCATTTTAATCACCCACACCGGCGGAGAGAACAACTCCGCCCTGGTCTTTGTTCTGGCGGTGGCCCTCATCTCTCTGCTCACCTCGGGGTATGTCTACGGCATCGCGGCCTCCATCGTGGGGGCGCTGTGCATCAACATCTTTTTTATGGAGCCCTACGACGCCTTCTCTCTCAGCCGCACGGGCTACCCGGTGGCCATGCTGTCCATGGTGGCCGTCTCCTGCATGGTGTGCGCCCTCACCGCCCGGGTGAAGAAGCAGGCCACCGAGGCGGTCCGCCGGGAGAAGAGCACCAAGGCCCTCTACGAGCAGAACGCGCGGCTCAACGCCGAGAAGGCGGCCATTCAGCTCCAGTCCGACCGCATCTCCATCCGGGAGAACATCCTGCGGGCGGTGTCCCACGATCTGCGCACCCCTCTCACCTCCATCTCGGGCGCGGTGTCGGTGCTGCTGGCCAGTCCGGAGGTCTCCCCCAAGAATCTGGCCATGCTCTCCGACATCAAGCAGGACGCGGACAGTCTCATCGTCATGGTGGAAAACCTCCTGTCGGTCACCCGGGTGCAGGACGGCACCATGCCGCTGAAGAAGCGGGAGGAGATGCTGGAGGAGGTGGCGGGGGACGCGCTGCTCACCACCCGGCGGCGGTTTCCCGACTGCCAGGTGGAGCTGGACCTGTCGGAGGACATCCTCTACCTGCCCATGGACCCGCTGCTGGTGAAGCAGGTGATCGTCAACCTTCTGGAGAACGCCATCCGCCATTCGGGGGACAGGCTGGGCATCACCCTGCGCCTGTACCGGGAGGAGGAATGGGCGGTGGTTGAGGTGCGGGACCGGGGCCGGGGCCTGTCCCCGGAGGTGTGCCAGGCTGTCCGGGCCGGCGAGCCCATACCCCGCTCCCTGTCGGGGGACTCCACCCGGGGGATGGGCATCGGCCTGTCGGTGTGCCAGAGCATCATCAAGGCCCACGGCGGCTTTTTCACCGCGGAAAACCACCCGGAGGGGGGCGCGGTGTTCCGCTTCGGCCTGCCTGTGGAGGAGGGGGACCCCCACGCAGCAAGGGAGGACGTTCCATGAGCGAAAAACAGACCATTCTCATCATTGAGGACGAGCGGGCCATCAGCAATTTTATCAGCCGGGCGCTGTCGGCCAACGACTACCGGGCCATCCCGGCCTACACGGGCAAGGAGGGGCTTACGCTGTTCTTCTCCCACGGCCCCGACCTGGTGCTGCTGGACCTGGGCCTGCCCGACATGGACGGGCTGGAGATCCTGGCCCAGCTCCGGGGTCTGCCCCGGGAGGTGCCGGTGATTATCATCTCGGCTCGGGACCGGGAGTCGGAGAAGGTGCGCGCGCTGGACATGGGGGCGGATGACTATGTGGTAAAGCCCTTCGGCGTGTCCGAGCTGCTGGCCCGCATCCGGTCCACCCTCCGCCGGGCCGACCGGCTGAAGCTGAGCCAGGGGATCCAGCGGGACGCCTACCAGATCAAGGACCTGACCATCGACCTGGCCCGGCATCAGGTGCTGCTGGCCGGGGAGGAGATACATTTCACCCAGAACGAATTTAAGATCATCGAGCTGCTGGCCATCCACGCGGGCAAGGTGCTCACCTATGATTTTATACTGGAGCACATCTGGGGCCCCTACGGGGGCAGCGGGAGCAACCAGATCCTGCGGGTGAACATGGCCAACATCCGGCGGAAGCTGAAGGAGAACCCCTCCGAGCCCAAATACATCCACACTGAGCTGGGCATCGGCTACCGGATGCTGGACGACTAGCGTGTTAACAGCATTTTTACAGCCTGTCCCCCCACGTTGACGTCTCATTTATCCCATCTCTGATATAATAAGGACTGCGAATCTGAGTATGATCCGCAATCCCCAACTGTATCCGGCTCACGGTTCCCGGATACGCCGCGGACCGGGGCGGCCAGCCCTCCCTCTCTCTCCTGGGCTGGCCCTCTCTCTCCCCGGAGCGCGCGCAGGCCGCCCCCCTTCCGCCAAAGGGGGGCGGCCGTTTTTTATGTCAGCTCCCGGCGCAGCTTGTCCAGGGCCCGCCGCTCCAGCCGGGACACCTGCACCTGAGACACCCCCAGCACCCGTGCGGTGTCCATCTGGGTCATCCCCCGGTAGTAGCGCAGGAGGAGCACCTGCCGCTCCCGGTCGGGCAGGCCGGCCAGCGCGGTCTGGAGGGTAAGGCGCTCCACCATCCCCTCCTCCTCGTTTCCTGTGGTGAGCATCCCCTCCAGGGTGAGGCCGTCGGCCCCTGTCTCCGCCTGGAGGGAGACCACCGGCTCGATGGCGGTCTCGGCGGCGGCGATATCCTCCGGGGTCAGGCCGGTGTCCTCCGCCAGCTCGGACAGGGTGGGCTCCCGGCCCAGCTGGGCGGACAGCCGTCCTCTGGCGGCCCGGATGGCGGTGCCCCGCTCCTTCAGCCCCCGGCTCACCTTCACGGGCCCGTCGTCCCGGAGGAAACGGCGGATTTCCCCGGCGATTTTGGGCACGGCGTAGGTGGAGAACTGGGTGCCGAACTGGGGGTCGAAGCCCTGCACCGCCTTGAGAAAGCCCAGGCAGCCCAGCTGATACAGGTCGTCGGGCTCCACCCCCCGGCCGTAGTACCGGCGTACCACGCTCCAGATCAGGCCGTTGTTCTCCAGCAGAACCTGCTCACAGGCGGCGCTGTCGCCCCCCCGGGCGGCCTCCAGCAGGGCGGAGCCGGCGAGCTGCCCGCTCACCGCCCGGCCCGGCGGGATATTTTCCGGGCCATGGTGACGACCACCCCTCTGCCGGGGGCGGAGCGGACCTTCAGCGTGTCCATAAAGCTCTCCATAATGGTAAAGCCCATGCCGGAGCGCTCCTCGTTGCCGGTGGTGAAGAGGGGGGTGCGGGCCTGTTCCACGTCGGCGATGCCCACCCCCCAGTCCTTGACCACAATCTCCAGGGTGCCGCCCTCACGGATGCGCAGCTTCAGGAGGATTTTGCCCAGGGTATCCGGGTAGGCGTGGACGATGGCGTTGGTCACCGCCTCGCTGACAGCGGTTTTGATGTCGTTGACCTCCTCCAGGGTGGGGTCCAGCTGGGCGGCGAAGCAGGCGGCGGCGGTCCGTGCAAAGCCCTCATTGGCCGACCGGCTGGGAAACTCCAGGGCAACTTGATTCTCAATTTTCATATGTAGCGCCTCCTTATTCAAACCGGATAATCCGCTCCAGTCCGGCGGCTTTGAACACCTTTCCGGCCTGGGCGGGGGTGTTGACCACCCGCATGGAGCCCTGGGACTGGGCCATTCTCCGGTAGGTCCGGAGGAGGACAGCGATGCCCGAGCTGTCGGTAAAGGTCAGGCCGCTCAGGTCCAGTGTCAGTTCCCGGGGCCGGGCCTGATCGATGCGGCGGTCCAGCTCCTCCATCACGGACCGGGCGCCGTGGTGGTCCAGCTCCCCGGCCACCTGCGCCATAAGATGCCGTTTGTCCTCCTTACAGGTCACCGGCATAACGGACCAGCTCCTCTCTCTGGGTTGTATCCCATTATTTTCCATATCATTATAGGACAAGCTCTCTGTCAGAATTACGGGCTTTCCGCCGCGGGAATAAAAAAGCAGGTCGTCCCACGGCTGGGACGGCCTGAAAATTTTTTTGTTTCCCCTCTTGACAAACGGGGAAAAAGCGTTATACTGTGCATATAGTATATATACACTAAATCTGGAATGACAGCGGAGGCCCACCGGCGCGGGACCGTGCGCAGGCCTTCAGCCAAGGCCGTCCCGCTGTTGAAAGGCAGGCTAAATGGACATTATATTAAGCAACGCCAGCGGAAAGCCCATCTACGAGCAGATCACCGACCAGATCAAGGAGCAGATCATGGCCGGGGCTCTGTCGGCGGGGGACGCCCTGCCCTCCATGCGGCTGCTGGCCAAGGAGCTGCGGATATCCGTCATCACCACCAAGCGGGCCTACGAGGAGCTGGAGCGGGACGGTTTTTTAGAGAACGTCCCCGGCAAGGGCTGCTTTGTGGCCCCCCAGAACCATGAGCTGCTCCGGGAGGCCCAGCTGCGCAAGGTGGAGGAGAAGCTCTCCCAGGCGGTGGACGAGGCCCGGAAGGGGGCCTTCCCCCTGGAGGAGCTGCACGAAATGCTTGACATACTCTACAAAGGTGAGGAATTATGAAAAATTGTATCGAAATCAAGGGACTGTGCAAGTCCTACGGGGATTTTTCCCTGAACAATATCGACCTGACCCTCCCCGGCGGCTCCATCCTGGGGCTCATCGGGGAGAACGGGGCGGGCAAGACCACCACCATCAAGTGCATCCTGAACCTGATCCGCCGGGACGCGGGTGAGATCACCGTCCTGGGCCATGACAACATCCGGGAGGAGAAGTTGGCCAAGCAGGACATCGGGCTGGTGCTGGACGAGTGCTTCTTCCACGACACCCTCCGCCCCCGGGACGTGGAAAAAATTCTGGCCCCCGCCTACAAAAACTGGGATAGTGACCTGTTCCGGTCCTATCTGGACAAATTCGGGCTCCCGGAGAAGAAGCTCATCAAGGAGTTCTCCCGAGGGATGAAGATGAAGCTGTCCCTGTCCGCCGCCCTGGCCCACCATCCCAAGCTGCTCATCCTGGACGAGGCCACCGCCGGGCTGGACCCGGTGATCCGGGACGAAATCCTGGACGAATTTTTGGGCTTCATTCAGGACGAGGACCACGCGATCCTCATGTCCAGCCACATCACCTCCGATTTGGAGAAGGTGGCCGACTACATCGCCTACATCCACCAGGGGGAGGTAGTGCTGTCCGACGCCAAGGACGCCATCCTGGACTCCTACGGCCGGGTGGGCTGCACCGCCGCCCAGCTGGAGGCCATTGCCCCCGACGACGTGCTCCGGGTGCGGAAGGGCTCCTTTGGCTGCGAGGCCCTGGTGAAGGACCGGGCGGCCTTCGCCCGGAAGTACCCCATGCTCCTGGTGGAGCGGACCACGCTGGAGGATATCATGCTCTTTGTTGGGAAAGGAGAAGCAAAATGATCGGACTGATTACCAAGGACTTCCTTGTCATGCGCAAGACCCTGATGTCCTACCTGACGCTTGTTGTCCTTTACATCGTTCTCGCCTATCTGGACTTATTTGACTACGGCTTTATTATCACCTTCATCCAGATGGTTCTGGCTGTGATGCCCATCTCCGCCTTCGCCTACGATGAACTGGCCAAGTGGGACCGCTACGCCATGTCCCTCCCCCTGGGGCGGAGCGGGGTAGTGAGGGCCCGGTATCTCTTCGTGCTGGCGCTGACGCTGCTCACCGTAGCGGCAGGGCTGGCGGGCACCGCCCTGCTCTATCTGACCCATCAGTCGGACCCTCTGGAGATGTTTGTCACCCTGATGGTGTCCACCACCATTGGCCTGCTGATTCCCACCATCCTCCTGCCCGTGAGCTACAAGCTGGGGCCGGAGCGGGCCCGGCCCTTTCTCTACGCCATTGTCTTTATCCCCACCATCGCTGTGGTGCTGCTGGTCAAGGCCGGGGTGCTGGACATGTCTCTGCTGAAGGGGATGGACCTTCTGGCCCCCACCGCTCTGGCGGGCGGCGCGGTCCTGCTGCCTCTGGCAGGGCTGGCGGCTTTAGGGGTGTCCTATCTCATTTCCTGCCGGATCGCGGCGGGCAAGGAGTACTGAGATGAGAGCTGCCGTCCTTCTCCTCTGGGTCAGCTGCCTGTACACCATCTTTCGGGCTGTTCTCTGCCTTGTTCTGACAGCCAGCCCCTTGCGGCGGCTGCTGGTGCTGGCCGTGGCGGCGACAGCCCTCGCCTTCCGCCGCAGTCCGGAAGAAATGAGGAGAAATCACCAATAAAACACTTGCGCTCCGCCCCCATTCTGTGATAAAATGACAACAGCAAAGGAGGGTGAGTGCCATGACCGCAAAGGAGGCCATCCGGGAGCTGGAGCACATGAAGCAGTACAGCACCGCCAAAGCCATTCCCGCTCTGGACTACGCCATCAAGGCGCTGAGAGAAAAAGCGGAACGGGAAAAGGAGTAACAAAAATACCGCCCATTGGGCGGTATTTTTATTATTGCAAAAGGGAGATCAGATTCCGGGTGATCCGCCCGGTGAGGCCCCAGATAGCCCTCCCCTCCCAGGGGTAGACGGGGACATTCTCCCGTCCGTTCTGCCAACGGTAATTTTTTGGGATGCCGATGATCTCATAGGGGAAGTTCTCCGCGGGGGTGGGAACCAGCTCATAGGTGTACTCAATGGGCGGCGTTCTGAGCAGGTGGGACAGGGGGACGAAAAAGACCTCCTCCACCTCGGCGGGGCTGGGGGCCATCCGGTCCAGGGCGGAGCCGTCCACCACCCCCAGCACGGGCTGCATGAGAAAGTTGGCCCGGTGGGCGATAAAGTCCAGCCGTCCCAGCAGCCTGACGCAGCGGTCGGGGATGGCCAGCTCCTCCCAGGTCTCCCGCAGGGCGCAGTCCTCGGGGGTCTCCCCCTTCTCCATAAGCCCGCCGGGGAAGCAGACCTCCCCAGGCTGGCGGCGCAGGGTCCGGGCCCGGACCTCATAGAGCAGGCACAGCTCCCCGTTCTGTTCCACCAGGGGGACCAGCACCGCGTAGGCCCGCTTGGAATCCATCAGGCCGGGGGTGCGGTCCTTCAGCAGGGCCTCCAGCCCCTTCAGTTCCATACCGCTCATCCCCCCAGGTTGGCCGACAGCATGGACAGGAAGAGCACCGTGCTGATAATGGCCCCGGTGAGGTAGGCCAGCTCCCGGGGTTTTTTCCACACCATAAAGGTGAAGAAGGCGATCAGCCCGGCGTGGAGGGCGATCATAAAGGCCTTGGGCCGGGGGATCATATTCTCCGCCGCCGGGTTGGCGGTCACCAGGTCGGGCAGCATCCCCCAGGCCACCAGGGCGCACAGGGCGGTGATTGTCCCGAAGACATAGACCACCATGCCCCGGTTTTTCTCCAGAGCGTCCTTCCAGCTTTTAAAGCGTTCCCGGCGCATGACGGGTCCTCCTTACATTTTCTCGGGCGCGGTAACCCCCAGCAGGCCCAGGCCGTTGGCCAGGACGGACCGGACGGTGTCGGCCAGCTTCAGCCGGGCGGCGAGGAGCCCGGGGGCCTCCCCCTTCAGGCGGCAGGCGTTGTAGAAGCGGTGAAAGTCCCCCGCCAGGGCGGTGAGGTAGCGGTTGATCCGGCTGGGATCGAAGTCCCGGGCAGCCAGGTGGAGCTCCTCGGGGTACTGGGCCAGGGCTTTCACCAGGGCTCTCTCCTCGGGGGCGGCGAGCAGGGCTGCGTCCACCGCTCCTGCGGCGGGGACGGCGGCCCCATCCTCCTCGGCCAGCCGGGCCAGGAGGGAGCAGATGCGGGCGTGGGCGTACTGGACATAGTACACGGGATTTTCGCTGTCCTGGCGGACGGCCAGGTCCAGGTCGAAATCCAGGGGGCTGGAGGGGGTCCGGTTGTTGAAGTAGTACCGGGCGGCGTCCACGCTGATCTCGTCCAGCAGGTCGTGGAGGGCGATAGCCTTCCCCGTCCGCTTGGACATGCGCACCGGCTTGCCGTCCTGGAGCAGGTTCACCAGCTGCATGAGCACAATCACCAGCCGGTGGGAGCCGTCCAGTCCCAGCCCGTCCAGGGCGGCCTGGAGCCGGGCCACGTGGCCGTGGTGGTCCGCCCCCCAGATGTTGATAACCAGGTCGAACTTGCGCTCCTCCAGCTTGTTCCGGTGGTAGGCGATGTCGGCGGCGAAGTAGGTGTAAAAGCCGTTGGCCCGGCGGAGGACGTCGTCCTTCAGGTCCAGCTTGTCCACCTGCTCCTGGGTTTTTCCCTCGGCCAGATATTTTTTCTTCAGCAGCCCGGTGGTGTTGAGCCACAGGGCCCCGTCCTTCTCATAGGTCCAGCCCTTTTCCGTCAGCAGCCCCACCGTGTCGGCCACAAAGCCCCGGTCGTGGAGCCAGGACTCCATGTACCACTGGTCGTACTCGATGCCGTACTTTTTCAGGTCGTCCTTCATCTTAGGGATGTTGCGCTCCAGGCCGAACTGGGCCATCTGGAAGAGGGCGTCCTCCTCCGGCTCGTTGATAAAGTCGCCGCCGCACTCCTCATAGAGAGCCTGGGCCAGCTCCCTGATGTCCTCCCCCTGATAGCCGTCCTCGGGGAAGGGGAGGGTATCGTCCTTCCAGACAATCTGCTGGTAGCGGGCGTAGATAGACCGGGCGAACTTGTTGATCTGGTTGCCCGCGTCGTTGACGTAGAACTCCTTCCACACCTTCCAGCCGTCCCGGGCCAGCACGTTGGCCAGGGTGTCCCCCAGCACGCCGCCCCGGGCGTTGCCCATGTGCATGGGGCCGGTGGGGTTGGCGGAGACGAACTCCACCATCACCCTTTTGCCCGCGCCCTCGGTGCCGGAGCCGTAGTCCGGGCCTTCGTCCTCCACGGCGGACAGCACCTCGCCGTACCACCGGGGGCCCAAAGTAAAGTTGAGGAAGCCGGGGCCGGCGATCTCCACTTGGTTAAAGTAGCTGCCCTCCAGCTCCAGGTGGTCCACGATGGCCTGGGCGATGGCTCTGGGGGCCATGTGGAGGGCCTTGGCCCCGGCCATGGCGAAGGAG
The DNA here is from genome assembly GCA_910589085.1 of uncultured Oscillospiraceae bacterium. Lineage (GTDB taxonomy): Bacteria > Bacillota > Clostridia > Oscillospirales > Oscillospiraceae > Lawsonibacter. The sequence goes on along the minus strand of CAJUSG010000002.1, from coordinate 72,415 downwards.
GAGGCGTAATCCCCGTGGCTGGTGTCCTTGGGAATCTCGACGGTGGCCTTCACCTGCGCCCCGGCGGGCAGGACCCCCGCGGCGGCAGCCTGTTCATAGGCGGTCTGGGTGAGCGCGGCCACCTGATTTCTGGCGGCCTGAATCATGTTTGTCATCGTTCGCACCTCGTTTTTGTATGTTTACCTGTTGTAGGGCGGGACGACCTCGGCCCGCCGCAGTATTAGGACATTGCAGACGGCGCGCCGGGGTCGTCGCGCCCTACGGATTTTCTATTGCTTCAGGCTCCCCAGGCCGCTCTCCGACTCCTTCACGTTGATGCGGAAGACATTCCGTCCGGCCAGGGCGTGATCCACCTCTATGGTGTAGTCCACCTCGATATCGCCGCCCTGGTCGGTGAGGCTGGCCATCAGGTGGCGGGTATTCACACCGATGGACATTGCGCCATAGGGTGTATTGTACATGGACAGATGGCGGCGTCCCTCCTGGAATACCAGCTGGGAATTAAACTCTCCCACCCGCATCAGGGTAACCTGGCCGCCGTCCACCTGGATGGTGGTCAGGGTGCCCTCCAGGCCGGTGAGCTCGCTCTCCTGATAGGAGAGGGTATAGCTCTCTCCCACCCGGGAGAGGCGGCCTTTTGTCACCAGCTCCATGGTGTCGGGGGCGGTGCCCTCATACTTCTGAACTCCCTTGATGGAGATGACCACTTCTTTTTCCATAGGGACCTCCTGCGTTGTTTTCGGTCCGCCGGAAGCGGACGGAGGTATTATACACAGTTTGCCCCGCCCTGTAAAGTGTCTCCTTCATTGTATGTCATTTTATCTGAAAAAACAATATGGATTGCCGTGTTTCTCCATTTGACAAATTGCGAACAGGCGCTATAATAGCATATAGACCAGTGTACTCAGCTCCCGCCCGTCCGGCGGGAGTATATCATCCCTGCCCGGAGAGGAGGAGCTCCCCCATGAATCTGGAGCTGAACAAGAAGCAGTTTCGCCGTCTGCTGGACCTGGTGTACATCGGGAATTGGATTCTTAACTCCACCCGGGGGGACCAGCGCTTTGCCGACTACGACGAGGTCGAGAGCCTGCTCTTCGGCTGGGCGGCCCTGGAGGGGATGCCCCAGCTGGCGGAGCTGTACCAGGGAGAGATCATCCCCTCCCGGGCCTTTGTGGAGGGTGGCATCCACGAGGCCATCGTGGAGTACGAGAACAACGTATTTTTTGAAATCCTGGCCGAGGACCTGGCCCGCCGGGACATGGACGACGCCCCCATCGACGAGAGCAACTACGCTGAGCTCACCAGCCGGATCGACGCCTATATCGCCGAGTTTGAGGAGCACGGGACGGACAACATTTTAGTGGATATCGACAGCTGAATCGCGGGACAGGGGGGCAAAGGAGAGGAGCTTTGCCCCCCTGCCTGCGTTCCTGAAATTCTGACAGCGGGAGGTGACAGCCATGGGCTCTGAGCGCGAGCCGGCCAGGCACATTTGTACGGGACTGCTTGCCCACGTGGACGCGGGCAAGACCACCCTGTCCGAGGGGCTCTTATACCTCAGCGGCTCGGTGAGGAGGCTGGGCCGGGTGGACCACCGGGATGCCTTTCTGGACACCGACGCCCAGGAGCGGGAGCGGGGCATCACCATCTTCGCCAAGCAGGCGGAGCTCACCTGGGGGGATACCGCCCTCACCCTGCTGGACACCCCGGGGCACGTGGACTTCTCCGCCGAGATGGAGCGGGTGCTGGGGGTGCTGGACTGCGCCGTGCTGGTCATCAGCGGCGCCGGCGGCGTCCAGGCCCACACCCGCACCCTCTGGCGGCTGCTGGAGGGGCACGCCATCCCCACCCTCCTCTTTGTCAACAAGATGGACCTGGCGGGGGCGGACCGGGCCGCCCTCCTGGCCCAGCTCCAAAATAAGCTGGACGGCGGCTGTCTGGACTTCTCCGCCGGGCTGGAACCGATTCTGGAGGACCTGGCCTCCCTGGACGAGGAGCTGATGAACCGGTATCTGGAGGGGGGATCGGTCACGGCTGGGGACGCCGCCTCTCTGGTTGCCCGGCGGCTGGTCTTCCCCTGCTTTTTCGGCTCAGCCCTGAAGCTGGAGGGGGTGGAGGCCCTGCTGGACGGCCTGTCCCGCTATGTCCCGGTGCCGGAATACCCCGCCGGCTTTGGGACCCGGGTCTTCAAGATCGCCCGGGACGGGGCCGACCGGCTCACCTATGTAAAGGTCACCGGCGGGTCCCTCAAGGTCCGCACCCTGCTGGGGGAGGAGAAGGTCAACCAGATCAGGATATACTCCGGGGCCAAATACCGGACGGTGGACGAGGCCCCGGCGGGGACGGTGTGCGCCCTCACCGGCCTGACCAAAACCCGGCCGGGGGACGTCTTCGGGGTGGAGCCCCCCGCCGCCGGGCCCGAGCTGGAGCCAGTGCTGACCTACCAGGTTATCCTCCCCCCCGCCTGCGATGTCCACACTGCCCTGCGCAATCTCCGCCAGCTGGAGGAGGAGGATCCCCAGCTCCGGGTGGTGTGGAGCGAGGCACTGGGGGAGATCCACCTCCAGCTCATGGGTGAGGTCCAGCTGGAGGTGCTCACCCGGCTCATCCGGGAGCGCTTTGGGACGGAGGTCACCTTCGGGGCGGGGAGCATCGTCTACCGGGAGACCATCACCGGCCCGGTGGAGGGGGTGGGCCACTTCGAGCCCCTGCGGCACTACGCTGAGGTCCACCTCCTCCTGGAGCCCGGCCCCCGGGGGAGCGGGCTGCGCGTCGCCTCCGCCTGCCCCACCGACCAGCTGGACCTGAACTGGCAGCGGCTGATTTTCACCCACCTGCTGGAGAAGCGCCACCGGGGGGTGCTCACCGGCTCCCCCGTCACCGACATAAGGATCACCCTGGTGGCGGGCCGGGCCCACGTGAAGCACACCGAGGGGGGCGACTTCCGCCAGGCCACCTACCGGGCGGTGCGCCAGGGGCTGATGCAGGCGGAGAGCCTCCTGCTGGAGCCCCACTACGACTTCACCCTGGAGCTCCCCCCGGACTGCGTAGGCCGTGCCATGAACGATTTACAGACCATGGGGGGCAGCGTGGAGGGCCCGGAGCAGGAGGGGGAGCTGTCCATCCTGACGGGCCACGCCCCGGTGGCCGGCCTGCGGGACTACTGGCGTGAGGTGACAGCCTACACCCGGGGCCGGGGCCGGCTGTCCTGCGCCCTCCGGGGCTACGAGCCCTGCGCCAGCCAGGAGGAAATTGTCTCCCGCCTGGCCTACGACCCGGAGCGGGACGTGGACAACCCGCCCGACTCGGTCTTCTGCTCCCACGGGGCGGGGGTAACGGTGAAGTGGAACGAGGTCAAGGACCACATGCATGTGGACAGCGGCCTGCGGCTGGGGACGGAGCCGCTCCCGCCGGAGCCAGCCGCCCCCTCGGGCGGGGAGCGGCAGTACCGGGGGGGCAGTCTGGAGCAGGATAAGGAGCTGCTGGCCGTCTTCGAGCGGACCTACGGCAAGGTGGACCGGGAAACTGCCTTCCAGCCCCAGCGGAAGCCGGCCCGCACCAGCCTGGACGAGGGGAAGTACGCCATCCGGGAGCAGAAGACCGGTCCGGAGTACCTCCTGGTGGACGGCTACAACATCATTTTCGCCTGGGACGAGCTCACCGCCCTGGCCCGGCAGGACATGGCGGCGGCCCGGTGCGCGCTGGAGGACATTCTGTCCAACTACCAGGGCTTCCGCAGGTGCGTGGTGATCCTGGTGTTCGACGCCTACAAGGTGAAGGGAAACCCAGGCTCGGTGGAGAAAAAGAACAACATCTATGTGGTCTACACCAGGGAGGCCGAGACGGCGGACGCCTACATCGAAAAGGCCACCTACGACCTGGGCAGAGACCACCGGGTCCGGGTGGCCACCTCCGACGCCCTGGAGCAGATGATTATCCTGGGCCACGGGGCGCTGCGCCTGTCGGCCCGGGCCTTCAGAGCGGAGGTGGAGCAGGCCCAGGGGGAGATATCCGCCCTGGTGGACAAGCTGAACCGGCGCAATCCTGGGGACCGGAAGCTGAAGCACACGGCCAAAATCACCCGGCTGGAGCAGGGCTGATTCCCGGCCACAGACAGAAGACGCCCACCGGTTTTCCGGCGGGCGTCTTCTGTGTAAAGAGAGGGAGAGATATATTTGAAAACCGTCTGGGACGGGGGCTTTTGGTCTGCCGCGCCGGGACAAAGCCTGCGGGGCGGCAGTGGGGCGCGTGCCTCGCGCCGGAGGTTTGTGGTAAATAGGAATTACCAGACTTGCCCGGTGTTTCGCGCGTGTTGCCGGGCTATTGGGCGGCCTCTGCCGCCCGGGAGGAAATCAGCTGCCTGATCTGTCCATAGGATACCACAGCATAGCCCGGTAATCTTCACCAGACTTGGAACTTTTTGTGAAGAATCTATGAAGAGGGCCGGGACCGCCTTGGCGGTCCCGGCCGGGCCTTACATATCGTGCCCCTCCCGCTTCATGCGCATCTCCAGGGGATCGGCCATGGGGTTCTGGGCGTTGGTGGCGGTGTCGGTGCGGTTCTGGCCGGCAATGGGGGCGGAGCCCCGCAGGTCCCGGCCCTGGTTTCGATTCTGCTTTTTCTGCTTGCCCATAGGGAATACCTCCTTGTGTTGATGGACCTAGTATGTCCCGATGGCGGGCAAACATTCCCCGATTTACTGAATATGGAAGGAGCAGGCCAGCGTCTTTTGGGTGCCGGGCTCCAGGGTGAGGCAGAAGGGCTTGTCCTCAAAGCGCCCGGTCTCGTTGTCCCAGGCGGCGCAGCCCTGCCAGGGCTCCAGGCACAGGAAGGGAGCCCCCGGCTTGGTCCAGAAGGCCACCATGGGGAACTGGCCGAAATTGAGGCAAACGCCCCGGCCTGTCTCCCGGTGGACCAGGGACACGCTGGACGACCGCAGCAGGCTGAAGATGAGGGTGTCCAGCCGCGCGAAGGCGGCGTAGTCCAGGGCCAGCCGCCCGCTCTCGGTGAGCATGGGCTCCATGCGGCCGTGGAGGATGACCCCCTCCGGGCTGAGCAGGTGGCTGCCCGCCTGTTCGGGCAGGTCGAAGAGCAGCTCGTAGTCCTCAAACCGCTCTCCCGGGGCCAGGGGACAGCGGATGGCGGTGTGTCCTCCGATGCAGAAGGGCATGGGGGCGGTCCCGGTGTTTTCCACGGTAAAGGCGGTGGAGAAGCCGTCGTCCAGCAGCCGGTGGGTCACCCGGAGGATAAAGGGGAAGGGGTAGCGGGCCAGGGTCTCCTCGGTCTCCCGCAGCTCCAGGGCAATAAAGTCCTCCCCCTGGTCCACGGGGGTGAATTCCATCCGCCGGGCGAAGCCGTGGCGGTCCATGGCGCAGGTCCTGCCGCCGATCTCCACCCTGCCCTCCTTCAGCGTCCCCACGATGGGGAAGAGGATGGGATTCTGCCCCGACCAGAAGGCGGGGTCGCCCTGCCAGATATACTCCAGGCCGTCCCCGTCCCGCAGGGAGACCAGCTCGCCGCCCAGCGTCCGGGCCGAGGCCCGCAGCCCCCCTTTTTTCAGCTCAAATATCATATGCTCGCCTCCTTGTCATAAATGTCTGCGTAGGGGCGGATATTATCCGCCCGCGTTCCCCCGGGCTCCGCCCCATGTGGTTAAAACGCCGTCTTGCGGTGAATACCCTGCGTAGGGGGCGACGACCTCGGCGCCCCGTCCGTCTCGGCCCCTGCGGGCCGGGTCGTCCCGCCCTACGGCGTTAAAACGCCGTCTTGCGGTGAATACCCTGCGTAGGGGGCGACGACCTCGGCGC
>CAJUSG010000002.1:0-66508 GCA_910589085.1 uncultured Oscillospiraceae bacterium | reverse complement strand
CCCGTCCGTCTCGGCCCCTGCGGGCCGGGTCGTCCTGCCCTACAGCGTCAAAACGCCACTTTCAGGAACAGGGCCACGCAGCACAGGATGATGGCGCAGGGGACATAGAGGTAGCGTCCCAGGCTGTACCAGACCTGGCCGGAGGCTTTTTTAGCCCCCCGATTGATCTCCTCCATAAGCTCCTCCCGCCGCATGATCCAGAACCAGGACAGCGCGCCCAAAGTAGCGCCGATGGGGATAATATAGATAGAGACGATATCCATCCAGGGGCCCCACTTAAAGATGGGCTCCATATTCAGGCCGATGCCCAGGCAGATGACGCAGAGCACGGCCAGCATAGCCTTCCGGTTGAGCCTGGGGAAGCGGTGGAGCAGGGACTCGCCCACGGCCTCAAACATATTCTGCAAAGAGCTGACCCCCGCGAAGACCATAGCGGTGTAGAGGATAACGGCGAAGAGGCGTCCCAGGGGGATATCCTGCAAGATCCGGGGCAGGGTAACGAAGAGCAGGGAGGGCCCTCCACCCACATCCAGCCCATAGGCGAAGCAGGCGGGGATAATGACCAAAGCGGCCACCAGGGCGGCGATGGTGTCGAAGAGGGCGGTCTGCTTGGCCAGGGAGACCACGTCCTCCTCCGGCTGGAGGTAGGCGCCGTATACGATCATGCCGCTGCCCGTGATGGACAGGGAGAAGAAGGCCTGTCCCATGGCCCAGATCCACACCATAGGGTTGAGCAGGTCGGCCCATCTGGGGGTAAACATATACCGGTAGCCCTCGGCGGCCCCCGGGAGGAAGGCAACCCGGACGGCCAGTACGATAAAGATGATAAAGAACAGGGGCATCATCACCTTGTTGCTCTTCTCGATGCTCTTGGCGCCCAGCAGCAGGGTGAGCAGGGTGCCCACCACCACGATAACGTGGAAGGGGACCACCGAGTAATCGGCTAGGGAGAAGCTGTCGAACCAGACGGTGGTGTCGGCGGTCATGAGCGAGCCGGTGACCGAGGCGTAAAAGGCCTTCAGCACGTAGGCGATAATCACGGCGTAGCCCAGAGCGATGCACATGGACCCGGCCAGGGGCAGCCAGCCCAGCAGGCCGCCGGCGGAGCCCAAACTGTTCTTCCGGCTGGACCAAGCCATCCGGTAGGAGCCCAGGGTGCCGGTGTGGGCCCTGCGGCCCACGGCGTACTCGGCGGACAGGCCCACGGTGCCGAACAGCATAATAAAGAACAGGTAGACCAGCAGGAAGGCGCCGCCGCCGTTGCTGCCCATCTTGGCGGGGAAGCCCCACACGTTGGCCATCCCCACCGCCGACCCGACGGCGGACAGCACAAAGCCCCAGCCGCTGGAAAACTGCCGTCTCTTTTTATCTGAACTCATATCAATCTCCCTCTCCTCGGAACCCGGTTCCGGCTCTATATAGTCTCTCTCAGGAGAGAGTATAATATAAACAGCACAAAAAGGCAACGGATAAATGGGCAAATTTTCCGGGGGGGAGGAAAAAGCGCCCCCGGCGGCAGGAGCCGCCGGGGGATGGGATTACCGGGGGTAGATGGTGTAATGGGACTGGAACAGCCAGCGGTCCCCGTTTTTTTGGAGGGTGAGCCTGCACCGGTCGCCCTTCTCGTCGGGGTCGGACCACAGCACGGCGGTGTCCCCCGAGACCTCTCCGCCGGCGCAGGGGAAGAAGCCGGGGCCGGCGTCGCTGGTGAAGTTGTAGAAGGCGTCATACTTCTCCAGGTAGAGGCAGCCCTCCCAGTCCAGCTCCTCCACGGCGACCCCCGCGTATTTTTGCAGCAGGGCGGAGACCTCCGCTCTGGGGTAGCGGTGGACGGGCACGGGGAGGTCGATGGGGGAGCTGAGCTCCCGGTCGGGGTCAATCCAGCCGTTGTCCAGCTCCATCACGGCCAGGAATTCCTCCGTATCCTCCTCGCCCAGGGAATTGGACAGTCCGATGGGGCAGTAACGCAGAAACTCCTCCAGATTAATCTGGGCGGGGTTGTCGTAGCTGCTGGTAAAGAAGCAGCAGATTTCGCTGGAGCCGTACACGTTGTCGGCCAGCTGCACAAAGGGCTCAAAGGCCTCATTGACCCGGGCGACCTCCTCCTCGGTCAGGGCCCGGAGGTACGGCTCCCCGTTGATCCCGGAGCTACCCACCCCCTCGGGCACATACGCCCCGCCCAGCTTCTTGAGCCGGTTGATGGTGTCGGACGGGAGGGCGGCCAGCGCCTCCACGCTGTTCTCCTCCCACTCCAGGTCCCACCGGGCCAGCAGGGTGTCGTCCCCGGTCCGGATGAGCCAGTAGCGGTGGGCGGTCTCCAGGTCCCGGTCAGCCGTGGGGTAGAGAACCAGCGGGTGCCCTCCGATGAGGCACTGGCGCTCCAGCTCCTCCTGGGAGATGGGCACAGAGGGCTTGCTGGAGTCGAGGCTCATGACCCTCCAATTATCTCCCTCCCTGAAGACCGGCCTGACTTTAGAGAGGATATCCCTGGCCTGGTCAAGCGCCTCGGGGTCGGAGATAGCGCTGGTGGAAAATTGGCTGGAGGTGAGGGGATTTCCCACAGAGATGGAACGCACGTCCCTGACCTGGTCAAGAAAGGCGGTGAGCTCCTCCGAGTAGGCCTGGGCGCTGTTCCGCCCTCCGAAGACGAACACCGACGCCAAAGTGATGACAGCAATCACGGCGAACAGGGCGGTCTTCACTGTCTCTGGCTTCTTCACCAGGGCCAGCACCCGGGCCTTGACGGATTTCTCCCCGCCCGTCATGGCGGTGGAGCAGGACAGCAGGTCACGGGGCCGCAGGGACCGCGCCGCCACCATGTCCACCAGGGTGCGGCCGTAGGGGATGCGCTCCCCCTCTCCCAGCCGTTCCACCGCCCCCTGGTCGCAGGCCAGCTCCCCGTCCTGCTTGGACAGCCCCACCGCCAGCCACACCAGGGGGTTGTACCAGTGGAGGGCCAGGGCCAGGCACCGCAGGGCGGACCAGATGTGGTCCCTGTGGGCGTAGTGGGTGAGCTCGTGGGCCAGCACGTGGCGCAGGGCGGCGGGGTCGTCCGCCGTCCGGGGGGTGAGGTAGACGGCGGGCCGGAGCACTCCGAACAGGCAGGGGGAGGGCAGGTTCGCCGCCGTGTAGACGGGGATGGGGGCGTCCGCCCCCTCCAGCTCGTGGCGGTAATATCTCAGCCGCCCGAAGAAATAGCGGTTGGAGCTGAATATGATCCAGGCTGTGCAGAGGCCCCCGATCACCCAGAGGGCCATTAGAAATTTGGGCAGAGTAGTGTAGAAGAAGTAGGTATCAATGCTGTCCTCTGACAGGACAAAGCACCGCTGGCCCCCCTCCCATTCCCAATCACCGATTTGGTGAATCGTGGCCGTTGTCCCCAGCACGCTTCCCACGCCTATGCCGTTCTCTCTCATCTCCTCAAGGCTCTCCTCCGGAAGGGGCCGGGAGTTGGTGCGCAGGGCGTACAGCTCCACGTCGGCTACCTCCGGGACAAGGTTGGAGGCCAGCACCGGCAGGGAGCTGGCGGCGGGCAGCTCCACCTGGAAGGGGACCAGCAGCCGCAGGAGGACCACCCCCCACAGGGCGTACCGCAGCCGGGCGGCCAGCTTATCCTTCAAGAGGAGGCGCACCGCCAGAACTGTCAGAATAAGGACCGAGGACGTAAATGCCCACTGAATCAGCCATCTCATATCTGTCCCTCCTCCGCCTTGCGCAGGATTTCATACAGCTGGTCAATCTCCGCCCGGGACAGGGCTCTGTCCTCCGCCAGGGCGGACACCATCAGCCCCACGCTCCCCCGGTAGACCTTGTCCAGGAAGGAGCGGGTCTCCCCCCGGACGGCCTGGTCCCGCTGGAGGTTGGGGGAATAGTGTCTGGTGCGGCCCTCCATGGCGCACAGCACCAGCCCCTTGGCCTCCATCCGCCGCAGGGTGGTGATGGTGGTGCTCTTGGCCCAGCCCAGCCGCCGGTCCAGGGCGGACACCAGCTCCATTACCGTCATGGGGGAGTGCTCCCACAGGCAGTCCAAAACGTACCACTCGCTGTTGGTCAGATTGATGTTGTCCATAGTGGATACCTCCTTTGGTTTACTTTGTAGACCTATCATACCACGGTTGGTCTACAATGTCAACCATAATTTTTTGTCCGCCCACGGTGGACGCCCCCAACAAGGGCCCTTATTGCCCCCTTTTGACCCCCAAAAAGTACTGTTTTGGGTGGTTTTCAAGTGTATTATTTCGGCTAAATATAACAAATGGTATAAAATCCACCGCTGGCGGACAGTCGCCCGGGAATTTTAGCTGGACTTTTTGGGTAAGCTGTGGTAGACTGATTTTATCCCGTCAACACCAAAAAAGGAGAAATTTTATGGACAACAAGGTCATGTATTCCCTGAGCTACGGTCTGTTTGTGCTGTCCGCCCGCCGCGGGGACAAGGACAACGGCTGCATCACCAACACCGCCATCCAGGTCACCACTGACCCCAACCGCATCGTCATCGCCGTGAACAAGGGCAATTACACCCACGATATGGTAAAGGAAACGGGCCGGTTTACCGTGTCTATCCTGTCTGAAGAGGCGGATTTCGAACTTTTCAAGCGTTTTGGCTTCCAGTCGGGCCGTGACGTGGATAAGTTCGCCGGCTTCGCCCACACCGGCAAGGACGCCGACGGCATCCCCTACGTCACCCAGGGCACCAACGCCTGGCTGAGCTGCAAAGTGGTCACCGCCACCGACCTGGGCACCCATACCCTCTTTCTGGCCGACGTGCTGGACGGCGGGGTGCTCTCCTCCGCGCCCAGCGCCACCTACAGCTACTACCAGGCCCACATCAAGCCCAAGCCCGCCGCCGCCCCCGCCCCCAGCGAGAAAAAACGCTGGATTTGCACCGTCTGCGGCTATGTCTACGAGGGGGATGAGCTCCCCGCCGACTATATCTGCCCCCTGTGCAAGCACCCCGCCTCTGACTTCGAGCTTCTGGCATAAATGAAAAAAACCGCGCCGGAGAGGAAACCTTTGGCGCGGTTTTTGCGTCTGTTATAATGTAGGGGCGGATATTATCCGCCCGCAGGCCGCCGGAAGGCCCTGCCAACAGGCGGGCGCATGATATGCGCCCCTACGCCGTGCCATGTAGGGCGCGACGACCCGGCGCGCCGTCTTCGCCGGCATGAAACAGAATGACGGCCCTCTCCGGCCGCTTCGCGGCCACCTCTCCCAGAGGGAGAGGCAGGAGGCAGAGAGAAAAGGAGGTTCCCCCATGGAGGACACAGCCATTATTGACCTGTACTGGGCCCGGTCCCAGCAGGCCATTTCGGCCAGCGAGGAGAAATATGGCGCCTACTGCCACACCATCGCCCGGCGGATTCTGGACCGGGAGGAGGACGCGGAGGAGTGCGTCAACGACACCTGGCTCCGGGCCTGGAACGCCATGCCGCCCCAGCGGCCGGGCGTCCTGTCCGCCTTCTTCGGGAAACTGACCCGGAACCTGTCCCTGGACCGGTGGCGGCGGCTCAAGGCGGCCAAGCGGGGGGGCAGTCAGGTGGAGATCGCCCTCCATGAGCTGGAGGACTGCCTCCCCGACCGCCGCCGCCCCGACGAGAATCTGGAGGCCGGGGAGACGGCGGCCCTGATCTCCGCCTTTCTCCGCCGCCAGAGCGAGGCGGACCGGGCCCTGTTCGTCCGGCGGTACTTCCACCTGGAGCCCCTGAACGAGCTGGCGGACCGGTTTGGGATGAGCGTGGGACAGATAAAATCCAAACTCCACCGGATGCGGGGCAGACTGAAGCTGGAGCTGGAACGGGAGGGGGTAGCGGTATGAACACAGAACATATTTTGGACGCCATCGGCCTGCTGGACGACGACCTGATCCGGGAGGCGGAGGAGTACAGCCGGCCCAGGGTCCGGCACAGCTATGGGACCTGGCTGGGCCTGGCGGCCAGCTTTGCTGTGGTGCTGGCGCTGGGCTACGGGGCGGTCAACCTGGGCGGCGGTGGCGACAAGAGCTGTACCGCCTCCAGCGCGCAGCTGTCCGGAGGGGCCGAGTGTCTGCCGGGGGAGGCGATGAGCGGCGGCACGGATGGGGAGAACACCGTTTACGACTCCTTGGAGCCCACACCAGAGCCCACGGAGCCCACACCGGGTGCGGTCAGCGCGGAATTTTCTCAAAACGGCGGGGATGTATTCCGAGCCGCCATCATGGTGGACGGAGTTCTGTACTGGTCCACCGGCCGCCCCTTCTCCGGAGAGGTGGACGGGGCGCAGAATGTTACCGCCTACATCAACACGGTGCCCGAGATGGACGGGCAGACCAACTTCTCCCAGGACCTGTCCGCCCGGTACGCCATGACGGACCAGGGCCTGGCGGTGGAGATGGACGGGGTATGGGTCCTCTTTGAGACGGCCCCGGCGGAATAAAAAAGAGGGCCTGCCCGAAAGGGCAGGCCCCATTATTATGTTGTCTCCTCCAGTACCCGCACCTGAATCTCCAGCACCCGGCGGTGCTCCACCTTGGTAACGGTGACATCCAGCCCCTCGGCCTGGAAGTGGTCCCCCGCCTCGGGGACCCGGCCCACCTGCTCCAGCACCCAGCCGGACACGGTGGCGGCGTCGCAGCTCCCCTTCACCTGGAAAAGGTCATACATGTCGTCCAGGTCGGCGGAGCAGGCGATGATATAGCTGCCGTCAGGCTGCTTTCGGAAGATTTCGATGACCTCGTCGTGCTCATCCCAGATCTCCCCCACCAGCTCCTCCAGAATGTCCTCCAGGGTGGCGATGCCCTGGGTTCCGCCGTACTCGTCCACCACCACGGCCATGTGGGCCTTGTTTTTCTGGAGGATGCGCAGCAGCTCGGACACCTTGGTGTTGCCCGTGGTATAGAACACAGGGGATTTGATGCTGCTGACCATGGTCTCCCCCCGGTAGCGGGCGGCGTAGAAGTCCTTCTCGTGGATGACGCCCACGATGTTGTCGATGGTCTCGTGGTAGATGGGGATGCGGGAGTAGCCCGTCTCGGCAAAGAGGGAGGCGATCTCCTCCATGGTGCTCTCCTCCTCGGCGGCGGTCAGGTCCACCCGGGGGGTGAGGATCTCCGAGACCTCCAGGTCGTTGAACTCGATGGCGTTGCGGATCAGGTCGCTCTCGTGCTCGTCCAGGCCGCCCTCGGTCTGGGCCTGGTCCACCATGCCCACCAGCTCCTCCTCGGTGATGCCGTCGTCCCCCCTGGCCCGGAAGACCTTGCTCATCAGCCGCTTCCACTGGCTGAACAGAAAGTTCAGAGGGGTGAAGAGCACCATGAACAGCTTGAGCAGAGGCTGGGCGAACATGGCGAAGTTCTCCGGGCACTCCTTGGACAGGCTCTTGGGGGTTATCTCCCCGAAGACCAGAATGATGACGGTGAGGGCCACCGTGGCCACCGTGGGGCCGTACTGGTGGAACCACCGGGTGCACAGCACGGTGGACACCGTGGTGGCCGTGATGTTCACAATGTTGTTGCCGATGAGAATGGTGGACAGCAGCTTGTCATACTCCTCCGCCAGCTCCAGGGTTTTGGCCGCACGGCGGCTGCCGTTGTCCGCCCGGTTCTTCAGACGGATGCGGTTGAGTGAGGTGAAGGCCGTCTCGGTGGCGGAGAAATAGGCCGACATGGCCACCAGAATGAGCAGGGTGACTAGCATAGCGATGCTGGTACTGTCTATGTCCATGGGGAAAGAATCGACTCCTTTTAGAATAATGGATTTCGCAGGGCGCGCCGAGGCCGCCGCGCCCTGCCGGATTTGCGGATGGGGTTAATATTCCCAAAGACGGGTATATTTAAGTCAGGAGTATACCATACCTGTCTGTAGAATGCAAACCTATTTTCCCCCGCGCCGGAAAGATTCACAGTATTTTAACGGAAAAGGCAAAAAAGCCCTTGACGGCGGGGGACAGGCGTGGTATAGTAAGCTCTACCTGTGAAAGGGGCTTTTTTCTGCTGCCCGGATGCGGTGTCCGGGGGGCGGACCCCTCTACCTGCGGGGCAGGACACAGGGAGGCAGCAGCCGACATCCACCGTATCCTCTGGGCGCGCTTTCGCGCCCTTTGGCGCTGGATTCGGCAAGAGACGGGCCGCATCCGGCGTTTTCTTTTGAAATGACGGAGCCCGTCAAATAAAGAAGGAGGTGCCGAACAATATGGCAGCAAAAGCCGGCGCTCGCATTAAGATCACCCTGCGGTGCTCTGAGTGCAAGCAGAGAAACTACAACACGTTCAAGAACAAGAAGAATACCCCCGACCGTCTGGAGTTGAACAAATACTGCCCCTTCTGCAGGAAGCACACCGTTCACAATGAGACGAAGTGATGAAAGAAGGGTAAGTAATGGCTGAAAACGAAAAGGCCGTCCAGGCCGCCAAGAAGGACAAGAAGTCCGACAAAAACGCCAACCCCGGTTTTTTCGCCCGTATGGGCAAGTGGTTCCGGGATATGAAGAGCGAGCTGAAAAAGGTCCAGTGGCCCACCCGCAAGCAGACCATCAATAATACCCTGATCGTCATCGCCTGCGTCGTCGTGGTCGGCATCTTTATCGCCCTGTTCGACTTTGTGGCGAATCAGGCAATCAGTTTGATTATCAACAGGTGACGCGGATGGCAGACAATGCGAACTGGTATGTGGTCCACACCTATTCCGGCTATGAGAACACGGTGAAGGCCACCATCGAGAAGTATGTCGAAAACCGCAATATGCACGAGCTGATTCATGAGATCAGCATCCCCCTGGAGACAGTCACCGAGATTACGGACAGCGGCCCCAAGGATGTGGAGCGCAAGGTGTTCCCCGGCTATGTCCTGGTCAAGATGGTGATGAACGACGAGACCTGGCACGTGGTACGGAATATCCGCGGCGTTACCGGGTTCCTGGGCGAGGGCAACAAGGCCATCCCCCTGAGTGAGGCCGATGTGGCCGCCCTGGGCGTGGAGAAGCGGGAGGTCGTGGTCAGCTATGAGCTGGGCGACACCGTGCGCATCACCGACGGCGCCCTGGAGTCCTTCCTGGGTATTGTGGACGAGATCGACCTGGACAACGGTAAGGTCCGGGTGGTGGTGTCCATGTTCGGGCGGGAGACCCCCGTGGAGCTGGAGCTGGACCAGGTGGAACCGGCAAATTCCTGATTATGCCTGACCCCGGTGTAGGGCGCGACGACTCGGCGCGCCGCCTGCTCCGGGCTGCTTTAAAACGGCGCGCCGGGGTCGTCGCGCCCTACAAAATAGACCCCGACAGTGGGAGGAGCGAAAAGCTCCGCCAAACTACCACATTTTCAAATGGAGGTGCTCTTTCGTGGCACAGAAAATAACTGGATACGTAAAATTGCAGATTCCCGCCGGCAAGGCGACTCCCGCCCCCCCGGTTGGCCCCGCCCTGGGCCAGCACGGCGTGAACATCGCCGCCTTTACCAAGGAGTTCAACGAGCGGACCAAGAACGACGTGGGCCTGATTATCCCCGTCATCATCACCGTCTACGCCGACCGCTCCTTCACCTTTATCACCAAGACGCCCCCCGCCCCCGTGCTGATTAAGAAGGCCTGCAACATTGAGAAGGCCTCCGGTGTGCCCAACAAGAACAAGGTGGCCACCATCAGCAAGGAGGATGTGCGCAAGATCGCTGAGACCAAGATGCCCGACCTCAACGCCGCCTCCATCGAGGCTGCTATGAGCATGATCGCCGGCACTGCCCGCTCCATGGGTATCCTGGTGGGCGAGTAAGGAGGGGACAAGAATGTTTAGAGGTAAGAAATATAAAGAGAGCGCCAAGAAGATCGACAAGAACGCGCTGTATGATACCGCGGACGCCATGAAGCTGGTGGTGGACACCGCTACCGCCAAGTTCGACGAGACTGTGGAGCTCCACGTGAAGCTGGGCGTCGACTCCCGCCACGCCGACCAGCAGGTCCGCGGCGCCATCGTCCTGCCCCACGGCACCGGCAGAAGTCAGCGGGTGCTGGTCTTCGCCAAGGCCGCCAAGGCCGATGAGGCCAAGGCCGCCGGCGCCGACTTCGTGGGCGAGATGGACCTGGTGGAGAAGATCCAGAAGGAGAACTGGTTCGACTTCGACGTGGTGGTCGCCACCCCCGACATGATGGGCGTGGTGGGCCGCCTGGGTAAGGTGCTGGGCCCCAAGGGCCTGATGCCCTCCCCCAAGGCCGGCACCGTCACCATGGACGTGACCAAGGCCGTCAACGAGATTAAGGCCGGTAAGGTGGAGTACCGCCTGGACAAGACCAACATCATCCACTGCCCCATCGGCAAGGTCTCCTTCGGCCCCGAGAAGCTGAGCGAGAACTTCGCCGCCCTCATGGGCGCCATCATCAAGGCCAAGCCCGCCGCCGCAAAGGGCCAGTATATTAAGAGCTGCACCGTAGCGGCTACGATGGGTCCCGGCGTCAAGGTCAACGGCGCTAAGCTGGCTTGATTGGTTTTTACAAATTCCCCCGACGGCAGTCGGGGGAATTTTTCGTTCTCTGGGATATCGGCTGCCCCTTCTCCAGACCGCCGCCGTGGTTTTTGGCATTTCGGACACTACAACAGAAAAATAACCTGTGATATAATGTCAGCAGGCACCGCGGCGGTCGTGTTGTTGGCAAAGGAGGCTGTGACCCGCGCGGCGGGCTGGGATTGATTGGTCCCGAGGGCGGCACGAAGGAGGATCAGCCCTGTACGCGGTTTGGAAGGGCTGACCTTTTTGGAAAAACGAAAACCCGTACTGCAGTACGTAGATTTTTTTGGCTCTTTTTGTATAATTATATCTAAAGGGGTCGTAAAAATGCCAGAGTTAGAAGCGTTATCAAAACGGGTAAAAGGGTATCGGAAATATTGGAAGAAATCTCAATTTGATCTTGCCTATGATATGGGGATCAGTGTGGAGGAGCTCAGCTTGATTGAAAGGAAGCTGACAGACCCGAAGCTGAGCACCCTGCAGAAAATTGCGGCTTATATGGGGATCACGGTGTCGAAGCTGCTGGAAACAGAAAAGGATGTAAATAATGCTTCATATGGATAACACGACTGCGCAGGTATTTGACTTGCTTTACCGGCTGGGCGTAACAGCCAATTATACCGGCTTCTTTCATACCGCAGAGGCGGTGGCTATGTGCGTAGAACGCCCGGACCGGCTGCTGATGGTGACGAAGTGCCTCTATCCCGATGTCGCCAAGCGATACGAGACAAACTGGAAAGCGGTGGAGCGTAATATCCGGACCGTGATCGCCATTGTCTGGGATAAAAATCGGGTGCTGCTGGAACAGCTGGCCTGCGGACCGCTGGATGAAAAGCCTAAAACAGCGCAATTTCTAGCCATCCTCTCCGCCAGTGTCCTGCGGGACAGAATGGCCTAGAGGAGATCCCCATGGGGACTTCTTCCCGTTGACAAAGAGATCTTGAAATACTCCGCCAGATGCGAATTGCGGCCCACGCGGTTCGTGTCTGGTTTTTGTACCCAAAACAGGCGGACATGTCAACACGCCCGGAGACAGGACGGAGGGGAACAGGTCTCCCTGTTCCCCTCCGTGAAGGCGCGGTTTAAGCCTTTTCAAATACATCCTTATCACGGCGGAAACGACCGAAAACGGCAGACGCGGCGGCGGTTATACAGTCGAGCGGTGGCGGTGGTATTTTCCGCATAACAAAAAACAAGCGTGGCTTTCCAGTAGCCGCGCTTGCTATTTCTGTTCAAAATATCTTGAAAAGTCGTGTATCACATCAGATATTAGCGATAACTCCTTTATTTCATACCCGTTTAGTGTTTTCATAATCCGCGCAATTTCTAAATCGCGCTCTGTCGCGGGAGAATTGCCGCTAATACTTTTCTTTTCGGCGGAGGCCCCCAGTAGATAATCAATAGACACGTTAAGGGTAACGCCTAAATTGAACAGTGTATTCAATGCGGGGGCCTTACGTCCGGCCTCTATTTCCCAAAGGTAGTTTCTGGATATTCCTACCTGTTCCGATAGCGTTTCCAGCGTCAAATTAAGCCGCTTTCGCTCTGCTTTGATTTTACTTCCCATAAGTAATAAGTCCATTATACTGCCCCTTAACTGACTTCTAATAAATTTTACAGCATACAGCCAGAAATTAAACACTCTAATTGATAGAAAAATAAAAATTTATCTTGCAATTAGATGTAAAACAGAGTATAATCAGCTTTGCTGTACGGCTGTTAGCAAGACCATGACAAATAGACAACAATAGCCCATTAGATATGGAAGAATAAAAAGGAGCGAGACTATGTATTGCAGAAATTGCGGGAGTGAAATGAATCAAAATGCGGTTGTATGTGTAAAGTGCGGAGTATCGACAGGCACCGGAAACGCCTATTGTCCGCACTGCGGAAAAGAAACAGCACCTATTGCAGCTGTATGTTTAAGTTGTGGATGTTCTCTTACCAATACAAAGGCAGTGGAAGGAGCTAAGTCGAAATTAATTGCGGGTCTGCTGGGGATTTTTTTGGGCGGTTTGGGAATACACGATTTTTACCTCGGAAACACCAAAAAAGGCATTATCCACATAATACTCGCAACAGCAGGTGCCTTAGTCTTCATAGGGCCGGTTATTTCTGGGATTTGGGGATTAGTAGATGGTATTTTTATTCTTACCGGAAAAATTTCTGTTGACGCAAACGGCAACACTTTGCAAGATTAGGATAGGGGCGGCACATTGGCGTGCCGCCCCTGCTCTTTGATAAAACGGGAGACAGGTCTCCCTGTCTCCCTCAAAAGGATAATTCTGTTTACACCTTCTCAAAGACATCCTTGCCCAGGCCGCAGGTGGGGCACACCCAGCTGTCGGGGACCTGGTCCCAGGGGGTGCCGGGGGCGACGCCGTTGTCGGGGTCACCCACGGCGGGGTCGTACTCATAGCCGCAGGGGCAGACGTACTTATCCATTAGAAATTCCTCCTAGATTTGTTAAAATAACCTTCCCGCCCGGAAGGGCGGGAAGGCGTGGTAAGGCTTAGCCGAAGTACCGCTCCAGCAGGCCCTTGAAGGCCTTGCCGTGGCGGGCCTCGTCCCGGGCCATCTCGTGGACGGTGTCATGGATGGCGTCCAGGTTCTGCTCCTTGGCCATCTTGGCCAGAGCGACCTTGCCGGCGGTAGCGCCGTTCTCAGCCTCGACGCGCATCTCCAGGTTCTTCTTGGTGGAGTCGGTGACCACCTCGCCCAGCAGCTCGGCGAACTTGGCGGCGTGCTCGGCCTCCTCCCAGGCGGCCTTCTCCCAGTACAGGCCGATCTCGGGGTAGCCCTCGCGGTGGGCCACACGGGCCATGGCCAGGTACATGCCGACCTCGGTGCACTCGCCCTGGAAGTTGGCGCGCAGGCCCTCGATGATCTGGGGATCAACGCCCTGGGCTACGCCCACGATGTGCTCGGCAGCCCAGGACATCTCGCCCTTCTGCTCCACGAACTTCTCGGGGCCGACGCCGCACTGGGGGCACTTGGCGGGGGCGGACTCGCCCTCGTAGACATAACCGCAGACGCTGCAAACAAATTTTTTCATGACAGTGGTTCCTCCTTATTATTTTGTGGTTGTTTTACGCACTCGGGACAACGCCCGTAGAAGGTGAGCTCGCGGCGTTCCACTACGAACCCATATTGCCGACTGACGGCCAGCTCCAGGTCCTCCTCCGGATGGATGCCGGGCAGGTCCAGAACGGTGCCGCAGCACACGCAAACAAAGTGACTGTGGGGGGCGACAATGGCGTCGAACCGCTCCTGGCCCTGGACCACGCCTACGCTCTGGACCAGGCCGCGCTCCTGAAAGAAGGCCAGATTGCGGTATACCGTCCCCAGGCTGAGGTCGGGGTGCTGAGGCTTGAGCTGCCGGTAGAGCCACTCGGCGGACGGGTGGCGGGTTGTCCCCCGAAGGGCGGCCAGGATTGCCTCCCGTTTTTTGCTGTGACGAATGGCGCGCTCCATGGGCCCTCCCCTCCTCTTAACAATACTGATTATTGTTATGCTTGTATTCTAACATATCTCCAGGCCCTTGTAAAGGGGAGAAATGTAAAAATTTTGTGTCGGACACCAAATTTTTACCTCTCCCCGCCGCCGCGCTCCCGGAGACGGGAGAGGAGGGCGGCCTCCAGCCTGTCCCCGTACCGCATCCCCAGGAGAAACAGGCCCAGCCCCGCCAGGCCGATGGGGACCATCACCCAGGGGGACAGACCCAGAGAGGCGCCCCCCAGGGCGCTGGCGAAGAGCAGTCCCCAGGGCCGGGCCAGCACCACGATGAGGGCGAAGCGGCGAAAGGAGATGGCGGTGAGGCCGGCCAGAATGCACAGCATGTCGTCGGGGAAGAAGGGGAAGAGAAAGGCCAGTGTGAGGAATACAGGGGCCTTGGCCCGGAGGAGCTCCTGATATTTCTCCGACAGCTTCCGGCTGACAAGCCGGTCGGCAAAGTCCCGGCCCAGTATCCGGGCCAGGGTGAATACCAGCATCGACCCGGTGAGCACCGCCCCGAAGGTGAGCAGAAAAGCGGGCCAGGTACCGAAGAGGACGCCGCCCGCGGCGGCGACAATGTTGCTGGGGATGGGGGCCAGCACCACCGAGAGAAACTGGAGCAGGAAGAAGAGCAGGTGGGAGCAGGGGGCGAAACGGTTGATATAGGCCCGCAGCTGGGGCAGGGAGGTGACGGCCCGGAAGAAGCCGGTGGCGTACAGGAACCAACCGCCGCCCGACAGCAGCAGGAGGGTGAGGATCAAAATGACGATTTTCCGTCTGTTCATGGATGCAGCCCCCGTTTCAATGCGCTGGAGGTATTCTAACACAGACAGAGAGAAAAAACGACGAAAAAGTCCTTAAATTTTAATGAAGAAATTGTAAACCGGCGGCCTACACCAGACGCACTTGCACCTGGTCTCCCTGGGCCAGTACCTTCAGGGTGCCGCCCTTTTTCAGCTGGCCGGTGAGCATCAGATCGGCGGCCGGGTCCTCCACCAGGGAGGCGATGGCCCGGCGGAGAGGCCGGGCTCCATACTCCCGATTGCTGCCCTGATCGGCCAGAAGGGACACCGCTTCCTCCTCCACCTCCATGGCCACCCCCAGCTTGTCCAGCCGCTGTCTGGTCTCGGACAGCAGCTGGCGGGTGATGGCGTTCAGCGCGCCGCCGTCCAGAGGGTGGAACACCAGAGCGGCGTCCAGCCGGTTGAGAAACTCAGGGGCGAAGGTGCGCCCGGCGTCGGACAGCACGGCCTTTTCCAGCTCCTCCCGCTCCGCCTCCCCACCGGCGGCGAAGCCCAGCCGCTTGCCCTTGGCGAACCGCTGGGCCCCCAGGTTGGAGGTCATCACCAGGACAGTGTTGCGGAAGTCGGTCCGTTTGCCCTGGGCGTCGGTGAGCACCCCCTCCTCCATCACCTGGAGGAGAAGGGACCAGATGTCCCGGTGGGCCTTCTCCAGCTCGTCCAGCAGCACCACCGACCAGGGGTGGCGGCGCACCCGCTCGGTGAGCTGGCCCCCCTCCTCGTGGCCCACATAGCCTGGGGGCGAGCCGATGAGACGGGAGACGGTGTGGCTCTCCATATACTCCGACATGTCGAAGCGGAGCAGGGCCTCCTCGCTGCCGAAGAGGGCCCGGGCCAGAGAGCGGCACAGCTGGGTCTTGCCCACCCCGCTGGGGCCCAGCAGCAGAAAGCAGCCCACCGGCCGGCGGGGGTCCTTCAGCCCCAGGCGGCCCCGGCGGATGGCCTTTACCACCAGCTCCACTGCCCGGTCCTGGCCCAGAATGTGCTGGCGCAGGGCCTGGTCCAGGCCGGCCAGGGCCTTCCGGTCGGCCTCGTCGGGGTCGCTGATGGGCACCCCTGTCCACTGGGAGAGCACCGCCTGGATGTGGTGGGGCTCCACGGCAAACTGCCCCTGGCCCGACTGCCACTTTTGCCGGTCCCGCTCCAGTTCCCGGCGGAAATCCCGTTCCACGTTGCGCAGGATGGCCGCCTGCTCGAAGTCCTGGCGACGCACCGCGTCGGCCAGCTGGCGGCTGGCCTGGGATACCCGGCCCTCCAGCCGCTGGAGCTCGGGGGGCAGCGCCTTGCCCGACAGACGGGCCTGAGCCGCCGCCTCGTCCACCAGGTCGATGGCCTTGTCGGGCAGGAAGCGCTGGGGCAGGTAGCGGCAGGACAGGTCTACCGCCGCCTCCAGGGCGGTGTCGGAGATAATCAGGTGGTGGTGGGCCTCGTACCGGCCCCGGAGGCCCCGGAGAATCTCCAGCGCCTCCGCCCGGGTGGGCTCCTTGACGGTGATGGGCTGGAAGCGGCGCTCCAGGGCGGCGTCCTTCTCGATATACTTCCGGTACTCGTCGATGGTGGTGGCCCCGATCACTTGCAGCTCCCCACGACTGAGGGCGGGCTTGAGGATGTTGGCCGCGTCGATGGCCCCCTCGGCGCTGCCCGCCCCCACAATGGTGTGGAGCTCGTCGATGAACAGGATGATGTTCCCCGCCCGGCGGACCTCCTGGAGGACGTGCTTCAGCTTCTCCTCGAACTCCCCACGGTACTTGGTGCCCGCCACCATGGCGGACAGGTCCAGGGCGTAGAGCCGCTTGCCCGCCAGGTGCTGGGGGGCGGTGCCGTCGGCAATGGCGGCGGCCAGACCCTCTACCACCGCCGTCTTGCCCACCCCTGGCTCGCCGATGAGGGCGGGGTTGTTCTTGGTGCGGCGGGAGAGAATCTGCACAAGGCGGTCCAGCTCCGCCTGCCGGCCGATCATGGGGTCCAGCCGGCCCTCGGCGGCCATGCGGGTCAAGTCCCGGGCGCACTGATCCAACTGGCGGGTGTCGCCGCCGGGGCGGGGCTCAGGCTCCCGGGTCCGGGGCTTGGGGCTGTCCTCGCCCCCCAGAGAGGCCGAGACCGAGCGGTACAGCCCCTCCCAGTCCACCCCGCAGTGGGACAGCAGACGGCGGGCGCCGCTGTCGCCCGAGCGCAGAAGGCCCAGGAGAAGATGCTCGGAATTGACCGCGTTCTGCCCCAGACGGCGGCTCTCGGCCACCGCCCCCTGGATGGCCATGCAGCAGTTGGGGGTGAGGCCCTGAAAGCTGGACCGGGCGGGCACCCCCGTCCCCACCCGCTGGACAATGGCGGAGCGGAGGGTGCGGCTGTCCGCCCCCGCGCGGCGCAGCGCCATGGCCGCGGGGCTGAACTCCTGGCCCGCCAGCCCTAAAAGCAGATGCTCGCTGCCTACATAGCTGTGGCCCAGGCTGGCGGCGTTCTCCTGGGCCAGACGGATGGCTCCGAGAGCGGTGGATGTGAATTGGCTGTCTGCCATAAAGGATCACCTCAGCATCAAAGTCTTTTTACCATCATGCCCCAATTTGCCGGGGTTTAGCCAATCACTCCGGGAGCGCCTGATTCGCGGATTTGTGCGGGCCGCCCGCAAAATGGAACGGGCCGTTTTAAAATCTCCAAAAATAAACATTGCTTTTTTCAGAAAATGTGCTAGAATAGGGAGTACCATTTTAATGGAGGTGTACATATCATGGCCTATGTTATCAGTGACGCTTGCATCAGCTGCGGCTCCTGTGTGGACGGCTGCCCCGTGGGCGCCATCTCTCAGGGCGATTCCCAGTACGTCATCGACGCCGGCGCCTGCATCGATTGCGGCTCCTGCGCTGGCACCTGCCCCATGAGCGCAATCTCTCAGGGCTGAAACCAGAAAAAACAGCGCCGGTCTGCCGGCGCTGTTTTTTACACCCCACAATATGATTTTTAAAATTATATTTGGTGATTTTTTATATTGATATTTCCGGCGGCCTGCGTTATACTGTAATAAAGAAGAATAAACCGCCGACCTTGGAAAGGAGCGTGCCCTATGAGCAACACCGCAGCCGCTGCCATGAATATCAGGCCCCGCCGCCGGAGTGAGGTGCGGGACCCCTACGACGGCCTGCGCCCCTGGTCGGCTGTCACCCACGGAGCGGGGGCGGCGCTGGCCCTGGCGGGCACCGTTGCCCTGCTGGTCCGGTCGGCCGGGGCGGGCCGGTGGCTGCTGTTCGGGCTGTTCGCCGTCTACGGAGTGTCTATGATCTGCCTCTACACCGCCAGCACCCTGTATCACTGCCTCAATGTCCCGGTGGCCGGCCGGCTGGCCCTGCGGAAATATGACCACTGCTCCATCTATCTGCTGATCGCAGGGAGCTATACCCCCCTGTGCCTTACCGTCCTGCGGGCGGCGGGCGGCATCCCCCTGATGGCCGCCGTGTGGGTTCTGGCCGCCGCCGGGACGGTGCTCACCATCACCAGGCTGGCCATCCCCAGGTGGCTCACCAGCGCCATCTATCTCTTTATGGGCTGGCTGGCGATCTTCGCCATCGTACCCATCTACCGCGCCCTGCCGGCCGCCGGCTTCTTCTGGCTGCTGGCCGGCGGAGTGCTGTATACCGTGGGCGGCGTGCTCTACGCCGTCAAGTGGCCCGGCCGGGACAACCCTAAATTCGGCTGCCACGAAATTTTCCATGTGTTTATCCTGCTGGGCAGTGTCGCCCACTTCGTGCTGATGTATCGGGTGGTCCTGTGGCTGTGAGCAAGAAAACCCCCTTTGCCGGGAGCGGCGGAGGGGGTTAATGTTTTTTGCGGGGCTTTGCCCAGCCCTGTTTGCGGGTTGCTTTCGGGGGGCGGGATTTATCTTTGGCGGCGGAGGATTTCTGTTTTGGAGCGGTGGGTTTTGGTTTCGGGGCGGCACGGTGACCGCCCCCTGCGGACGTTCCCCGCTCCGGCTTTACCAGGCAGTGCTTGCCGTAGCCGATTAGGTCCTCGCGGCCCGTCCTGTGGAGAGCCTCCAGCACCAGCTTCCGGTTCTGGGGCTTGCGCCACTGCATCAGCGCCCGCTGGAGCGCCTTGTCATGGGGCGTTTTGGGGACAAATACCGGCTTCATGGTCCGGGGGTCGATGCCGGTGTACCACATGCAGGTGGCCAGAGTGCCGGGGGTGGGGTAGAAGTCCTGGACCTGCTCCGGCATGTGGCCCTGCCTGTTCAACCACTCCGCCAGCTGGACGGCGTCCTCCAGGGTGCAGCCCGGGTGGGAGGAGATCAGGTAGGGCACCAGATACTGGTCCTTGCCATAGCGGCGGTTGAGCTTGAAGTACTTCTCACGGAATTTCTCATAGACCTGGATATGGGGCTTGCCCATGTAGTCCAGGGTGTGGGCCACGCAGTGCTCCGGGGCCACCTTCAGCTGGCCCGAGATGTGGTGCTGCACCAGGTCGGTGAAGAACTCCCCGCTGGGGTCTTTCATCAGGTAGTCAAAGCGGATGCCCGAGCGGATGAAGACCTTTTTTACCTTGGGAATTTCCCGCAGCTTGCGCAGAAGCAGCATGTAGTCCGTGTGATCGGCGTCCAGGTTGGGGCAGGGCTCCGGGGCCAGACAGGCCCGGTTCCGGCACATGCCGCTTTTCAGCTGCTTCTGGCAGGAGGGCCGCCGGAAGGTGGCCGAGGGGCCCCCTACGTCGTGGATGTAGCCCTTGAAGCCCGGGTGGGCCGTCAGCAGCTTCACCTCCCGGATGACGCTGTCGTGGCTGCGGCAGGAGATAGTCCGCCCCTGGTGAAAGGCCAGGGAGCAGAAATTGCACGCCCCGAAGCAGCCCCGGTTGTGGGTCACCGAGAAGCGGACCTCCTCGATGGCGGGCACGCCCCCCAGGTCGTCGTACATGGGGTGGGGCTCCCGGACGTAGGGCAGCTCGGCCACCCGGTCCAGCTCTTGGGTGGTCAGAGGGAAGGCCGGGGGGTTGACAATCAGAAAGCGGTCCCCGTGCCTTTGGACAATGGCCCTGCCCGACACCGCGTCGTGCTCCTGGTACTCCGCCATGTTGGCCCGGGCGTAGGCCGTCTTGGAGGCGGAGACCTCCTCGAAGGAGGGGACCTCCACCCGGGGGTAGGCGCAGATATCGGGGTATCTGACAATGACGCAGGTGCCCCGCACGTCGGTGATCTCCGAGACGGGAGTGCCCGAGGCCAGTCGGGCGGCGATCTCCAGGGTGGCGGCCTCACCCATGCCGTAGGTGAGGATGTCCGCCTGAGAATCGAAGAGGACCGAGCGGCGCACCTTGTCCTCCCAGTAGTCGTAATGGGCAAAGCGGCGCAGGCTGGCCTCCAGGCCGCCGATGATGATGGGGATATCCCCAAAAGCCTCCCGCACCCGGTTGGAGTAGACCACCGTGGCGTGGTCGGGCCGCAGGCCCGCCCTCCGGCCGGGGGAGTAGGCGTCGTCATGGCGGCGCTTTCTGGCGGCGGTGTAGTGGGCCACCATGGAGTCGATGTTCCCCGCCCCGATGAGCACCCCCAGCCGGGGCCGGCCCAGTGACCGGAAGGCCTCCGCGCTGTGCCAGTCCGGCTGGGCCAGAACGGCCACACGGTAGCCCTCGGCCTCTAAAATACGGCCGATGATGGCCGGGCCAAAGGAGGGGTGGTCCACATAGGCATCCCCGGTGATGAGGAGGAAATCGTAAAAATCCCAGCCCCGGCGGGCCATGTCCGCCCCGGTCACAGGGAGAAATAAGTCTCGGTCAAAGGGCACGGCGGTCCCTCCCCTTTCTGTCTTGTGCGGAAGCGGCCTCTCCGCCCCGCGCTGTCACCAGTATAGCAGTCTTTGCCGAAGCCGTCAACTCGGGGAAGATTTCCCTTCCTTTTTGCGGAGATCTGTGGTATACTGCCCTCTAACGTCATAAATCGGGCGCGCCTCCTCCAAGGGGATGGGGCGCAGATTGGATTGGAGGAGAAAACCTTGTCCCAGGCGCACAAGAGCGAGGCGGCCCTGGCCAGCGCCCCTGTCGGACCGCTGATGGTAAAGCTGGCCCTGCCCGCGGTGGCGGCCCAGCTCATCAATATGCTCTACAACATCGTGGACCGCATCTACATCGGCCATATCCCGGAGGTGGGCCGGGCCGCCCTCACCGGACTGGGGGTCACCTTTCCCATCCTTATGCTGATCTCCGCCTTTACCGCCTTCGCCGGCATGGGGGGCGCCCCCTTGGCCTCTATCCGCCTGGGGGCGGGGGACCGGGAGGGGGCGGAGAAAATTCTGGGCAGCTCCACCGCCCTGCTGCTGATGCTGGCCGCCCTGCTGACGGCGGTGTTTTCCCTGGTCAAGGAGCCGGTCCTTATGGCCTTCGGCGCCTCGGAGGCCACCATCGGCTACGCTTTGGACTACATCTCCATCTATCTGATGGGCACCGTCTTTGTCCAGCTGGCCCTGGGGCTCAACGCCTATATCACCGCCCAGGGTCAGGCCCTGGTGGCAATGTGCTCGGTGCTCATCGGGGCGGTGCTGAATATTCTGCTGGACCCGCTGTTCATCTTCGTCCTTCAGCTGAACGTGAAGGGGGCGGCCCTGGCCACCATCATCTCCCAGGGGGTGAGCGCCTGCTGGGTGGTGGGCTTTCTGTGCTCCCGGCGGTCCGGGCTGCGCATCCGCCGGAAAAATCTCCGCCTGGAGCGGGCGGTGGTGGGGAAAATTGCCGCCCTGGGGGTGGCTCCCTTTATTATGCAGTCCACCGAGAGCCTGGTGACGGTGGTTCTGAACTCCGGCCTGCAGCACTATGGCGGGGACCTGTATGTGGGCACCGTGACCGTGATGCAGAGCGTGATGCAGATGGTGGTGATGCCCGTTCAGGGGATCACTCAGGGGGTCCAGCCCATTATGAGCTATAACTTTGGGGCCCGGAATTACGCCAGAGTGCGCCAGACCTTCCGCCTGCTGCTGCGGACCACCCTCGCCGTTACCGTGACCGCCTTTCTGGTGGTGACCCTGTTCCCCAGGCCGCTGGCCCTCATCTTCAACGACGACCGGGAGCTGGTGGAGCTGGTGGGACGGGTGATGCCCATCTTTTTCGGGGGTATCTGGGCCTTTGGAGCCCAGATGGCCTGCCAGGCCGCCTTTATGGCTATGGGCCAGGCCAAGACCAGCCTGTTTCTGGCCCTGCTGCGCAAGGTGATTCTGCTGGTGCCCCTGGCCATCGTCCTGCCCCTGGTGACCCGGAATGTGATGGGCATCTATGTGGCCGAGCCGGTGGCCGACGTGCTGGCCTCTGCCACCACCCTGACCCTGTTCCTGCGCAAACGGAAAACCCTGCTTCCGGAATAAAAATCCGCCCGCCTCCTAATGAGGCGGGCGGTTCGCTTATTCAGAGGGCCTGTCCCCCTCGGGGCCCAGCACCTCGTGGCAGAGGTCCAGCGCCTTCTGGAGGGAGGCGTACGCGCGCTGGTCGATGAGCTCGCTGTCTCCCGCCTCGTACTCGGCCATGGCCTGGTGGACATTCACCAGGTGGCGGCGCTCCCCCACCGGCTGGCGGTTGCGGTGGAGCATGTAGTAGGGGGTGTAGCGCACGTCGGTGAGGGAGGCGTCCCCCTCCGGGGTCTTGGTCAGCTCCAGGTCCAGGATGACGGTGGTCTTGGTGGCCAGGTCCTGCCAGGGGTCGTCGGCAAAATTCTGGTTGGAGATGAAGTTGCCCAGAGAGTAGATGACGAAGCCCTCCCTCTCCTGGCCGTCGAAGCCCGGGGCGGTGACGGTCATGTAGGGCTGGAGCACGTGGGGGTGGCCCCCCAGTACCAGGTCCGCCCCCTGGCCTACCAGAAACTGGGCCAGATTCTCCTGGTGGACATTCTGCTGGGTGCGGTACTCGTTGCCCCAGTGGACGATGACGGCGATGAGGTCGGTCTCCAGAGCGCGGGCGGCGGCCATATCCTCCTCCAGAAGCTGGTAGTCGGGATTGCACAGGGTGGTGTAGTAGTCCAGGTTGAACAGGTTGGCGGAGAAGCGCAGGTCGTCGTCAATGCGAAAGCCGTTGAGGCCGTATGTATAGGCCAGAAAGGCCACCGAGATGCCCCCCACGTCGGCCACGTGGATGCCGTGACTGGCGTCCCGCTCCTCCTGGGAGCGGTAGGTGCCCACGTGGGCCACCCCGGCCTGGTCCAGCACGTCCAGGGTGCGGAACAGGCCCTCCATCCCCTTGTCCTTGGTGTGGTTGTTTGCGGTGGACAGCAGGTCGAAGCCCGCCTCCCTGATGTTCCAGGCCAGCTCGTCCGGGGAGTTGAACCGGGGGTAGCCCGAGTGTTGGCCTCCGGCCAGCGGGGTCTCCAGATTGGCCGCGGCGTAGTCGGCCAGGGCCAGCTGGGGGGCGGCGAACTGGAGAACATGGGTGTAGTCGTAGCTGTCCGTCTCCGCCACGTAGCAGTCGTCGGTGAGAGGGGTGTGGCTCATCACATCCCCGCCCACCATCAGGTGGGCGACAATGGGCTCCGGTTCGGGCTCGGGCTCCGGCGGGGGAGGGGGGACCTCCAGGGACTGGGCAGGGGGCTGGGAGAGATCAACCTGCCGGTCCGCCGGCTGGCTGGGGGAGCAACCGGCCAGCAGTATCAGGGATAATGTCAGAGATAAAAACCGCCTCATATTGGGTCACCGTCCATTTTTTCATAAAGTTTCTCCGACAGGTCGGCACACAGGGCGTACAGCCC
Organism: uncultured Oscillospiraceae bacterium; assembly: GCA_910589085.1. Taxonomy (GTDB): domain Bacteria; phylum Bacillota; class Clostridia; order Oscillospirales; family Oscillospiraceae; genus Lawsonibacter. The sequence goes on along the minus strand of CAJUSG010000002.1, from coordinate 43,052 downwards.
CCGGTCGTCCGTGTTCCGGGGGGCGCCGGTGGTGAGAACCACCACGCCGTTCCGGGTCTCGGGGTTGTAGGTCATCAGGGCAAACACGCCGTAGGCGCTGCCGGTGTGGTAGTACAGGACGTCCTGGCCCAGGAGGTCCTCCTGCCGCCGGAGAATCAGACACTGCTGGAAGGGGCTGGAGGTGATTGGGTCCACGGTGAAGTATGGCTGCTCCAGCGCCTCCACCGATTCCGCGGAGAGAAGGCGGGTCTCGGTATACTGGTTCTCCATCAGCTGAAGGATGACGCCGACGATGTCTTGGGCGTCCTGGGTGGATTCCAGCTCGACGGAGCGGTAGACGGGCTCCTTGTACACCCCGTCATTGGCCAGGACGGCCGCCAGCTTGGCCATGTCCCGGGCGCTGGCGGTGAAGCCCCCGGGGAAGTAGGAGGCCGTCTGGCCGATCTGGGTGGGGGTGGTCTGGGTCATCTGCTCGGCCACCGACCGGCCTACTCCGCCGGTGGTGTACAGGGCGGCGAGCTGGCCGGCCTCCAGCGTCTCGGAGTAGAAGGAGGCGCTGGCCCCGAGGGGCTGAAGGAAGCGCTCCTGGAGGTAGTTCTCCAGCAGACCGCCGCAGGCCAGCTCCAGAGTGGTGCCCAGCACGCAGAGACCGAAGTTGCTGTAGTACCAGTAGCCCCCATTGCCCGGCTCCATGCTCCGCCAGGTGGAGGGGCGCTGGAGAAGACCGCGCAGATGGGACAGCCCCCGGGTGATCTCCAGGTTCCGCAGGGATGAGGTGTGGGTCATCAGGGTGCGGACGGAGGGCTGGCCCTCGCTGTAGGGGTTTCGGACCCCGGAGCCCCAGTGGTCGCTGAGAGGGGCGTCCAGGTCGATGAGGCCCTCGTCCGCCATGGACATGGCGCACATGGCCACCACCACCTTGCTGATGGAGGCGACACGCACCTTGGTGTCCGGGGTCATCTCCCGCTGGTTTTTTACCGCCCAGCCCCAGGCCCCGGCCTGGCTGAGCTGGCCCTGCTCCACAGTGGCCACCGAGACCGCAGCGGCGGAGTATTCTTCCATTACCTGGATCAGCGCGGCATCGACGTCCTCCTGGGTGAGAATGAGGCGGGGAGGCTCCGGCAGGCTCCAGAGGACGAGGGGGATGGCTTGGGGCAGGGCGCTCCCGCTGATATCAGCGGGAGGCTCCTCCCGTGTGGAGGAGCCTGAGCCCCCATCGGCTGGAGCGGAGGCGCAGGCGGTGAGCAGCAGGGCAAGGGCGGTGAAAAACGCGCCCAAGCGAAGAAAACGCATGATCCGGACCCCTTTCGCAGTTTTTGTCCCATTCTGTCGCATTATTTCCATTATAGCGGGAAAAGAGGGGAATGTAAAGAGAGAAAAGGGGATGAAAAACCGGGCGGCCCCCTATAAGGACCGCCCGGTGTCGGGTTGTATTTGGCTGCTGCCGGTTTTTTAGAAGATGCCCTGGGCCATCATGGCGTCGGCCACCTTCTGGAAGCCCACGATGTTGGCGCCGGCCACCAGGTCGTAGCCCAGGCCGTAGCGCTCGGCCACTTCCACGGAGTTGTTGAAGATGTTCTTCATGATGCCCTTCAGCTTCTCGTCCACTTCCTCGGCGGTCCAGTACAGGCGCTCGGCGTTCTGGGCCATCTCCAGCTCGGAGACGGACACGCCGCCGGCGTTGACGGCCTTGGAGGGGGCCACCACGATGCCGGGCTGCTTCTTCAGGAACTCCAGAGCGTCATTGGTGGTGGGCATGTTGGCGACCTCGATGTAGTACTTCACACCGGAGGCGGCGATCTTCTCAGCCCACTCCATATTTACGTCGTTCTGGGTGGCGGCGGGCATGTAGATGTCCACGTCCTTCACGCCCCAGCACTTCTCGCCGGCCACGAACTCGCAGCCGAACTTCTCGGCGTAGGAGGCGCAGTGCATGGGATCCTTGGCGCGCATCTCCAGGATGTAGTTCAGCTTCTCGTCGGTATCCACGCCGTCGGGATCGTGGATATAGCCGTCGGGACCGGCGAAGTAGGTGACCTTGGCGCCCAGCTCAGCGGCCTTCTTCATGATGCCCCAGCCCACATTGCCGTAGCCGGAGATGGCGATCCGCTTGCCCTTGATGTCCTCGCCGTCGTGCTTCAGGGCCTCGCACAGATAGTACACAGCACCGAAGCCGGTGGCCTCGGGACGCATCAGGGAGCCGCCGGTGGCCACGGACTTGCCGGACAGAGCGCCGAACTCAGAGGCACCCACGATGCGGCGGTACTGGCCGTACATGTAGTTGATCTCGCGGCCGCCGCAGCCCAGGTCGCCGGCGGGGCAGTCGATGTCCTGGCCGATGTGGCGGTACAGCTCGGTGATGAAGGCCTGGCAGAAGCGCATGACCTCAGCGTCGCTCTTGCCGCGGGGGTCGAAGTCGGAGCCGCCCTTGGCGCCGCCGATGGGCAGGCCGGTCATGGCGTCCTTGAAGGTCTGCTCGAAGCCCAGGAACTTGATGATGGACAGGTTGACGGAGGGGTCAAAGCGGATGCCGCCCTTGTAGGGGCCCAGGGCGCCGTTGTACTGCACACGGTAGCCGCGGTTGACCTGCCAGTTGTGGTTGTCGTCCTCCCAAGTGACGCGGAACTCAATGACCCGCTCGGGCTCGACCATGCGCTCCAGCAGGGAGACCTTCTCATACTCGGGGTGAGCGTTGATGACGGGCTCCAGAGAGGAGAGGACCTCCTCCACGGTCTGCAGGAATTCGGGCTCATTGGCGTTCTTGGCGCGGGTTTCGTTCAGGACCTTCTCAATGTACTTGTTCATAGCGGCATTCCTCCTATAAAATATGTGTCGGGTTACGCTGTTTTGACGGAAATCCTTCATTTTTGGGAAACAAAGGGACCGGGACTGCTTTGATATGTATATCATACCATAAATTACCGTGAAGTAAAGCACATATTTTGTGGAGGTTACCACAACAAAATGGCTGTGGTGAGATGCGGAGAGTACAAAAAAACGGCCGTTTCCACAAAAAGAAACAGCCGTTTTTGTTCAATATGCAGGACCTCAGTCAAATGCCAGCCCCAGATAGCCCACTGTGCCCCAGTCCCAGGCGCTTTCCAGCTCCGGGTCCAGCCATTTGAGCATGGCGAATTTCCCCAGATTTCCCCGGAGATCAGGCCGCTCGTCCCGAGGCCGGGGGCCCCGTATCTCCCACCGCCGGGCGGGGGCAATCCGGGGCAGATCGGGAAAGACGGTACGGCCCATTCCGGCAGGCCCCAGCAGCTCCTTGACGATGACCAGCTCGCCGTCCGCCCGCTCGGCGCACAGGCAGACCGGTCCGGACTCCGTCTCCCCCACGAACAGCCCGCCGTCCCCAAGGGCGCAGCACCCCGCCTGGTAGGCCAGAGCGTCCTCCGGGTAGGCGATGTGGGGGATGTCCTTCAGCAGCTCCTCCCGCACCCGGCCGTACTCCTCTGGCGAGGCGGGGCGGAGAAGGTTGGAGGGCGGCAGGGGAATCTCCTCCCGCCGCAGACTGCCAGCCAGGATGCGGAAGCACTCCCGGAAGCCGTTGGCCCCGAAGAAGTTGTGGAGGGAGGGCTCGGCCGGCACGGTGGTGACGGCGGGGATGCCCAGGGTGCGAAAATACCCGTCCGCCCCGGCCAGCAGCGCCGCCGCCAGACCCCGGCCCCGGCAGTCGGGGTGGGTGGCCACGGCGTAGAGGTAGGCCGAGCGGTGCTCCCCCTGTCCGGGGAGGACAAGGGTGGTGTCGAACCAGGCGGTCATGGACCGGACTGCCCCGTCCTCCTCCAGCACCACCACCCGCTCCGGGCGGTAGTAGGTATTGTAGAAGTTGTCGATATACTGGTCGCTGTCCCCAAAGGCCAGCTTCCACAGCTCCCGCTGGGCGGGGACGTCCTCCGGGACGGAGGGGCGGACGGTAATCATGTGGGAGACCTCCTGTTTCTCGCTTGCAGGGGCCGGCGCTCTGGACGGCCCGCCTGTTCCGGGCAGAAAACGGTGTGGGGGGGCGGCGCGGAGGCCGCCCCCTGCAGATTACTCAATAACCCGGGTAAATGTCGCTCTTCTTGGGCATGATGAGGGCGCAGATCAGATAGGCCCAGAAGCCGAAGGTGCCGCAGAAGAAGGCGATGACCCAGCCTACCCGCACCAAGGTGGGGTCGATGTCAAAGTATTCCGCGATGCCGCCGCACACACCAGCCAGCATCTTATAAGGACCCTCGGTCCGATACAGTCTCTTGCTTCCCATAATATGTCGCTCCTTTTCAATATAGTTGGGTCGGTTTCTGTACTACATGATACGCCTTCGGAATTGAAAAATCCATAGGAAAAGGATGAAGATTTCATTAAAATCATTGTACCACACCGGGGCCGGACTATGCAAGGCCGCGATTTTCTTGACAACCCGCCACGCCACCGGTATACTGGAGCAAAAGCGGGAGGAGGGAGAATCCCGCCGGAGGGCTGAAATTCGGGGGGGAGAGGCATGAATAAGAAGGAGCTTCTGGACCGCTGCGCCCGGGACGGGGAGGAGCGGATGCTGCTGGCCCGGGTGCTGGACAAGCTGGAGCTGGCCCAGGGCCGGGGGGTGCCGGCCCACACGCCCTTCCTCTCTCCAGGGGAACAGGCCTCGGTGACCGATCTGCTCAACGCCTGGGGGCGGCCCAGGCACCTGTTCTGGGGCGGCTATCCGGACAGCGAGCGGCGGATCTGCGTGTTTCCGGCCGACTGGCAGGAGGAGGACGGGATCTGCACCGGTCCGGAGGGGCCGCTGGCCGCCCTGGAGGCCCGGTTTCCTCCGGACGCCGCCCTCACCCACCGGGATGTGCTGGGCGCCCTCATGGGGCTGGGGCTGAACCGGGAGCTGCTGGGGGATATTCTTCTGCCCCAGCCGGGGCTGTGCCAGGTGGTGGCCCTGAGAGAGAGCCTGCCCATCCTCCTGTCCCAGTGGGAGGGGGCCGGGCGCTGGAGAGTGTCGGCGGCGGAGATCGCCCTGGACCGGCTGGCCCCCAGACCCGCCCAGGTGAAGACCATCCGGGACACGGTGGCCACCCCCAGGCTGGACGCGGTGACGGCCGCCTGCTTCTCCCTGTCCCGGGGGAAGGCCGCCGCCCTGATCGGCGCGGGCCGGGTGTCCCTCAATCACCGGGAATGCCTGAAGGCCGACCGCCAGGTGGCCGAGGGCGACACCATCACCTGCCGGGGGCTGGGCAAGTGTGTGGTCAGGGAGGTGCCGGGACAGTCCAAAAAGGGACGGACTATGCTGATTATTGAGAGGTATTTGTGATGGAACAGAGTAAAATTGACCGGATCAACCAGCTGGCCCGGAAGGCCAGAACCCCGGAGGGGCTGACGGCGGAGGAGACCTCAGAGCGGGACGCCCTGCGCAGGGAGTATGTGGACGCCTTTAAGGCCAGCCTTACCGCTCAGCTGGACAACACGGTGATCCAGTACCCCGACGGCACCCGGAAAAGGCTGCGGAAAAGAGACGGGGAATCTTAACGCATTTTAATTGACAACAGGGCGATGATTTGTCATAATCATGGGTGAACCTCGGGCTCCGCCCGATATGATAAAGGAGGCCAACTATGGCGCGCATCAAATTCACCACCGACTCCGCCGCCGATATCCCCGCCGGGCTGCGGGAGGAGCTGGGAATCCAGGTGCTCCCCTTCCCCATCGCCATGGGAGACAGGGAGTATGAGGACAGCTTTGACTTTACTCCCCAGGAGTTTTACGATATGCTTCTGGCGGCCCCCAAAATTCCCACCCACGCCCAGCTCAACCCCTATGTGTTCACCGAGCTGTTTGAGACGGCCTGGGAGGAGGGGTATACCGACCTGATCCACACCTCCATCAACTCCAAGGGCTCGGCTACCTGCGCCAACGCCTATCAGGCCCGGGGGGAGTTCTACAAGGACCACCCCGAGGCCCGGGATACCTTCCACATCCACATTATCGACGCCCTGAACTACACCATGGGCTACGGCTGGGCGGTGGTCCAGGGGGCGAGAATGTCCGCCGGAGGGGCTGAGCCCCAGGCGGTGGTGGACTTTATCCAGGACTGGGTGGACCACGTGCGGGTGGTCTTCTCCCCGCTGGACCTGCGCTTTGCCAAGAAATCAGGGCGTATCTCCGCCGCCGCCGCCTTCGTGGGGGAGGCCCTGGGGCTGAAGCCGGTGATGACCTTCACCAACGGGGAGTCCAAAATTTTGGCCAAGGTCCGGGGGGAGAAGGCGGTGGTCGCCAGGCTGGCCGAGATGTGCAGGGCGGAGCGGAGGGCCGGCACCCCCTACCTGATGATCCAGGGCAGCAACAGGGAGCAGTCCGACCGGCTTCTGGAGGTCTGCCGCCAGGAGCTGGGAGAGGAGCCCGCCCTCAGCTACTTCATCGGCGGCGTGATCGCCATCAACGCCGGACCCAACCTGATCGGGATTATCTATCGCGTCTGAATGAGGAGAGCGCGGCCGTTTTTTGCGGCGGCGCTTTTTATTTTACAGATTATTCATATGGTTTGTGGTATGCTGATAGAAACGGACCGGGGCCCCTTCAAGGAGGGGCCCTTTCTCAAAGGAGAAGGAAAGGAGTTATCTCCATGACCAACAAACTGCTTACCTGGAGACAGCGGGGGGAGCTCTGGCTGCGGCTGTCTATTCGGCTGGCTTTGGCCGCGCTGGCGGTATGGACCGCCCTGCGCTTCGGCCGGCCCCTGTTCGCCCTGTCCGCCCCCTTCGTCTTTGCCCTGATCGCCGCGGCGATGCTCAACCCGCTGGTGAAAAGATTGCAGAGGGCCTTGGGCTGGAACCGGCAGGTGCTCTCCGCGCTGCTCCTCCTGCTGCTCTTCGGGCTGATTGGCGGGGGAGTGGTCCTGCTGGGCTACGCCGCCGCCGGACAGCTGCTCTCCCTGGTGCAGAACTGGAGCGGCCTGCTGGACAGCCTTCAGGCGGTTATGGATCAGCTGGAGGAGTTTTTCGCCCACATCCTCACGCTGGTGCCGCCCCAGGTGACCGAGATTGTGGAGACCGCCGGGGACGAGCTGTTTCAGTGGCTCAGTGAGGCGGTGCCGGCCGCCTTGGGCAGCCTGGGACTGGAGGCGGGGGAGAAGGCCATGGCCCTGCCCTCCTTCCTGGTGGCCCTAGTGATCTTCATTATGGCCACCTTCCTGCTGACGGCGGACTACCCCTACCTGCGCAGCCGCTATATCCAGCACCTGGACGAGGGAGTGCTCCGGTTTTTGAGCCAGCTGCGGTCCACCGCCCTGGGGGCCTTCGGTGGGTATGTGAAGGCGGAGTTCCTGCTGTCTGTGGGGGTGTTCTTCATCCTGCTGGGGGGATTTTTCCTCATCCGTCAGCCCTACGGCCTGCTGCTGGCCCTGGGGCTGGCGGTGATGGACTTCATCCCCATCATCGGGGCGGGCACCGTGATGGTGCCCTGGGCCTTTGTGGCCCTGTTTACCGGCGATCTTTCCGCCGCCGTGGAGCTGATGGCCATCTGGGGGGTGATCGCCCTGTTCCGCCGGGTGATGGAGCCCAAGTTTGTGGGAGACCAGACCGGACTGTCCCCCATCCTGTCCCTGATGTCCATCTATGTGGGGATGAAGCTGGGCGGGGTGCTGGGGATGGTGTTCGGACCGGTCGTGCTGCTGGTGATCCTCAACCTGGCCGGGATGGGCATGTTCCGGGGCGCCCGCCTGGACCTGGAGGCCGCCGCCCGGGATATCGCCGCCATCCTCAGCCAGCGGCCTATGTAGGAGGGTCCGCTGTGGGTCCGGCCTCCGCAGGCGGCTGAGCCCGCCTGTTCACAATTTCCCCAAATTCTCCTGGAAAAGTTCAAAAAGATATTTGTTTTTCTTCATGTTTTTTTCATATTTTGGCGGTATGATAGGGACAGCTCAGGGGAACACTTATTTATTACGTTTCAAAAAGGAGCGTTTGTTATGAACGAGTTTAACTTCTACAACAGCGAAAATGACGGCTACCGGGGCGGCTTCGGCGGCTATGTGGACCCGGACCCGGCGCCCAATACCCCCTTTGGCACCGGCGGCGCGCGGCCTCCAAAGAATAAAAAAGGGGGGGCGGCCAAGATTATCGCCCTGGTGCTGGCCTGCACCATCGCCGGAGGGGGAGCCGGGGTGGGCGGCGCCTACCTGTACAGCCGGATGGCTGGGCCTCAGAACTCCACCACCATATATGAGGAGGTCCGGCCCCAGGTGCAGACGGTGGTCAACACCAACGGCGGCAAGCCCATGACCCCCGAGCAGCTCTACGCCGCCAATCTGCCCTCCTGCGTGGGCATCACGGTGAATACTACGGTGAATATTTTTGGCCAGACCACCACCTCCGCCGCCTCGGGCTCCGGCTTTGTCCTCAGCAGGGACGGCTATATCGCCACCAACTACCATGTCATTGAGAGCGCGGCGAAGGACCCCTCGGTCACCATCCAGGTCTCCTTTGCCGACGGCACCAAGTACGACGCCAAGCTGATCGGCGGCGAGAAGGACAACGACATCGCCGTCATCAAGATCGAGGCGGACAACCTGACCCCCGTCACCCTGGGGGACAGCTCCAAGCTGGTGGTGGGCGAGGCGGTCTACGCCATCGGCAACCCCCTGGGCGAGCTGACCTACTCCCTCACCGACGGCATCGTCTCCGCCCTGGACCGGCTCATCACCACCAACAGCACCGATGAGAGCGGCCGGCAGGAGTCCACCACCCTCAACGTGCTCCAGACCAACTGCGCCATCAATCCGGGCAACTCCGGCGGCCCCCTCTTCGACAGCTACGGCAACGTGGTGGGGGTGGTGTCCGCCAAATATACCCAATCCTCCAACGGCGTCAACGCCGAGGGCCTGGGCTTTGCTCTGCCCATCAATGACGTGAAGGGTATCCTGTCCGATATTATTGAGCACGGCTATGTCACAGGCAAGCCCTATATGGGAGTTCAGGTGATGAATGTCTCCTCTGAGGCCCAGCGCTACGGCATCACCGCCGGCGCGGCGGTGTCCTATGTGGCCGAGGGCTCCTGCGCCCAGAAGGCCGGGCTGCAGGTCAACGATATCATCACCGCCATCGACGACACCGCCATCGACTCCTCACCCGCCCTCACCGCAGCACTGGCTACCGGCTACAAGGCCGGCGACACCGCTACCCTCACGGTGATCCGCAATCAGCAGGAGCTGAAGCTGACCATCACCTTTGACGAGAAGAACGCCCAGACCGAGGCCAACAATCAGCTTCAGCAGAATAACCAGCAGCAGCCCTCCCAGGACAACAGCTACGGCTATGGCTATCAGTGGCCTTTCAATGTGTTCCCGTGGTAAAAGCCTTGACAAATCGGACGGAAATGCTATAATCGTGTTGGCGAGAGCCAAACTGATAACGATCCAGTTTATACCCACCGCAAAAAGCGGCCCTCCGGAAGAGGTTGGAGCTCTCCGGAGGGCCGCTTCTTGCGGTGACGGGCTTACTGTTCCCTGCTGTGTCTGTCAAGCCACTTGCTCACACAGTTGGAGACTATGTTCGCTGCAACAGACACGATGAAACTAACGATCCAGTCCATAAACCCACCGCCTCCCGCTGCCGGTGTGGGTGGGGACAGCACATAGATTATAGCAAAATACGACAAAAACGGCAAGTCGGAAAGAAATGAGGCGCAAAGGATGGACAATCCCGAAAAAACAGGTATAATATAAAATGACAGATTATACAGAAGAGGGATATGACTATGGAAATCAACGGACAAACTGTGAGCGGCACAGCACGCTATGACCAGATGGAGCTCTCGCCCCAGCTGATGCGGGCCATTGAGAAAAAGGGCTATGTGGAGGCCACCCCCATCCAGACCGGGGCCATCCCCTGGTTTATGGACTGGAAGGACGTAATCGCCAAGGCTCCCACCGGGACAGGGAAGACCTTCGCCTTCGGTATCCCCATGGTGGAGCACACCGACCCCGCCGGAAACGACGTCACCGGTCTGGTGCTGGCCCCCACCCGGGAGCTGGCCATTCAGATCCGGGACGAGCTGCGGGACCTGTGCGCCTTTAAGGAAGGCGTTCGGGTGGTGTGCCTCTACGGCGGACAGCCCATTAATACACAGATCAGCCAGCTGAAAAAGAAGCCCCAGATTGTGGTGGCCACCCCGGGACGGCTGATGGACCACATGAAACGGCGCACCGTCCGGCTGGACAAGGTGGAGACGGTGGTGCTGGACGAGGCCGACCGGATGCTGGACATGGGCTTTGTCCGGGATGTAACCCACATTTTGGACCAGATGCCCAAACGGAAAAATCTGGGGATGTTCTCCGCCACCATCTCCCGGGAGGTGCTGGATATCTCCTGGGTCTACCAGCGGGAGCCGGTGGAGATCACCGTTCAGGCCGACCAGGAGAACCGGCCCGACATCGCCCAGTACCGCCTGGACGTGGACCGCAGCGAGAAGGCGGATACCATGGTCCGGCTGCTGGAGATGGGGGACTACGAGCGGGTGATCGCCTTCTGCAACACCAAAAATATGACCGACCGGCTGGCCGGGCTGCTGGATATGCGGGGGATCTCCTGCGAGGCCATCCACGGGGATATCACCCAGTCCCTCCGGGAGCGCACCTTGCAGAGGTTCCGGGACGGCAAGCTGCGGGTGCTGGCCGCCACCGACGTGGCCGCCCGGGGGCTGGACATCGACGACGTGGATGCCGTGTTTAACTACGACATCCCCGACGAGAACGAGTACTATATCCACCGCATCGGCCGCACCGGCCGGGCCAGGCGCCACGGGGTGGCCTTCTCCCTGGTGTCCACCATTTCCGAGGGACTGCGGCTGGATGACATTGTCAAGTCCACCGGCAGTCAGATCAGGGCGGTGTACTTCAACGAGAAGGGCGACCTTGTGGCCGCCGTGGAGAAATAATGGGGAGAAAATGGGGCCGCTTCTGGCTGGATTTCTTTGCCTGCCTTCTGATTCCGGCCTATACCCTCCTCTTTGCCGGGAGCGTGCAGTGGTTTGGCACCAACTTTTCGGTAATCGCCGTCACCGGGCCGGACCACTACCGGGGGTTTATCTACTGGGGCGTTCTGGCGGGCGGCTATTTCTTTGTCATGCTCAATAAGCTGGCTGCACTTCTGCCCCGCGGGTGGATGAGGCTCGGGGTGCGGCTCCTGGCCGTCTGTGCCGTTTTGTCGCTGGCCTATGCCCTGGCCATCCCCTATCTGCCCCAGTTTTTTCCCAAATATGCCGCCCTCCACGTGGTGCTGGCGGCGGGAGCATGCGTGCTGCTGATGGTGGCGCTGCAGTTTATCATTCTGGTCATGAGCCGGAAGGACCCGGCCCGCTGGAGCGGGCCCAGACGCATGTGCTGGGTGATGGTGGTGGGGTGCGCCGTGCTGTTCCTCATTCCACAGATGGTATCCTCCGCCCTGGAGGTGTTTTTTACCATCTCCGCCGCCCTGCTGGCCCGGAAAATGTGGCTGCTGGGCAGGTACGGATGAGGACGGCCTGATATGTTAGGAGGTCTCTATGGGAAAATTTGACGGTCTGCTGCTGGCCAGCGACTTTGACGATACGCTGTTCGACGGGGGCGTGTCCATTCCGGGGCGCAATCTGGAGGCCATCCGCTATTTTACTGGGGAGGGCGGGTACTTTACCGTGGCCACCGGCCGGGCCCACCGCACCTTTGAGGCCTACGCCCCGCTGATCCCCATAAACGCTCCGGCGGTGCTGTCCAACGGGGCGGCGATCTACGATTTTCAGACGGACAGGCTGCTGGAACAGACCACCCTGCCCGAGACGGCCCCCCTGGACCTGGGGGAGCTGATGGAGGCTTTTCCCTCTCTGGCCCTGGAGGTCTACTACGGGGAGGATATCTATGTCTGCCGGCCCAACGAGATCACCTTTGCCCATATGAGAAAGGTGGGCTGCAGCTACACCCAGCGCCCGATGGGGGAGCTGCCCACCCCGTGGGTGAAGGCGCTGTTTCACCAGGAGCGGGAGGTGCTGCTCCCGGTTCAGGCCCGGCTGCTGGAGAAATTCGGCGGCCGGTATGAGGCCATTTTCTCCAACCCCCGTTATCTGGAAATTACCAGGAAGGGCAGCACCAAGGGGGGAATGGTGGCCCGGGTGGCGCAGATGCTGGGGGTGGCCCGGGAGCACATCTACTGTGTGGGGGACAACCAGAACGACATTACCATGCTTGAACTGTCCGCCATCCCCTTTGCCCCGGCCGACTGCGCCCGGGAGGTCCGGGAGTGGGGCGCCCGCCTCCTCTGCCCCTGCGCCGGCGGCGTCATCGGCGATATTGTGGATATCTTGGATCAGATGTATTGAGACAGGGCTCCCGACTGAAAGGCCGGGAGCCCTGCTGTGCTTACAGATCCATGGCGTCGGCCAGATGGTCCACCGCGTCGTTCACCCGTTTGGCGGCCCGGTGGGCGGCCCGCTTGATCTGCCGGCTGGACGGGGCCATGGTGGCCCCCAGCGCCGCGCCGGCCAGCATTCCGGCGGCTGCCCCCATGATGAAGGTGCCGCAGCTTCCGCCGCAGGTAGTTCCGCGCATATTGTTCCCCCCTTTTCAGCAGTAATCGGATGGATGCTCCGTCTATGATATTGTGTGCTGAAAATTTGAAAAACACATTGCTAAATCCTGCACGTTCCGCTATAATTTATCATTAGAAAAGTATGCGCTGCCCAATTGACCGAGGGCAGAGCTTCCGGAAAACGCGATGCTTTGGAGGGACATAATGAAGCTTTTAATCAAAAACGGACGGGTGATCCATCCGGTGACGGGGACGGTGCTGCTCCAGGACATTCTGGCGGAAAACGGCCGGATCAGCGTGCTGGAGCGGGGCGTGACCATGGAGGCTGACCGCACCATCGACGCCGCCGGACTGTCGGTGGCCCCGGGACTGGTGGATATGCACGTCCATTTCAGGGACCCGGGGCTGACCTACAAGGAGGACATCCTCACCGGCTGCGCCGCCGCCGCCCGGGGGGGCGTCACCTCGGTGGCCTGCATGGCCAACACCAGCCCGGCGGTGGACTGCCCGGAGCAGGTGAAATATGTGCTGGACCGGGGGAGAAAGGCCAACGGAGTGGGGGTCTATCCCATCGCCGCCCTGTCCAAGGGGCTGCTGGGGGAGGAGCCCACCGACGCCGAGGCCCTTCAGAAGGCAGGGGCCGTCGCCCTGTCTGACGACGGAAACAACGTGGACAACGCCAACCTGATGCGGGATGTGCTCATCCGGGCCAGGCAGCTGGAGATGCCCGTGCTGTGCCACTGCGAGGATACGTCTATGGTGTCCGGCAGGGCGGTAAACGAGGGCAGCGTTTCCCGCCAGCTCTGGCTGGAGGGGCGGCCTGCCATCGCGGAGGAGATTATGGTGATGCGGGACGCCATGCTGGCCGAGGAGACGGGGGCCAGCGTCCATATCTGCCATGTGTCCACCGCCCGAAGCGTGGAAATTATCCGGAAGATGAAGAAAAAAGGGGTCCGAATCACCTGCGAGACCTGTCCCCAGTACTTTACGCTCACCGAGGACGAGGTGCTCGCCCAGGGGGCGCTGGCCCGGGTCAATCCGCCCCTGCGCACCAGAAAGGACGTACATGCCATTATTTCCGGCCTGAGGGAGGGCACCATCGACGTGATCGCCACCGACCACGCCCCCCACTCCGCGGAGGAGAAGGCGCGGCCCCTGTCCCGGGCTCCCAGCGGCATGATCGGCCTGGAGACCAGTCTGGCTCTGGCCCTCACCCACCTGTACCACACCAAGAAGCTGGACCTGCCCGGCCTGATCCGGCGTATGTCCACCAACCCCGCCGATATTCTGGGGCTGGCCAGAGGGCATATGTCCCTGGGCGCGGTGGCCGACCTGGTGATTTTTGACCCCGACGAGGAGTGGACCATCAACCCGGAGCAGTTCGCCTCCAAGGCCCGCAATACCCCCTTCGCCGGCCGCCGGGTGAAGGGTAAGGTAAAGTACACCATCGCCAAAGGGGAGGTCATTTATCAGGATAACCTGTAGGAGCCGCCCGGCGCTGATTGTCATGATCTGCCTGCCGGTATCCGCCGCACTTTGGATAGAACACAGAGAAAAACAGCGCGTAACTGAGACGAAAGATTACAATATAGAGAGGAAATAAAATTATGTCGATTGATGTTTTGCAGGACAAGATCCGAGCGATGAAGAACCCCACGGTGGCCGGGCTGGACGCCCGCATCGAGTATGTGCCCGAGCACATCCGCAAAGCCGCCTATGAGAAGTGCGGCGCAGGGCTGGAGGGGGCCGTGGAGGCCATCTGGCAGTTCAACGTGGGCCTGATCGACGCCCTGTGCGACATTGTGCCCTCGGTAAAGCCCCAGACCGCCTACTACGAGAACCTGGGCTGGCGCGGAATGGAGATGCTGGAGCGCACCATTCAGTACGCCAAAAGCAAGGGCCTCTATGTCATTGCCGACATCAAGCGGGGCGACATCGGCTCCACCGCCGCCGCCTACGCCGAGGGCTGGCTCACCGGGGCCAAGATCGAGGACCAGGTGTTTAAAACCTTCGACGCCGACTGCATCACTATCAGCGGATATATGGGCTCCGACTCCATCAAGCCCTTCCTGGACGCCGCCATGTCAGAGGACAAGTGCGTCTTTGTGCTGGTCAAAACCTCCAATCCCGGCTCCGGGGAGCTGCAGGACGTGGTGGCTGGAGACCGGCTGGTCTATCAGGTGGTGGGCGACCTGAACGAGCGGGTGGCCAAGGGCACCGAGGGCAAGTACGGCTATAATATGGCCGGGGCGGTGGTGGGGGCCACCTACCCCTCCGATATCCGGGCCCTGCGCAAGCGGCTGGAGCACACCTTTTTCCTGGTGCCCGGCTACGGCGCCCAGGGCGGCACCGCCGAGGATGTGAAATATGCCTTTGACAAATACGGACACGGGGCCATCGTCAACTCCTCCCGGGGCATCATGTGCGCCTGGAAAAAGACCGGAAAGGACGGCCTGGACTTTGCCGAGGCCGCCCGGAACGCCGCCATCGCCATGCGGGAGGATATCAGGCAGTTTGTCACCATCGTGTAAGCGCGGAGGGAGGGACGCACATGCCAAGCGGTATTTTGATTGTGGATAAACCGGAGGGCTGGACCTCCATGGACGTGTGCGCCAAGCTGCGGGGCGTGTTCCACGAGAAGCGGGTGGGCCACGGGGGCACCCTGGACCCTATGGCCACCGGCGTGCTGCCCGTCTTTGTCGGCCGGGCCACCCGGGCGGCGGAGTTCGCGGAGAA
The DNA here is from genome assembly GCA_910589085.1 of uncultured Oscillospiraceae bacterium. Classification (GTDB taxonomy): domain Bacteria; phylum Bacillota; class Clostridia; order Oscillospirales; family Oscillospiraceae; genus Lawsonibacter. The sequence goes on along the minus strand of CAJUSG010000002.1, from coordinate 27,789 downwards.
ATCCGATAAGGAATATATCGCCGGGATAAAACTAGGCGTAATTACAAACACCCAGGATATCACCGGCGAGGTGCTGGAGCGGCGTCCCGCCCAGGTCAGCCGGGAACGGCTGGAGACGGCGCTGGAGCAGTTCCAGGGGGATATCATGCAGGTGCCCCCCATGTACTCGGCCATTAAGATCAACGGCAAGAAGCTCTATGAGCTGGCCCGCAAGGGCCGTGAAGTGGAACGGCCTGCCAGACCGGTGACCATCAGGGGGCTGACGGTGCTGGACCAGAAGCCCGATGACGGTTCCGACTTTTTCCTGTGGGTCCACTGCTCCAAGGGGACCTATATTCGAACTCTGTGCCACGATATTGGGCAATACTTGGGCTGCGGCGGATGTATGTCCTCTCTGCGCCGGGCGGCTGCCGCCGGGTTCGACGGCGAGGACGCCTGGCCTATGGAACGGATTCTGGCGGCGGAACACCCCGAGGAGCTGCTTCTGCCGGTGGACAGCCTGTTTCAGGGCCGACCAGAGCTGCTCCTGTCCCCCGCTGTGGAGAAGAAGGTCCGAAACGGCATGACGGCGGTCCTCCCTGATTTGGCCCCCGGGGAGTACCGGGCATATGCCCAAAGCGGGGAATTTCTGGCCCTGTGCCGGGCTCAGGGCGGCAAGCTGTCCACCATTAAGAGCTTTTTTGAGGTGTAATATCCAATGGAGAAACAACGCAGAGTAATCGCCCTGGGCTTCTTTGACGGGGTGCACCTGGGTCACGGAGCGCTGCTCCGGAAGGTGAAGGAGACGGCGGACCGGCTGGAGGCCGTCCCCTGCGCCTTCACCTTCGACAAGAGCCCCACCGCCGCGATTACCGGCGGGGTGGTCCCCCTCCTCAGCACGGTGGAGGACCGTATTTTGCTGATGCGCCAGTGCTACGGCATCCAGGAGGTGGTGGTGGCCCCCTTTGACGCCATGCAGCGCATGGACTGGGAGGACTTTATCACCAAGTACCTGGCGGAGGAGCTGGGGGTGGTCCACGTGGTGGCCGGTCACGACTTCCACTTCGGCTATATGGGCAAGGGCAACCCGGAGCGGCTGAGGGAGAGATGTCAGGCGCTGGGTATGGGCTGCGACATCATCCAGAAGGTGGAGCGGGACGGCATCACCATCTCCTCCACCTACATCCGCAACCTGGTGGCCCAGGGGGAGATGGAGCGGGCCGCCCAGTTTTTGGGCCACCCCCACATCCTCACCCAGCAAGTGGGGAGGGGCAAGGGGATCGGCCACTCCGCCCTGGGCTTTCCCACGGTGAACCTGAGGGTGCCCGAGGGGGTGATTGTCCCCGCCTTCGGGGTCTACGCCACCCGGGTGTGGTTCGATGGCCAGAGCCGCCCCGCCGTTACCAATGTGGGCATACGCCCCACTGTGGCCGACAATGACGGCCGGGTGACGGTGGAGGGCTTTATCCTGGATTTTGACGGCGACCTGTACAGCCACCAGGTGCGCATGGAGTTCCACAGATTCCTGCGCGGGGAACGGAGGTTTCCATCCATGGAGGCCCTGGCCCGGGAGATCAGAAGAAACGCGGAACAGACAAGGGAGTATTTTGGAGGTTGACACCAATGGGTTTTTTCCACCTGCTGCACCATGAACATCAGGCCCGGTACGACAGGATGTTTCCCTATCTGTGGGCCTTTGTCATTCTCACGGCGTCGGCGGGCCTGCTGATGGACACCCCAGCCAATATCCTTCATGGCCTGTACACCATCGTCATCACAGAGGACGCCCTGATTACAGACTATGTTCTGGTGGCCGGCCCCGGAGCGGCGCTGGTGAACTCCGCCATTGTTACGGCCATTACCGTCTGCGTGCTCTACCTGTCCCGGGATACCCTCAACGGCATGACCCTGGTGGAGATTGGCCTCATGTCCGGCTTCTCCCTCTTCGGAAAAAACTTTGTGAATATCTGGCCCATTCTGGCCGGAACCTGGCTGTATACCAAGGCGCGCCGGGAACCGGCGGGGGGCTATATGGGCATCGGACTGATGGCTACGGCGCTGGCCCCCATTGTCAGCTATATCGCCCTGGACAACGGCTGGGGCGGCCCGGTGGAGGGGGTGCTGGTGGGGCTGGTGATCGGCTTTGTCATGCCTCCCCTGGCGACCTATACATACCGCATTCAAAACGGCATGAATCTGTACAATGTGGGCTTCGCCTGCGGGCTGGTGGCCTTTATCTGCGTGCCCCTGATGTCCTCCCTGGGGGCGGACCCCACCACGCACTACCGCTGGGCCAGAGGCTACAACCTGCCCTTCGGGGCGATGCTGGTGACCCTGTGCGTTCTGCTGATCCTGGGCGGCCTGTTTTTCAGCGGCAAGCCTGTTTGGGCGGCCTGGGCGGGCTACCGCCGGCTGCTTCAGACCAGCGGCCGGGCGCCCAGCGACTATCTGCGTATGTTTGGCGCGGCCCCGGTGGTCATCAATACCGGAGTCAACGGCCTGATTGGAATGGCCTATATTCTGCTCTCAGGCGGGGAGCTGAACGGGCCCACTGTGGGGGGTATCCTCACCATTATGGGGTTCTCCGCCTTCGGCAAACACGCCTTTAACATCCTGCCGGTGATGGCTGGGGTGGCGCTGGGCAGCGTGGTGATGGACTGGTCCCTCACCCAGCCCGCCGTCCAGCTGGCCTGCCTGTTCTGCACTACGCTGGCCCCGATCTCAGGTTATTTCGGCTGGGGTTATGGGCTGCTGGCCGGGTTTATCCACTCCTCAGTGGTGCTTTATACCGGCTCCCCGGTGGCGGGAATGAATCTGTATAACAACGGGTTCTCCGGCGGCTTGGTGGCCATTGTGCTCTACCCCACCATTATGGCGATTGCCGAGCACCGCAAGCCCGTGCTGCAGGAGGTGGACTACTTCGATCAACTGGAGGGCGATATGCCTGTCATTCCCCCGGACCCCCACACCATCGAGGAGGAGGAGGAGTGAGGTTTGGCGGCGCGCCGCTGTTAAAATCTTTATTGATGAAAATTGCCGCCGCCCCTTGACGGATAGGACCGCGTTGAGTATAATATTATTTGCTGTGCCGCCTGGCGCGGACCGGTGCTAGTGTGGCTCAATGGCAGAGCACATCACTCGTAATGATGGGGTTGTGGGTTCGATTCCCACCACTAGCTCCACGTCGGAGCAAAGTCCGCTTTGCTCCGGCGATTTTTTATAAAATCGCCATTCGCTCCCTTGCTCCTCCTCTCCAAACCGGACCCGCTTCGCTGGGCTCCGGTTCGGGTGCGGACCAGAAAGATGAATCTTTTTGGGTGATACAGTCCAAAACCCGCAAGAATTTTAAGATTCCTGCGGGTTTTATCATTTTCCCGATTTTGCTGCATTGATATGTGAGGACACATTGTGCTGTCATCACGATAGCTGAAAACAGTATAATATGGATAGGGTCTGCCGAAATTATTTGGGCGGGCCCTATTTTTGTGCGGTGAAGCGCAGGAAGATTTCATACTCTTGGGTCGCCCACGGCATTATTCTGTTTGTTCCGACGAGCTGTGGGAGAATTATACAAAAAGAGACTTCTCTATTTATATCAATTCACAAAATTTGAATTATTCTGAATTATTCGTTGACAAATGGAATAATGGAGACTAAAATTGAATTACAGACAGGGGACGAGGCTGATACGTCAGCTATTGCCTGTTCCAAAATGAGAAGGAGGAGGTGAAAACATGATTACTCATTACCGGGTGGATATGCGTGTTGTTCACGGGCAGACAACAACAATTCTCAAGAAGACATACCCTTTGAACGCCATTATTGTTGTGGATGATGAAATCGCGGCGGATCAGCACATGTCCAGCCTTTACGCCAGCACGGTATCCAGCGATATCAAGGTCCACATCCGCAGAGTTGACAAGGCCCTTCCGGCGTTGAAAAAAGCGGAAGAATCCAAGCTGAATTATTTCATTATTTTTAAGACCCCAATCTCTGTCAGGCGTGTGGTTGAAATGGGATATGCATTTAAAGGCACCTTGACGATTGGCCAGCAGTTTATCCGTGACAACGCCCCCAAGTATATGAACGGACTGGGTAATACCGCGGAGGAATTTGAGGCGATTCAATATGCCCATGAACAGGGGGTTAAAATTGTTTTTGATCCCAGCTGCGTGAACGCAAATATCCCCTTTGAAGAGGCACAGAAACTTTATATCCAGGCGAATCAATAGAGAGGGAGGTCTTAGCAGTGTTTGCGATCCAATGCGCACTTATTTCACTTTTGACCACATTTTCAGCCTCCGGTTCGGCACCCATCGGCGGGTATCCGCTAAAATACCTGTTTCAGCGCCCCTTTATCGGCGGTTTGCTGGTAGGTATGATTCTCGGCGATGTCCAGCAGGGTGTGATTATTGGCTGCGCCATGCAGTTGGTCTATATGGGGTATTTCCAGGTGGGCGGCGTGGGCTCCATGGACATGGGAATTATTTCTTTTCCCTGTATTGCCGTCGCCATGACGTCCGGAGTTGATACCACTACAGCGATTGCTCTGGCTACCGGCCTGGCCACCATTTTCACGTCTGTCGATTATGCGGTCCGCGCCCTGACCGCCGCCGCCGGCAGCGCCATGAAGCGCGCCGCGGAGAAAAATGACTGGAAAGGGTTCTCCTGGTGGTATGTGGGATTCCCGACGGCGCTCTATCTTGTGGAGCGCGGCGTTACCAGCTTTATTCTGATTTATTTTGGCTCCGGCGCGGTGGAAGTGGTTGTAAACGCGCTGCCCGAGTCCCTGCTGGCAGCGCTGGGTACTGTGGCCAGCTGGCTGCCGGCCATCGGTATGGCGGCGCTGCTGGGTTATCTGGTCTCCGACGCCTGGAGCTTCGCCTTCTTTATCTTCGGCTGGGCCTGCTACGGTTATCTGGGCCTGTCCACCACAGGCGTGATTTTCTTCGCCATTGTGATCGCGCTGCTGTATTACCGCACGATGAATAAGCCTGCCGCCGCTGTCGTCTCGGCTGATGAGGAGGATGAGATTGAATGAATACCATCAGAACAACCACCTTGACCAAGGCTGAGCGCAACCGCCTCTATATTCGCTATCTGCTGTACGGCTGCCCGGGCGTGGACGCCGTCTACATTCAGGGGAAGAGCTGGCCCTGGTGGCTGCTTCCCTTCTTCAAGATGTTCTATGCGCCGGAGGAGGTAGGCGCAAATGTGGCCCGCCACTTTACCTGGTACAATACGGAGCCCATTGCCGGATCGCTGATCTTCGGCATTATCCTGGGCATGGAGGAGCAGAGAGCCCTGCACCACAATGTGGACGCGGAAATGATTACCTCCATCAAGTCCAGCCTGATGGGCCCGGTCGCCGGAATCGGCGACAGTCTGGTTCAGGCCACCTTGATCCCCATTTTGTGTACGATGACCATTTCGATCTCCGGCGAGAGCGGCAGCGTGATGGGTCCGCTGTTCTACATCGTGGCCCTGCTGGCCATTATTCTGAGCTTTGGCTATGTCCTTTTTGTTCGGGGCTACAGCGCCGGCAAGGCCTCCGTCGACCTGTTTGGAAACGCCGGCATCAGCGATATTACAAAAGCGGTGGCTGTTTTTGGCCTGATTGTCGTGGGCTGTCTGGCTGCGTCCCGCACCAACATTGGCCTGCAGCTCGCCTTTCAAAACAACGGAGAGACCGCGTTGGTGACGGATGAGATCAACGCCATCTTCCCCCGTCTGACCGGCCTGCTGGTTATTGCGCTGGATTACTATTTGATGAAAATTCGCCGTGTCCAGATGCAGTGGATTGTGTACGGCACGATGGCAGTTGTGATCGTATTAAGTCTGCTGGGGATTGCTTGACCGACGGAAAGGGCCAGAGCCTTTCGGTTCTGGCCTGATCTTTGCCTGAAAGAAGATGTGGTTGTGATTTATCATATTGAACCTGTGCTGGAGTCCTTCATTTGGGGTGGGAGAAGGATCATTGACGCCTATCATTTAGAAACAGATTTAAAGAATGTGGGGCAAATTTATCATGTCATCGCCCTGAAGGGACACCAGGACTGTATTGTAACAGAGGCCCGGCAGCCCTTGTCCCGGTTTTATGAGACCCACCCGGAGATATTCCGCTGCAAAGCGCCGGTATTCCCCGTCCGTTTGGCGACCTCCTGCTCAGAGAAAAAAATGTCCTACCACCTGCATCCCGGCAACGGGTACGCCCTGACCCATGAGGGCACGCTGGGAAAGGTATCCGGATCAATCGCCATCGAGCCGGACGGGACAGAGCAGATCAAGCTCTTTGGGAACAAGGCCGCCTCGCTGGAGGAATTCAGGCAGCTGGTGGAGCGGGAGGACTGGGAGGGGCTGTTTCAGACGATAACGGTCCGCTCCGGGCAGTATCTGCATACCCCGGCCGGGGTAATTCACGGCGGCGGGGGCGGTGAGAATGGGAAAATATCCATGGTGTTCGCCTCAAATTCCGATATTTCCTACCGCTTTTTTGATTATCACCGGAACGACCCGGACCGCAGGCTGCATGTCCGGCAGGTATATGACTGCGTCAATATTCCGGAGGTCCCGCTTGCGCCCATTGACCCTGTCTGTTATGAAGTGAATGGGCTGAGGGTGACCGATTACTACTCCAGCCCCGGGGAGTATGTGGCCAAGCGGCTGGATGTTGACGGCCCCGGCTCCTTCTCCTTTGACCGCTTTATGTGCATTGTCTGTGTGAAGGGCGAGGGGAAAATTGACGGGATACCTATTCGGATGCCGGAGACAGTGCTGATTCCGGCGGACCACGGCCCGGTCAGATTGGACGGAGCCATGCAGCTCTACATGATTTCCTATATTGACGAGCAGTAGGAGGGATACCATGGATCATCTGGCGTTTTATATTTTAGCTGCTGCTGTGACAATCATGATTTTATATGTGATGATTAGCCTGGCCTACATAAAAAGGAGAAAACAGGCGTTTTTGTCCATGCAGGACAACCTGTGTGTCGGCGCTGAGGTTCTGGTCGGCAACGCCATATATGGCAGAATTTCCGACTTGGAATCCGACCGCGTCCGGGTGAGAATTGCCGATCAGGTAACCATCACCGCTGACCGGGCCGCTGTGTTCCGCACGCCGCCGCCCGGTCAGGGCGCGAAAATACAGGAGAGCCGTCATGATTGAAACGGTACTGGGCCGGATATCCCCGGGCCAATTAGGCACTACCCTGATGCATGAGCACCTCTATCTGGGAGACTGGAATGCCCGGGTGGCGGACCCCCAGCGCCTCCCTGTGGATAAGGCGCTTGAGATGATTATTCCGGTTGTCAAGAACGCCTATGCTGCCGGGGTGAGGACTTTGGTCGACGTCACACCCTGCAATATGGGCCGGGACGTGGAAATATTAAAAGCCGCGTCCGAGCATACCGGAATGAATATCATCGCCGCCACGGGGATATTTATCGCGGAGGACCCCCTGATCCGCATGGCCCCGGAGGAGTATCTGATTCGTTTCCTGGAGCGGGAGGCCCGGGAGGGCGTTCAGGGTACGGACATTCGCTGCGGGGTGATTAAGTGCGGAACGGGCGAAGCGGGGCTGACGGAAAACAACAAAAAAATCCTGCGGGTCTGCGGAGCGGCCCAGCGCCTCACCGGGCTTCCCATTATCACCCACTGCCGCCCTGCCAATACCCGATACGGCCTGTTTCAGCAGGATATCTTTGAGGAGCAGGGGGCCGATTTAAGCAGGGTGGTGATTGGACACTTTCGGGCCGGCGATCCCCTCGACTACGCGGAGAATGTCATGCGCCGGGGCAGCTATATCGCCATTGACCAGATGAACTTTAACGGCCACAATCTGGAGCACAATCTGAACATCATTCCGGAGCTGATTCGCCGGGGATGGGCAGACCGCCTGATTTTTTCCCACGATGCCGTGGTGTGCTTCAACCACAGCCGATGGAGCGACTGGGACCACCGCACATATATCAACTATGCGCCTGATTCCTTGAGCTTTATCCACCGTGTTGTGCTGCCCAGGCTGATTGAGCAGGGGGTTGACCGGTCGGACCTGGAGAGGATTATGATTCACAATCCGGCCCGAATCTTTAGCAGAGGTGAAGAAAATGAAGACAGCGGTCCTGTTTGACATGGACGGGGTCCTGATTGACACTGAGACTGTTTACGCCCGGTGCCTCAGTATGGCCTTTCAGGAAAAGGGGTATTCAATTCCAGCCAGTGATTTTTACTGCTTTGCGGGAATGGAGTTCCAGACGAAATTTGAGACCATCATCCGGGCGCGCGGGCTGACGCTTGCGGCGGAAGAATTGGCGGAGCCCTACCGCGCGGCCCAGCGAAAGCTGCTGCTGGACTTTGGGCCGCTGCTGAAAAAACACACGGCCGCTGTTTTAAAACAGCTCCATGAGAGCGGCTGCCTTCTGGCCCTGTGCAGCAACAGCAATCAGGAACGGATTGACAAGGTATTTGACGATACCGGCATTGGAGGGTACTTTGACAGGGTTATAACCGGAGAGCATGTCCCCAGGCGCAAGCCGGATCCGGGCATTTACTTGTTGGCGCTGGAGACGCTGAAAATTCCGGCAGACCGCTGTCTGGCTGTGGAGGACTCGATCTATGGCATTCAGGCGGCGAAGGGCGCGGGGCTGAGGGTTGCGGCCCTGCGGGACGACCGCTTTCCCTATAGGGAAGGCTCAGCGGACTATGTCATAACTGAGTTGCCCCAGGTGTTTCAGATTTTGGAGGAGTTAAAATGAGAGAAAGCGTTGTGATTATTGGCGCCGGCCGCAGCGGACGGGGGATGCTGGGCGAGCTGTATTACAAAGACAAGGCCCGCATTACCTTTGCGGATAAGGATGCCGGTCTGACAGCGGGGCTGAGAAAGCAGGGATATTATACTGTTAAAATGTCCAATATGTCCTCAGGTGAGAGCCGCGAGACACGGGTGGAGGGCTTTCAGGTTTTGAATACCGTGACGGAGCATGAGGCATATATCCGCAGCATGTGCCAGGCGGACTTTATCTCCACCGCCCTGATGCCCGACGCCTTTGACCAGGTGATTGGCGATTTGGCCGAAATGATCCGGATGCGGATGGCGGCGGGAAATGAGAAAATGCTGTTTATTACCCTAGGAGCGAACTATGTCGGCCTTTATGAATATTACGACAGCGGGCTGCGCGCCAGGCTGAATCCGGCGGAGCGCGCCTACTTTGACCGGTGTATCCGGCTGGTGATGAGCATTGTCAACCGTAAAAACCTGCTGCCCCCGGAACAGGAGCGGACAGAGGACGCCTATCGGGTCATCGGGGACGACAAGCCCGTTTTGCGGGTGGAGGATTCGGAGGAGCTGTGCGCCTGTCCCAATATGCCGTCCTTCTTCCGACTGGAAAAGAATCTGTCCGCGGCGATGGTTGTGAAAATCTGGACGGGAAATCTGGTGCAGTGCTCCATGGCGTTTGTGGCCCTTGCCCACGGCTTGACACGAAGCTGCGAGGCCGCCTATCACCCCGTGGCCTCCCGGTATGCCTACTACGCCGCCGCGGAGGGCTACAACGGTGTAGCCAGGGAGTACGGCCTGCCCCCGCGCACTGCGGAACAGGCACGGGAACCGGTCGCCGTCTTCCGCACCAGAAATGTGGACGACAGTCTGTTTCGCATTGTGCGGGAACCGATTCGGAAGCTGGGAAGGAATGACCGCTTGATCGGCCCGGCCCTGTGCGCGGCGAAGCAGGGAATTCTGCCCTATTATATTTGCCGCAGCTGCGCCTACGCCTACCTGTATCAGAACGAGGAGGACCCGCAGTCCGTCGCCTTACAGAGGCTGCTGGGGCAGAAGGGAATCTATGCCGCGGTCAGAGAGGTATCTCAATTGGATCCGGAGGTGGTGGAAGAAAAGCTGGTCCTGGAGCTGATTGTAAACTCGTACTATGATATCTCCGGGCAGGACCCCCTGCGCGAAGATAATTGACTTGTGGAAAAAGGGGTGTATAATGGTTATGAAAAAGAGAATTTTCCTCATTTCTCACGGCAGACTTGCGGAGGGGATGGCGAATGCCCTGGGGATGCTGGTGGGCGATATTGGCGAACTCCAGACCTTTGGACTGATGCCGGGAGAAGCGCCGGAGACTATTGCGTCCGCCATTGAACAGGTGATTTTGCAGAACCCGGAGGACCGTGTGTTTGTAGTCGCGGATTTGCTGTGCGGCAGTGTGTCCAATGCCGCCACAAGACTGGTCCAGTATCCAAATGTGCGGATGTTTAACGGGATGAATCTGGCCTTTGTCACGAGCCTGTCCTTTGCCGGGGCTGAGGTGAGCGATGAAGAGCTGGAGGAAATGCTGGCCGAAGCCCGCGGCGGGCTGAGTATGGTCAAGCCGGTTGACCTGGCAGAGACAGCGGATGAGGACGATATTCTCTGAATTTATGGAGAGGAGCTGCCGCCATGCCGATGTTATTCCATCATAAGCTTCAATTTATATCAGGAGACCTGACCGCTTCTGAGCAGAAGGTTGCCGCCTATATCGACGAGCACAGAGAGAGTGTCCGCGGTATGAGTTCCAGCGCGCTGGCAGAGGCATCAGGCGTGAGCCAGCCCACAATTATCCGTTTTTCCAAAAAGCTAGGCTATGGCAGCTACAGACAAATGATTAATGATGTTGGGGTGGAAAACGCAGACGAGTTTATCAACATGGACGTCTCAGAGACAGACGACACCGCGACGACAACGGCCCTCTTGGCCCAGCAGTATAATACGATTGTTAATATGACCCTCTCCATGAACAGCATAGAGGATATCGACTTGGCGGTGCAGGCAGTTTATCAGGCCCGAAAGGTTATGGTGGCGGGGTATTCCGAGCGCAATTACTATCTGAGCGAGTACATCTGCTACCGCCTGGAGAACATCGGGATTGACTCGTTTACCAATTCACACAGCTCCCTGCTGTATGCGCGGCTGCTTAACTGCGAGGTGGGCGATGTGCTCATCGTCCTGTCTGAGTCCGGTGAAACCAGAGATCTGGTCAACTTCGCAAAATTGGCCCGCAAGAAGGGGATGAGTGTGATCTCCATCACACGGTCTGCCGCGAACACGATCCAATCCCTGTCCAACGTGAATTTTAAGGTGATGGAGTACGGCGCCCGGACCTTTCTGCGCAGCTGTATGCTCAGGCTGTCCATGAACTGCATTGTCGACGCGCTGTTCTTGAATCTGATTAAATTGGACTATTCAGATTATAGAACGCGGTCTGTAAAGCTGAACCAGATGACAAAACTCTCCTACGAGGTTCCAGACCCAAACGGGAGGAAAATAAAATGATTACCCTGAAGGGAAAGGGCGTATGCTCCGGAATCGCAATCGGAGAAATTGAAATCTATCGCCCGTTTATCCCAAATATCAGCCAGGAGACGATCCGGCAGGAGGATGTTCCCGGGGAGCTGCAGCGGTATGAGGCGGCTATGGCGGCGTCCTGTTCAGAGCTGAGCGCCCTGGAGGCCCTGACGGATACGCCGGAGAGCAGCGCCATTATTTCCGTCCACCTGGATCTGTTAAATGATCCGTCGATAGATGAATCGGTTCGCGGCCTGATTACCGAGAGCCGGTTCCCCGCGGACAGGGCGGCGGACCTGACGTTTGAACAGTCTGCCGGGCTGCTGGAGAGCTGCGGGGACGACATTCTGGCCGAGCGGGCCGCCGACCTGCGGGATGTGAAAAGGAGGTTTTTGCGCAACTACGCGGGGGAAAAGGAGGCCTCGCTCTCACGGCTGTCCCGCCCGGTTATTCTGGCGGCCCACGACCTCCTGCCCTCTGAAACGGCTGTCCTTGATCGAAAAAATGTCCTGGGTATTGTGACGGAAATTGGAGGAATGACCTCGCATCTGGCGATTCTGGCCAAAAGCTACGATATCCCGGCGGTGCTGGGGGTCTCCGGACTGATGGAGAGCGCGGAGGAGGCGATGCCTGTGATCCTGAACGGAGGGGACGGCAGGGTGATCCTGGCGCCGGATGGAGATACGAGGCGGGCGATGGAGGCGGAACAGGCCCGGCATCTGTGGGAGAAGGCCCTCGCCGCGGAATTTATGGATAAACCGGGGGCTACCGCCGACGGGGTGCCGCTGCAGCTGGGGGTCAACATCGGCTCCTCACGGCCCGAAGAGCTGGAGGGGACGGAACGGGCGGATTATGTGGGGCTCTTCCGCACGGAGTTTCTCTACATGAACAGTGGGCATATGCCCACGGAGGAGGAGCAGTTTGAGGCCTATAAAAAAGCCCTGCTGTTTTACGCGCCCCGGCCGGTGACGCTGAGAACGTTGGACATCGGGGGGGACAAGTCACTGCCCTACTACCCGCTGCCCCACGAGGAAAATCCCTTCCTCGGCTGCCGGGCGTTTCGGCTGTGTATGGAGCACCGGGAGCTGTTCCGCACCCAGCTGAGGGCGGCCCTGCGGGCGTCCGTCTATGGAAATCTGTGGCTGATGATCCCTATGATCGGTTCGCTGGATGATATTCGCCGGGCAAAGGAGGCCCTGGCGGAGGTGAGGGCCGAGCTGGATGCGGAGCGTATTCCGTACAGCGGCGATGTGAAATTCGGTATTATGATTGAGGTCCCGGCCATCGCTCTGATTGCGGACAAGGTGGCGCAGGAGGTTGACTTTGCTTCTGTGGGCACCAACGACCTGTGCCAGTACCTGACGGCCGCGGACCGGGGGAATCCAGGCGTAGCGCAGTACTACCAAAGCTACCATCCGGCCCTGTTCCGTGTGCTTTGCTATGTGTCCGAATGCTTTCAGCAGGCCCAAAAGCCCCTGAGCGTATGCGGAGAGCTGGGGGGCGACCGGCTGGCGGCCCCTGTGCTGGCGGGCATGGGCTTTCAGAAGCTGTCCATGCCGCTGTCGTCGCTTCCCTATGTGAAGCAGGCGCTGGCCGGCAGGACCATGCCCCAGCTGCAATCCCTGGCGGAGGCGGTTTGCGCTTCTGCCACAGCCGAAGAGGCAGAAAACTGTATGAGATGATTAAGAAAGGAGCGCGAAGCCCTCGGGCTTTGCCAGATAACGGCTATGTACACAAGAGATACAACGGTAATCAACCCCCATGGAATCCACGCCCGTCCCGCCAGCACGTTTGTCAAAGAGGCCAGCAGGTGGAGATCAAATATTCAGATCGCCAACCTCTCTCAGCCGGACAAGAAGCCGGCCAACGCCAAGTCCATCATTACGGTTCTGACGCTGGGGATGTCGCTGGGAAGCAAGGTATCCATCACGGCGGAGGGAGCGGACGAGCAGGAGGCTGTGGATGCCCTGATCGCCCTGATTGACAGCGGACTGGGAGAGTAAAGGAAATATCAGCGTTGCCGGCTCAAATCTGAGGGGCGGCTGAGAACCCGCGGAAATCTTTGATTTCTGCGGGTTTTTGCATCTTTTTTCATATTGAGAGAGGTTTACGATGAAGCGTTGCGATGGCAGTGCCTGTGCCGCGTTTGATGATATACACTGCGGGGACGCTTCAGTCCGATGGAAATCAGACCTGTAAAGGGGATGGTATTTGTAGGAAACAGAGAAAAGGGGAGCGGATTAGAAAATTTTTCTTGACAATGGGAGGGCTTTTCATATAATAATACTCAAGTATTTTAGTTAAAAATATTTAGATAAAATACTTGAATATTAATTGGCGAAATGGATGCCAGACTTTGAAAGGACGGTCATACTGATATGGAGATCACATTTGAGAATGTACGGGACATCATTGTGGAGACGCTGAGCTGCGATGTGGAGGACATCAAGCTGGATACCAACCTGGTTGAGGACCTGGAGGCCGACTCGCTGGAGATTGTGGAGCTGTCCATGGCCCTTCAGGAGAAGCTGGGCGCTGGGATCGAGGACGAGGACCTGGAGAAGATCCACACCGTTCAGGACATTCTGGACTACATCAAGGGCAAGCAGGGCTGAGAAATCGGGGAGGCCGCGTATGGAATTGCAGCAGCTTTACAGTCTGATGGACCGCTTCGGAGCCTCCGGCCTGACCACTCTGGAGTGGGAGCACCAGGGGGAACGGGTGGCGCTGCGGAAGGAGGCGGTTGTCTCCGTCCCTGCCGCCGTTCCCGCCGCCCCGGCGGAGCGGGAGGAGCAGGGCGAGGTGGTGTCCGCCCCTCTGGTGGGGGTGTTTTATGCAGCCTCCGCCCCGGAGGAGTCCCCCTATGTGACGGCGGGGGCTCAGGTGAAGAAGGGGGATACCCTGTGCCTGATTGAGGCCATGAAGATGATGAGCGAGGTCCCCGCCCCCGCCGACTGCGTGGTGGAGGAAATTCTGGCCCGGGATGGTGAGGCTGTGGGGATGGGTGCGCCCCTGTTCCGAATCCGGAGGGTGTGAGACCATGGTTAAGCGTGTGTTGATTGCCAACCGGGGGGAGATTGCCCTGCGGATTATCCGGGCCTGCCGGGAGTTGGACATTGAGACGGTAGCGGTGTACTCCCAGGCGGACGAGAGCTCCCTGGCTGCCCAGCTGGCCACCCGCTCCCTGTGCATCGGCCCGGCCAAGGCGGCGGACAGCTACTTAAATCAGGAGGCGATCCTGTCGGCGGCGCTGGCCACCGGCTGCGACGCCATCCATCCAGGCTACGGCTTTCTGTCAGAAAATCCCGACTTTGCCGACCGGTGCGCCGGAGAGGGGCTGAAATACATCGGTCCCTCGGGGGCGGTGATCCGAAAGCTGGGCAGTAAGTCCGCCGCACGGACCCTGGCCCGGAATGCCGGGGTGCCGGTGGTGCCCGGCTCCGACGGGGCCCTGAAGAATGTCCGCCAGACGAAAAAGCTGGCGGAGGAGGTGGGCTATCCCGTCCTGCTGAAGGCCTCCGCCGGAGGCGGGGGCCGGGGGATGCGCCAGGCCGCCGGCCCGGAGGATATCGACAGCGCCTTTCAGGAGGCTCGGGCCGAGGCGGTGGCCTGCTTCGGCGACGGGGAGCTCTATCTGGAGAAGCTGGTGGTCAACCCCCGGCATATTGAGTTCCAGATTATGGCGGATACCCAGGGCCACGTGGTCCACCTGGGGGAGCGGGACTGCTCCATCCAGCGCCGCCGCCAGAAGCTGGTGGAGGAGTCCCCCTCCAGAGCCCTCACCCCCGCCCTGCGGGAGGAGATGGGCAGGGCCGCCGTGGCCGCCGCCCAGGCGGCGGGCTACGTGGGGGCGGGGACGGTGGAGTTCGTCCTGTCACCCGAGGGGCGGTTCTACTTTATCGAGATGAACACCCGGATTCAGGTGGAGCACCCGGTCACCGAGCTGGTTACCGGCATCGATCTGGTAAAAGAGCAGCTGCGGGTGGCCTCCGGCCTGCCCCTGTCCTTCTCGCAGGAGGATGTGAAGGCGGCAGGCCACGCCATCGAGTGCCGGATCAACGCTGAGGACCCGGAGCGGGGCTTTATGCCCTGTCCGGGGACGACCACCTTTCTCCACCTGCCCGGCGGACCGGGCGTCCGGGTGGACACCGCCCTGTATACCGGCTACGAGGTGCCCCCCTATTACGACTCGCTGGTGGCCAAGGTGCTGGTCCACGCCCCCACCCGGCTGGAGGCCATCCGGCGGATGCGCCGGGCTTTGGAGGAGCTGATTATCGAGGGCTACCCCACCAACGCGGCCCTGGCCCATCTGATTATGCACGATTCTGAGTTTGTCCGGGGGCAGTACGATACTGGTTATCTGGATCAAAATCTGGACCGGCTTCTGGAGCTGGTCCGGACCTGTGACCGCCTGATGGAGGGAGAGACGTGAATCAAACATTTTCCCGGCGCCGGGACCGTCTGCTGACCTACCGGGCCATGCGGGAGGGGAAAATCACCTCCTCCCGGCGCACCGGATGCTCCGCCTGCGGGGAGGAGAGCGCCAGCCTGGAGTGGGAGCGCAATTTGCAGGTCTGCCCCAGGTGCGGCTTTCACGCCCCCATCGGGGCCTACTACCGGCTGGCCAATATCCTGGACCCCGGCTCCTTTCAGGAGCTGGAGGAGAAGCTGACCCCCGCCGACCCCCTCTCCTTTCCCGGCTACCGGTCGAAGCTGTCTGACCTGGAGCAGTCCACCGGCCTGAAGGACGCCGCCGTGGCTGCCCTGGGCCAGATTGAGGGCCGCCGGGCGGTCTTCGCCGTGCTGGACAGCCGCTTTCTCATGGGCAGTATGGGCACGGCGGTGGGGGAGAAGATCACCCGGGCCGCCGAGTACGCCGCCCGGAAAAAGCTGCCCCTGGTGATTTTCTCGGCCAGCGGCGGCGCCCGGATGCAGGAGGGCATCTTTTCCCTGATGCAGATGGCCAAGACCGCCGCCGCCGTCCAGCGGTTCCAGAGCGGAGGCGGGCTGTACATCTCCTGTCTTACCCACCCCACCACCGGCGGGGTGACGGCCAGCTTCGCCTCCCTGGGGGACATCATGCTGGCCGAGCCCGGGGCGCTCATCGGCTTCGCCGGCCCCCGGGTCATTGAGCAGACCATCAAGGAACAGCTGCCCCAGGGCTTCCAGCGCTCCGAGTACCTGCTGGACCACGGTTTTCTGGACCGGATCGTCCCCCGGAGCCAGTGGCGGGCGGTGCTGGCCCAGCTGCTGGCCCTCCACGAGAAGGGGGGACGCACATGAGCCGCTACAGCCCGGAGGAAAAAGTGAAAATCGCCCGCCACCCGGATCGTCCGGGGACGGCGGACTTTATCGACGCCCTGTTTACCGACTTCTTTGAGCAGCGGGGGGACCGCCTCTGCGCCGAGGACGGCAGTATTTTAGGGGGCATCGCCCGGTTCCACGGCCGGCCCGTCACGGTGATCGGCCACCGGAAGGGGAAAAACCTGGAGGAAAACCTCTGCTGCAACTTTGGGATGCCCTCCCCCGAGGGCTACCGGAAGGCCCAGCGGCTGATGAGGCAGGCGGAGAAATTTTCCAGGCCCATCATCACCTTCGTGGACACCCCGGGGGCCTACCCCGGCAAAGAGGCGGAGAAGCGGGGTCAGGGGGAGGCTATCGCCCAGTGTCTGGCACTGATGAGTGCCCTGGAGGTGCCCGTCATCTCGGTGATTACCGGGGAGGGGGGCAGCGGCGGAGCCCTGGCCCTGGCCGTGGCCAACCGGGTGCTCATGCTGGAGCACGCGGTCTACTCCGTCCTCTCCCCCGAGGGCTTCGCCTCCATCCTGTGGAAGGACGCCGCCCGGGCTGGGGAGGCCTGCGGCGTGATGAAGCTCACCGCCCAGGACCTGCGCCGGGGCGGCATGGTCCAGGGGGTGCTGCGGGAGCCCGAGGGGGGCGCCCACACCAACTGGGAAGCTGTTTTCCGCACGGTGGATGCCGCGCTGACCCACGAGCTGGCCGCTCTGGATAAGCTGAGGGGCCCTGCCCTGGCCCGGCAGAGATACGATATGTTCCGCGCCATGGGGCAGAACCTGGCCCCGGCGGAGAGGGAGGAACCATGAGCGCACCCCAGATTTTAGCCACCGGCCGGTGCCTGCCGGCCCGGGTGGTGACCAACGAGGAGCTGAGCGGTCAGGTGGACACCACCGACCAGTGGGTGTTCAGCCGCACCGGGATACATCAGCGGCATTTCTGCACCGATGAGACCGGCTTGGACCTGGCCGTCTCCGCCGCCCGACAGGCTATGGGCCGGGCGGGGATCACGGCGGCGGATATCGGAGTGTGCCTGGTGGCTACCTTCACCCCCGACCACGCCAGCCCCTCCACCGCCTGTCTGCTCCAGCGGGAGCTAGGGCTGGAGGAGGACACCCTCTGCTTCGACCTGAACGCCGCCTGCGCCGGCTTTCTCTACGGCCTGAAAACCGCCCACGCCCTGCTGGCAGACGCTCCCCGGCCCTGCGCCCTGGTGATGGGGGCGGAGGTCATCAGCCGGGTCATGGGCCACACCGACCGCGGCACCTGCGTCCTCTTCGGGGACGGGGCGGGGGCGGCGGTGGTCCGCCGGGCGGAGGACCGCAGCTGGCACACCGTCTTCGGCTCCCGGGGGGACCCGGAGAGCATCCGGGTCCAGGGACCGGGACCGGTGCCCTCCGCCATCCATATGGACGGCAGGGCGGTGTTCCGCTTCGCCGTGGAGGTGGTGGAGAAATCCATCCGCCAGCTGCTGGAAAAGGAGGGGCTGGCCTCCGTGAACGACCTGGACCTGGTGGTCTGCCACCAGGCCAACGCCCGGATTATCGACTTTGTGGCCAAGCGGCTGGGGGCCCGGGAGGGCCTGTTTTTCAAAAATATGGACCGCTACGGCAACACCTCCGCCGCCAGTATCCCCATCGCCCTGGACGAGCTGGCCGAGTGCGGACAGCTCAAGCCCGGAATGCGGATCGTGACCGTGGGCTTCGGTGGCGGTCTCACCTGGGCCGGGGCGCTGCTGCGGTGGTAGAGCCCCTGTCTCCCACAGGACGTTGTAGGGCGGGACGACCTCGGCCCGCCGTCCACGGAGAGCGGGTACCCTCGGGAGACGGCGCGCCGGGGTCGTCGCGCCCTACACGGGTTTACTTCGTATGTTCGGCTTCGCCGAACGCAATCCTCAGTCAGCCTACGGCTGACAGCTCCTTTCCAAAGGAGCCTTATCCCTGCGGGGGGACGGGAGAGCAGACAAGGAGAGGTAATATGAAACTCAACGAAATCCTGGGGACCGAGTTCCCCATTATCCAGGGCGGCATGGCCAACATCGCCATCGGCGAATTTGCCGCCGCCGTGTCCAACGCCGGAGCCCTGGGCCTCATCGGCGCGGGGGGCATGAACGCGGACACCCTGCGGGAGCACATCCGCCGGTGCCGGGAGTTGACCGACAAGCCCTTCGGGGTGAACATCATGCTGATGAACCCCGCCGCCCCTGAGATGGCCCAGGTGGTCATGGAGGAGGGTGTGAAGGTGGTCACCACCGGGGCGGGGGTGCCCAGTCAGTTTGTCCCCGCCTGGAAGGAGGCGGGCGTCAAGGTATTCCCTGTGGTCCCTGCCACCACCCTGGTCCGCCGCCTGGAGCCTCTGGGGGTGGACGGCTTCATCGCCGAGGGCACCGAGTCCGGCGGCCACGTGGGCGAGCTGACCACCATGGCCCTGGTGCCCCAGGTCTGTGAGGTCACCGATCTGCCCGTCATCGCCGCCGGGGGCATCGCCAGCGGAAAACAGTTGGCCGCCGCCCTCGCCCTGGGGGCCTGCGGGGTGCAGGTGGGCACCTGCCTGCTGGTGAGCCAGGAGTGCCCCATCCACGACAACTACAAGCAGGCCATCCTGAAGGCCAAGGACAGCGACACCACGGTAACCGGGCGGTCGGTGAACGCCCCGGTGCGGATTCTGAAAAACCAGATGTCCCGGGAGTATCTGAAGCTGGAGCGGGCGGGGGCCGAGCGGATGGAGCTGGAAAAATTTACCCTGGGCTCCCTGCGCCGGGCGGTCTTCGACGGCGACGTGAAAACCGGCTCCCTCATGTGCGGCCAGAACGCCGGACTGCTCCACGAGATTCGCCCCCTGCGGGCCATTCTGGAGGAGCTGTGCTCCGGCTGCCGGGAGACGGTCCGCCGCCTGGCGGAGGAGGTTTAACATGAAATTAGCCTTTGTGTACGCCGGACAGGGCAGCCAGAAGGTAGGCATGGGGAGTGATTTTTACCGGAAATTTCCCCTGTTTGCCCAGGTGTTTGACCACGCTCCGGTGGATTTCGACCTAAAAGAGCTGTGTTTTTCCGGCCCGGAGGAGAAGCTGTCCCAGACCCGTTATACCCAGCCCTGTATGGCGGCCTTCGCCGTGGGGGTGACCGACCTGCTGTATCAGGAGGGCATCCGCCCTCAGCTGGCGGCGGGGCTGTCCCTGGGGGAGTACTCCGCCCTCTACGCCGCCGGGGTGTTCAGCCGGGGGACGGTGATCTCCACGGTGGCCCTCCGGGGCAAGGCCATGGAGGAGGCCGCCGCCGGTCTGGACTGCGGCATGACCGCCGTGTTGGGCCTGGACCGGGAGAAGCTCCAAAATGCCTGCGACGGGGCCTCGGAGCTGGGCGTAGTCCAGATCTGCAACTACAACTGTCCTGGCCAGCTGGTCATCGGCGGAGAGAAGGCGGCGGTGGACCGGGCCGGGGAGATCGCGAAGGAGCTGGGGGCCAAGCGGTGCATGCCCTTAAAGGTGAGCGGACCCTTCCACACCCGGCTGATGAAGCCTGCTGGGGATGTCCTGGCAAAGCATTTTAATACCATCTCCTTCGGCCCCATGGCCTTGCCCGTCTATTTCAACTGCAAGGGCGGACCTATGGAGGCGGGGGACACCGTCCCCGCCCTGCTGGAGCGGCAGGTCCAGTCCTCCGTCTACTGGGAGGACACCATCCGCCGTATGGCGGCGGACGGGGTGGACACCGTGGTGGAGATTGGGCCGGGAAAGGCGCTGAGCGGCTTCTTTAAAAAGACCGCTCCGGAGATAAAAACCTATCACATTGACACAGCGGCGGATTTCCGCAGTGTGGTGTCCGCCCTGAAAGGAGAAACAGCATGAGCATGGATGGAAATGTGGCCCTGGTCACCGGCGGCAGCAGGGGGATCGGACGGGCTATTTGCCTGGAGCTGGCCCGGCAGGGGGCGGCGGTGGCCGTCAACTACGCGGGCAACAGCCAGGCCGCGGAGGAGACGGTAAAGCTCTGCCGGGAGCTGGGGGTGGAGGCGGAGGCCTTTCAGGCGGACGTGTCCGACCCCGCCGCCTGCGACGCTCTGGTGACTGCGGTGAAGGAGCGGTTCGGCCGGCTGGATATTCTGGTTAACAACGCCGGCATCTCCCGGGACGGCCTGCTCATGACCGCCAAGGAGGAGGATTTTACCAAGACGCTGGATACCAACCTGAAGGGGGCCTACTTCTGCACCAGGGCGGCGGCGAAGGTGATGCTGCGGCAGAAGTATGGACGGATTGTCTGCCTGTCCAGCGTGGTGGGGCTGCGGGGTAACCCGGGCCAGACCGCCTACGCCGCCAGCAAGGCGGGGGTGCTGGGACTGGTCAAGGCGGCTGCCAAGGAGCTGGCCGGGCGGGACATCACCGTCAACGCCGTGGCCCCCGGCTTTATCGAGACAGACATGACCGCCACCCTGCCTGAAAAGGCCCGGCAGGCCATGCTGACCACCATCCCCAAGGGCCGGCCCGGCTCCTCCGAGGACGTAGCCCGGGCGGTGGCCTTCTTCGCCGGGCCGGAGTGCGGCTACATCACCGGGCAGGTGCTGTGCGTAGACGGCGGCATGGCGGTTTAATGAGGTGAAGGATATGGAAAAGCGCAGAGTGGTAATCACTGGCATGGGGACGGTCAACCCGGTGGGGAACTCCGTCGCCGGGAGCTGGGCGGCCGTCAAGGCCGGAAAATGCGGCATCGGGCCCATCACCCGCTACGACACGGCGGAGATGAAGGTCAAGCTGGCCGGCGAGGTAAAGGGTCTGGACATCGACGGCCTGCTGGGCAGGCGGGAGGCAAAAAAAATGGACCGCTTCACCCAGCTGGCCCTCATCGCCGCCCAGGAGTGTATGTCCGACGCCGGCCTGGACCGGGAGCGGGAGAAGCCGGACCGCTGCGGGGTCATCTTCTCCAGCGGCATCGGCGGCTTTGAGACGGTGGGGGAGGCCCACCGGCGGGGGAGCGAGCGGGGATACGACACGGTTTCTCCCTTCATGATCCCCATGATTATCTCCAACATGGCGGCGGGCCACATGGCCATCCGCTGCGGCTTCACGGGCATGTGCTCCTGCGTGGTCACCGCCTGCGCCGGAGGGACCAACGCCGTGGGGGATGCCTTCCGGCATATCCGGGACGGCTATGCCGAGGTGATGCTGTGCGGCGGCGGCGAGGCGGCGATTACCCCCTTGGCCATGGGGGGATTTACCGCCATGAAGGCCCTGTGCGAGAGCACAGACCCCCTTCGGGCCTCCATCCCCTTCGACGCCGAGCGCTCCGGCTTTGTCATGGGGGAGGGGGCGGGCGCCCTCCTGCTGGAGGAGCTGGGCCACGCCAAAGCCCGGGGGGCCAAAATTTACGCCGAGGTGATTGGCTACGGCGCCAACTGCGACGCCCACCATATCACCGCCCCCGCCCCGGGCGGGGCGGGCGGGGCCGCCTGTATGGCCCAGGCCCTGGCCGACGCCGGGATTTCCCCTGAGGCGGTGGACTACATCAATGCCCACGGCACCTCCACTCCCCTGAACGACGCCAGCGAGACGGCGGCCATCCACACCACCTTTGGAGACCACGCCCAAAAGCTGACAGTCAGCTCTACCAAGTCCATGACGGGCCACCTGCTGGGGGCCGCCGGGGCGGTGGAGGCCATCTTCACCGCCCTGGCCCTAAAGGAGGGCTTCATCCCCGCCACCATCGGATATCAGGTCCCCGA
Organism: uncultured Oscillospiraceae bacterium; assembly: GCA_910589085.1. Lineage (GTDB taxonomy): Bacteria > Bacillota > Clostridia > Oscillospirales > Oscillospiraceae > Lawsonibacter. The sequence continues at coordinate 5,473 of CAJUSG010000002.1, read as the reverse complement.
TCCGGCCTGCGATTTGGATATCGTCCCCAATGAGGGGCGCCAGGCGGAGATCAAAATCGCCCTGTCCAACTCTCTGGGCTTCGGGGGGCACAACGCGGCTGTTGTACTGAAAAGGTGGGAGGCACATCTGTAGGGCGCGACGACCCCGGCGCGCCGCCGAATCCATATACAAACAGGGTGGGCCGGGTCGTCCCGCCCTACACCAGTGATTCCTATGCTGATTATGGAGGATTGAAAAATGGAGCTGAATATCGACCAGATTGAGGCCATTCTGCCCCACCGCTACCCCTTCCTGCTGGTGGACAGGATCACCGAGTGCGTCCCCGGCGAGGGGGCCAAGGGGATCAAGTGCGTCACCGCCAACGAGCCGTTTTTCCAGGGCCACTTCCCCGGCTTCAAGGTGATGCCCGGGGTGCTCATCATCGAGGCCCTGGCCCAGGTGGGGGCGGTGGCCATCCTCACCGAGGCGGGGAGCGAGGGCAGGCTGGCCCTCTTTGGAGGCATAAAAAACGCCCGGTTCAAGCGGCAGGTCCGCCCCGGAGACGTGCTGGAGCTGTCCTGTCAGCTCACCGCCCGGAAGGGGCCGGTGGGCTTCGGCACGGCGGAGGCCCGGGTGGAGGGGAAGCTGGCCTGTAAGGCGGAGCTCACCTTCGCCCTGACGGAACGCCCCTCTTGCGAAACGGAAGATTCTCTGGTATAATGTCCTCAATTCACGGAAACAGGAGGGGAAAAAAGGTGCTGGAGGAGAGCTTTGACCGGATCTACACCAAATTCAAGCTGCACTTTTACCAGGCGGTTTTTTCCAGATTCCAGACCAGAGAGGCCAGCCTGACGGCGGTGGAGACCTTCTGCATGGAGATCATCCGGGCCCTGGACGAGCCCACGGTCAACGAGTTCGCCTCCTTCGCCAACATCTCCTCTCCCAACGCCGCCTATAAGGTGAACAGCCTGATCCGGAAGGGGTATGTGGAGAAAGTCCAGTCCCCCAGCGACCGGCGGGAGTACCACCTGCGGCCCACCCAGAAGTTCCACGACTACTACAACCTGAGCAGCGCCTACGTGCAGGAGGTCATGAACCGAGTGCGGGAGCGCTTTACCCCGGAGGAGGTGGCCCAGATGGACCGGGTGCTGCGCATCGTGGGGCAGGAGCTGATGCCCGAGGTCGACCTGCGGTGACGGTTTCCCCCTGAGTACCTATCTTTTCCCGGTTTAATAAAAGCTGACAGACCGTCAGGAGGACGGTCTGTCAGCTTTTTGTTATCGCTTGGCCCGGTTGATGGCGGCCAGGATGGCGCGCAGGGGGGCCAGGTTGATGTTGTGGCTCAGGCCCACCCCCCAGTACTGCCTGCCGGTGCGCTTGTCCTGGAGGAGGATATAGGCCACGCCCTGGGAGTCGGAGCCGTCGGTGATGGCGTGGGAGGCGTAGTCCAGGAAGGAGAAGCGGTCGATTTTCTCCCCCTTGATGGCGTTGAAGAAGGCGTCGATGGGGCCGTTGCCCTCGCCGGAGACCTGGAAGACGGTGTCGGTGTGGCGCAGGGTGCCCTGGAAGGCCACATGGGAGTGGCCCTCGTCGTCGATGGTCTCCTGGAAGGCGTGCTTGAGGAGCTGATAGGGCTCCTTCACGTCGATATACTCCTGGTGGAACAGCTCGCTGATCCGCTCCGGGGCAATTTCCTTGCCCACCCGGTCGGTCTCCACCTGGACGACGTGTCCAAATTCCGGGTGCATGGACTTGGGCAGGTCGAAGCCGAAGTCGTGCTCCATGATATAGGCGGCGCCCCCCTTGCCCGACTGGGAGTTGATGCGGATGATGGGCTCGTACTCCCGGCCCACGTCGGCGGGGTCGATGGGGAGATAAGGGATTTCCCAATACTCCGTGCCGGAGGTCTTCATATACTGGACGCCCTTGTTAATGGCGTCCTGGTGGCTGCCGGAGAAGGCCGTAAAGACCAGCTTGCCCACATAGGGCTGGCGGTCGCCCACGGGCATCTTGGTGCACCGCTCAAACATCTCTTTGATCTTGTTGATGTTGGAGAAGTCCAGCTCCGGGTCCACCCCCTGGGTGTACATGTTCATGGCCAGGGTGACCATATCCACGTTGCCCGTGCGCTCGCCGTTGCCGAAGAGGGTGGCCTCCACCCGGTCGGCCCCGGCCAGCAGGCCCATCTCGGTGGTGGCCACGCCGCAGCCCCGGTCGTTATGGGGGTGGAGGGAGATGATGGCGCTGTCCCGTCCGGGCAGCGTGCGGATGAAGTATTCCAGCATGTCGGCGAACTGGTTGGGCATACAGTTCTCCACAGTGGTGGGCAGGTTGAGGATGACCTTGTTCTCCGGCGTGGCGTGGAGGTGATCCAGGACGGCCTGGCAGATCTCCACGGCGTAGTCCATCTCGGTGCCCATAAAGGACTCCGGAGAGTATTCAAACCGCAGATTCATACCCGCCTCAATCATAGGCTGGGACATCTCATAGATCAGATCGGCGGCGTCGGTGGCGATTTTGGTGATGCCGTCGGTGTCCATGTGAAAGACCACCTTCCGCTGGAGGGTAGAGGTGGAGTTATAGAAGTGGAGGATGACGTTCTTGGCCCCCCGGATGGCCTCGAAGGTCTTTTTAATCAGGTGCTCCCGGGCCTGGACCAGCACCTGGATGGTCACATCGTCGGGGATGTGGCCCCCCTCGATGAGCTCCCGGCAGATTTCATACTCCGTCTCGCTGGCGGAGGGGAAGCCGATTTCAATTTCCTTCACGCCGATATCCACCAGCGTGTGGAAATACTCCAGCTTTTCCGCCAGGTTCATGGGGTCGATCAAGGCCTGGTTGCCGTCCCGCAGGTCCACGGAGCACCAGACCGGGGCCTTGGTAATGACCTTGTTGGGCCAGGTGCGGCCCTGGATGGGCTGGGGCTGGAAGGGAATGTACTTTTCAAATTTGGGTTTCATGTGGGCGTCCTCCTTAAAAATGTGTTGGATTGTCAGGGGACGAAAAAACCCCCGACTTTTTCAAGTCAGGGGCGTGCAATCTACACGCGGTACCACCCTGGTTCGGCGGACAGTCGCCTGTCAGCCCTCACAGCCTCCAACAAGGCTTTGGTCAATAACGAGACCGGCCGTCCCGCCCTACTGCGACCCTTCAGGCGGACTGCTCGGGGGCCAGTTATCCACAGCGCTCCACACACCGGCTCGCACCGCCCGCCGGCTCTCTGAGTGGGAGGAAGCTGTCTTTTTCCCCTTCATCGCATTTGCTTGTTGAGCATTTTAACGGAAATTCCCACGTTTGTCAAGAGGGAATTTCCCGCCGGGAGGCAAAAAAATTTTAAAAAGTAGTTGCTTTTCACGGAAAAGTGTGGTATGATGCCAGTTGCGTTTACAAGCATACCCTCATGAGGAGAAAGAGGTGAAGATAAAATGAAGGAAGGCCTCCACCCCAATTATCAACAGACCACCATCCGGTGCGCCTGCGGCAATGTGATTGAGACCGGCTCCACCAAGAAGGACATCCGTGTAGAAGTTTGCTCCAAGTGTCATCCCTTCTACACCGGCAAGCAGAAGATGGTGGACACCGGTGGCCGTGTCAGCCGCTTCAACAAGAAGTTCGGCCTCGACAAGTAAGTCCCTGTGTACAAAAGCCGCACCGTGTATTCGGTGCGGCTTTTTGCGCATATACTGTATATGAATTGTTAAATTAGGAGGAATCGCGCCATGCGTAAGATCGACCCCAAAGCTCTGGATAAAAACGTATTTTCCGCCATCGGAGACCAGTGGATGCTCATCACCGCCGGGACCGCCGAAAGGTGCAACACCATGACCGCATCCTGGGGTGGGCTGGGCGTGATGTGGGGGGCTCCGGCGGCCACCTGCTACATCCGGCCCCAGCGGTATACCAAGGAGTTTGTGGACCGGGAGGAGTACTTTACCCTGTCCTTCTTCGGGGAGGAAAGCCGAAAGGCTTTACAGCTCTGCGGCTCCAAAAGCGGCCGGGACATCGACAAGGTAAAGGAGTGCGGCTTTACAGTGCGGACGGCGGAGTGCGGCGCCCCCTACTTTGAGGAGGCCGAGCTGGTGCTGGTGTGCCGCAAGCGGTTCGCCCAGCCCATGGACCCGGACAATATGCCCCAGGAAATCAAAACAAAGTGGTATCCTGAGGAGGATTATCACACCCTGTATATTGGTGAGATTGTGGAGGTCCTGGTGAAGGACTGATGGGGGCATACCACCGTGGAGACAAAAGATTTGCTCCTCGCCAAGGCCCGCTTTGAAGATTGGGCGGACATGTACCGCAATGTGTGGTCCCGGCCTGAAACCGCCCGGTATATGCTGTGGACGGTCACAGCAAGCGGAGAGGAAGCCAAGGCCCGGATGGAGCGGACCATTTCCTGGCAGAGCAGCCACGACGTCTGGACGGTTTATGAGAAGTCCAGCGGCCAGGCCATCGGCTGGGCCGGGCTGGCAGAGCTGTCCCCCGGCGTGTGGCAGGAGACCAGCATCGCCCTGGGGCCGGACTTTGTGGGTCGTGGTTTCGGACGGCAGATATTGGAACTGTTGATGGAGCTGGCCCGGGAGCGGGGCGGAACCGAGTTCCGCTGTTCCGCCCGGTCGGAAAATACGGCTTCCAAAGCGCTGATTACCTCCTGCGGGTTTACATTGACGGCGGCGGGGCCCTGTATTGACCGGCGGAACGGCAGGCCCTATGTGCTGGAAACCTATATACGGAAGCTGTCACAGCGGGCGGACAATGTCCGCCCCTACACGCCGACTTTCCTGCAATTTAAACAGAAACGAGGAAATTTGACCTATATGCCAGATATTGAGAAAACACAATTTAACCGAGCCGTCCTGGTGGGGCTGAACGCATTCAGCCTCAGCCGGGAGGAGAACGCGGACGAGGAGAGCATGGAGGAGCTGGCCGCCCTGCTGGAGACGGCAGGGGGCGAGACGGCGGGGGTAGTCACCCAGTCCAAGGACAGCCCCGACCCCCGCACCTTCATCGGTGAGGGCAAGGTGGCTGAGGTGAAGGCACTGGTGGAGGCCACCGACGCCGACATGGTGATTTTTGACAACCCTCTCTCCCCCTCCCAGCAGCGAAACCTGGCTGAGGAGCTCAAGGTGGGGGTGCTGGACCGGTCGGCCCTTATCCTGGACATCTTCGCCCAGCGGGCCAGGACGAAGGAGGGCCGGCTTCAGGTGGAGCTGGCCCAGTACAAGTATCTGCTGCCCCGTCTGCTGGGCATGTGGAAGCATCTGGAGCGCCAGGAGGGAGCAATCGGCACCCGGGGTCCCGGCGAGACCCAGCTGGAGTCCGACCGCCGGATTTTGGGCCGGAAGATCGCAAAGCTGGAGAGCGAGCTGAAGGAGGTGCGCCGGGTCCGGGCCACCCAGCGGGAGCGCCGGATCAAAAACGAGGTGCCGGTGGTGGCCATTGTGGGCTACACCAACGCGGGCAAGTCCACCCTGCTCAACCACCTCACCGGGGCGG
>CAJUSG010000001.1:196569-215708 GCA_910589085.1 uncultured Oscillospiraceae bacterium | reverse complement strand
TCCCGGCGCGGTGCAGCTCCTTCGCCAGCGGCCCGCCCTCGGCGGCAATCAGGAATTTGATCAGTTTCTCGGGCGGCAGCTTCTGGCTGCGGGCTGTGTGGGCTATGTCCACACTATTGGCTATAGTACGCTCTAAATTACGCTTGTGCAGGTCGGCGAGGGATAATGCGTTGTCCGTGCCTATTTGCTCAAATGTAGCTGTTTGAGTGTCTAAATCGTGACGATTTTCAAACCTTTCCATAATTTTTTCTCTTTTCGATAGTTGTGAAACCATCGCCAGAAAAGCAAGAAAGACGCGCCCTCTCATCTGTGAGGACGTCGCCTTTCCTATTCGTCACTTAATTTTTTTGAAAAAATGGTTTTCTTTTTGCCCCTGGTGTGTGCAAATGCACTACGAATTTGTTTGGGCGACAATTACGATTTCATTCTAATAATACGATACTGCGGCTGTCAAGTGGTCTGCGGCATTGTTCACGATTTTTTCATAATCAGCTAAACGGCGCAACCCAATTGGCCGGATTGCGTTAAGGGCCAGATACGCCGTATCTGGCCCTTAACTCCCTTAATTTAATGACATTGAGCTTTCGCTCCGGGAATTTTTATGTATCCGGGTGGTGGCCCTCGGTAGCCAGATAGGCGGGACCGTTGCTCTGTACCTTGGCGAAGGCCCGCCGGCGGACCACCAACGTGAGAAACAGGAAATGGAACAGGGCGGTGATGCTCCAGGTGACGGGGTAGGACAGGTAGAGGCAGGCGGGGGTGGGGTAGAGGGGGAACACGGTGGCCACCCAGAGCAGCCGCAGGCCGCAGGCCCCCAGGATGGAGGTCATCATGGGGATAACCGAGCTGCCCAGCCCCCGCAGCACGCCCACCAGGGCGTCCATAATACCGCAGATAAAGTAGGGGCAGCAGATGTAGAGCATCCGGGTCAGAGCCTGCCGGACCACATCGGGCTCACCCGGGGCGTAGATGCTGGCCAGGGGGGTGCCGAACAGGTAGGCCAGATTGCCCAGGGCCAGCCCGAAGAGGACGGCGAAGGCCACGCACTGCCGGGCCACCTTGTCCACGCGGCCGCACTGGGCGGCGCCGTAGTTCTGGCCTACAAAGGAGATGGCGGCCTGGTGGAAGGCGTTCATGGACACATAGACAAAGCTCTCAATATTGGCGCCGGCGGCGGAGCCCGCCACCAGCACGGGGTCGTCAAAGGAGTTGAGGGAGGACTGAATCACCACATTGGACAGCGCGAATACCACACCCTGAAACCCGGCGGGCAGTCCCACCTTGAGAATTTGGAGAACGACTTTTTTCTTCAGCCCCAGCTGCTTCAGATTCAGGTGGAGGGGGCCGGTCTCCCGCATCATGCAGCGGACCACCAGAATGGCGGAGATATACTGGGCGATGATGGTAGCCAGGGCCACCCCGGCCACGTCCAGGTGGCAGCCGATGACAAACACCAGGTTGAGGAGCACGTTGACCACTCCGGCAAAGGTGAGGAAGTACAGGGGCCGCTGGGTGTCGCCCTGCGCCCGGAGGATAGCGGCGCCAAAGTTGTATACCAGATTGGCGGGCATCCCGAAGAAGTAGATGCGCAGATAGACGGTGGCCAGGTCGATAACGTCGGTGGGGGAGGACATCCACTCCAGCAGCTGCCGGACCATAACGGTGCCGAAGAGCATCATGGCGATTCCGCTGACCAGCGCCAGGGTCATAGCGGTGTGGACGCTGCCGCTCACCTTGTCGTGCCGCCCGGCGCCCAGGTCCCGGGCCACCACCACGTTGGTGCCTACCGACAGCCCCACAAACAGGTTAATCATCAGATTAATCAGCGCCGTGTTGGAGCCCACCGCAGCCAGGGCCTCCTTGCCGGCGAACCGGCCTACTACTACCACGTCGGCGGCGTTGAACAGCAGCTGCAACAGGCTGGAGGCCATCAGCGGCAGGGCGAAGAGCAGTATTTTATCCGCCAGCGACCCATTGCACATGTCGATGCTGTGACTTTTTTTCAAAGCAGTGATTCCCCTTTGAAGAAGCTCAATTTTTCTCTCAAAGCTATCTTACTACAAGAGAAATGGGGCAGTCTAGTATTAAAATAGACAAAGTCTGTCCGGTCAGGAGCCTTCTGATTTTCCGTCTGCGGTGGCCGGAGCGGCGTTTCTGCGGGCCACGTCGTCCCGGAGGATCTGGTAGAGGGTGGCGGCCAGGGGGACGGCCAGCAGCATTCCTCCGATGCCCAGCACGCCTCCGCCGATGGTAACGGCGGCCAGCACCCAGATGCCGGGCAGACCGATGGAGGAGCCCACGACTTTCGGATAGATCAGGTTGCCCTCCAGCTGCTGAAGGACGGAGATAAACAGCAGAAACAGCAGGGCCTTCCAGGGGGAGACGGTAAAGATCATAAAGGCGCCCACCCCCGCGCCGATGTAGGCGCCGGCCACCGGAATCAGGGCGGTAAAGCCGATCAGGGCCCCCACCATCGAGGCGTAGGGGAACTGGAACAGCATCATCCCACCCATACACAGCAGGCCCAGGATGACGGCCTCGGTGCACTGGCCCACCACAAAGCGGCGGAAGCAGTTGTGCAGCGTCTCCAGAAAATAGAGCAGGCGGCCGTACCAGCTGGGCTTCAGGTAGGTTTTAAGGACCAGAGCGCACTGCCGGGACAGCTTTTCCTTGCCCGTCAGCAAGTAGATCGAGAAGATAATGCTGACAATGGCGGTAAAGGCGGCGGAGACGGCGGTAGAGATGAGGGACATCAGCGACCCCATCACGCCGCCCAGGCCGGTCAGCAGAAAGTTGACCGCCTTGGTGGCCAGCTCCTGCCAGTTGACGGTGCCGTCGGAGGCAAAGAGGCCGGCCAGCTGGTTGGGTCCCAGGCTCTCGTTCAGCTTGACGCTCAGCGCTTGAAGGATGGGGGCCAGCTCCTGGAGGAGGAGGGAGACGCTCTGAATCAGCTCGGGCAGAATCATCCGCACAATGAGCAGGACGATGGCCACCAGGCTGGCGTAGGCCAGCAGCAGGCACACCGGCCGGCGGCTTTTCACCGCCGCCTGATTCTGAGAGCCCGGAAAGTACCAGCCCTCATAAATGCTCATCAGAATGTTGACCGCGTAAGCGATAATCGCCCCCAGCACCAAGGGGAAAGCCGCGCCCGCAGCCAGGGCGGTCAGGGCGGCCAGTTTTTCCCAGTAGTGGACGGCCAGATAGAGTACGAACAGGACCGCGCCAAAGCGCAGGGCCCCTTTCCATTCCTGCTTCATAGCCCCTCCATCATGTTGACCCGGATATAGCCGGCCTCAATATTGGTCTCGGCGATAAACTGGGGCACGGCGGGGATCATCAGCTCCCGGGCTCCGCCTCTGACCACATAGACGTTGTTGGCGGGCAGGGTAAGCACGTCGGCGATCTCGCCCAGCACCTCGCCGGAGGCGGCGTCCCGCACCTCCAGGCCATAGATGTCGGCCAGGAAGAAGGACCCCTCCGGCAGCTTGACGTCCTCCCGGTGGATATACAAAATAGCGTTGCGCAGAGACAGGGCGCTGGGCACGTCGGTGGGGCCCTCAAACTTGATGATGACCATGTTCTTGTGGACCCGGGCCCGCTGTACCGTCATGGGGAAGTGGGCCTCGTCCACATACAGGGTCTTGAACTGGCAAAGAAACTCAGGCGAGTCGGCCCAGGGCTGAACCTTCACCTCGCCCATCAGGCCGTGGACGTTGGTGACCTTGCCCACCTCTAAATATTGTTTCATGTGTGTTCCTCCATAAAATACTGGACATATCCCCGCTCATAGCCGTAATCCAATTCCTTTACATAGTCATCCACATAGATGGGGCTGACCCAAACGATCTGATAGCGTTCCTCCCCCAGGCAGTGGACGTTGATCTGAGGGTTGGGATCCTTATCCAGCTGTTCAAGGGCCTTGGCAATACGGGCGGGGGAGGGCGCTCGCAGCTGATCCGATTTGAAATGGGGGGTATAAAGCAATTGATAAAACGCTTTAATGTCCGAAATCTGAAATTCTGTGACATGGTAGTAGGAGAAGATAATAAGGATAAAACCAAGCTGGAGTTTGAGCGGAAGTCCTACCAGGATTTTTGGTGTCCGGCTGCGGGTGCTGGTGCAGAAATACCTTATTTCGGCCAGCTGTGTCTTTGACCAGTCCATAAAGTCCTCCGGTTTGAAAAGAAGGACGCAGGGAAGCCCCTGCGCCCTTGGTTTAGTCAACGATCTCCACATTGATCCGCTTGCCGGCCCGCTGGGCGGCGGAGCGCATCAGAATACGGATCTCCTTGGCGATACGGCCCTGGCGGCCGATTACCTTGCCCATGTCCTCCGGGGCGACCCGGAGCTCCAGGACGGTCTCGCCGTCGCCCTCGACCTCAGTGACAGACACCTGCTCGGGGTGCTCCACCAGGTTCTGGGCCACGTAGGTGAGAAGCTCTTTCATGAATGACCTCCAGCCTTACAGGGCGCCGGCTTTTTTCAGCAGGTCGCGGACGGTCTCGGTGGGCTGAGCGCCGGTCTTGATCCAGGCCTGGGCCCGGTCCACGTCCACCTTCAGCTCGGCGGGATTGCTGACAGGGTTGTAGATGCCGATCTCCTCAATGAAACGGCCGTCACGGGGATAGCGGGAGTCGGCCACCACGATGCGGTAGAAGGGGGCCTTCTTGGCGCCCATGCGGCGCAGTCTGATTTTAACCATGTATCTTCACCTCCAAATGAATTTGTTTGTTTATATGGAAAACACAATTTTTGTGCTTTACCCAATCCTGTAGGGGCGGGTAATACCCGCCCGTTCTGCCGGTACACACCGCATTATCGTGCGGGCGGATGATATCCGCCCCTACGGTGATTGCTTTAAAACGGCATCCCGCCCATGCCGGGGAAGCCGCCCCGGCCCTTTTTGCCCATCATTTTCCGCAGGTTTTTGGGCATCTTGCCGCCGGAGAACTGCTTGGTCATGGCCTGAAGCATGTCAAACTGTTTGAGCAGGCGGTTGATATCCACCACCTGGGTGCCGGAGCCTGCGGCGATGCGCTTTTTCCGGCTGGAGTTGAGCAGCTTGGGGTCGTCCCGCTCGGCGGGGGTCATGGACAGGATAATGGCCTCCATCCGCTGGAGGAGTTTCTCATCCATGGAGGCCCCCTCCAGGTCGCTGGCCTTGACCCCGGGGATCATCCCGGCGATTTCGGAGAGGGAGCCCATATTTTTCAGCTGCTTCATCTGGTCGTAGAAGTCGGTGAGGGTAAACTTGTTTTTCCGCAGCTTCTCCTGAAGCTCCAGGGCTTTTTTCTGGTCAAAGGACTGTTCCGCCTTCTCGATGAGGGAGAGCATGTCCCCCATGCCCAGGATTCGGCTGGCCATCCGGTCGGGGTGAAAGACCTCAATCTGGTCCAGCTTTTCCCCCATGCCCACAAACTTGATGGGCTTGCCGGTGACCGCCTTAATGGACAGGGCCGCGCCGCCCCGGGCGTCGCCGTCCAGCTTGGTGAGCACCACGCCGTCGATATCCAGGGCGTCGTCAAAGGCCTTGGCGGCGTTCACTGCGTCCTGACCGATCATGGCGTCCACCACCAGAAGGATCTCGGTGGGCTCCACAGCGGCCTTGATATTCCGCAGCTCGTCCATCAGCTCCTCGTCCACATGGAGCCGGCCGGCGGTGTCCAGAAAGACCATGTCGTTGCCGTGGGCTGCGGCGTGCTCCACGGCGGCCCTGGCGATGTCCACCGGATTGGTCTGGCCCATCTGGAAGACGGGGATGTCCAGCTGCTTGCCCACCACCTCCAGCTGCTGGATGGCGGCGGGGCGGTAGATATCGCAGGCGGCCAGCAGGGGCCGCTTGCCGTTCTGTTTTTTCATCAGCCCAGCCAGCTTGGCGCCGTTGGTGGTCTTGCCCGCGCCTTGCAGGCCCACCATCATCACCACCGTGGGGGGCTTGGAGGCGATGGTCAGCTTGGCGGCCGACCCGCCCATCAGGTCGGTGAGCTCCTGATTGACGATCTTGATGATCTGCTGGGCGGGGGAGAGGGCCTCCAGCACGTCGGCCCCCACCGCCTTTTCGGTGACCTGGGCCACGAACTGCTTGACCACCTTAAAGCTGACGTCGGCCTCCAGCAGGGCCAGGCGAATCTCCCGCATGGCCTCCTTCACGTCGGCCTCGGACAGCCGGCCTTTTCCCCGCAGCTTTTTAAAGGCGGCGGACAGCTTTTCAGAAAGTCCTTCAAATGCCATGGGCTTACTCCTTCAGCAGGGTGTCGGCGGCGTCCCGGACCCGAAGGGCCAGGGTCTCCAGCTCCGCGCTGTCCATCTGGGCGGTCAGCTCCACCATCCGGCAGGCGTCTTTGTGGACCTGCTCCAGCTGGGCGCGCATGGTGTGGAACCGCTTGATGAGCTTGGTCTTGTCCTCCAGCTCGGTGAGGACGGCCTCCGCCCGGACGATCACGTCCCGGACGCCCTGGCGGGTGATGCCGTAGTTCTCGGCGATCTCTCCCAGGGACAGGTCCTCGTTGTAGTACAGGTCGTAGAACTCCTTTTGGCGGTCGGTCAGCACATCGCCATAAAAATCGAAGAGCATGGTCATGCGATAGGCCTGGCTTTTCATGGAGTACGACCTCCTGTCAGTTAAAATGTAAAGCCAAATAACTTTACATTTAGAGAGTGTACCACACCGGAGCCCGTTTGTCAAGCCAAAATCCTTGACGGTCCAGCCGGTCCTTTTGGTATATTCCGCCATAGCCGGGGGAAAAATGAACGGGAATATGCCGCCGGGAGGTATTTTCCTATGAACACCCCACATGTCCCCATGGATGACGCCCATCTGCAAAAGTACGCCGCCAATGCCGCCAGAGAGGCCAAAACGGGCAGGGCGGTCTCCTGCCGCGCCCTGGCCAAAGGGGTGCGGGCCAATCTGAAAACGGTATGCCGGGTCCGGGAGGAGCTGAATCTCTGGAGCGCCGGACAGTCCGCTCTGCCCGGGGCGGCGGAGTGGCTGCTGGACAACCACTACCTGGCCGTCCGGGAGGGGGAGCGGGCCCGGGAGGCTCTCAGGAGGGGCAAACCCCTGCGGGGGGCGGAGGGGGGCAGCGCGCTCCTCCAGCTCTGCGCCGAACGGGCCCTGTGGGCGGTGCCCGACCTGGACCAGCAGCGGCTGGCCCTCTATCTGGAGGGCTTTCAGTCGGTGTGCCCTCTGACCGAGCGGGAGCTGTCCCTGTTTATCCCGGCCGTCGCCGGGGCGCTGGTGAAGAGTCTGGCCCGGCTTTGTGCTGATGTGGACGACCTGAAGGAGGACAAGGTGTCCCCCGAGGAGATGGCCCCCATCTTCACCGCCCTGCGGGCTCTGTCCGGGGCGGAGTGGACCGGGCTTCTGGAGGGGACCAGCCGGGTGGAGCGGGTGCTGATCCGGGACCCCTCGGGCCACTACCCCCACATGGACGAGGACACCCGCCGCCGTTACCGGCAGCGGGTCTGCCGGCTGGCCCAAAAGCACCGCCTGGAGGAGGGCCAGACCGCCCGCCGGGCTCTGGAGCTGGCTAGGAAGGGGGAGGGACCCGGACGGCATGTGGGCTGGTATCTCTACCGGGAGCCCCTGGGACGGCCGGAGGGCTCCCGCTCCGGGGTGAGCTACGCCCTGGCGGTGGCGGGACTGTCCCTCGTGGCCGCCCTGGCCCTGTGGCGGGCGGCGGGAACGCCCCTGGCCGCCCTTTTGCTCCTTCTGCCCCTGTCCGACATTGTGAAAAATGTGATGGATTTTCTGCTGGTCCGGCTGGTGCCCCCCCGCCCCGTGCCCCGCATGGAGCTGGAGGGAGGCATCCCCAAGGAGGGGCGCACCCTGTGCGTGGTGGTGTCCCTCCTCACCGGGGAGGACAGCGGCCCCAGGCTGGCCGCCCTGCTGGAGCGCTACCGTCTGGCCAACCGGGACGCGGGTCCCGAGCTGCGGCTGGGCATTCTGGCCGACCTGCCCGACAGCGGCGCCCCCATGGGGGCGGAGGGGGCGGCCTGGATGGACAGCGCCCGCCGGGCTGTGGACAGCCTCAACGAAAAGTATGGCGGCGGCTTCTATCTGTTTTTCCGCGCCCCGGCCTTCAGCAAGCGGGACGAGCGGTATATGGGCTGGGAGCGGAAGCGGGGGGCCCTCACCGAGCTGGTCCGGCTCTTGAAGGGCAGGCCCACCGGCCTGGAGGTGAAGGCGGGGGAGCGGGGCTGGCTGCGTCAGGTGAAGTACGTCATCACCCTGGATTCTGACACCAGCCTGAACGTGGGCGCCGCCCGGGAGCTCACCGGGGCCATGCTCCACCCCCTGAACCAACCGGTTATCGACCCCAAAAAGAAAATTGTCACCTCCGGACATGCCCTGTTCCAGCCCCGGGTGGCGGTGGAGCTGGAGGCGGCCAATAAGTCCTTTTTCGCTAAGATTTTCGGCGGGCTGGGGGGTGTGGACCCCTACGGCTCCACCGCCAGCGACGTGTACCACGACCTCTTCGATCAGGGTACCTATACCGGCAAGGGGGTCTTTTCGGTGGAGGCCTTCTACACCTGCCTCAGCGACCGCTTCCCCGACAACGCCATCCTGTCCCACGACCTGCTGGAGGGCAGCTATCTCCGGGCGGGCCTGCTGGGGGAGGTAGAGCTCACCGACGGCTGTCCCTGGCAGGTGTACGGCTACTTTGCCCGTCTCCACCGGTGGATCCGTGGGGACTGGCAGCTGCTCCCCTGGCTAGGCCGGCGGGTGCCCGACAGCCGGGGAGGAAAGGAGGCCAACCCCCTGCCGCCCCTAGCAAAATGGAAAATTCTGGACAACCTCCGCCGGTCTCTGTCCCCCGTCTTCACCCTGGTGACATTGGTGCTGGGCATGTGCTTCTCGGGCCGGGTCTTCGCTTGGGCGGGGGGCGTGGCGGTGGTGGCCGCCGCCTCCAACCTGCTGCTGTCCGGGGCAGAGCTGGCGGTGCGCCGCTCCGGCAAGCGGCGGCGGTACCACTCCACCGTCATCGCCGGCCTGGCCGGGGCCATCTTGCAGACCGCCATCCAGCTGATTTTCCTGCCCTACCAGGCCTATATCTCCCTGACGGCCATCTCCTCGGCCCTGTGGCGGATGACCGTCTCCCACAAGAACCTGCTGGCCTGGGTTACCGCCGCCCAGACGGAGAGGGGGAAGGGGAGCGTCCCCTTCTACTACAAAAAAGCCTGGTTCTCAGCGGCTGTGGGCTTTTTTGTGCTCCTCTTCGGTCAGCTCAGATTTGGCAGGGCGGTGGGGCTGGTCTGGCTGCTGGCCCCCGTCCTGGCCTGGGCGGTGAGCCGGCCCTCCGGTCAGGGGAAGGCCCTGCCCCCCGCCGACCGGGCCTTTCTCCTCCACCAGGCCACCCTCATCTGGCGGTATTTTGACAAATTCCTCCGGGCGGAGGACCACTGGCTCCCCCCGGACAACTGGCAGGAGCAGCCCGGTCCCGCTCTGGCCCGGCGGACCTCCCCCACCAACATCGGCATGGCCCTGCTGTCGGTGATGGCGGCGGCGGACCTGGACCTCCTCCCCCGGAAGCGGGCGGTGGAGCTGATCTCCCACATTCTGGATACGGTGGAGGGGCTGGACAAGTGGAGGGGGCACCTGTATAACTGGTACGACACCTCCACCTGTGCCCCCCTCCGCCCCCGGTATGTGTCCACGGTGGACAGCGGCAACCTGCGGGGCTGTCTGATCGCCCTGCGGGAGGGGCTGTACCAGTGGGGGGAGGACGTGCTGGCCCGCCGGGCGGAGGCCCTGTCCGACGCCATGGACTGCGCCCCGCTGTTCGACAAGGAGCGGAAACTGTTCTCCATCGGCTACGAGGTGGAGCGGGACCAGCTCACCGACGGCTTTTACGACCTAATGGCCAGCGAGGCCCGGCAGACCAGCTTCATTTCGGTGGCCCGGGGAGAGGTCCCCGCCCGCCACTGGCGGCGGCTGGGGCGGATGCTGCTGGGGGACAACGACTACTGCGGCATGGCTTCATGGACGGGCACCATGTTCGAGTACTTCATGCCCAACCTGCTGCTGCCCTGCGAGCCCAACTCCTTCCTGTATGAGACCCTGTCCTTCTGCGTCTACGCCCAGAAGCGCCGGGGAGACAAGACCAAGCGCCCCTGGGGCATCTCCGAATCGGGCTTTTACGCCTTCGACCCCGGTATGAGCTATCAGTACAAGGCCCACGGGGTCCAGGCCCTGGGGCTGAAGCGGGGGCTGGACGCCGAGCTGGTGGTGGCCCCCTACGCCTCCTTCCTGGCCCTGCTCCTGGCCCCCCGGAGCGCATTGAGAAACCTCCGCCGCCTGCGGGACATGGGGCTGGAGGGCCGCTGCGGTCTCTACGAGGCGGTGGACTACACCTCCGCCCGTCTCACCGGGGCGGAGGACCACGAGGTGGTCCGCTCCTATATGTCCCACCACCTGGGGATGAGCCTGGTGGCCATCGACAACGTCCTCCGGGACAACGTGATGCAGAAGCGGTTTATGAAGGACTGCGACATGTCGGCCTACCGGGAGCTGCTCCAGGAGCGGGTGCCGGTGGGGGCCCCCATCATGAGGCAGGAGGAACGGGATTTCCCCGCCAAATTCCGCCCCGCCGCGGGCCCCGCTCTGGTCCGGACGGGGGAGACCTTCGGCCGGAAGCGCCCCCGGTGCCACCTGCTGTCCAACGGCAGCTGCGGTCTGCTGGCCTGCGACAACGGCCTCACCATGTTCCGGGCCGGAGAGACGGCAGTCACCCTGGCCCGCGTAGGGGAGTACTGCGCCCCCGCCGGGGTGTCGGTCTTCTTCAACGGCCCCGGCGGCCTGATGGGGCTGACCCCCGCCCCTCTGTACCAGGGCGGGGCGGCCTACCGCTGGGCCTTTGACGCCTCAGAGGCCAGCTGGTACGCGGAGAAGGACGGCCTGTCCGCCCGGACCGCCCTGACCGTTCCCCGGCGGGAGAACGGGGAGCTGCGCCGGGTAGAGCTGACCTGGAGGGGAAAGAAAAGGCTGGAGGGGGAACTGCTGTTCTACCTGGAGCCCGTCCTGTGCCCCCAGCGGGACTTCGACGCCCACCCGGCCTTCTCCCGGCTGTTTCTGGAGTGCTCCCTGGAGGGGAACGGGGCCCTGTTCCACCGCCGTCCCCGGGGGGAGGAGGAGGGGATGTATCTCTCCGCCGCCTGGACGGGGGAAACCACCTCCGCCAGTCTGGACCGGTCCGCCGCCCTGGGCCGGGGGGGCCTGCGGGCCCTGCCGAATCGGGCGCCGGCCCCTCTCCGAAACGGGGTGGGCTCCGACCCCTGCCTCATGGTCCGCATCCCGGTATCGCTGGCGGCGGGAGAGCGGAAGACCTTCTCCATGGCCCTGGCGCTGGGGGAGGCCCCAGAGGCCGCTCAGGCGGGCAGCCGGCGGATGCTGGAGGGCAAGGACGGGGGCCCGGCCTCCCTGGCCCCCATCGCCCAGAAGCTGGCCCTCAGCGAGGGGGAGGCCCTGGCCGCCTTTGACCTGCTGGCCCGGCTGATCCCGGCGGAGGAGGGGGCGGAGCGCCCGCCCCAAAATACCCTGTGGCCCTATGGGATCTCAGGGGACCTGCCCATTGCCGCCGGGACACTGTCCGGGCCGGACGACGTGGAGCGGGCCGCCCTGTGGTGCCGCTGGCACCAGTTCCTCAGCCGGGCGGGCTTTCCCTTCGACCTGGTCCTCCTGGTGGAGGAGGGGGGCGACTACCGCCGTCCTCTCCGCTCTGCCCTGACAGAGGAGCTGAAAAAGCTGGGGGCGGAGTCGGCCCTGGGGGGCAAGGGGGGCATCCACCTGGCCAATCCGGAGGCCGCCCCGGCGGTGCTGGCCTGGGCCAGGGCCGTCCTGCCCGCAGGGGATGGCGCCCTCGAAGGCCCACCGGAGCCCGAGGAGATCGCCCCGCCGCCCCCGGTGGCGCTGTCCGCCGGTCCCGCCCCCTGGGAGATGGAGGGGGACCAGGTGACCATCCGCTGCGGGGAGCAGCTCCCGCCGGTGGGCTGGTCCCAGGTACTGTGCAATCCGGAATTTGGCTGGCTCACCGACGAGACGGGCGGGGGGTTCCTCTGGTTTGGGGGCAACGCCCGGGAGGGGAAGCTCACCCCCTGGGCCAACGACCCTCTGGCGGTTGGTGGACAGGAAAAAATTATGGTAAACTTAAATGGCCGGGACATTCCGGTCTTCGCCGCCGGGGACGGCTGTCCCTGCACCGTGACCTATCGCCCCGGCCTTGCCCGGTGGGAGAAGAGGCTGGAGGAGACCTCAAAAACGGGTGGACAATATCCGCCCCTACTGGTGGTTGAGGGATTCGTGCCGATGGATGAAAACCGCCGCATCCTCCGCTTTACCCTCACCGGGGCCTCCGGGCGGCTGGTTTACCGCCTGGGGGAGGGGGAGCCTCTCTCTACCGCCCTGAACGACGGCCAGCCCATCTCACTGGTGACCAAGGAAAAGGCCGGGCGGCCCTGTTCCCGCTTCTTCCGGGAGGACTTTTTGGCGGAGCAGGAGCGGACCCTGGCCTGGTGGGCTGACAAGGTATCTGCCCTTACAGTCTCCACCCCGGACGGGACTCTGGACCGGTATCTGGGGGGCTGGTGCCTCTATCAGGTGATCGCCTGCCGCATGATGGCCCGCACCAGTCAGTACCAGAATGGCGGGGCTTTTGGCTTCCGGGATCAGCTTCAGGATGCCGCCGCCCTGATTTACACCTGGCCGGAGCGAACCCGGGAGCAGCTGCTGCTGGCCGCTTCCCGGCAGTTTGAGGAGGGGGACGTGCAGCACTGGTGGCACCCGCCCCAGGGGGCGGGGGTGCGCACCCGCATCTCCGACGATCTGCTGTGGCTGCCCTGGGTGCTGTGCCGGTACTGCACCGTCACCGGGGACTGGTCCATTCTGGATGAAAAGGTATTTTACTTGACAGCAAAACCCCTGGAGCCGGGGGAGAAGGACCGGTACGAGGTCCCCCAAGTGAGCGAAAAGAGGGACAGCCTCTACCGCCACGGTCTGGCCGCCATCCTCTGCGCCCTGGACCGGGGGACAGGTCCCCACGGCCTGGCCCGAATGGGGGGCGGCGACTGGAACGACGGCATGGACAAGGTGGGGGGCGAATCGGTGTGGCTCACATGGTTTCTGGCGGCGGTCCTCCAGGACTTCGCCGTCCTGTGCCGCCGGATGGACGAGGAGGCCCGGGCGGAGGATCTGCTGCGCCGGGCGGATGCCCTGATCCAGGCGGCCCAGGGGGCCTGGGACGGCGGCTGGTACCGCCGGGGATACTACGAGGACGGCACGCCGCTGGGCTCGGCCGAGAGCGACCAGTGCCAGCTTGACTCTATCGCCCAGTCCTTTGCCCTCTTCCCCGGCGGGACGGACCGGAAGCGGGGGGCTGAGGCGGTGTCCGCCGCCCTGGACCGGCTTTTCGACCGGGAGGCCGGGGTGGTGCGCCTCTTCGACCCCGCCTTCGACGGCCAGGGGGAGAAGGACCCCGGCTATATCAAGGGCTACCCCGCCGGGGTGCGGGAGAACGGCGGGCAGTACACCCACGCCTCGGTGTGGCTGGCCATGGCCTGCTTCCGGCTGGACCGCGCGTCGGAGGGCTGGGCGATATTAAAGGCCCTCCTGCCGGAGGGCCACAGGACGGATATCTACCGGGCGGAGCCCTATGTGATTGCCGCCGACGTGTCCTACGCCCCCGGCCGGGTAGGCCGGGCGGGCTGGAGCTGGTACACCGGGGCGGCGGGGTGGTACTGGCAGGTGGCCGTCCGGGAGCTGCTGGGGATTGTGGTGAGCGAGGGCCGCCTGACGGTGGAGCCCAACCTGCCCCCGGACTGGCCGGGGTATGAGGCCCGGTGGAGGCTGCCCAAAGGGAGGCTTCACATCTGTGTAAAGCGGTCCGGGGCCTACTCCGCCCGGCTGGACGGCGGACCGGCGGAGGGCGGTGTCCTCCTGGCGGAGCTGCGGGGGGACCACCGGCTGGAGGTCACGGTTTGACCCGGGCGGCCACAAAGAGGTTGGGCGGGTTGGGATACAAATTTTCCCGTTCCAATACGTCAAAGCCGCTCCGGGCGATCTTCCGCTCCAGCCCCCGCTGGGAGAAGAAGGCCACAAAGGGCATTTTTCCGGTGCGGCTGTTTACCAGCTTTTTCAGCCCCATGGCCGAGGGCCGGGAGCCCAGGCAGTCGGTGGCGGAGAGAAACACTCCCCCGGGCTTGAGCAGCGCCCGGATGCGGGCCAGGGCGGCGGGCAGGTCGGGGAGGTAGAGCAGCACATTGTAGGCACATACCGCGTCGAAGCTCCCCGGCTCCAGGCAGGGGTCAAAGAGGTCGGTGTTGGTGATCTCCACGTGGGCCAGATCCCGGGCTTTTTCCCGGGCAACCTCCGCCATTTTGGGGGAGATATCGATGCCCCGGAGGCGGGCCACATGGGGGGCTATCCGCAGGGTGAGCAGCCCCGTGCCGCAGGCGAACTCCAGCACCCGGTTTGAGGGCTTCAGGTAACGCAGCGAGAGCTCTGCCGTTTTGTCATAGGTATCGGCGTATGTTTGGCCGGAGGTCCGGTCATAGGTTTGGGCCCGCATGTTCCAAAAATCCTTTGGCTGGTTCAGCATGGCCATCCCCTCCTTTCATTACCGCCATTATACTGCATTCCCCTCCGGCTGACCACCCCCCGGCAAAATTTTCTCGATAACTTTACTTTTGACTGTCATATGTGGTATGATAATGCAGCTGTCAAAAGAAAATTTTTCCCAGGAAAGGAATCAAAGGATATGTCACAAGTGACTCGCCGGGAGCTATTCCCCGGGGTATGGCTGCGCGCGGTGCATACCAACAAATTTAAAAGCTCGTATCTGTCCCTCACCCTGCTGGCCCCGCTGGACCGAAGGACCGCCGGGGCCAACGCCCTGATCCCCGAGGTGCTCCGCCGGGGGACGGCGGACCACCCGGACATGGAGTCCCTGTCCGCCGCCCTGGATGAGCTCTATGGCGGAGCGGTGGAGCCGGTGGTCCGCAAGAAGGGGGAGACCCAGTGCGTGGGCTTTGCGGCCAGCTTTCTGGACGATGCCTACACCCTGGAGGGGGAGAAAATTCTGGAGCCCGCGGCCGCCCTGCTGGGGGAGCTGCTTCTCAAGCCCTGCACCGAGAAAGGCGTCTTCCGTACAGACTACACCGCCGGCGAGAGGGCCAATCTCATCGACCGCATCCGGGCCCAGATCAACGACAAGCGGACCTACGCAACCCAGCGCCTGGTCCGGGAGATGTGCAAATATGAGGCCTTCGGGGTGGACAAGCTGGGGGACGAGGAGAGCGTGTCCGCCATCACCCCGGAGAGCCTGTGGCAGCGGTATCAGGAACTGCTGCGCACGGCCCAGGTGGAGGTCTACTACTGCGGCTCCGCCGGGCCGGACCGGGTGGCGGAGGCGCTGCGGTCCGCTTTGGCCGGGCTGCCGGTGAACGGCGGGCGGCTGGACCCGGACTGCGATGTGCGGGTGTCCGCCGGGCCGGAGCCCATCCTGGCGGAGGAGGCCATGGATGTGACCCAGGGCAAGCTGGCCCTGGGCTTCCGCACCGGGGGCCAGACCTGCTGGGAGGAGGACTTCCCCGCCCTCTACCTGGCCGTCGCCGTCTTTGGAGGGACCACCCTGTCCAAGCTGTTCATGAACGTGCGGGAGAAGCTGTCCCTGTGCTACTACGCCAGCGCCACGCTGGAGAAGATGAAGGGGCTGGTGCTGGTGTCCTCGGGCATCGAGTTTGACAAGTACCAGACGGCCAGGGACGAGATCCTGGCCCAGCTGGAGGCCGTCAAGCGGGGGGAGATCGAGGACTGGGAGCTGGAGGGCTCCCGCCGCACCCTCATCGGGGCCTGTCTGTCCACCCTGGACGACCAGGGCCGGCAGGAGGAATTCTGGCTGGGACAGGCGGCGGCCGGGCTGGAGTACGGCCCGGAGGAGCTGGCCGCCCGGCTGGAGGGGGTCACCCGTGAGGAGGTGGCCGCCGCCGCCCGGAAGCTGGAGCTGGACACCATCTATTTTCTGAAGGGGAAGGAGGCATAAGCCATGGAAAAGCTGCGATTCACCCAGGTGGGGGAGACCATGTACCACGAGAAGCTGGCCAACGGCCTGAACGTGTTTGTCTTCCCTAAGCCCGATTTTCAGAAGGGCTACGCCTTTTTCGCCACCAACTACGGGGGGATGGACATGCGCTTCTGCCTGGCCGGCGAGTGGCACGACACCCCCGCCGGGGTGGCCCACTATCTGGAGCATAAGATGTTCGACACGGAGGAGGGCAACGCCCTCCAGGATCTGGCGGCCAACGGGGCCAGCCCCAACGCCTTCACCAGCAACGACATCACCGGCTACTACTTCGACTCCACCGAGAAGTTTGAGGAGAACCTGCGTATCCTGCTGTCCTTTGTCTCGGTGCCCTGGTTCACCCGGGAGAGCGTGGACAAGGAGCGGGGGATCATCGGCCAGGAGATCGGCATGATCGAGGATGACCCCCATTGGAAGTGCTATATGAACCTGATGAAGGCGCTGTTTCAGCGCCACCCCATCCGGGAGAGCGTGGCGGGCAGCGTGGAGTCCATCGCCAGGATCACCCCGGAGACCCTCTACGCCTGCCACAAGGCCTTTTACGACCCGGCCAACATGGTGCTGTGCGTGGCCGGCCCGATGGACCCGGAGCACATCTGCGCCGTCGCCCGGGAGATTCTCCCCAAGGAGGCGGGCCCCATCGCGGTCAAGGACTATGGGGAGAAGGAGGAACCCCGGGCGGCCCAGTCCCTCATTGAGGAGCGGATGGAGGTGTCGGCCCCCATCTTCCAACTGGGCTGGAAGGGGGATGCCAGGACAGACGGAGAGGACCGCCTGCGCCAGGAGCTGGTGGGCGGGCTGGCTCTGGAGGTGCTGCTGGGCAACTCCAGCCCTCTGTACGCCAGGCTGTACCGGGAGGGGCTCATCAATCAGGAGTTCGGCTACAGCTACGAGAGCAGCTCCGGCTGCGCCTTTTTGGCGGCGGACGGGGAGTCCAGAGACCCGGAGGCCGTCCGGCTGGCGGTGGCAGAGGAGGCGGCCCGCATCGGCCGTGAGGGGGTGGCCCCCGACCTCTGGGAGCGGGTAAAGAAGGGGGTCTACGGCAACCGGGTGCGGGGGCTGAACTCCTTCGAAAACCTGTGCGTGGGCCAGGCCCAGGCCTTCTTTGCCGGGCATGACTTTCTGCAATTTGCCGAGATTTTCAGCGCCATCACCAAGGAGGAGGCGGAGGCGCTCATCACCGGCTGGGTGACTGAGGAGCGCACCGCCCTGTCGGTTGTCCGGGCCAGGGAGGGGGAGGGCCAGCGATGAACACGGTCTCCTTCCCTGGCCTGGGGCTGGAGTTCACCCTGAACCGGGTGGCCTTCACCATCCCGTTTTTCGACCGGCCGGTCTACTGGTACGGCGTGATTATTACCAGCGGGCTGATTCTGGCGGTATATCTGTGCTGCCGGTGGGGCAGGCGGTTTGGAATCAGCGAGGACAACATCATCGACATGATGTTCTTTGCCGTCCCCGCGGCCCTGGTGGCCGTCCGGGTGTACTATGTGGTCTTTAATCTGGACCTGTACCGCCGGGCGGACGGCTCGCTGGACTGGGGGAGAATCCTCCGGTACGGCGACGGGGGCCTGGCCATCTACGGGGCCATCATCTCGTCGGCCATTGTCCTGCTGCTGTTCTGCCGGAAGAAGGGGCTCAGCTTTCTGGCCTACGCCGACCTGGGGGTTCATGGCCTGTTCATCGGCCAACTCATCGGCCGGTGGGGCAACTTCATGAATGTGGAGGCCTTCGGCGGGACGACGGCTCTGCCCTGGCGGATGTGCGGCCCCTCCATCGCGGCCTACATGCTGGAAAACGGCTATGTGGACCAGGCGGGCTGTGAGGCCATCCTCAGCGGAGCGCTGGGGGTACATCCCACCTTTTTCTACGAGTCGGCCTGGAACTTCGTGGGCCTGATGATTGTGTACTGGATGGGCAAAAGGCGGAAATTTGACGGGCAGTGCTTTCTGTTTTACTTTTTCTGGTACGGTCTGGGCCGGGCCTGGATCGAGGGCCTGCGCACCGACAGCCTGTACCTCTTCGGCTGGGAGCTCTTCGGCGCGCCCATCCGGGTGTCTCAGCTCTTCGCAGCGGTTACCTGCGCGGCGGCGGGCGGGGCGCTGGTCTGGGCTTTGTGGAGGTATCGGGGCGAAAAAAGAGAGCTGTTCGCGGAGCGCTTAGCCGCCCAGGAGGCGGAGCGCGCGGACGGCGGCGAGGAGGAGTAGCGTATGGCGGCTGTTGTGATGGACGGGAAGGCCCTGGCGGCCAAGATCAAGGAACAGGTACGGCTCCGGGTGGAGCAGATGGAGCACAAGCCGGGCATGGCCATGGTGCTGGTGGGGGAGGACCCCGCCGCCCAGGTCTATGAGGCGGGCAAGCGGAAGGACTGCCAGCAGTGCGGCATCTATTACGAGACCTACCGCCTGCCGGAGGACGTCCCCCAGAAGGAGCTGCTGGACGTCATCCGCTTTTTGAACGAGCGGGAGGGCATCGACGGCATTCTGGTCCAGTTTCCCCTGCCGGAGCACCTGGACGACCGGGAGGTCCAGCTGGCCATCCGGCCCGACAAGGACGTGGACTGCGTACACCCCTCCAACGTGGGTGACCTGACCCTGGGGGTGGACTGCTTCTGGCCCTGCACCCCTGCGGGAGTAATGCGGCTGCTGGCGGAGTACAACATCGACCCGGCCTTTAAGAACTGCACCATGGTGGGCCGGTCCAACATTGTGGGCAAGCCCCAGGCCATGCTGCTGCTGCGGAGTGACTGCACCGTCACGGTCTGCCATACGAAGACCCCCGACCTGGCCGCCGAGTGCCGCCGGGCGGATATTCTCATCTCTGCGGCGGGCCACACCGGCCTGATTACCGCCGACATGGTGAAGGAGGGTGCGGTGGTCATCGACGTGGCGGTGAACCGGGACGCGGCGGGCAGGCTGTGCGGAGACGTGGACTACAGCGCGGTAGCGGAGAAAGCGTCCTACATAACCCCGGTGCCCGGGGGGGTGGGCCCGGTGACCCGCTCCGTGCTGATGGAGAACACGCTCGCCGCCGCCCTGCGCCACGGAAAGGGCTGACCGGCAAGCGACC
>CAJUSG010000001.1:0-196469 GCA_910589085.1 uncultured Oscillospiraceae bacterium | reverse complement strand
GAGAACACGCTCGCCGCCGCCCTGCGCCACGGAAAGGGCTGACCGGCAAGCGACCGTTGTGTATTTAGCTTGAAAAAGAACAGGGCATGTGGTACAATACCATCGGCTGGCGGGGAGGTCCCGCCGGCCGGAAGAAAAGGATTTTACAGCCGCCCGAGGGCCGGACAGGAGGGACATATGAAAGGTATCGTCTTAGCGGCGGGGAAAGGCACCCGTCTATACCCCATGACCAGGCCGGTGTGCAAGCCTCTGCTGCCGGTGTACGACAAACCGCTGATCTATTACCCCATCGCCATACTCATGCAGGCGGGCATCTCGGACATTATGATTATTGTGCCCCCTGGAGAGACGGCCACCTTCCAGGCCCTCCTAGGGCAGGGGGAGCAGTACGGCCTGAAGATTTCCTACGCCGAGCAGCCGGTGGCCCGGGGCATTGCCGACGCCCTTCTCATCGGCCAGCAGTTTGTAGGGGGCGACCGGGTGTGCCTGGTCCTGGGGGACAATATCTTCTATGCGCCCACCCTGGCCGCCACCCTGAAGCGGGCCGCAGCCAACGACCGGGGGGCTACCGTATTCGGCTACTGGGTGGAGGACCCCCGCCCCTTAGGCGTGGTGGAGTTCGACAAGGACGGCCGGGCCATCTCCATTGAGGAGAAGCCCCGCTACCCCAAATCCAACTACATTATCCCGGGCCTGTACTTCTACGACCACCAGGTGATGGAGATTGCCAACCATCTGAAGCCCTCCGCCCGCGGGGAGCTGGAGATTACCGACGTCAACCTGGAGTATCTGCGCCGGGGCCAGCTTCAGGTAATCCCTCTGGAGAAAAACATCACCTGGCTGGACGCCGGCACGGCTGACAGCCTGCTGGCCGCGGGGGAGACCATCAAGCACATCCAGGACACCACGGGCCGCTATGTGGGCTGTCTGGAGGAGCTGGCCCTGTACGAGGGCTGGGTCACCGAGGAGCAGGTCCACAGGATCGGGGACGAGCTGTCCATGACCCTGTATGGAAAATACCTGCAATGCCTGTAGAGAAAGAGAGGGGGGCCCGGCGTTGAAGCGAATTTTAATGTTGGCCACCGGGGGCACCATCGCCTCCAAGGAGAGCGGGGAGGGGCTCAGCCCCGCCATAACCTCAGCGGAAATTCTGAGCCACGTCCCGGCGGTGGGGGAGCTGTGCCAGGTGGAGGCGGTCCAGCTGATGAATCTGGACAGCACCAATGTGGGCCCCGCCCACTGGCTGGAGATGGCCGCCGCCATCCGGGAACATTATGAGGATTACAGCGGCTTTGTCATCACCCACGGGACGGACACCATGGCCTATACTGCCGCCGCTCTGTCCTATCTGATTCAGGACTCCCCCAAGCCCATTGTAATTACCGGCTCGCAGAAGTCCATCGCCCTCAACGACACCGATGCCCGCCGCAACCTGTACGACAGCTTTCTCTACGCCGCCGACAAGCAGTCCCACGACGTGAGCCTGGTTTTTGACGGCAAGGTAATTCTGGGCACCCGGGCCCGGAAGGAGCGCAGCAAGAGCTTCAACGCCTTCTCCTGCGTGGACTATCCGGAGCGGGCGGTGATCCGGGACGGGCGGCTGATCCGCTATCTGGCCCCCCGGCCCTACGCCTACGGGGCGGAGCCCACCTTCTACCAAAAGCTGGAGGACAAGGTGCTCCTCCTCACCCTGATCCCGGGCATGGGGGCGGAGGCCCTCCGGCTGCTGAAGGACAGCTACCAGGCGGTCATTCTCCAGTCCTTCGGGGTAGGGGGGCTGCCGGGTGGAGGCAGCGGCCCGCTGGCCCAGGCCATCGAGGAGTGGCTGGCCGAGGGCAAGACCATCGTGATGATGACCCAGGTGCCCTACGAGGGCAGCGACATGTCGGTGTACCAGGTGGGCCAGCAGGTAAAGGAGCGCTTCCAGGTGCTGGAGGCCTACAACATGACCCTGGAGGCGGCGGCCACCAAGCTGATGTGGGCGCTGGGCCAGACCCGGGACCCGGAGCAGGTCCGGGAGCTGTTCTGCCGGCCGGTGCAGTTCGACGTAATCCGCTGATGCCGGAGGCATTGCCCGATCACACAGCGGCCCTTTGTGGGCGTATGATGCCCGCCTTTCGGATAACCGTCTGTCGAAAAAAATGGAGGTCTCAATGAAGCGCACGCGCCTTTTTTCCGGCTTTTTGACAGTGATTCTGCTGCTGTGCTCCCTGCTGCCCGCCCTGGCGGGTCAGGCCGGGAGCCGCGGCGCCACAGTACTCTTCACCCACGATCTCCACTCCCACTTCCTGCCCCAGACGGAGGAGGACGGGGGGGAATCGGGGGGCTACGCCCGGCTGAAGACGGCGCTGGACCGGGAGCGGGCAATCCACCCCGACGCGCTGACGGTGGACGGGGGAGACTTCTCCATCGGCTCTCTGATCCAGACCCTGTACACCACCCAGGGGGCGGAGCTGCGCACCATGGGGGCGCTGGGCTACGACGCGGCGGCGGTGGGCAACCACGAGTTCGACCACACCGGAGCGGGCTTTGCCGCCATGCTCAACGCGGTGTCGGCCAGCGGAGACCGAATCCCCGCCCTGCTGATGGCAAACTACAGGCCGGCGGCGGACAACCCGAACAAGCTGGATATCCAGCGGGCCATGGCGGCCTGCGGCGTGCGGGACTGGATGCTTCTGGAGCGGGGCGGGGTTACCTTCGGCATCTTCGGCCTGATGGGGGTGGACTCTGATGCCTGCGCCCCCTCCTCCGGCTTTGTGCTGGAGGACATGGCGGCCAGCGCCCAGCGGTGCGTGGACGCCCTGAAGGGGGAGGGAGCCCAGTTTATCATCTGCCTGTCCCACTCCGGCACCAACGAGAAGCAGAAGCTGTCGGAGGACGAGCAGCTGGCCAAAAAGGTTTCCGGGATCGACCTGATCGTCTCGGGCCACACCCACAGCACCCTGACCGAGCCCATTGTGGTGGGGGACACCTATATTGTCTCCTCCGGGCCCTACTGTGAAAATCTGGGTTCCATAACCTTTGAGTGGACCGGGGACGGGGAGAAGAGGCTGACCGACTACCATCTGACTCCTATTGACGAGACCCTGCCCGAGGACGGGGAGATCACCGCCATGGTGGAGCGCTGGAAGGGGCTGGTAGGAGGGACCTATCTGGGCCGGTACGGCCTGACCTACGACGAGGTGCTCACCCGGACGGCGTTCGACCTGCCCACCCCGAGATCCGGGGTCCAGGAGGGCAGCGCCCTGGGGGAGCTGGTGGCGGATTCCTTCCTCTGGGCCACGCAAAACCTGGAGGCGGACGCCCCCGATGTCCCCACCGTCACCGTCACCGCCGACGGGGTGCTCCGGGCGCCCCTGCGTTCGGGCGAGATCACCGCGTCCATGGCCTTCGACGTGCTGTCTATGGGGGTGGGGAGCGACGGGACCTCCGGCTTTCCCCTGGTGGGGGTGTACCTCACCGGCAAGGAGCTGAAAGCCGCCGCCGAGGTGGACGCCTCGGTAACCCCGCTGATGCCCGCCGCCCAGCTGTATATGGCGGGGCTGGACTACTCCTTCAACACCCACCGGATGTTCTTCAACCGGGTGACCGACATTCAACTGGCCCAGCGGGTGGATTTTATGCACAGTGCATCCGTTACCATGCCGGATGGCACCCAGGCGCTTCCAACTGGAGGTGACCACGTGTTTTATGAGGACCTGGAGGACGACCAGCTCTACCGGGTGGTCACCGGCATGTACTCCGCCCAGATGCTGGGCACGGTGAAGAGCAAGTCTATGGGCCTGCTGTCCCTGGAGCCCAAGATGGCCGACGGGAGCCCGGTAGATGACTTTGAGGCCTGCATTCTCCGGGATGAGAACGGCAATGAGATCAAGGAGTGGTACGCCCTGGCGGCCTACCTCCAGACCTTCGGGGAGGAGGGGGTGCCCAGCCGCTACGCCCGGCCCGACGGCCGGAAGGACGTAAGCCGCAGCTGGAACCCCATCGAGCTGGTGAAGAGCCCCAGCTGGATCACCCTAGCGGCGCTGGCAGTTCTGATTGCGGCCGCCGCGCTGGCGGTGTTCCTGGTCCGCTGGGTCCACTACGCCCGAAAGCGCCGCCGGTACGGCAAGGGAACCAGATGGTAAATTTATGATCTATGCGGCCCTGTGCCGCTGGCAATATTCAGCGATGAAAAAAGGAAGAACTCTGACAGGAGGAGAAACAGTGAAGAAGTACGAAATCGCGACAAAAAAGGTGCTGACCCCTGAGATCAGTCAGATCTCGGTGTACGCGCCCCTGGTGGCCGCCAAGGCCAAGGCGGGCCAGTTCATCATTCTGCGGGTGGACGAGGAGGGAGAGCGGATTCCCCTCACCATCTCCAGTGCGGCGGACGGCCTGGTTACCGTAATCTATCAAAAGATCGGCGGCACCACCCTGGCGCTGGACCAGCTGAACGAGGGCGACTGCCTTCAGGATTTTGTAGGCCCTCTGGGCCTGCCCACCGAGGTGGAGAACGTGGGCCGTGTGGCGGTCCTGGGCGGCGGCCTGGGCTGCGCCATCGCCCTGCCTGTGGCCCGGGCCCTCCATCAGGCGGGCAATCAGGTGGATCTGATCGGCGGCTTTAAGACCAAGGATATTGTCATACTGGAGGAGGAGATGGGCCAGGCCAGCACCGACCTGCACATCTGCACCGACGACGGCACCTACGGCTACCACGGCTTTGTCACCGGCAAGCTGGAGGAGCTGATTAACAGCGGCGTCAAGTTCGACCGGGTGTTTGCCATCGGCCCTCTGCTGATGATGAAGTTTGCCTGCAAGCTGACGGAAAAGTACAATATCCCCACCACCGTGAGCATGAACCCCATCATGATCGACGGCACGGGCATGTGCGGCTGCTGCCGCCTGACGGTAGACGGCGAGGTAAAGTTCGCCTGTGTGGACGGCCCCGACTTCGACGGCCACAAGGTGGACTTTGACGAAGTGATTGCCCGTAACGCGACCTATAAGGAGCATGAAGCCAAGGCGAAAGAGAAGCACCTCTGCCGCCTGGGAGGAGGTGCCATGAATGGCTAATATGCAGATGGAAAAGACCCCCATGCCGGAGCAGGAGGCCAATGTACGCAACGCCAATTTTAAGGAGGTAGCCCTGGGCTACACCCTGGAGCAGGCCCAGAACGAGGCACAGCGGTGCCTGAACTGCAAGAACAAGCCCTGTGTCAGCGGGTGTCCTGTGGGCATCCCCATCCCCGAGTTTGTGGCCAAGGTGGCCGAGGGCGATCTGGCCGGGGCCTATCAGCTGCTGTCCGATGCCAACGCCCTGCCCGCCATCTCGGGCCGTGTCTGCCCCCAGGAGACCCAGTGCGAGGGCAAGTGCGTCCGGGGCATCAAGGGCGAACCCGTGTCCATCGGCCGCATTGAGCGCTTCGTGGCCGACTGGGCCGCGGAGAACGGCATCGCCAACGTGGCCACCGCTCCCAAGAACGGCCACAAGGTGGCGGTGATCGGCTCGGGCCCCGCCGGCCTGACCTGCGCCGGCGAGCTGGCCCGGATGGGCTACTCCGTCTCTGTGTTTGAGGCATTCCACACCCCCGGCGGGGTGCTGAGCTACGGCATCCCCGAGTTCCGTCTCCCCAAGGCCATCGTGAAGCGCGAGGTGGCCAACCTGGAGAAGATGGGGGTAGACATCGAGCTGAACATGGTCATAGGTAAAGTTCTGACCATCACCGAGCTGTTCGAGCAGGGCTACGAGGCGGTGTTCATCGGCTCGGGGGCGGGCCTGCCCATGTTCATGAAGATCCCCGGCGAGTCCCTGGTTGGCGTCTACTCCGCCAACGAGTACCTCACCCGCATCAACCTGATGAAGGCCTACAAGGAGGACTCTCCCACCCCTGTGCTCCACAACAAGAAGGTTGCGGTGGTGGGCGGCGGCAACGTGGCCATGGACGCCGCCCGGTGTGCCAAACGCCTGGGGGCCGAGGTCCACATTGTCTACCGCCGCTCCGAGGCGGAGCTCCCCGCCCGGGCGGAGGAGGTCCACCACGCCAAGGAGGAGGGCATCATCTTCGATCTGCTGACCAACCCGGTGTCCATCGAGGGGGACGAGACCGGCCATGTCCAGTCCATGACCTGCGTCCGGATGGAGCTGGGCGAGCCTGACGCCTCGGGCCGCCGCCGTCCTGTTGTCAAGGAGGGCAGCGAGTTCAAGATGGAGGTAGACGCGGTAGTCATGTCTCTGGGCACCCAGCCCAACCCCATGAGCTACGACGGCACCCCCGGTCTGGAGAAGACCCGGAAGGGCTGTGTCCAGGCGGACGAGGGGGGCTGCACCTCCTGCCCGGCCATCTTCGCCGGCGGCGACGCCGCCACCGGAGCGGCCACGGTAATTCTGGCCATGGGGGCCGGCAAGAGCGCCGCCAAATCCATCGACGCATACATCAAGAGCAAGCAGTAATGGAAAAGAGGGCGGCCATCCGCCCTCTTTTTATTATTGAGGCGGCCTTTGGGACCACGGGAGGAGTCAGGGAGATAAGGCTCTAACCAATAGATAAAATGTATAAATATCTGTTATCAGACCAATTTGTTTTTTTCGCCCCAAATACACAGTTGATCCAAAACGTCCATCAGGGATTCTCCACGATCACTGAGACTGTATTCAACCTTTGGCGGGATTTGAGGATACTCTGTTCTTATAATCAGCCTGTCAGATTCCAGCTCCTTCAAATTTGTGCTGAGAGTTTTGTCGGATATGTTTTTCAAATACCGTTTTAATTCGTTGAACCGTACTACCTTATATTCCATAAGGCAATAGAGAATAACCATCTTGTGCTTGCCGGATATAAGGGACATTGTATAGCTGAACCCGGTATCCTCAAAATTTGCATTTTCAATAAATTGATTTATCATGTTTAACTATCCCTTCAGATAGTACCTGTCTAAAATGACAGTACTTGAATTATTTGCAGCAGACGCTATAATAATACACAGGATAGTTGATCCTGTCAATTCCATTGATAAAGTGAGGTAATTACTATGAGAACAAAGCTGAACATCACAGAGGGTATTTTCCCAATGCCTGTCCTGATGGTAGCCACCTATAACGAGGATGGCAGTGTCAATGTGATGAACGCCGCCTGGGGAACTATGCAGGAGCGGGGGACCGTGGCTCTCAATTTGACTGAGACCCACAAAACTGTGAAAAATATCAAGGCGCGAGGTGCGTTCACTGTCAGTATAGCCGATGCTGCCCATGTGGTAGAGGCAGACTATTTCGGTGTGGAATCGGGAAACAAGGCTGCCGACAAATTTGTGCGCAGCGGGCTTACCGCCAGCAAAGCCGAAACAGTGGACGCTCCTGTTATAAATGAGTTTCCACTGTGCCTCGAATGTGAATTTGTTGAATATCAGGATAATGAATATGGCTGTGGAGTGATAGGAAAGGTCGTCAATATTACTGCGGACGAAAGTGTCATGGCAGACGGCAGGGTCGATATATCGCTGGTAAACGCCATTGCCTTTGATCCGTACACTCATGGATACTACAAGGTAGCTGAACGTGTTGGTGAAGCGTTCAAAGATGGTATGAAGCTGAAAGAATAAAAGTGATGCCCGCTGAAAAGTAAACGCTTTTCAGCGGGCATTATCTTCCTTATGGGAGCCGTCCCAACAGGGCGGTTTTTTGTGCTATTCCAGATACAGGCCATAGTATCCCACCAGGGCCATCGCCATCAGGCCGGCGGTAATCAGCTGAATGGGCACACCCCGGAAGGACCTTGGGCAGCGGTTCAGGTCCACCTCCTTCTGGAGGCTGGCGAAGCTGGCCAGGGCCAGGGTAGCGCCCACGCCGCCGCACAGGGCGAAGACCAGGGCGGAGGTCAGGCCGTAGCTGCGCTGGCTGACCAGCAGGGCGGTGCCCAGGGCGGCGCAGTTGGTGGAGATGGAGGCCAGATTGTCATCCGCCCGCCGGGACAGCTCGGGGACGCAGGCCCTGAGGAATTTACGCAGGGCGGCCACCAGGCCCGGGACGAGCAGGGCGAAGGCCAGAACCTGAAAATGGGTCAGGCCGTACCGGAGCAGGACCAGATAGTTGAGCAGCCAGGCGCCAAGGGCTCCCAGAATCATCACCACGGTCAGGCAGCAGCCGGTGCGGATGGCCTCTCTGGGCTCCTGGAAAGATTTTTCGTGGGTGCCGATGCCCATGCAGGACACCAGCACCATATTCTCGGACAGCAGGGCGGCCAGGGCCACCGCGGTCAGTTCCATAACAGTGTTCATGTGTTCCGCCTCCTGTCCCGGTGGGGGACGGCGTTACTGGGTATTCTCATATTGAACCTCCCCTTCCGTACTCAGATTGGCCACAATGTGCAGGGCGCGGTTGACTCCGGCGGTAATGGCCTTAGAGGTAGCGGTGGCCCCGCTTACCGAGTCTACCGAGTTATTGCCGGAGCTGCGGATGGTGCCTGAGCGGCCCACATAGCGCTCCAGGGCCTCGGGGGTCATGGCCTCGGTGCCCACGCGGTTGGTCTCGCTGTGGCTGTTGACGGCCACGCCGGTAACCGCGCCGTTCAGGTCCACTCCCACCGTCATGGTGATGGGGCCGCCGAAGCCCTGGCTCTGCACCTCGATGCAGTAGCCCAGGAGGAGGCCCTCCTCGCTGTAGCCGGCGGTGATGGACAGCGCGCCGTTGGTGTGGTAGGGGGTCTCGGCACCCACGGCGGCCTGGGGCATGGCCTGGGCCAGAATCTCCTGCTGGGCCAGAACCCCGGCCCGGGCGGCGTCCAGGTCGGTGTACCGGTGGACGGAGAAGATCAGGGCGCAGGTGACGGCGAACACCCCGGCCAGGGGCCCCACGGTTTTAAGGAGGGAGCGCAGCAGGTCCAGATAGGCCTCGCCGGGGGCCTGGCCCTCCTTGGGCTTGGGGAGCTGGAGATTCAGCTTGGGGCAGACGAATTTAATCTCGGACAGGCTGGCCCAGGACTGGGCCAGTACGGCTCTGGTGGCGGCGAAGTTGCCGATGCCGAACTGCCGTGGCAGTCCCAGCCGGTCCAGCAGCCAGACCATGCAGTTCATGGTGAGGATGGCCCAGCCCACCCCCTCGGGGTAGGGGCTGGAGGTGCGCAGCAGCACGGTGAGCAGGCCGCAGCCGATGCCGAACATCACCTGTCCCCGGGGTGTGACGGGGGAGGTGGCGGGGTCGGTGGCGAAGAAGACGGCGCCCATGAGCAGGCCGCCGCCCATGAGCTGGTAGGCGGTCCAGGTGAGGGGGGACACCCCCTCGGGCGCGGAGAACAGGGCGAAGAGGGCCACGGTGCCCAGATATCCGGCGGGGACCCGCAGAGAGATCACCCGGCGCAGCAGCAGATAGCCCAGGCCCAGCAGCAGCATAAAGGCGGAGACCTCCCCCATGCAGCCCCCCCGCTGTCCCAGCAGCATGATGTCCAGGGCCTGGGGGGGCAGGGCCCCCTCGTGGAGGTAGGACATGGGGGTGGCGGCGGACACGGCATCGGTGGCGGTGAGGGACAGCTTCTGCAGGGGCTGGGGCCAGGTGGTCATAAGGATAGGCATGGTGCCGGCCAGCATCCGGCCGGCCAAGGCGGGATTCATAAAATTCCGTCCCAGTCCGCCGTAGAACTGCTTGACCACAATAATGGCGAAGGCGGCCCCCATCACGGGCACCCAGTAGGGGGTACTGGCGGGCAGGCTGAGGGCCAGCAGCAGCCCGGTGACGCAGGCGGACAGGTCGCCCACCGAGAGGCGCTGCCGGGTCAGCAGCCGGTAGAGGAATTCAAACAGCACGCAGGAGAGGACGGACACGGCGGTAAGGGCCAGGGCCCGCGGGCCGAAGAAGAAGACTGCCATCCCCAGGGCGGGGGTGAGGGCCACGAGCACATCCAGCATCATGGCCCGGGTGGTGGAGGGCTGGCGCAGCTGGGGGGACAGCCGCTTGGGACCGTAGCTGGCGCTCATTGCTCCACCTCCCCTCTCTTCACCAGACCGGCGGCCTGGGCAACCGTCTCCACCAGCGGAATCTGGGCGGGACAGATGAAGGAGCAGCAGCCGCAGGCGTTGCAGTCCTCCAAATGGTATTTCGACAGCCGGGTCAGGTCCCGGTCCTCCAGGGCCCGGCGGATGATGGTGGGGGCCAGGTGCATGGGACAGGCGGCCACGCACTTGCCGCAGCGGATGCACACCCCGGCGGGGGTGTCGGGCTTGTGCTCCCAGCCGGTGAGGCAGACCAGACTGTTGGTGTCCTTCATCACCGGGACCTCCAGGTCCAGGAGGGCCACCCCCATCATGGGCCCGCCGATGAGCATCCGGTCGGCCTCCTCCCGCAGGCCGCCGCAGGCCTCCAGCAGGTAGCGCAGGGGGGTGCCGATGGGTACCCACAGGTTCCGGGGCCGGGTGACGGCGCCGCCGGTGATGGTAACGGCCCGGTGGGTGACGGGCCGGCCCTGAAACAGGGCGTCCTGGATGGCGTAGACGGTGGCCACATTAAACACGGCGCACCTCACGTCGATGGGGGAGCCGCCCGGGGGCACCTCCCGTCCGGTGACGGTCTGAATAATCTGCTTCTCGGCGCCCAGGGGGTAGCGGGTGCGGACGGGGAGAATCTGGACCCGGCTGTTGCCGGAGCGGCGCAGCCGGCGCTCCACCGCCTCCACGGCGTTGAGCTTGTCCCCCTCGGTAACCAGCACAATCCGCTGGCACCGCAGGCAGCGGGCCAGGGCCTGGGTGCCCCGGAGGATGTGCTCGCTGCGCTCCAGGAGCAGCCGGTAGTCGGCGGTGACATAGGGCTCGCACTCGGCCACGTTGACAATCAGGGTGTCAACCTTCCCGGCGGCCCGGGCCATCTTCTCCCAGGCGGGGAAGGAGCCGCCCCCCATGCCCACCACGCCGGCCCACTCCACCCGCTCCAGGGCCTGTTCCAGGGTGAGGGTCCGGGGGTCCAGGGGAGCGGGGCGGCCGGCGTAGAGCTCGCCCCGGTCGTCGTTCTGGATGACGACGGCGGGGGAGCGTCCGCCCCAGGGGTGGGGCCGCAGCTCGATGCCGCTGACCCGGCCCGACACGCTGGCGTGAAGGGCGGCACCCCTCCCGTCCCGTTTGGCGATGGGCTGGCCCACGGTGACGGAGTCGCCGGGTCCCACCACAGGGACGGCGGGGCCGTCAGCGCACATCATGAGGGGAATCACAATCTCCTTGGGGGGCTTGGGCAGCCGGGCCATCGGCTTGCGCCGGGTAATATCTTTTCTGGTGGCGGGATAGACCCCGCCGAAGAAGGAGTGGGTCATGGGGAAAACCTCCGGGCGGCAAAAAACCGCGTTTTGACAAAATGTGTGCCTGATAATACAGCATACATAATAATCCAACCGGACCCATATGTCAACGGCATTGTGGCCAAGGAAACAGAGAAACAGCCGCCCCCTGGCGGCTGTTTTTGCCTATCTGCGCCCCTGCCGCTGGGCTTCGGGCCTGCGCTGGATACCCAGCCGGGCGGCGTAGGGGGACACCTCGGCCCAGGGGGCCAGAAAGGTGCGGATATTCAGTCCCCGGGCCACATCCAGCTTGCGCGCCAGGGTATCCCCGTCGTCAAACAGGACAAAGTGGGCGCCGTTGTCCCGGCTCATGTAGGTAAAGTAGCGGGCGCACAGCTCGCCGGAGAAAAAGACCGAGGGTCTCAGCCGTTCCCGCAGCGCCTCCAGCTCCTGTTCGTTCAGGGGCTGGCCGCTGCCGGTGGGGGAGGGGAGATAGAAGTCCTCCGCCCGTTTTTCCAGGGCCAGGGCCACCCGGCTCTCCCCGAAGCGCTCCAGGGCCTCCACCAGCCTCTGCTGAAGGGAGCCGCCGGACAGGGCGGAGGGGATCATCACCCGGGCGTGGGGGGCTTTTGGCCCGTACCGCTCCGAGACGAAGAGGATCCAGCCCCTGCGGGCGAACTGCTCATCCAGCTGTCCGGCGATCTGCTCCAGGGGGGGCAGCCGGTTTTCAAAGTCCAGCACGGCCCCGGAGAACCCTCGGGCCTGGCACTCCCGCAGAATTTCCTGGCACAGGGGGCCGGTGGGGCCCAGCCCGTCGAAATCCTGGTCGTCCACCACCATCAGCCCGCCCCTGGGGGCGGTGCTGTCCGCCCGAAATAGGTGGGGCCCCGGTCCCAGCCGGTAGGCCAGGTGGGCGGGGGTGACCCGCCAGCTCTGCAGCGCTAGCAGCTGCCTGGGGGGCAGCGTGATAATAAAGGTGTCCTGCGGCATAGCGCATCCCCCTTGTCCAAAGCTTCATCCTGTGTTATACTACGCTGTACAACGTATGAATCCGGACAGGAGGTTAGAACCATGTCTCTATCCCCAATCCCCCGGGGGCTCTACTCCTCGGTGACCGATATCTCCCCCCAGCTGCTGGCGGCGAAGGGCATCCGCCTGGTGCTGGCCGATCTGGACAACACCCTGGTGGCCTACAGGGTCACGGAGCCCCCGGCGGAGCTGATGGCCTGGAAGGCTGCGCTGGAGGCGGCGGGCATCCGGCTCTTTCTGCTGTCCAACAGCCGCAAGCCTGGCCGGGCGCAAAATTTTGCGGAGAAGCTGGGCATCCCCTACCAGGGGCACTCGGGCAAGCCGAGGCGGGCGGGCTATCTCCGGGCCATGGAGCGCATGGGGGCCCGGCCGGAGGAGACCGTCATGGTGGGGGATCAGATCTTTACCGACACGCTGGGGGCCAACAACGCGGGTGTAATCCCTCTGCTGGTTCAACCCATCCGTCTGGCGGGCAACCCCTTCCGGTATGTCCGCTACGCCATTGAGACCCCTTTCCGGGCGCTGGGCAAGAGGAGGCCCTTCCTGTGAGCGCGAGATTCGGCCCGGCGGGCAACTCGGAGAGCTTTTCCAGGGTACACAGGTCCTCTCTGGCCGCGCCCGGGTGGATTGCGGACCTTGGTCTGGACTGCTACGAGTACCAGTGCGGCAAGGGGGTCCACGTGGGGAAGGAGACCGCGGTCAGGATCGGGGAGAACGCCCGGGCGGCGGGGATTTCCCTGTCCCTCCACGCCCCCTACTTCATCAACCTGGCCAACCCGGAGAGCATTCAAAAAAACAACGGCTATGTGCTGACCTCCTGCGCCCTGGCCCAGTGGATGGGGGCGGACCGGGTGGTGGTCCACACCGGGGCGCTGATGGGCCGCCCCCGCCGGGAGGCGCTGGACATTGCCAGGCGGGGGATGACCGCCCTGCTGTCCGTCATCGACACGGCCGGCCTGGGGCACATCGCTCTGTGCCCCGAGACCATGGGGAAGATCAACCAGCTGGGCGATCTGGAGGAGGTGCTGGAGCTGTGCACTCTGGACGGGCGGCTGGTGCCCTGTATCGACTTCGGTCATCTCTATGCCCGCTCTCTGGGGGCGGACGACGGCCCGGAGGCCTTTTCCCGGATGCTGGACCGGGTGGAGGAGGTGCTGGGCCGGGAGCGGGCCAGCACCTTCCACAGCCACTTCTCCCACATTGAATTTACCCCCGGCGGCGGGGAGAAGTGCCACCGCACCTTCGACGACGACGGGGGCTACGGCCCGGACTGGGCGCCGCTGGCGGCGGAGATTGCCCGCCGGGGCTGGTCGCCCACCTTCATCTGCGAATCCGCCGGCACCCAGGCGGAGGACGCGCTGACCATGAAACGAACCTACGAGGCGCTTTTGTAGGGGCGGACATTGTCCGCCCGCCTTGAGGGCTTTGCGTTTTTTGCGGGCGCACAACCACAACAATCACAAGGGAGCGAAATACCATGAACCACACCGAAAAAATCGCCGCCCGGCTACCGGAGTACAGCCTGGACGCCATGCTGATCACCAGCAAGGCGGGGGAGCGGTACGCCCTGGGCTTTCACGGGGAGGGCCTGCTGCTGGTGACCCGGGAGGGGGCCCGCTACTCCACCGACGGCCGGTACATCGAGGCCGCCCGGGAGCAGCTTGAGGGTCTGGAGATATGTCTGACCACCACGGAAAAGGGGCATATGGCCTTTGCCAGGGAGTACATTGAGGCCAAGGGCCTGAAGCGGGTAGGCTTTGAGAGCGGGTCCATGACGGTAGACGCCCACCGGCGGTATGAGAAGGAGCTGCCCTGCGCGCTGGTGCCGGCCCAGAAGCTGCTGGAGGAGCTGCGGGCCTCCAAGGACGAGGGGGAGCTGGCGCTGATGCGCCGGGCCCAGGAGATCACCGACGAGGCCTTCAAGGCCATTCTGAACTTCATCCGCCCGGGCATGACCGAGCGGGAGATTGCGGCCCGGCTGGTCTACGAGCTGCTGAGCCGGGGCGGGGAGCGGGTGTCCTTCGACCCCATAGTGGCGGCGGGCCCCAACGGCTCCCGGCCCCACGCGGTCCCTGGGGACTTGATGGTGGATAAGGGCATGTTCATTACCATGGATTTCGGCTGCAAGGTGGGGGGCTACTGCTCGGACATGACCCGCACGGTAGCCCTGGGCCAGCCCACCGGGGAGATGGAGGAGGTCTACCGCGCCGTTCTGGAGGCCCAGAGGGCGGGTATCGCCACGGCCCGGGCGGGGGTCACCGGCCGAGAGATCGACGCGGCGGCCAGGGCGGTCCTCCAGGCGGCGGGATATGGAGAATATTTCTCCCATGGCTTCGGCCACTCCCTGGGGGTAGAGATCCACGAGGGGCCAAACGCCAGTTCCAGGGAGGAGCGCAGGATGCCCGTTGGGGCGGTCATCTCCGCCGAGCCCGGGGTCTATATCCCCGGACGCCTGGGTGTGCGCATCGAGGATGTGCTGATTTTAAACGAGACCGGCTGTGAAAACATCACCCGGTCCCCCAAGGACCTGATCGTGCTGTGACGGGGGTTTTATTCCTTTTTCTTTGTAAAGAAAAAGGAACCGAAAAAGAAATCTTCCCGCAAAACTGCGTTTTGCTTCCGGCTTAACATAGGTGCTGCATGTATCCGTTTAAAAAGAGGAAAAACACAGTTTTTCCGGAAGTTTTTCTTTTGGTTCTTTTCTTTTTTCAAAAAGAAAAGAACATCAAAGGAGGGCCGCATGATGGACCGCGAAAAAACCTGCTGCTTCACCGGCCACCGGCCCGACAAGCTGCCCTGGGGGGAGGACGAGTCCGACCCCCGGTGTCTGCGGCTGAAGGGGCGGGTTGCCCAGGCGGTGGAGGAGGCCCTGGCCGCCGGGTGCCGGCATTTCATCAGCGGCATGGCCCGGGGGTGCGACCTGTACTGTGCCGAGGCGGTGCTGGTGCTGCGGGAGGCCGGGGAGGACGTCACGCTGGAGTGCGCCCGGCCCTGCGAGACCCAGGCGGACAGCTGGCCGGCGGCGGAGCGGGCCCGGTATCAGTCCATTCTGGACCGGTGCGACTTTGAGACGCTGGTACAGCACAGCTACGACCGCTTCTGTATGCTCCGCCGCAACCGGTACATGGTGGACCGCTCCAGCCGTCTGATCGCCGTGTACAACGGCGTGCCCAAGGGGGGCACCTTCCAGACCCTGACCTACGCCATAAAGGGGGGGCTGGCCATCCACACCATCGACCTGGAGGATTTTTTATGAACACCCTGCTGCACATCTGCTGCGCCCCCTGCGCCAGCCGGCCCATCGCCCGTCTGCGGGAGGAGGGGGTCTCCGTCACCGGCTTCTGGTTCAACCCCAACATCCACCCCTACACCGAGTACCAGGCCCGGAAGCGCACCCTGGAGGGGTACGCCAGGGAGATCGGCATGAAGCTGGTCATCGGCGGGAGCTATGACCTGCGGCCCTTCATCACCGCCGTGGCCGGGGACATTGACGGCCGGTGCGCCTACTGCTACCGGGTGCGGATGGAGAAGACCGCCCAATACGCCGCCGAGAACGGGTTTGACAGCTTCACCACCTCGCTGCTCATCTCCCCCTACCAGAACCACGAGGGGATTGCCGCCGCCGCCCGGG
Source organism: uncultured Oscillospiraceae bacterium (assembly GCA_910589085.1). Lineage (GTDB taxonomy): Bacteria > Bacillota > Clostridia > Oscillospirales > Oscillospiraceae > Lawsonibacter. The sequence continues at coordinate 180,578 of CAJUSG010000001.1, read as the reverse complement.
AGATGGGGGAGCGGTACGGGGTGGCGTTTCTCTACCGGGACTTCCGCCCACTGTTCCAGGAGGGCCAGCAGTTTGCCCGGGGCCACGGCTTCTACATGCAAAAATACTGCGGCTGTATCTTCAGCGAGGAGGACCGCTACATGGCGGCCAAGCGGAGGAAGAAAAAACCGTGTCCCGACCAATGAGGACGGGACACGGTTTATGGTAGGGGCGGGTATTACCCGCCCGTCCGGAAGAGCTGTGTCACCCTGCGGACGGACGATATCCGCCCCTGTCGGGTGTCACCCATTCTGATGATGGCTGTCCTTTAATATTCCAAGGGCGCAGCCGATGGCCCCGCCCTCCAGAAGGAGAGCCTTCACCCGTCTCTGGAGGGAGGTGCCCTCCGGTAGGCGGTGGTACGGGGTGTCCGCCGGAACCTGAAAGAGCCACTGGATGTACTCCCTGTCCTCCGGCTGCTCCTCCAGAATCCGGAACCGGCGCTGGAAGGAGCGGATATTGGAGTTCTGGGGCAGCAGGGTCTCCAGCCTGGGGGAGAGGAGCCAGGAGCAGCAGGTATGCTGTTCAAGGGGGTATGCGGGAAAGTAGGACCGAAAGAAGTCCTCCGCCTGTTCCAGAGAGCGGTCCACCGACGCCGGGGAGAGGTCCGCGTCCGAGGGGATGTGGAGGTCGATGACCGGCCTCTCCTCACGGGTGCGAAGCTCGTACTCCAGCGCCCCGATCCGAAACAGCCGCATACTGGTCTGCCGCCAGGTCCACCACCCTCTGGGGAAGCAGAGCCGGCCAAAAGCGGCCTGATCCTCCGCCAGGAACCGGGAAAAGCAGCTCATGGTGGCGGCATACACCTCCAGGGGGATATGCCGCTCCCGGTAGGTGTCAAGGGTCCGCCGGGCGGCCTCCAGATAGCGGAGCAGCAGCTTCAGGTGGTCCCTGTCGTCGTCCTCTTTCAGCTGCTGGTAGGTCTCCTGGGCTGTCCGGGAGTTCCGCAGCCCGTCCAGCTGGGGGGAGGTGAGGTCGGTCTCTCTGCGGACAGCCTCCAGGGCCTGAACAGCCTGGGGCGGCATACCGATCAGACGGTAAAATTCCGATAATTCCATACAAACCTCAAAAAAGCGCACCTCGGCAGAGGTGCGCTTAAAATCATCCTTAAGCCAGGGCCTTCTTGGCGGTGTCGGTGAGCTGGGTAAAGGCGGCCTTGTCGTTGACGGCCAGCTCAGCCAGCATCTTGCGGTTGATGACGATGCCGGACTTCTTCAGCCCATTCATAAAGGTGGAGTAATTCATGCCGTTCATCTTGCAGCCGGCGTTGATCCGGGTGATCCACAGCTGACGGAAGTCGCGCTTCTTCAGCTTGCGGCCGGTGTAGGCGTACACGCCGGACTTCATCACGGCCTGATTGGCCATCTTAAAGTGCTTGGATTTAGAGCCCCAGTAGCCCTTGGCCATCTTGAGGATCTTGTTTCTTCTCTTGCGCGTCATCATCGCGCCCTTCACTCTTGCCATGATTCGTTATCCTCCCTCTTCTTACTTATACAGGATCATGCGCTTGATGGCGGCCTCGTTGGTCTTATCGGCATAGGTGGTGCCGCGCAGGGCCCGCTTCAGCTTGGTGGTCTTGCCGTGGCCGTTGAGCAGGTGGCGCTTTTTGGTCATCGCGCGCTTGACCTTGCCGGTCTTGGTGAGGGAGAAACGCTTTTTGGCGCCGCTGTGGGTTTTGATCTTGATTTTGTTCGCCATAACAGTTTAAACTCCTTTTCTTACTTTTTCGCGTCCTTGACGGGCTTAGGGGACAGGAAGATGGACATATGCCGGCCCTCCAGCTTGGGGGACTTGTCCAACACGGCGCTCTCGCCGCACTCCTCGGCGAACTTGAGCAGCAGGTCCTGGCCGATATTGGTGTGAGCCATCTCCCGGCCGCGGAAGCGGACGGTGACCTTACACCGGTTGCCCTCCGACAGGAACTTCAGAGCGTTGCGCAGCTTCACATTGAAGTCATTGACGTCGATGCTGGGAGACATGCGAATCTCCTTGATCTCCACCACCCGCTGATTTTTGCGGGCTTCCTTCTCGCGCTTGGTCTGCTCGAACCGGTATTTGCCGTAATCCATGAGCTTGCACACGGGGGGGACGGCATTGGGGGAGATCTTGACCAGATCCAGACTGCGCTCCTCAGCCAGCCGCAGCGCCTCCTGAGAGGACATGATGCCCAGCTGCTCGCCGGACTCTGAGATCAGCCGGACCTCTTTGTCGCGGATCTCTTCATTGGTTTGATGACCTGTGTTAGCGATGGGAAAGCACCTCCAGACAAAATTAAAATGTGGGCTGCCGGTAAGGCCCCCACATCACAGCAAAACAACGCCGGCAACCCGACGGTGTACTTCCATGTTAACCCTTTGGCCGTGGGCCTGGGGTGAGGACGGGGGAGCCGTACCTGCTTTCTTGTGCATTGGGCATTATAGCACCGTGGGGACGGTCTGTCAAGGATAAAATCGGGATTTTTTCCGGTTTTATTCCCAGGAAGGCGGCGGAGGGGGATTACATAATAAATATGCGTAACGAAGGCGGAAAAAAGTTTTGCACATTTTCCACAGCTTTTTCCACACGCCGGTGGAAAACACGCTGGAGTTTGGGGGAGGTCCGGGGGGAGATTTCCAAAATCAAAGAGAAATATCCCACGCTGAAGCGCGGTTGGGTGACATAACAACCAGAGTGGGAACGCCCCGCTATTTGACCTCCAGCGTTCCGTCCAGGATGTCCTCCCGGGCCAGGCCCATCCCCTCGGGCAGCTCCACACGGATGATGTTCCAGATGTTTCCGTGGTGTTCCGCCGAGATCCCCCGGTGGCAGTACCCGACGGAAAACCTGTGAATCGGGGTGACCGGAGCCAGGGCCTCGTAGGCCCGCATAGCCTCGTCCGCCATTTTTTCCCGCATGGCGGCCTCGTCGGGGGCGGGCGTGTCCGCGCTGTCGTAAAAATCCACATCCACCGTGATCCGCGGCTGGTCCGGGGCCTTTGCCGGCCAGCGGACGCCCCAGTACGCGGTGTACCGGTCCGGGAGCCACAGGCCGTTGACCCGGAGCGCCTTGTTGATCTCCAGCTCCTCCCGCAGCGCCTCCGCCCGCTCTCTGTCCTGGACGACCCCATTGGCGTATCCAAGGGAGTGGGACTGCGCTCCGTCTGTGAAAGACAGGTCATAGCCGTTGTCCACCAGGTTGTAGCTGGCCCAGCCGTCCTCCGGCGTCCAGTCCGGGTGGACCTGGGCGGCGTAGGAGGTCATGCTCCGGGCGGCCAGCAGATTTCCGATCACCGGCGGCCAGCCCAGCCGCATGTAGGTGTAGAGGCACAGGGGGATCATCAGAAACACGAGGAAGAATGCAGCAATAATAAACCTGCGGAGATACGCTTTTGTCTTTTCTCTCATAACACCCTCCTGTCCTGTATGGCTCCCCCCTCTGTGAGGGAGCGGCATTAGCCTGACTGAGGGGGCTCCGCCCCCGCAAAGGCGAATCACCCCAGGGCGATATCCCGGGTGGCGTAGGCGTTCAGGTCCCAGCCGGCGGTGTGCCCCGCCTGAAACTCGTAAAACCCTTGACAGCCGATCATAGCGGCGTTGTCCCCGCACCAGCGCAGCTCCGGCAGAAAGAGCCGGTCTCCGCTCTGGGCGCAGGCGGCCTGAAGGTCGGCCCGGATGCGGCTGTTGGCGGCCACCCCGCCCGCCACGGCGATCTTTCCATAGCCCGTCCGTTTGGCGGCGGCCATGGTCCGGGGGACCAGGGAATCGCTCACCGCCTTCCCAAAGCTGGCGGCGAAGGCGGGCAGGTCCAGGGCCTCTCCCTTCTGCTGGCTGTTGTGAATCAGGTTGAGGCTGGCGGTTTTCAGCCCGGAGAAGGACATATCCAGCTCCGCCCCGGACACGTGGGCCACGGGCAGGGGATACCGCCCGTCGTCCCCTCCCTGAGCCAGCCGGTCCATAGGCCCGCCCCCGGGGTAACCGATGCCCAGCACCCGTGCCACCTTGTCGAAGCACTCCCCGGCGGCGTCGTCCCGGGTGCCGCCCAGCACGGACATCTCGGTGTAGGACCGCACGTCCACGATGGCGGTGGTCCCGCCGGAGACGCACAGACAGACGAAGGGGGGCTCCAGGTCGGGGTGGGAGATGTAGTTGGCGGCGATGTGCCCCCGCACGTGGTGGACGGGGATAAGGGGCAGGCCCAGAGCCATGGCCACCCCCTTGGCGAAGTTGACCCCCACCAGCACCGCCCCGATGAGCCCCGGGGCGTAGGTGACGGCCACCGCGTCCAGCTCATTTTTGGACAGCCCCGCGTCTTCCAGGGCCTTTTCCGCCAGTCCGGAGATGGCCTCCACGTGCTTCCGGGAGGCGATTTCGGGCACCACGCCGCCGTAGACGGTGTGCATCTCGATCTGGGAGGACACGCAGCTGGACAGCACCGTCCGCCCGTCCCGGACCACGGCGGCGGCGGTGTCGTCGCAGGAGGACTCAATGGCTAAAATGTTCATAGAGACACCACTTTCAAGGAAAATGTTGTAGGGCGGGACGACTCGGCCCGCCGTTTTATGAAAAATGTTCGATGTAACGGCGCGACGAGGTCGTCGCGCCCTACGGTTTTTCTGAAAACTCCCGTGTCATGATGACGGCGTCCTCCCGGGGGTGCTGATAGTAGCCGGGGCGCAGGCCGGCCTGCCGGAAGCCGTGCTTCTCATACAGGGCGATGGCGGCGGTGTTGGACTTGCGCACCTCCAGGGTAAGGAAGGCCAGGTTGACCGCGGCGAAGCGGCAGAAGACCTCCAGCAGGGCGGAGGCCACCCCGTGCCGCCGGGCGTCGGGGGCCACGGCGATGTTGTCGATGTAGCCCTCATCCAGCACGGCGTGGAGCCCAGCGTAGCCTAAAATATTGCCCTCCTCTCCGTCCTCGGCCACGATAAAGCTGGCCTGGGGGTCAAAGAGGGCGTCCTCCAGCAGGTTTTCGCTCCAGGGGTCGGAGAAGCACTCCCGCTCCAAGGCGGCGATCTGAGGGATATGGCTGCGGTCCATGGGGACAATTTCGTAATACATAAAAAGACTCCTTCAGAGGTATGTATGGGCGGATATTGTCCGCCCGCTGTTTTTGTTCCGATCATTCTGGGCGCACAATGTGCGCCCCTACAGGATCCCAAACAGAATAAACCCCACCCCGTTGGTGCCCAGATTGGCCCCCATGTGGACCAGCCAGGAGGGGAGCACGCTGCCCTCCCGGTCCAGCCAGTTGAAGAGCAGGCCGGCGGCAGTAAGCCCGGCCACCATCAGAACGATGAGAGCGGGGGAGCCCCAGCCGTCGGTAATGGAGACATGGTACAGGGCGAAGGCCAGGGCGGAGAAGCCGTAAGCCAGCCTTTTGAATCCCGCCCGGTACAGGGTCAAAAAGGCGAAGCCCCGGAAGAAAAACTCCTCCAGCAGGGAGTTGCACAGGGTAATATAGGCGGCGGCCAGGGGAAAGGTCTCCCGTGTGATGCCCTCCTTGGCGGCCAGATTTTCCGGGATGGCGGACAGGTCCAGCCAGGGGGAGAGGAGCGCATAGCCTCCCAGGAGGCACACCAGCACCCCCAGGGCCAGGGGGGCGGCCAGCCTCACAGCCCCGGCCTTTCGGAGGACACGGAAGGGCATCCTGTCCCCGGACAGGAGCGTGTACAGCCCGGCACAGCCCAGGAATACAACGATTTTCAGGGCGGACTTCACCGGATAGACCGGGGAGAGGCCCGCCTCCACCCAAGCCATCATCAGGCAGCCCGCCGCTGTCAGCCCGACGGTCAGGGCGGCCTGTCTCGTCACTCCGGTCATCAGCTCACCCCCATAAGTACCCGTTTGGCCAGCCGTCCGAAGTGGCGGGCGGTGGTGTAGACGGCGTAGCGGGTGGTGGTCTGGGCCGGGTAGCTGTCCTCCCCCCAGTCCCCGGCGCAGGCGGGGACCGGGCCCTCGTAGATCACATAGGGTGTCAGCCTACCCTCCAGCGCCCCGACGGTAGGGCTGTCGGTTTCTCTCACCCCGGCAAGCTGGAAACGGACCAGCACCCCCTGGACGAAGGTGACGCAGGTGTAGGCCTTGGAGATGGCGGGCCGCAGGTGGACCAGGGAGGCCAGGGCGGCGGGGGTGTTGTAGATGTACTCCTCCCGCTCGTTCCACAGCCGTTCCAGGTGGTTGCGCAGGTAGGTAAACTGGGGCTCCGGGACCTCAACCCGGCAAATTTTCACCTTTGCGGCCCCGGCGAAGGACTGATACCGCAGGATGGACTCCACCACGAATCCACCGTACAGTGGGATAGCCCGGTGGATTCGGGCGAAGGAGTACATCTTGCAAATGTCCCGGCTGAGGGAGAGGGACACGTGGTTGTACCGGTTCCGGGTGGCGCCCCGAATGAGCCTCCCCATGCCGGTGGGGGTGGCGGAAAAGACGATATAGACGGCGTGATCCACAAAAGTTCCCTCCTTATTATAGTATCCCGCGTCCCCGGAGGACGGCCCAGGCCGCCCAGCCCAGCACGAGGCCCAGGGTCGGGAGGGTTGTAAAGGCGAGGAGAAGGATGCCGGGGATGCCCCCGGCGCCCGAGGCGGTGACGATCCAATACAACCCCAGCAGGTGGAACGGCGCCACCGCGATCAGGGGCAGCAGCCGCAGCAGCCGGCTGAACCGGCCGCGGAGGTTGTAGCACAGCAGCAGCTGGAGGAACGCGAAGGGCAGAGCGGGGTAAACATATCCCAGAAAGGGGAGCGCGGCGATGGCCATCCCCAGGTCAAAGCTCATGAAAAGGTAGGACAGGGGCGGCAGAACAATTCCGGCCAGCAGGATCAGGTTGATTTTTACTCTACGGGACACGGGTATCCCCCTTTCACAGGATGCCCAGCCGCCGCAGGACGGACCAGACAGCCAGTCCCAGCAGCGAGCCAATGAGAGGAAGGGAAAAAAAGGCGACAGACAGGATCATGAGCAGCAGTCCCCCAGCGCCGAGGTCGCAGACGATGGTGAAGATAAACCCGGCCAGCAGCCCGGCGGCGGACAGCCCCGGAATCAGCAGCACAACCCAGAGGCTCTTAACGTTGAGGCACAGCAGCAGCTGGAGAAAGAGAAAGGGCCAGAGGTTGACACACGCGAGAAAGTTGTGGACGTTCCCCAAAAGGGCCATCACAACGGGCGGGGAGAGTGCTTCATAGCTGGCGGAGCGGGCAGGAGAGAGGCTGACCGCCAGCGCCAGACACAGGAGAATATTAGCTGCGGCTTTCACGGATATCACCCTTTCGATACAGCCTCCAGCAGCCGTATGCCGCCCAGGCCAGCACACACCCCGCCGCCGGGGCGATGGACAGGATCATCAGAAGAGCCCATCCCAAGGTATCATGGCCGGTGGCAGTAAAAAAGTTGTAAGCAAACAACAGCACCGCACCCACGATCACAAGCGCGGGAATTGCGGCTACCCAGCACCGTATTCTTCGGCACAGCAGGAGCTGCAGGCAGAACGCCGGGACGGCGTGAAAGCCCAGGGACATCCAAAAAAGAAAGCGGCGGGCGAACCAGATTTCGAAGTGACTTGGATTGAACTGGCCGAAGTCGTAGGTGATATAGGTATAGGCCATAGCCGCGTAAGCGGACAGGGACAGCAGAAAGACTGCCAGCAGAATTTTGTCAGTGCGGTTTTTCATTGGGATGACCTCCTATCCTGTAGGGGCGGACATTGTCCGCCCGTATGGTGGGCACTCTGTAGGGGCCGACGACCTCGGCGGCCCGGTTTCAGGTCATCCCCAGTGTATCAGAGGAAAGCCCTCCCTGCAAGCGAATCAGGATAGTCGGTCATTTTTGAGGGATAGGTGGTCAAAATCTCTCGTCCCCCGCCGCGCGGACAAGGCTCCTTTGGAAAGGAGCTGTCAGCCGCAGGCTGACTGAGGATTGCGTTCGCGAAGCGAACATACGAAGTAAACCCAAGTTTGCGATATTTTATTTACTTCGTACATTTTGCTTCGCAAAATACAATCCTCCACCCCAGTGTGCGCACTGGGGCACCTCCTTTCAAAAGGAGGCTTTTCGCCTGAGGGCGGGACGGCGGTCAGTGTGCCTCGGCCCAGGTCTTCCCGGCGTTGGTCTCGGCCAGCAGGGGGACGGCCAGGGCGGCCACCCCCTCCATCTCCTCCTCCACCAGCCTGCACACGGCCTCGGCCTCCCCTTCGGGGCACTCCACGATCAGCTCGTCGTGGACCTGAAGGACCAGTTTTCCCTCAAAATGTTCTTCTTTCAGGCGATTTCTCACCCGAATCATGGCCAATTTGATAATATCGGCGGCGGTGCCCTGGATGGGGGCGTTGAGGGCCACCCGCTCCCCGAAGGACCGGGTATTGAAGCTGGAGGACTTGATTTCGGGAATCCACCGCCTCCGTCCCCATAAGGTGGACACATACCCGGCCTTTCTGGCCTGTTCCACCACCCCATCCATATAGGCCCGCACCCCGGAATAGTGGGCAAAATACTTCTCCATATACTCCTTGGCCTCCTGGACGGAAACCCCAATATCCTGGGACAAAGAGAAGGGGGAAATGCCATAAACAATGCCGAAATTGACAGCTTTTGCGCTTCTTCGCATCTGCGGCTCCACCTTCTCCGCAGGCACGTTGAACACCTGGGAGGCGGTAATGGTGTGGATATCCTCGCCGGACCGGAAGCCGTCGATCATGGCCTGATCCCCGGCCATGTGGGCCAGCAGCCGCAGCTCAATCTGGGAGTAGTCGGCGTCCACCAGCACCTTGCCGGCCGGTGCGGCGAACATCTTCCGCAATTCCGCCCCCAGCTCGGTGCGCACCGGGATATTTTGCAGATTGGGCTCGGTGGAGCTGAGCCGCCCCGTGGCGGTGACGGTGTTCTGGAAGGAGGTGTGGATCCGCCCGTTGGGCCCGATCACCTTGCCCAGGCCGTCCACATAGGTGGATTTCAGCTTGGTGAGCTGGCGGTACTCCAGAATGCTGTCAATAATGGGGTGCTCGCCCCGCAGCTTTTCCAGCACATCGGCGTTGGTGGAGTAGCCGGTTTTGGTCTTTTTCACCGGGGGGAGGCCCAATTTATCAAACAAAATCCCCCCTAACTGCTGGGTGGAGTTGATATTAAAGGTGTCCTCTCCGGCCAGGGCGTAGATGGTTTTTTGGACCTCGTCAATCCGCCCGGACAGCATGGTTCCAAACTCCGCCAGCGCCCCCCGGTCAATGAGGAAGCCCTCGGTCTCCATCTCGGCCAGCACCTGACACAGGGGCAGGTCCACCGTTTCATACAGCTCCCACATGCCAAGCTCCCGGAGCCGGGCGGTGAGGGTCTCCCGCAGGGCGTCAACGAGGAGGCAGTGGCGCATCATGGCCTCGGCAGGGGCGGCGGGGTCGGAGAGAGGGCCGAAGGCCCCCTCCTCCAGATAGAGTCCGGCCCTGGGAAACTGCTGGCTGTAGTAGGTCAGGCCCAGCTTTTCCAGCTCGTAGCTGCCATCGGCGGGGGCCAGGAGATAGGCGGCCACCTCGGTGTCAAAAACGAAGCCGTTGGGAGTGATACCCTCGGCCAGCAGGGCCCGGCACAGGTTTTTTACCCCGTGGGCCGCCTTTTTGATGGCGGGGTCGGAGAAGAGCGTTCGGACAATTTCGTTGTAATTTTCCAGCTTGTCCGCCCGCAGCAGGCTTGCGTTCCATGCGTCGTCGTTCAGATGGCACTCCACGCAGACCGCATCCAGAGAGGGGAGCGCGATAATGTGGACCACCTCCTTGGTCCGCCACAGCTCCAGCAGGCTCCGGGCGTGCTCCGGGGTGATCTCTGTCTCCAGATAGCAGCCGCCCTCCAGGGCCGCGCAGGTGCTCGAACCGGCCTCCCCCTGGGGGGCGGTCAGACCGTATTTGTCAATGAGTTTGGAAAATTCCAGCTCCAGAAAGAGCTGATACAGCCGGTTGTTGTCCGGCGCCTGCCGCAGGTTGTCCTCCGGCTGGAAGTGGATGGGGGCGTCGGTGCGGATGGTGGCCAGGTCGTAGGACAGCAGGGCGCTCTCCTTGCCCTCCTCCAGCTTCTTAATGAGACCGGGCTTGGCGGCCACGTTGGGGGCGGAGCAGATGTCTGGCATGTGGTCGTACAGGTGGGCGATGGTGTGGTAGAGCTGGATCAGCGCCATGGCCGTCTTTTCCCCCACCCCCTTCACGCCGGGGTAGTTGTCGGAGGAGTCACCCATGAGGGCCTTCAGGTCGATGATGTTCTTGGGGTCAAAGCCGTACTCCTCCCGGAAGGCTTCGGGGGTCATGTCCCGGGTGGTGGTGCGCCCCATACGGGTGGATACCAGCTTCACGGTGGTGGTCTCGGTCACCAGTTGGAGGGAGTCCTTGTCCCCGGTGACGATGACCGTCTCCCACCCGGCCTCCTGGTCCAGCCGGGCGATGGTACCCAGCAGGTCGTCCGCCTCCCAGCCGTCCAGCTCGTACATGGGCACGTTCAGGGCGGACAGAACCTCCTTCAACAGAGGCATCTGGCTGGCCAGCTCCTCGGGCATCCCCTTGCGGTTGGCCTTGTACTCGGCATAGGCCAGATGGCGGAAGGTGGGGGCCGCGCGGTCAAAGGTGACGCACAGAGCGTCGGGGGCCGTATCGTCCAGCAGCTTGTTTAAAATGTTCAGAAAGCCAAATATGGCGTTGGTGGGCTGGCCCTCCCGGGTGGTCAGGCTCTGGCTCACCCCGTAGAAGGCCCGGTTGACAATGGAATTGCCGTCGATCACCATCAGTTTTTTCATGGCGGATGTCTCCCTCAGATTTTCAGAATTTCAAGGATATAGTATAGCAGATTTTGCCCGGTTAAACAAGAAAAAAAGAAGGAACGGGGGTGTCCGTCTCATAAATTCGGAATGCCTCTGGAGATACCGGTCGGTACGTCATGTAGGGCAGGGATTCTACCCCTGCCTATCCCCGAAGGGGATAAAGCGGGACAGGAGAGGCAAGGGCAGAGCCCTTGCCCTACATGCGGCAGTTTCCGGAATTTATGAGACAAGCGTGAAGGAACAGAGCTGTCCCTCCAGGATAAAGATGCATGGAGGATGTTTCTTTGACGAAAACTTTTCTTTTCTTTCAGGGGCTGTTGTGCTATACTTGTCCAGAAAACATCTCTCCAGGAGGCCCGCTATGCTGTTTAATTCCCTGCCCTTCCTGATTTTCTTCCCCTGCGTCTTTGTCTTATATTACGCCCTGCCCTTCCGGCTTCGGAAATATATGCTGCTCATCGCCAGCTACTACTTTTACATGTGCTGGAAGCCGGAGTTTATTGTCCTTATTTTGTTCTCCACCCTGGTGGACTACTTCTGCGGCCTGGGGATGGTACGGTATCCCGGACGGAAAAGGTGGTTGCTGGCCACAAGCCTGGTGATGAATCTGGGGCTGCTGTTCTTCTTCAAATACCTGAACTTCTTCGGCGAGACCCTCACCGCCCTGTGCCGGGCGGTGTCCATCCCATTTTCCGCCCCGGCGCTGAACATTATCCTGCCGGTGGGTATCTCCTTCTACACCTTCCAGACCCTCAGCTACACCCTGGACGTGTACAAGGGCAGGCTGAAGCCGGAGCGGGATTTTGTCACCTTCGCCCTGTTTGTCTCTTTCTTCCCCCAGCTGGTGGCAGGGCCCATTGAGAAGGCCTCCAACCTGCTGCCCCAGCTGAAGGAGGAGCACAGGTTTACCTATGAGAATGCCTCCTGGGGGGCCAAGCTGATGGCCTGGGGCTTCTTCAAAAAGATGGTGGTGGCCGACCAACTGGCCATCCTGATCGTGGACCCGGTGTATCAGAATCTGGGCAGCTATGAGGGCGGCATCCTGGTGCTGGCCACCTGCGCCTTCGCCTTTCAGATCTACTGCGACTTCGGCGGGTACTCCGACATCGCCCGGGGCTGCGCCAGGATGATGGGGATCAGGCTAATGGAAAACTTTCGGAGGCCCTATTTTGCCGTGTCGGTCACTGATTTCTGGCGGCGGTGGCATATCTCCCTGACCAGCTGGTTTCGGGAGTATATATACATCCCTCTGGGCGGAAACCGCCGGGGTGCGGCGAAAAAATGCCTGTTTGTATGGATTACCTTTACCCTCAGCGGCCTGTGGCACGGGGCGGAGTGGTCCTTCGTGCTGTGGGGGGTTCTGTACGCCCTGCTTATGGACCTGGAGTTTCTGCTGGGGGTGGGGAAGCCCCGGAAGCGCCACCCGGCGGTCCATATGCTGCAATGCCTGATTACCTTTTTGATCGTGTGCTTTCTGTGGGTTTTCTTCCGGGCGGCCAACATCGGGGAGGCGCTGTATGTGGTCCGCCATTCGCTGTGGGGGATTGGTAGTCCCGTTCTGTATTGCAGGACGGCGGTGGACCAGCTGTTTACCGCCCTGGGGCTGGGAATGGCGGAGATCGTCATGCTGCTGGGGACGCTGCTGCTGCTGTTCCTCTTTGACTTGGCCGACGAGAGGAGAGACGCCATCGCTATGGTGTCCTCCTGGCCGGCGGCCGTCCGGTGGGCCTGCTACCTGGGCCTGGTGCTGATTGTGCTGGTCTTTGGGGTCTACGGACCCAGGTATGATGTAAGGGCCTTCGCCTATTTTGATTTTTGAGGTAACATCATGGGAGATAAACTGAAATTTTTCTGCAAGACAGTTGTCTTTCTGCTTCTGCTGGCCCTGATTCTGGTCCCTGTGCAGCGGGTGATGGCACGAAAGTCCCTGTCCGGGACCTGGGATATGACCAACAAGGTGGCCGGCTTCTACAACGAGGAGGAGGACCAGTTTGAGGTGATGTTCTTCGGGCCCAGCCACGCCTACGCCGCCTTCAGCCCCCTGGTAATCTGGGAGGAGACGGGCATTAAAAGCTATGTTTTTTCCACCCAGCAGCAGCCCCTCTGGGCCACCTATACCTATATTAAGGAGGCCCTCAAGACGCAGTCGCCGGCCCTCATTGTTCTGGAGTGCCGGATGGCCTTGGGAGACAAGGAGTACTACATGGAGGAGGGCGACGACAAGGCGGTTACCTATCCCTACATGGACGACCTGCCCCTGTCCTGGAACAAGGTCGAGCTGGCGGTTCAGTCCGCCCCGGAGTTGGAGGAGCGCTTCGGCCTGCTGTTCAACTTTATGATGTACCACAGCCGCTGGAACGACCTGCACAGGGAGGACTTTACCTTTCGCCGGGACGAAGCCCGGGACCCCTACAAGGGGTTTGTGATGCTGGAGCCCCAGGAGCCGCTCCAGCCCCGGCCCGCCAGCGAGACGGTGACCCAGGCCGTCCCCCTGCTGGAGAAGAACCAGTACTGGCTGGAGGAGATTATCAAGCTGTGTCAGGAGGAGGGGATCGAGCTGTGGCTGATAAAGAGCCCTTCCAATCTGGAGCTGGAGGAGAAGGCCCTGCTGAACACGGTGGAGGAGACCGCCCGGCGGTACAATGTGCCCTTTCACGACTTTAATGTGGACTACGCTGACATCGGCCTGGACGAGTCCATGTTCTTCGACGCCCACCACATGGACGCCCTGGGGGCGGGGAAGTTCAGCCGCTACTTTGCGCACATCCTGCAATCGGCCCGGCCCAACCTGAAAACAGACTCCGGCGACCCGGTATGGGCGGCGGATCTGGAGGTCTATCAGAGGGCGCTGGAGGGGATGTGACCCCCGGGGCGGAGCGGGACATGTCCTGCGAAAAAAGATTCACATTTGATCCAAAAAACAGTGGGAAATTCATCGAGTTTCCCGCTGTTTTGTCCATTGACTTCCCAAAGCTGGATGCTATAATACAGGGACGCCCGGAAATCCGGGCGGTTGTTATTGGAGGGAAATGTTGATGGATTATACTTATTTGCTGCTGCTGGCGGTTGTTCTGCTGTCCACCAAAGTGTTCGGCGTATTGACGGAGCACGTCCACCTGCCCCAGGTGGTGGGGGCGCTGCTGGCGGGCATCGTCATGGGCCCCAGCGGCTTTGGGGTGCTTCAAAGCACCGACTTTATGGTGAAGGCGGCGGAGATCGGCGTGATTATGCTGATGTTTACCGCCGGGATTGACACCGATATGAAGGAGCTGAAGGCGACCGGCGTCCAGGCCAGCGTGATCGCTGTGCTGGGGGTGTTTGTCCCGCTGCTGCTGTGCGGCGGGCTGTATTTTGCCTTCTTCTGCGGGGGAGAGTTTACCGCCTATAACCTGCTGAGATCCGCCTTTATGGGTTCGGTGTTTTCCGCCACCTCTGTATCGATTACGGTGGAGACCCTGAACGAGATGGGCAAGCTGAAGAGCAAAACGGGCACCACCCTGCTCAGTGCCGCCCTGATTGACGATATTATCGGGATTGTGGTGCTGTCTGTCCTCAGCGCCTTCAGCTCCGGCGATTCCGACCCCGTGATGGTGATGGTGCGGATTGTTCTGTTCTTCGCCTTTGTGCTGGTGGTGGGACTGGTGGTCCGCCGGGTGTTCAGCTATATCGCCGAGGAGCACTGGCACAGCCGCCGGGTGGCGGTGTGGGCCCTGGGCTTCTGCCTGCTGATGTCCTACTGCGCCGAGGCCTGGTTCGGGGTGGCCGATATCACCGGCGCCTACTTCGCCGGCCTGATTTTGTGTAATGTGACCAAGGCGCGGAGGTTTGTGGCCAAGAAGTTTACCGTTACCTCCTACATGGTGTTTACCCCGGTGTTTTTTGCCAGCGTCGGCATGAAGACCAACCTGCGGGACATGAATGGGGATATTCTGGTCTTCGCGCTGCTTCTGGTGGCTGCGGCCGTGCTGTCCAAGGTGGCTGGCTGCGGCATGGGCGGTCTGGCCTGCCGGATGAGCCGCCACCAGTCTCTGGTGGTGGGCATCGGCATGGTGGCCCGGAGCGAGGTGGCCCTGATGGTGGCCCAGCGGGGGATTAATGCCGGGATGATCGACCCGTCTATCCTGCCCGCCATCGTTCTGGCCGTGATTTCCTCGGCGCTGCTTACCCCGGTGCTGCTGAAGATGGCCATCTCCAAGGGGCCTGAACTGGCTTGACAAAGAGCATATTGTGTGGTATGCTCACTTTAATCAAACAGATGGGAGGCGGGAAGATGCGCAAAACCACTTGCTGATTCCGTGACAGGAGAGGATACAGGGCTGTGAGAACAGCCCGGCTCTGTCATGGGTCTGCAGGAGGAAACGCGCAGTCTTCCCCTTTCGGCTCCCAATGGGCGTATTGTGCCCCTGCCGCCGCAAGAGGAAGGTCCCTCTTGCGGCTTTTTCGCGCACATGACAGGAGGAAACAATATGTCGCAGATTACGATACAGAATTTGAATTTTACCTACGACGGGGACCACACCCCCGTCTTTGAGGGGCTGGACCTCCAGCTGGACACCAACTGGAAGCTGGGGCTGGTGGGCCGCAATGGCCGGGGCAAGACCACCCTGCTCCGTCTGCTGGCCAGGGAGCTGGAGGGGCAGGGGATTGTCTCTCTGAGTCAGCCCTGCCGGCGCTGGCCCAGGCCGGTGGCCGACCCGTCCCGGCGGACGCTGGACCTGCTGCTGGAGGGGGTGCCTCCGGAGGAGGAGTGGCGGCTGAGCTGGGAGCTGTCCAAGCTGGGGCTGGGGGAGGAGCTGCTGGACCGCCCCTTCGCCACCCTCAGCGGCGGGGAACAGACCAGAGCCCTGCTGGCCGCCCTCTTTCTGGACGAGGGGACCTACCCCATGGTCGACGAGCCTACCAACCACTTGGACGGCCCGGGACGGGCGCTGGTGGCCGACTACCTCCGGGGGCTGGACCGGGGCTTTCTGCTGGTGTCCCACGACCGGGCCTTTCTGGACGGCTGTGTGGACCACATCCTGGCCCTGAACCCCAGCGGACCGGAGCTGGTGCGGGGCAGCTTCTCCAGTTGGCTGCGGGACAAGGAGGACCGGGACAGGGGAGAGCTGGCCCGGAATGAGAAGCTGAAGGGGGACATCCGCCGGCTGGAACAGGCGGCCATCGACCGGAAGCGGAAAGCAGACGCGGTGGAGCGTGCCAAGGTTGGAATATCACAGGACGGTATCGTCAAGCACGGCCTGCGGCCCTATTTGGGGGAGAAGTCCCGGAAGGGCCAGCAGCAGCGGAAGAATATTGAGCGTCGGGCGGAACGGGCCATTCAGGAGAAGGCCGGCCTGCTCAAGGATATTGAGCGGGCGGACAGCCTGAAGCTGACGCCCCTGGCCCACTTCAGCCAGCGGCTGCTGGAGGGGCGGGAGCTGGCGGTGTCCTATCCCGGTATGGCTGGCAGGCCAATCAGCTTTACAGTATGCCAGGGGGACCGGCTGTGCCTGGAGGGGGGCAACGGCTCGGGCAAGACCAGCCTGCTGCGGCTGGCGCTGGGGGAGGAGGTCCCTCACACGGGCACCCTCCTCCGGGCTTCGGGGCTGGAGATTTCCTATGTCCCCCAGAAGGCGGACCACCTGCGGGGCGGCCCCGTGGCCTGGGCGGAGGAGCAGGGGATCGAGATGACCAGATTTTTGACCATCCTGCGGAAGCTGGGCTTTTCCCGGGCGCTCTTTGAGCGGGATATGGGGGAGTACAGCGCCGGACAGCAGAAAAAGGTGCTGCTGGCGGCCAGCCTGTGCCAGAGTGCCCACCTGTATGTCTGGGATGAGCCGCTGAACTATATCGACCTGTTCTCCCGTATGCAGATCGAGGAGCTGCTTTTGCAGTACCGGCCCACCCTGCTTTTTGTGGAGCACGACCGGGTGTTTCGGGAGAAAATTGCCACCCAAGTGGTGTGTATGTCCGCTTCGCACTGAGGTGCGGACAGAAAAAGTGAGACCTCGCCTCCGAGGTCTCACTTTTTTTATAGCTTTTTCCAGATTGCTCCGCCAGGTACGTCGGTAACCTCGATGCCCTGCTGCTTGAGCTCGTCCCGGATTCGGTCGGCCTCGGCGAAGTTTTTGGCCTTTTTGGCCTCGTACCGGGCCATGACCTGGGCGTCTACGGCGGGGTCGCCCTCACCGGTGACGGTGTAGCCGCCCTGGGAGCTGGATTTTTGCTTTTTTTGCTCCTCACGCACCTGGGCCGCCTTGTCCAGCAGGGACAGGGACAGCACTTGGTCGAAGCTGTCCAGGATGGCCAGCCGGGTGGCTCCGTTTGTCTTGGCCTTGAGGGCATCGTACAGGGCGGTGACACCCAGGGCGGTGTTCAGGTCGTTGCCCACCTGGGCGCGGAATTTTTCCCTGTACTCCGACAGGACCGCCTCGTCCACCGGGCCGTCGGCGGGGTCCAGGGCGGCGATTTTGGCGATCAGCTTCTGGAACGCCCCGGCGGCGTTGTCCAGGTTTTCCCAGGAAAAGACCAGGCCCTTCCGGTAGTGGCTCTGGAGGCAGAAGAAGCGGTAGACAAGAGGGTCGTAGCCCTTCTCCTCAAGCAGGGAGACGGTTAAAAATTCCCCCTTGGATTTGGACATTTTTCCGCTGTTTGTATTCAAGTGGTGGACGTGGAACCACTGCCGGCACCAGGGATGGCCGATATAGGCTTCGGACTGGGCGATCTCGTTGGTGTGGTGAGGAAAGGCGTTGTCTACCCCGCCGCAGTGCAGGTCCAGGTACTCGCCGTTGTATTTGAGGGAGATGCCGGAGCACTCAATATGCCAACCGGGGTAACCTACACCCCAGGGGGAGTCCCACTTCAGGGCCTGGTCCTCAAATTTGCTCTTGGTGAACCAGAGGACAAAGTCGTTCTTGTTCCGCTTGTTCTCGTCCTCTTCCACGCCCTCCCGGACGCCTACCGCCAGGTCCTCCTCGTCGTGGGCGTTAAAGATATAGTACCGCTCCAGCCTGGAGGTGTCAAAGTACACATTGCCCCCGGCCACGTAGGCATAGCCCTTGTCCAGCAGGCCCTCCACCAGCCTGATGAATTCGTCGATGAGCCCGGTGGCGGGCTGGACTACGTCGGGGATTTTGATGTTCAGCTTGCGGCAGTCGTCGAAAAAGGCGTCGGTGTAGTACTGGGCGATCTCCATCACCGTCTTGTGCTCCCGCTTGGCCCCCTTGACCATCTTGTCCTCGCCGGTGTCGGCGTCGGAGCTGAGGTGGCCCACATCGGTGATGTTCATCACCCGGTTTACGTCGTAACCGTCATAGCGCAGGAATTTCTCCAGCACGTCCTCCATGATGTAGGACCGCAGGTTGCCAATGTGGGCGAAGTGGTACACCGTGGGGCCGCAGGTGTACATCTCCACGTGGCCGGGGGTGTGGGTGGTAAATTCTTCTTTTTTGTGGGTTGCGGAATTGTAGAGCTGCATTTTCTTTCATCCTCCATGTTGTAGTTTTCTTACAAAGGCCCCCTTCGTAAAGGGGGCTGTCAGCCGAAGGCTGACTGGGGGTTTTCTCCACAGAGACAGATGCATTTCGATTGGGGAAAACCCTCCGTCATTTGCTTCGCAAATGCCACCTCCCTTTGCGAAGGGAGGCTTCCCCCCTGCGGGGGACGGGGGTCAAATCGGCTCCCCAAGGCCCTCCATGACCTCAAGCAGGGCGGCGTAGCTCTCCTGGGTGGCCCCGCCGTAGAGGGCTTGATACTGGTCGCCCACATCCATAATAACAACCAGATTGTCCGGGCGGTTACTGTAAAAGGTGACCTCCATCTCCATCCAGTTTTTCAGGACCGCAGGTCGTTTCGTCAGCTTCGCTTGGACTGTTGCCAATTCTTCGTCCGTCAGCCAATAGTACTCCTCTGCGGAATATTTCAGCTGCCAGATGGCCTCATAGGTCAGGGCTGCCTCCAGAAATTCGCTGACGGTGGAGGCGGAGAGTACCCAAGGGCCCTCGTCCGCCGCCATCCGGGTGTACACCGGCGGGTCGGGGAGAGACAGGTCCTTTTGCAGGATGGCCGCTGCACAGACATATTGATTTTCATCCAGCAGAGGCAGGATGCCTGACTGCGCCAGATGGTCCCACCGCTGGAAATCCTCCGGAAAAAACCACGTATCATCCGTCCGGGTGAGCTCCTTGGTGCGGCCGAAGGTGCGCCAGAAATCCTCCACTGCCGCAGGAATAGCACCGAAAATTTTCCTTACGCTGTCAATCTCTTCGTCGGTGCAGCCCTGGGGCTGGTCCACGCCGTAGAGGTCGCGGACGATTTCTTGCAGCTTCATTTGTGCTTCGCCTCCAAATATTTATCATCCAGCAGCTTCTCTACCAGCTCCAGCCGGGCGGAGATGGCGGACAGCTTCTCCAGAGTGGGGTTGTTGACGCTGGTCTGATCCACGTCGTCGGCGTAGTGGGTGGAGCGGCCGGCGATTCGGACAATCTGGGCGGGGATGCCCACGGCGGTGGCGTCCTCCGGGACCTCGGAGAGAACCACGGCGTTGGCGGCGATGCGGGCGTTGTCTCCCACCTTGAAGGGGCCCAGCACCTTGGCCCCGCAGGAGATGAGCACGTTGTTGCCGATGGTGGGGTGGCGCTTGCCCTGGTCCTTGCCGGTGCCCCCCAAGGTGACCCCGTGGTAGATGAGCACATCATCCCCCACCTCGGCGGTCTCTCCGATGACGATGCCCATGCCGTGGTCGATGACGAACCGGCGGCCGATTTTGGCTCCGGGGTGGATCTCGATTCCCGTCCAGAACCGGGACCACTGGGAGACCCATCGGGCCAGGAATTTCCATCTGTGACAGTATAGCCAGTGGGCCAGCCGGTGATACAGGGTGGCATGGACCCCCTGGTAGAGCAGAAGAATCTCCAGCTTGGACCGGGCCGCCGGGTCCCGGCGCTGGTAGGCCTCCAGTGTTTCATTCAGGGTTTTAAACAATGGGCATTACCTCCTTGGCTCCCTCCTGCGGGGAAAATGAAAAACCTCCTACGCCCGTGTGGGCATAAGAGGCGATTGCTCGCGGTTCCACTCTCATTTTAACTCGTTTGGCCGCTATCGGGGCCAGGCCGGACGGAATTACCCGCCGCGCTCCCGGACGCACTTCACATCCCTCCGGCGCAGACCCCCTTTCAGCCGGTGAGGAGCCCTCTCTGTCCGCAGAATGAGACATTACTTTTCCGTTCTTTGCGCTGATAATACAGTATATTAACATCTTGCCCGGTCTGTGTCAAGGCCGAGATTTCCGCTGGACTTTTTCCAGCTTTTGCGGTAAACTGTTCCATGACTTTATTTACCAAGGAGAACGACATATGGACCCTATGATCCAGACACTGGCCCGGGAGCTGGGCCGCACCGAAGAGCATGTGCAAAATGTGGTACAACTGATTGATGAGGGGGCCACCATCCCCTTTATTGCCCGCTACCGGAAGGAGCTCCACGGCTCCATGGACGACCAACTGCTCCGGGAGCTGGCCGACCGGCTGCAATACCTGCGCAATCTGGAGGCCAGAAAGCAGGAGGTGAAGGGCTCTGTGGAGAATCAGGGCAAGCTCACCGAGGAGCTGGCCGCCGCCATCGACGCCGCTGCCACCCTGGCGGAGGTGGAGGACCTGTACCGGCCCTATAAGCAGAAGCGGCGCACCCGGGCCACCATTGCCCGGGAGCGGGGGCTGGAGCCCCTGGCCGCTCTGGCCTTCGCCTTCGGACCCCCCGTCAATATGGAGGAGGCCGCCCGGGACTACATTGACCCCGAGAAGGGTGTGGAGACGGCGGAGGACGCCCTCCAGGGGGCCAGCGACATCATCGCGGAGATGATCTCGGATGACGCCGATATCCGCAAGGAGCTCCGGGAGCTGTACCTCCGGCGGGCCGTGCTGGTGTCCAGAGCGGCGGACAAGGAGCCGGAGGACACGGTCTACCGCCTGTACTACGACTTCAGGCAGCCGGTGGGCCGGGTCCAGGGCTATCAGGTGCTGGCCATTAACCGGGGGGAGCGGGAGGACGTCCTGAAGGCGTCGGTAGAGCTGGACCCGGAGACCGCCCACATCGCCGTGCGCCGGGCGGTGGTGCCCAACCGGGCGGCTATGGACTTTGTCCGGACGGCGGCGGACGACGCCTACGACCGGCTGATTCAGCCCTCCATGGAGCGGGAAATTCGCAGCACCCTCACCGATCAGGCCAACGAGGGGGCCATCCATATGTTTGCCCTCAACCTCAAGCCCCTGCTGATGCAGCCCCCCGTCAAGGGCAAGGTGACTATGGGCCTGGATCCCGGTTACCGCATGGGCTGTAAAGTAGCTGTGGTAGACGGCACCGGCAAGGTGCTGGACACCGCTGTGGTCTACCCCACCCACGGCCAGCGGCAGAAGGAGGAGTGCATCGCCAGGCTGTCCGCCATGATCCGAAAGCACGGGGTGGAGCACATCGCCATCGGAAACGGCACCGCCAGCCGGGAGACCGAACAGATGACGGTGGAGCTCATTAAAAAGACCGGCGGCGTCAGCTATATGATTGTCAGTGAGGCGGGAGCCAGCGTCTACTCCGCCTCCAAGCTGGCCGCTGAGGAGTTTCCTCAGTTTGACGTCAATCTGAGAAGCGCCGTGTCCATCGCCCGGCGGCTCCAGGACCCCCTGGCCGAGCTGGTGAAGATCGACCCCAAGGCCATCGGCGTGGGCCAGTACCAGCACGACATGCCCCAGGCCCGGCTGAGCGAGACCCTGGACGGGGTGGTGGAGGACTGCGTCAATGCCGTGGGGGTGGATGCCAACACCGCGTCGCCATCCCTGCTCCAGAGGGTGTCCGGCCTCACCGCCGCCACCGCCAAAAACCTGGTGAAGTACCGGGAGGAGAATGGGGTATTCACCACCCGGAAGCAGCTGCTCAAGGTGCCCAAGCTGGGCCCCAAGGCCTTTGAACAGTGCGCCGGATTTATCCGTGTGCCCGAGAGCAAGAGCGTGCTGGACAACACCGGCGTCCACCCCGAGAGCTATGGGGCGGCGGAGAAGCTGCTCGCCGCCTGTGGGTACACCCTGGAGGATGTAAAGGCGGGGAACATCGCGGAGCTGAAAGCCAGGGCGGAGGCTATAGGCTACGACGTCCTCAGCGGGACCTGCGGGGCGGGCGCCCCCACCCTGGCGGATATCGTCAAGGAGCTGTCCAAGCCCGGCCGGGACCCCCGGGACGAGCTGCCGCCCCCCATCCTTCGCACCGACGTGATGGAGGCCAAGGACCTGAAGCCCGGTATGGAGCTTCAGGGCACGGTGCGCAATGTTATCGACTTCGGCGTGTTTGTGGATATCGGCGTCCATCAGGACGGGCTGGTACACATCTCCAAGCTGCCCCGCCGGGTGCGCCACCCCTCCGAGCTGCTGTCCGTGGGGGATGTGGTCACCGTCTGGGTGGTGGAGGTGGACGAGAAAAAGAAGCGGATTTCTTTGACGATGAAGAAACCGTGATCGTTCCGCATATTCTGTAGAGATGCAAGGGCCCCCTTCGAAAAGGGGGCTCCCGCGGAGCGGGTGGGGGTTTTCTCCTGACAGAACAGATACGTTTCCTCATAGGAAAACCCTCCGTCATCTGCTTCGCAGATGCCACCTCCCTTTTTGCGAAGGGAGGCTTTGGGCATATCCATTCAGTCTGCAAAAAGGAGTGACCACATGCTTCCCTACGCCCTCATCGACCTGCACTGCGACACCCTCACCGCCCTGACGGCGGAGGACGCTCCCCTGCTGGACGCCTTCCGGGACCCGGCCCGGCGGGGGGAGGCCGCCGCCGCTCTGGCCGGCCGGGTCCGCGAAACCAACACCCTGGACCTGCCCGGACGGCATTTCTCCCTCTCCACAATCCCGGAGGGGGTTAACTGGTGCCAGTGCTGCGCCATTTTTGTCCCGGATGAACTGAAGGGAGAGGAGGCTGCGGCCTACTATGACCTTTGCCAGCGGAGCTTTCACCGGCAGATGGAGGCCCTGGCGGACAAGGTGCGCCCCTGCCGCACCGCTTCGGACATTGAGACCGTCTGGGAACAGGGGAGAGCGGCTGCCATCCTCACTGTGGAAAACGGCTCCGCTTTGGCGGGACGGCTGGACAGGGTGGAGGTTCTGGCCCGGGACGGAGTGCGGATGATGACCCTCACCTGGAACGGGGAGAACGAGATCGGCTCAGGGAACGCGACCGACCACGGCCTGTCCGGGTTTGGAAGGGAGGCCGTCCAGGAGCTGGAGCGGCAGAGAATTGCGGCGGACATCTCCCACCTGAACGACCGGGGGTTTGACGACTTTTTAGCCGTTGCCCAAAAACCCTTCGCGGCCAGCCACTCCAACGCCAGGGCGGTCTGCGGACACAGACGCAACCTGAGAGATGAGCAGATTCGGGAGATGGCGGCCCGGAAGTGCCTCATCGGCCTGAACTACTCCCAGGATTTTCTGCGCACCGGAGACCGGCCCGCCGTGCTGGACGACCTGTACCGCCATGTGGAGCACTTTCTGGAGCTGGGCGCGGAGGACTGCCTGGCGCTGGGCTCCGACGCCGACGGCACCGATGTCCCTCCCGGCCTGGACTGCCCGGAGAAATTTGCCGGACTGTACCAGTATTTTTTGGATCGGGGGCTTTCCCAATGTCAGGCGGAGAAAATTCTGTGGCAAAATGCTTTGGATTTTTTCAAAAGGTGCGGGATTTAGACGGAAGTGTCTTGCCAAGGAAGGGTTTTCCTGTTATAATAAAAGCACGGACTATCCGGCGGCTCCTGAGCCGCCTGTAAAGGAGTACCATTATGTCAAAACGCTGCCCTGAATGCCATCGGATTAACGAGGATACACGCATCTTCTGTTCTTATTGCGGCGGAACTCTGGACGCAAATCTCCGGCTGATTCAGGACCTGGAAAAACAGAAAGAGCTTTCCAAAGAGCCCGCTGCCCCCAAGCAGCGCGGCGATGTCAATTTCTATACCCCGCGCAGAACGCCGCAGAAAAAAAAGAGCAGCGCGGCGCCATGGGTGATGTTCTTCCTCGCGGCCGCAGTGGCCATGGCTGTATGGTTTTTTATGAATCAGTGAAGATCAGGGCCGGAAGGGGACAGTTCCCCTCCGGCCCGGTTTATATGAGAAAGCCACGGGCGGCTGCCCGTGGCTTTTGGATTTATTCAGGACTGGGGAGGAATGGTCATAAAATCGTTTACCATGCCGAACAGGACAAATGCCATGGCGATGGGGACGATGAATTTGATGCAGAAGCTGAAGAATGCATACAGACCATTGCTGATCTTGTGGCCCTCCTGCTCTACCTCGTCCCGGACCAGCTTGGGACCCACAAACCAGCCGATCCAGACGGACATGAGCAGCGCGCCCAGAGGCATGGCCACGCCCTCGGAGATGAAGTCCATAAAGTCCAGCCAGGAGGCGCCCAGATTCCGCCCGGTCTCGTGGAAGGGAATCCAAAGGCCGTTTTTGCCCAGGCCGTCGGCGGCCACCAGGGCGGCCTCGGCGAAGACCACCAGGCAGATGATGGTGACCAGCTTGGCGCGGTTGGGCGTGTGGCCCTTCAGAGCGATCCGGTCAGACATGAAGGTGGCCAGAACCTCCAGAAGGGCGATGGCGGAGGTGATCGCAGCCAGGATAACCAGCAGATAGAACAGCACGCCGAAGAGAGGGCCGGTGGGACCCATGGCGTTGAACACGTCCTGAAGGGTGATGAACAGCAGGGCGGGGCCCGCCTTCTCCGCATTCGCGCCGCCCAGGGCGAAGGCGGCGGGCAGAACGGCCATGCCGGCCAGGATGGCCACAATGGTGTCGGAGATGATGATGATGAGAGAGTTCTTGACCAGACTCTCCTTCTTGCTCAGGTAGGAGCCGTAGGTGACGGTGATGCCCATGGCCAGAGAGAGGGAGAAGAACATCTGCCCGCCGGCGGTGGAGAGCACCTTGAGAAAATCCTCCTTCAGAGGGGTGAAGTTGGGGGCGAACATGAAGGCCAGACCCGCGCCGGCTCCGGGCAGGGTGACGGCCCGGACGATGACAATAACCAGCATGATGAACAGAGCGGGCATACCGATCTTGTTGAACTTCTCAATGCCGTCCTTAATGCCGCCCCGGATGATGAGGAAACAGATGAAAATGAACAGGAAGGTAAAGGCTACCGCGCCGAACTGGTTGATGCGCACCGCGTTAAAGGAGTCGCCGCCGGTCAGGCCGGCCAGGGTGGACACACCAAAGGCCAGGTCGGCCAGGTTCAGGGACATATACTCCATGCAGTAGGCGCCCAGAACGGTGTAGAAGCTCAGGATCAGGAAGGGGGAGAGCATGGCCAGAAAGCCGAGGAAGGTGCCCATTTTGCCGCCTGCCTGCTGATAGCTCACCAGTACGCTGCGGCCAGCCCTCCGGCCGATGGCCAGCTCGCACAGCATGATGTTGAAGCCCACGGTGACGGCCAGAATCAGATAGATGACCAGAAAGGCGAAGCCGCCGCCGTTGCCCATTTTATAGGGGAATGCCCAGATGTTACCCAGACCGACCGCGGAGCCCACGGCGGCCATGAGGAAGCCCAGGTTGCTGCCCCATTCTCCTCTGTGATGTTTTTCCATAATGTCCTCCTGTTTACAATTTATTCACACTGAAATGTCAGTTAAACGAAATTTTACCAGAAATTCCAGGCTCCGTCAACAGTAAAACTAATAAAAACAGGGCAAAAAAGCGAGAAATTGTGAGGAGAAAGCCGAGAAACTGGATAAAAACAAAGGGGCATTGCGTTTTTTTCAGAGTGTTAGTATAATAGGATCAAGGGAAACTATACCCATTTTATTTTAGACAAGGAGAGAATTGTATGGACTACGCAAAGGAGAGCCTGCGCCTGCACGGAGAATGGAAGGGTAAAATCGAGGTGGTGGCCACTGTGCCCGCCAACGACAGAGAGTCGCTGTCCCTGGCCTACACCCCCGGGGTGGCCCAGCCCTGTCTGGCCATTCAGGATGACCTGACCAAAAGCTATGAGCTTACCCGGCGGCACAACCTGGTGGCCGTCATCACCGACGGCTCCGCCGTTTTGGGCCTGGGGGATATCGGCCCCGAGGCCGGGATGCCCGTTATGGAGGGCAAGTGCGTGCTGTTCAAGACCTTCGGGGGAGTGGACGCCTTCCCCCTGTGCGTAAAGACCAAGGATGTGGACGAGTTTGTCCGGACGGTGTACAATATCTCCGGCTCCTTCGGGGGCATCAACCTGGAGGACATCGCCGCCCCCCGGTGCTTTGAGATCGAGCGGAAGCTGAAAGAGCTGTGCGACATTCCTGTGTTCCACGACGACCAGCACGGTACCGCCATTATTGTGCTGGCCGGGCTGACCAACGCCCTGCGGCTGGTGGGGAAGAAAAAGGAGGAGGTCCGGGTGGTCTTTTCCGGGGCTGGCTCCGCCGCTATCTCCATTACAAAGCTGCTCCTGCTGGCCGGGTTTACCGACATTACCCTGGTGGACAGGTTCGGCGCGGTGTATGAGGGCTGTGACCAGCTGAACTGGGCTCAGCAGGAGATCGCCAGAGTGACCAACCGGGACAGGCGGCAGGGCACACTGGCCGATATGATGAGAGGGGCCGACGTGTTTGTTGGGGTCTCCGCCCCCAATCTGGTGACCCCGGAGATGGTGTCCACCATGAATCAGGACGCCATTGTCTTTGCCTGCGCCAACCCCACCCCGGAGATTTTCCCCGACGACGCCAAGGCGGGCGGCGCCCGGGTGGTGGCCACCGGCCGCAGCGACTACCCCAACCAGATCAACAACGTGCTGGCATTCCCGGGGCTGTTCCGGGGCGCGCTGGACGTCCGGGCCAGCGATATCAACGAGGAGATGAAGCTGGCCGCCGCCCGCGCCCTGTCTGAGCTGGTCTCCGACGAGGAGCTGGGGGAGGACTGCATCATCCCCCAGGCCTTCGACCCCCGGGTGGGCCCCGCCGTGGCTCAGGCCGTGGCCGAGGCCGCCAGAAGGTCCGGTGTGGCGAGGATTTAATTGAAAGGGAACACGTCAATCGGTTCAGTGAGAAAGTCGAATCAAGGTGGTGCTGGAATGTTTCACGAAATTTGTATCTACGAGGCAAAGATTGACAAACAGGATGAGATTGAGGCTTTGATGAAAGAGGTCGCTGAGTTCTATTGCGCACAGCCCGGAGTGGTTGACGTGAAATACATCAAACGCACACACCGGCAAGAGAGTTTTAACGCCGTCAAGGAGGGAAAACCGCCCGTTCGCCTGACAAAGTGGGTTGGTAAGGTCACATATATTCTGCACTGGACCCTGGAGGATGAGGAAGTCCACGCCCGTGTTTCAAAACTTGGGCTGGAGCGGTTTTATAAAAGGTGGAACCGCTGCCTGACCACAATGCCCAGGATTTTATTGGGGGAGAGCGTTGTATAGCAGATGGAAAAGGAGAAGAAATGAGCGTATTTTTTTACGGCTGCATCACCCTGGACGGCTATCTGGCCGACAAAAATCATGGGCTGAACTGGCTCCACGAGACGGGCAGCCCGGAGGAGACAGACTGCGACCGCTTCTACAGTGAGATGGACGTCGCCATTATGGGCCGGCGGACCTTTGAGGAGATTGCCAGGCTGGAGAATGCCGCTAGCTACTACCCCACCACGGAAAACTATGTGTTTACCCACGCCGACAGCCTGCCCCAGAGGGGATTTACCCCGGTGAGGGGAGACGTGGCGGAGTTTGTGACAGGGCTGGGACCCGATAAAAATATCTGGATCATCGGCGGGAACACCATTCTGGCCCCGCTGCTGGAGCGGGACATGGTGGACTGTCTGATTGTACAGGTCGCTCCCGTCCTGCTGGGGGAGGGGATTCCGCTGTTTACCCAGAAGGAGGCAACGAGACGGTTTCGTCTGGAGACAGTCAGGCAATATGGGCAGTTCGCCGAGCTGGTTTACCGAAAATAATTGCAGAAAGGGCTCCGCCTGGCCGGCGGAGCCCTTCTTCTGTCAGGACAGCTGGAACTGTCCGGTGTACAGCCGGTAGTACCGGCCCTTTTCCTCCAAAAGGCGCTGGTGGCTGCCCTTCTCCTCAATTTCACCGTGCTCGATGACTACAATACAGTTGGAGTTGCGCACGGTGGACAGGCGGTGGGCGATGACGAACACCGTCCGGCCTTCCATGAGGGCGTCCATGCCCCGCTGGATGAGGGCCTCCGTCCGGGTATCGATGGAGGAGGTGGCCTCGTCCAGAATCATCACCGGCGGGTCGGCCACCGCCGCCCGGGCGATAGCTAAGAGCTGCCGCTGGCCCTGGGACAGGTTGGCCCCGTCGCCGGTGACCTGGGTCTGATAGCCCTCGGGCAGACGGCGGATGAAGGAGTGGGCGTTGGCGCTCTTGGCGGCGGCGATGCACTCCTCGTCGGTGGCGTCCAGCCGGCCGTAGCGGATGTTGTCCAGGATGGTGCCGGTGAACAGGTGGGTGTCCTGGAGCACCGCCCCCAGAGAGCGGCGCAGGTCGTCTTTGCGGATGGCCTTCACGTCGATGCCGTCGTAGGTGATGAGCCCGCCCTCGATCTCGTAAAAGCGGTTAATCAGGTTGGTGATGGTGGTCTTGCCCGCGCCGGTGGAGCCCACAAAGGCGATTTTCTGGCCGGGGTCGGCGTAGACCGACACGTCCTTCAGGATTCGCTTGCCGGGGACATAGGAGAAATCCACATTCCGGAAGCGCACCGCGCCTTTCAGCTCGGTCAGACAGAAATCCTCCCCGGGGACATTGCGCACCGTGCCCCGGATGAGGTGGAGGCCCATCTCCCCATCGGGGCCTGGGTATTTCCAGGCCCAGCCGTGGTCGGCCAGCATGGCCGGGTCGGGGACGGCTTCCGGGTCGATAATCTCGGTGAGGACCTCGTCCTCACCAACAAAGACGGGGACCAGCTCCATGCCGTTGCTCCGAGGGGTCCTCCAGGCCCAGGTTTTGGGCCGGCCCGGGCCGGTGAAGGGGGAGAGGGTGCCGTTGGCATCCTTCTCGGCGGGGATCAGGGTGACAGAGCCCTCGTTGACCTCGGCGGCGGTGTCCATCACCTCGAAGATGCGCTCCGCCCCCGCCATGGCGGACAGCAGGGTGGTCATCTGCTGGGATATCTGGTTCAGAGGCTGGCCCACCTGCCGGGAGTAGTTGAGATAGATGGCCAGCCCCCCCAGGTCGAAGCCCTGGAGGACGGAGAGCAGTCCGCCGAAGGCGGCGGTGAGGGCATAGCTGATGTTCATCAGGTTGCCCGCCACCGGCATAATCATGGTGGAGTAGAAGTTGGCCCGCTGGGCGGCGTCCCGATAGGCGTTATTCAGTGCCTGAAACTTGGCCTTGGATGCCTCCTCGTGGGTGAAGGCCTTTACCACCTTCAAGCCCTCGATGGTCTCCTGGATTTCTCCGTTTACCTTGCCCAGGGCCGCCTGCTGCTTCTGATAGAACTTTCGGCTGCGGCCTCCCAGCTGCTTGAACAGGAGCATGGTGAGGACCAGCACCAGGGCGGTGACCAGAAACAGCTTCCAGTTGATGACCAGCATGAGGACCACCAGCCCCACAAACATCAGGCAGCTGGAGAACAGAGAAACCATGCTCTGCTGGAGGGCCATCTGCACATTGTCGGCGTCGTTGGTGAAGCGGCTCATCAGCTCCCCGTGGGGGTGCTGGTCAAAGTAGGACAGGGGCAGCTTTTGCAGGGCGTCGAAAAGGTCCTTGCGCAGGCGGTTGACCCCCTTCTCCGCCAGACGGACCATGGCGGCGGACTGGCCGTAGGTGGCCAGACAGCCCAGCAAGTAAATACCCGCCAGCTGGAGGATGGCCAGACCCAGCCCGGCGAAGTCGGTGCAGCCCGACCAGATAAAGTTGTTGATGATGGGCCGCATAAGGTACGACCCGCCCAGATTGGTGCCTACCGACACCAGCAGGCAGAACAGGACGAAGAGCAGGGGCAGCTTGCTCTTGGTGAGGTAGCCCACCAGGCGGCCCATGGTCTTTTTCAGGTTTTTGGGCTTGACTGGCCCGGCCTTGAAGGCCTGATGCGGTCCTGGCATTATCCGCCCACCCCCTCTTGCTGAGATTGATAGATCTCCTGATAGATTTTGTTGGTTTTCATCAGTTCCTCATGGGTGCCACGACCGGCGATGTGGTCGTCGTCCAGGATGAGGATTTCGTCGGCGTACTGCACGGACGAGATGCGCTGAGCGATGATGATGACGGTGGTGTCCTTGAGATTGCTGTGGAAGGACTCCCGGATGGCTGCCTCGGTGGCCGAGTCCAAGGCGGAGGTGGAGTCGTCCAGAATCAGGATGGCCGGCCTGCGGAGCATGGCCCGGGCGATGCACAGCCGCTGCTTCTGTCCGCCGGAGACATTGGTGCCCCCCTGGGTCAGCTGGGTGTCGAAGCCCTCGGGCAGGGACATGATGAAGTCGTAGGCCTGGGCGTCCTTCGCCGCCCGGACGATCTCCTCCTCGGTGGCGTCCGGCTTGCCCCAGAGCAGATTTTCCCGGATGGTGCCGGTAAACAGGATGTTGGTCTGGAGCACCATGCCGATCCGCTCCCGCAGCTCCTCCAGGGGGTAGTCCCGCACATCTATCCCGTCCACCAGGACGGAGCCGCCGGTGACGTCGTAAAACCGGGGGATCAGGTTGACCAGGGAGGACTTGCCGGTGCCGGTGCCCCCCACGATGGCGACAAATTTTCCGGGCTTCACGGTAAAGCTGATGTGGGACAGCACGTCGTCCCCGGCGCCCTCGGCGGCGTATTTGAAGGACACATCCTTAAACTCCACCCGGCCCCTGGGGACGGGGAGGGAGGGGGTGTCCTCCTTGTTCTGAACGGAGGGGACGGCGGTGAGCACCTCATTGATCCGCCGGGCGCAGGCCTGGGCCCGGGAGAGCTGGAGCAGGGACATGGCTACCATCATCACGCTCATCAGCACCTGCATGATATAGCTGAGAAAGGCGTTCAGATCGCCCAGCTCGAAGGTGGCCCCCATGACCATTTTGCCGCCGAAGTAGAGGACGGCCAGGGTGGCCCCGTTCAGGCACAGCATCATGATGGGCATGATGGCGATGATCCGCATCCCTACGGTGAGGCCGGCCTCCATCAGCTCGTCGCTGGAGCGGTTGAATTTCTCCCGCTCGTGGTCCTCCCGGACAAAGGCCTTCACGACCCGGATGGCCACCAGATTCTCCTGGAGGACATTGTTCAGCCCGTCGATCTTTTTCTGCATGGCGTCGAAGAGCCTGGTGCACACCTTCATCAGTACGGCGATGGCCAGCACCATCAGCGGGATGATGACCAGCAGGATCATGGCCAGCTGTGCGTTGAGGTACAGGCTGACCCCCAGCGCGGCAATGAGCATCACCGGCGCACGGACCAGCATACGCAGGCCCATAGCCAGCATCATGGTCATGGCGTTGACGTCGTTGGTCATGCGGGTGATGAGTGACGCCGAGGAGAAACGGTCGATATCCGCGAAGGAGAAGTCCTGAATTTTGTTGAACAGACACTGCCGCAGATTGCCGCCGAAGCCCTGGCTGGCAAAGGCGGCATATTTGGCCGCAAGGACGCCGCAGGCCATGGAGACGGCGGCGAGGAGGAGCATGGCCGCGCCCAGTTTGAAGATATAGACGGTGTCCCCGGAGGGGATGGCCACGTCCACAATCTCCGCCATGACCAGGGGGAGCAGCAGCTCGCAGATGACCTCCAGCACAATGAGGATCGGGGATTTTACGGCCTCTTTTTTGTAGCCCTCCAGGTGGGTCAGGAACAGGGAAAGCAAGGAAAATCACTCCTTTTCGTGGGAATTGAGGTTGTTCAGCATCCGGCGCTGAAAGCGGGCCAGCTGTGCCAGCTCCTCCGGAGAGAAGCCGGCCATCATCCGGGCAGACACCCGGCGGAAGACATCCCGGCAGCCCTCTACTGCGGCGGCGCCCTTTGGGGTGAGGAATACCCGGTTGCGCCGGGCATCCTTCTGCCAGGGCTCCCGGCGGATGTAGCCGTCCCGCTCCAGACTCTTTAAGGAGTTGGCCACCGCGGCAGGGGAGACGTGGAGCAGATCAGCCAGCTCCCGCTGGGCCTGACACTGGCCGTCCGGGTCCTCCTCCGCGGACTGGAGAATGGACACCAGCATGGGGTGGCCTACCTCATTCAGCCCGGCGGCGTTTAGTTCGCTCTGGACGGCGGCACGGTGGGCCTGATTCAGGCTGCGGGACAGCAGTTCCATCTCGTGAAATTGCTCTTCCACGAGAAAACCTCCTTTCGGCAAAATAATAAACCCGTTAATAATTAACGTGTTGATTATTTTACATGGCCGGGAGAAAATGTCAAGGGATGTTTTGCAAGGTTCAAAAATTGTTTACAGATGGGGGAGTGGGTCGCTGTGCGCAAAAGACAGCCGGCCCGGAGGACCAGCTGTCTTTTTGTGTTATGGTGCAGTAAGCCTGTAAGCCGGGTTCTGTCTTTTAAGACAGCCATCTATCTCGACGCGCCATTGCTGACGCGCTCAAGCCGCCTCCTGAACACGACCGGGCCGGTCTATGTGTGTTCCCACGGCGTTGCTCCGGATAGAGTTTACAGCGATGGGCACTTTTACGCGCCATCGGGTGAGCTCTTACCTCGCCTTTCCATCCTTACCTCGTCGTCGCAAGCTGCATATCGTTCGTTTTCCTGCAAACAGGAAAACGAACTCATTACGCTGCTCCTCCTCTCCCCACAAAAACGACGTTTTTGCGGGGGCCCCATTTACAGGGAACGGGGCGGTATATCTCTGTTGCACTTGTCCTAGGGTCGCCCCCGGCGGGTGTTACCCGTTATCCTTGCCCTGCGGAGCCCGGACTTTCCTCACAGGCGGGCCTTTCGCCCCGCCCGCGTGGCTGTCCAGCTTACTGCCTGCTTATCATACAGGAAATCAGGGCGGTTGTCAAATGCCAGGAAAAATTTTCTTCTCCGGGTTGAGTATTATCCTGGAATGTGTTAGAATACCTTATTAATGATAAAATGTGATTGTTATGCCCATCGCGCGGAGACGAAGGCAAACGGCTTTTGTCCCATCATTTAAAGTGAGGTATCAGTTTGATGAAAATTTTAGTTTTGGCGGGCGGTCTCAGTCCGGAGCGCAATGTCTCCCTGTCCTCCGGGGCCATGGTCTGCCAGGCCCTGCGGGAGCGGGGACATCAGGTGGCGCTGATGGATCTGTTCTATGGACTGGACGGGGCGCTGTCCGGCGAAAATTTGTATGTGGCCCCCATTCCGGATGCCTTTAAACGGGTGGCCAGAGAGGCCCCTGATCTGGACCAGGTGCGGGCCAGGCGGGGGGACAGCAGCCCCTCGGTCATCGGTCCGGGCGTGTTTGAGATGTGTGCCGGGGCGGACGTGGTCTACCTGGCTCTCCACGGGACCTGCGGGGAGGACGGGAGGATTCAGGCGGCCCTGGACCTCCTTGGGGTGCCCTATACCGGCTCAGGCTGCCTGGGCTCCGCCATCGCTATGGACAAAGACCTGACCAAGCGGCTGGTGGCCGATCAGGTGAAAACCCCCAGGTGGGAGACCGTCACCGTTACAGAAGAGAACATTGAAGATCTGATGGAGCGGACCAAGCTGCCGGTGGTGGTGAAGCCCATCGCCAGCGGCTCCTCGATTGGCGTATATATCGCCACAAGCAAAGAGGAACTGAGGCAGGCGCTGGAGGAGAGCGTAAGGCTGGGGGGCCGCACCGTTCTGGAGGAATACATTAAGGGCAGAGAGATCCAGGTGGCGGTGCTGGGGGACGAGGCCCTGCCCTCCATCGAGATTATTCCCAAAAAGGGATTTTATGACTACGCCAACAAGTACCAGCCCGGCGCGGCCACAGAGGTGTGCCCCTCCCGGATTCCGTCCGCATGGGAGAAGGCCCTGGGCGAGGCGGCCCTCACGGTGTTTCGAACCATTGGCCTGAGTGTCTATGCCCGGGCCGACTTTATCGTCACAAAGGACGGAACCCCCTATTTTCTGGAGATCAACACGCTGCCCGGCATGACCCCCACCAGCCTGGTGCCCCAGGAGGCGGCGGCGGCGGGCATCAGCTACGGCGGGCTGTGTGAGACCATTATTCAAAAATCCCTGGAGGCCCGCAAGGAGGGACTGTAAATGGAAACCATTACATTAGGTCAGCTTATGGAGGCTGTGGGAGGACGTCTGCTGGATGGCTATGACCGGCTGGACACGCCCATCTCTCAGGTGGAGACGGACAGCCGCTCCATTCACCCCGGCACCTTGTTCCTCCCCCTGGTAGGGGACCGGTTTGACGGCCACGCCTACATCGGCGCCGCGCTGGAGGGGGGGGCAATCGGCTGTGTCACCGCCCGGGAGGTGGAGAACCGCCGGCCCGGGAAGTTCTATGTGAAGGTGGAGGACACGCAGAAGGCCCTGCGGGACCTGGCGTTCTGGTATAAAAACCGGTTTGCGATCCCCTTCATCGGGGTGACGGGCAGCGTGGGTAAGACTACTACCAAGGACATGCTGGCCGCTGTTCTGGGGGTTAAATACCGGGTGCTCAAAACTGAGGGCAACTTCAACAACAATGTGGGGCTGCCCCTGACCCTGCTAAGACTCAGCTCCAGCGACCAGATCGCCGTGCTGGAGATGGGAATGGACAACTTTGGTCAGATCGACTACCTGGCCGGGATCGTTCAGCCCGACCTGGGGGTTATTACCAACATCGGCGACGCCCACATTGAGCGGCTGGGCAGTCGGGAGAATATCCTGAAGGCCAAGTGTGAGCTGCTGCCGCATATCAAAAAGGACGGCCTGGTGATTCTCAATGGGGACGACCCCATGCTTTCCGGACTGAAAGGAACTACCCCTGCGCTTTTCTGCGGCCAGGGAGAAGGATGCAGTTACCGGGCTCAGGTGACCGGAGGCGACGGCGTGAGCCACATCCACTGCCGCCTGATTACCCCGAACATGGACCGGGAGGTGAAAATTCCGGCCCTGGGGGAGCATATGATCTATCCGACCCTGATCGCTGCCGCGGCGGGAGAGCGGTTCGGACTGACGCCGGACCAGATTGAGGAGGGCATCAATCGGTTTGTCCCCACGCGGATGCGGATGAACGTTCTGCGCAGGGGAGAGGGGATCACCATTCTGGATGACACCTATAATGCCAATCCCCAGTCCATGCGGGCGGCCATCAGCGTTTTGGCGGACAGTATGGGCAGCTTTAAAGCGGCGGTCCTGGGAGATATGCTGGAGTTAGGCCCCTTCGCCCCCGCCCTCCACACCGGTGTGGGCGAATATTTGGGCACAGTGGGGGTGGACTGCCTGGTGGCTGTGGGAGAGCTGGCCCAGCACATTGCTCAGGGCGCCAGAGACGCCGGAGTGGCCCAAGTTATTTCATGCAGGGACCGGGAGGAGGCTAAGGCTGTCCTGCCGCAGGTGGTTCGCCCGGACAGTACCATCCTCCTCAAGGCCTCCCGGGGTATGAAGCTGGAGGAGCTCACCGCCAGACTGCTGGAGCTGACGGCGGAGGACTACAGCTGATGCATTTCCAGGCCAATGTTCAGCCCTGCCCAGAAAGCACCGCGTTGGTTCAAAAAATGCAGGATGGAATAACCGTCCTTGATTCGCTGCGCGGCGTCGCTCATGCCCTGGGTTTCCAGCTCTTCCATGGCGATTTGGAGCATTTTTTCTGTCTCCTGCCGTTCTTCCTGGTCGCGCAGGGAGTATGTATCGAAACGGTTTTTTAAAGCGTAGGAGTAAAGGGCTTCAAATAAGGATTCCATAGAAGTTCCTCCTAAAACCATATTGCGAAGTTTTCTTCGTTGCCGTATCATAGCACGAAGAATTATGCGTTGTCAAGAGGGTGTGCAAAAATTGTCTGTTTTTTCTGAACGATTGGTCCAGCTCCGGAAAAGCAGGGAGATGTCCCAAATTGCGCTGGCAAAAGAGATTGGCGTTTCGTCCCGTATTTATCAGGAGTATGAATACGGAAAATCTGAACCAAAAATGAGCAATCTAGTCAGTATTGCTGACTTTTTTGGGGTTAGCATAGATTACCTGTCCGGCAGAACAGACACGCCCTAGACAATAAAAAGCCTCCCTCAAAGAGGGAGACTTTCATGCGGGCGGATGTTATCCGCCCCTACACGAACTGGCAGGCCAGCTTCTGGTCAAAGGGCGGGCGGAGTATCCCCCGCTCGGTGATGGCGGCGGTGAGAAGCTCGTGGGGGGTTACGTCAAAGGCGGGATTCCAGGTCCGGACACCGACAGGCCCAGTCTGGA
Organism: uncultured Oscillospiraceae bacterium; assembly: GCA_910589085.1. Classification (GTDB taxonomy): domain Bacteria; phylum Bacillota; class Clostridia; order Oscillospirales; family Oscillospiraceae; genus Lawsonibacter. The sequence continues at coordinate 144,510 of CAJUSG010000001.1, read as the reverse complement.
CCCCGGCGAAGCAGGACACCTCTTCGCCACTCCGCTGTTCCACCGGGATGTGGGAGCCGTCTGGAATGGACAGGTCGATGGTGGAGGAGGGCAGGGCGGTGTAGAAGGGGATGCCGTGGTGTTTGGCCAGCACGGCCAGGGCGTAGGTGCCGATTTTGTTGGCAAAATCCCCGTTGGCCGCCATGCGGTCACAGCCTGCAATCACCAGGTCCACCTGTCCCTGGGCCATGAGATACCCCGCCATATTGTCACAGATGAGGGTGACAGGAATGTCGTCCCGGACCAGCTCATAGGCGGTGAGACGGGCCCCCTGGAGCAGAGGCCTGGTCTCGTCGGCGTAGACCATTGAGACCTTCCCCTGGGCATGGGCCGTCCGGATGACCCCAAGGGCTGTCCCGTAGCCTCCGGTGGCCAGGGCGCCGGCATTGCAGTGGGTGAGGATGCGGGCCCCGTTGGGCACCAGCTCCGCCCCCGCTTTGCCCATGGCCTCGTTCATCTGGATATCCTCCGAGTGGATGGCCAGGGCTTCCGCCTCCAGCCGGGCCAGGCCGAAGGTCTGCCAGCACCGCTCCATCCGGTTCAGCGCCCAGAACAGGTTCACCGCAGTGGGCCGGCTGGCGGCCAGGACCTCCTTGGCCCGGGACATGGCGGCAGGGAAATCCGCTTTACAGCAGTTCTCCCGTGCGGCCAGCACGGTGGCATAGGCGGCGGCAATCCCGATTGCGGGCGCTCCCCTGACCACCATCGTTTTGATGGCCTGGGCTACCTCGCGGTAGTCGGTGTACCGCAGCCAACGCTCAACAGCGGGCAGGCAGGTCTGGTCCAGAAGATAGAGGGAATCGTGTTCCCAGCGGATGGCTTCCATAAAAACCCCCATTTCTGATCTTGATGGGAAAATTGTACCATAAGAAACAAACAAAAACAAGCGAGGAACCCAAACCATGATCGATATATCCGTATCCGGCCTTGTCAAGGAGTTCGAGGTCGGCAAAAAAATACTGGACGGTCTGACCTTTCAGGTGGATGCCGGGGAGCGGGTGGGTCTGCTGGGCCCCAACGGCTGCGGCAAGACCACCTTCCTCCGCATTCTCACCGGAGAGGTCCACCCCGATGAGGGGGATATTGTCGTTGCCCCCAATAAGCGGATGGGGCTGATTTCCCAGATTCCTGTCTACCCGGCGGGCTACACCGTGGAGGATGTGCTGGACACCGCCTTCGCCCCCCTGCATGAGATGGAGGCGGAGATGACCCGGCTGTCCCAGCGGATGGCAGAGGGGGAAAGTGATTCCGCTTTACTGTCCAGGTATGACAAGTTGTCCGCCGCATTTCAGGTCGGGGGCGGCTATGAGACCGATACCAACAAAAATAAGGTGTGCAACGGCTTGTCCATCCCCCAGGACATGCGGGAGCGGCCCTTTGATATGCTGTCCGGCGGGGAAAAAACCCGGGTGAATCTGGCCCGGCTGATCCTGGAGGACACCGATATCCTCCTGCTGGACGAGCCCACCAACCATCTGGATCTGCGGGCCACCGAGTGGCTGGAGGAGTATCTGGACAGGTTTAAGGGAACCGTGCTGGCCGTCTCCCACGACCGCTACTTTTTGGACAAGGTGGTCCGCAGGGTGGTGGAGATTCAGGAGGGGAAGGCGGAGTTTTACTCCGGAAATTACAGCTTCTACGCCGTGGAAAAGGAGCGGCGGTATGATGAGAAGCTGAGGCAGTATGAGAAGGAACAGGCCAAGATTCAGCAGCTGGAAAAGGCGGCGGAGCAGCTGCGCATCTGGGCCTATTCGGGCAACGATAAGATCTTCAAGCGGGCCCAGTCTATGGAGAAGCGCATTGAACGAATCCGACAGACCGACAAGCCCAGGAAGGACCGAAAAATGGCGGTCCGTTTTGGGGAACGGGAGTTCCGGGGGGACGAGGTGCTGTCCATCAAAAATCTGGGAAAATCCTTTGGTGAGCGGACACTCTTTGCCGACGTGAATCTGGAGGTGGAGGGGGGCGAGCGCATCGCCTTACTGGGGGACAATGGCACCGGCAAGTCCACCCTCATTAAGATTATCATGGGGGAGGAGGAGCCGGAGGTCGGAAAGCTTAGAAAGGGGCCGACTGTAAAGGTAGGTTACCTGCCGCAGATTATCCACTTCGACCACCCCGAGCGCACCCTGGTGGACACCATGCTCTATGACTTGGACTGCACCGCCCAGACCGCCCGGAACCGGCTGGCCGCCTTCAAATTCCGGGGGGAGGACGTGTTTAAACCGGTGTCCGCACTGTCCGGCGGGGAGCAGTCCCGGCTGCGGCTGTGTATGCTCATGGACAGCAAAATCAACCTCCTCATTCTGGACGAGCCCACTAACCATCTGGACATTCAGAGCCGGGAGTGGATCGAGGAGGCGGTGGAGGACTATGAGGGAAATCTGCTTTTCGTCTCCCACGACCGCTACTTCATCGACCGCTTCGCCACCCGCATCTGGATGCTGGAGGACGGCAGAATTACCGACTTTAAGGGCACCTATCAGGAGTACTTGTCCGCCAAGGAGAAGGGAAAACGTTCGGCGGGGGGCGACAGCTCCGGCGCTCCTTCCTCTTCAGGGGGCACCGCCCCTGAGAAAAAGGAGAGGCCTAAACGCCCCGGCGGCACTAAAAATCTGGAGAAGGAGGTCAACGCCGCCGAGCGGGCGGTGGCCGCCGCCGAGGAGCGGATGTTTGACCTGGAACAGGAGATTCAGGAGGCGTCGGCCGACTATCTGAGGCTCCAGGAGCTCTACCAGCAGAGGGAGGCCCTGGAGGATGAACTGGCCCACCTGTATGCTGTGTGGGAGCGACTGGCGGCAGACCTGGAGGAGGCGCGGGGATGAGCGATCAGAAGTCAAAAATTGAGGTGTCCAGCTATAAGGGAAGGCGGATTCCCCCCGTTTTAAAACTCTTTTTGACGCTGGCGCTGCTGGGATTGCTGGTGTTTGGCGCTCTGCTGGGCCAGGTGCTGGGGGGCGCTCACGACAACATTAGCGGCGATCCCCAGGTGATGGTGATTCTGGGCTGTCAGCTCCACGACTGGGGCCCGTCGGTTATGCTCCAGGACCGGCTGGACAAGGCGCTGGAGTATCTGGCCAGCCACCCGGATATGACGGTTGTGGTGTCCGGCGGGCAGGGGGAGAATGAGCCCGCCGCCGAGGCCCAGGGTATGGCCGACTACTTGGCGGACCACGGCTTTGCCCGGGAAAATATCATTTTGGAGACGCAGTCCCACAACACCCACCAAAATCTTGTCTACTCCGCCAAGCATCTGGAGGAGGCTGGCCTCGACATCAAAGACGGCGTGGTGATTGTCTCCAACGGCTTCCACCTTACCCGGGCCAAAATGCTGGCCGGGCGGGCCGGTTATGAGAATGTGTCCGTGCTGGCCGCACCCTCCAGCCACACCCCCACCAGGCTGAAAATGTACGTCCGGGAGCCCCTGGCTTTGGTAAAATCCTTTGTGTTTGACAGGTGATGAAATGTTAGACAAGCTCAATGCTGTTGAGGCGAAATATTCTCAGATTGAGGCCCGGCTGGGGGCGTCAGAGACCTACACTGACCCAGAGCTGGTGGCCAGGCTGAACAAGGAACAGGCTGAGCTTCAGCCCTTGGTGGACGCCTTCCGGGCCTACCGGCGCACCCTGGACGCCAAGGCTCAGGCGGAGGAAATGATGTCCGACCCGGAGATGAAGGAGCTGGCCCAGGAGGAGTATCAGCAGGCGCTGGATGACCTGCCCCGGCTGGAGAAGGAGCTGCAGATTTTGCTGCTCCCCAAAGACCCCAACGACGGCAAAAACGTCATTGTGGAGATTCGCGCCGGAGTGGGAGGAGAGGAGGCGGCCCTGTTCGCACATTCCCTGTTTCGGATGTATTCCATGTATGCCGAGTCCAAACGGTGGCACACTGAGGTGGACTCCGCCAGCGAAACGGAACTGGGCGGCGTAAAGGAAATTTCCTTTACAATAGAGGGGGACGGCGCCTGGTCCCGATTCAAGTTCGAGAGCGGCGTCCACCGGGTCCAGCGGGTGCCCGAGACCGAGTCCGGCGGACGGGTCCACACCTCCACCGTGACGGTAGCCGTGCTGCCCGAGATGGAGACGGCGGATGTTCAGCTCAACCCGGCGGACATTGAGATGCAGGTCTTCCGCTCCTCCGGGGCGGGGGGCCAGCACGTGAACAAGACATCCTCTGCGGTCCGGCTGATCCATAAGCCCACCGGCACCGTGGTGGAGTGCCAGCAGGAGCGCAGCCAGTTCCAGAACCGGGACAAGGCGATGCGTATTCTGGCCTCCCGGCTCTATGAGGCGGAGCAGGAGAAGATTTCCAGCGAGTACACCGCCCAGCGCCGCAGTCAGGTGGGCTCCGGTATGCGCAACGAGCGCATCCGCACCTATAATTTCCCCCAGGGGCGGGTTACCGATCACCGAATCGGTTTGACGCTGTATAAAATCGACCAGGTGATGGACGGGGCGCTGGACGAGATTATCGACGCTCTGGCCGCTGACCACCAGGCGGAGCTGCTGAAGGAGCAGGGGTGAGGGCGGCCTGGGGCCGCCCCGACAATGATTTCAAAAGGAGAAAAGAAAAATGGAGATGTATATTCATTACAAAGCGCTCCCTGAGGGAAAGGACCTCCACGATGTGGTGGGGGAGCTGAACGAGATTCTGGAGGATGTGGGGTCCGTCTGCGGCGGCGAGGCCGGGCGGATCGACCTGGATCTGGAGGACGAGCGGGCCAACCCCAAGCACGCCCAGATGGCGGTGAAGGCCTACCTCCAGCGGGCGGAATTTCCCCGGGATACCACCGTGGAGATTGGCTGCATGGAGATCGGAGTGTATGAATGATGTAGGGGCGGCTAATAGCCGCCCGCCGGTCATACGCCGGTTTTTCGGGCGGATAATATCCGCCCCTACACAAGGGGGATTCTCATGTACAGACATATTATTTTTGACCTGGACGGCACCCTGCTGAACACCTTGGAGGATCTGGCCGCCGCCACGAACTGGGTATGTGCCCTCCACGGCTGGCCCGCCCACACGGTGGAGGAGTACAAGTATTTTGTCGGCAACGGCGCACCCAAGCTGCTGGAACGGGTGGCCCCGCCAGGGACAGCGCTCACCGACGAGCTGCGCCGGGTGACCCTGGCGGAGTTCACAGAGCGGTACAATGCTCACAAGGAGGACAGGACGACCGCCTATCCCGGGATGCCGGAGGCAGTCCGCCGGCTGAGGGATGCCGGGATCACGTTAGCTGTGCTGTCCAACAAGCCCCATGAGGCCGCCCGGCCGGTGGTGGAGCGGTATTTTCCGGGGCTGTTCCACAGAGTTCAGGGGGCGCTGCCCGATGTGCCCGTCAAGCCGGATCCTACGCTGCTCCACAGGCTGATGGAGGAATTGGGGGCCTCCCCGGCAGACACCCTCTTTGTGGGGGACAGCAGTGTGGATATCCGTACCGCCCGGAATGGGGGGCTCGTCAGCTGCGGAGTGCTGTGGGGCTTCCGCACCCGCCAGGAGCTGGAGGCCGAGGGGGCGGACTACATCGTGGAGACTGCACAGGAGCTGGCGGAGTTGATTTTAAGATGAAAACACAGATTCTCACCCCGGCTGAGGCGGAAAAGGCCGCCGGGATTTTGAAGGGCGGCGGTCTGGTGGGCATCCCCACCGAGACGGTGTACGGCCTGGGGGCCGACGGGATGAACCCCATGGCGGTGGGGCAGATTTTCCAGGCCAAGGGCCGGCCCCAGGACAACCCCCTGATTCTCCACATCTGGAGCGCCGATTGGCTGGAGCGGTACTGTGAGGACATCCCGGACACGGCATACCGACTGGCGGAGCGGTTCTGGCCCGGGCCGCTGACCATGGTCCTCCGATGCAAAAAACGCACCCCCCAGGAGCTGGAGGAGCTGAAAAACGGCCCGGTGTGCTCCTGTACCCACTTCGGGCCCCGGGTGATTCCCGACGTGGTCACCGCCGGGCTGGACACGGTGGGGATGCGCTGTCCTGCCCATCCCCTGTGCCGCGGCGTCATCCGGCTGGCCCAGACCCCCGTCGCCGCCCCCTCGGGGAATACCTCGGGCCGGCCCAGCCCCACCACCGCCCGGCACATGCTGGAGGATATGGAGGGGAAGATACCGGCTATTCTGGATGGAGGCCCCTGCACGGTGGGGGTGGAGTCCACCATTATCGACCTGACCTGCGACCCGCCCAGGCTGCTGCGCCCCGGCGGAATTACCCTGGAGCAGCTCCGGGAGGTACTAGGGGAGGTAGCGGTGGACCCCGCTGTTACCCGGCAGATGGGGGAGGGGGAGAAGCCCCGGGCTCCGGGGATGAAGTATCGCCACTACGCCCCCAAGGCCCCCGTTACCGCCATAAAAGGGGAGGCGGCGCAGAGCGCCGCTTACATTCTGAACCGTCTGTCCCACACCCGCTGGGATGGAGTAATCTGCTTTGAGGAGTTCCTGCCGCTTTTCGCGGAGGAGGAGGGCCCTATCCTGTCTCTGGGCCCGGCCGGCGACAAGGGTGAGCAGGCCAGGCGGCTTTTCGATGCCTTGCGGGCCATGGACCGTACCGACGTAAAAAGAATCTGGGCCCAGTGTCCCGATGACGGCGGCATAGGCCTGGCTGTGTCCAACCGCCTGAATAAGGCGGCAGGATTTCACATTATAGAATTATAGGAGAAAATGATGATATTTGAGAAAAAAGAAAACGCCGCGGTGATTAGCGGCGGGGAGATTTTAATTACCGATGGCGCGTCAGCGGTGGAGCTACTGGCCTCCGCACGGTATGAGACCGGCTGTTCTGCCATAATTCTGCGCAAGGAGCAGCTGGACGAGTCCTTTTTCCGCCTGTCCTCCGGGTTGGCGGGGGAGGTCCTGCAGAAGTTTGTCAACTACCAGATGCGGCTGGCTATTGTGGGGGATTTTTCCCACTACACCAGCAAACCGCTGAAGGATTTTATCTATGAGAGCAACCAGGGTACCCATGTGGGCTTTTGGTCTACAGAGGAGGAGGCCCTGGACTGGCTGAGGAGAAACTGACCACTTATCCCGCAAAACTGACCGACTGTCCAAAATCTGTTGCATACCTTCCTTCTATGCGCTATGCTGGTGACATGGAAAGGAGTGGCAGCTGTGGATTTTATGTTAACAATTGGACGCCTCCTCTATGATGCCTTCCATCTGACCGCTTTTTTGCTGACTGTCTTTTTGGAGCTGTCCATCTATCAGCTGAAAGAGATGGGACCGGCGGCCTGGATACCCTCTGCACTGTGGCTGGCTCTGTTCCTGTTGGACCTGACAGGGCGGGTCAATCTTCACGGTGAAATAGCAAAGCTACTGGCCGCCACCCTCCTGCCTGCGGTCATGGGGACTGGGGAGATCCTGCTCTGCAGGAGCCGCTTCTGGAATGTCGAAAACGAGGACTGTCCCCTGGAGGTGTACAGCTGTATTTTGCTTCTCCTGCTGCTGTTGGTGTATCTTCTAATCAGGGAGGAGGCGCACTTGGAGCGGGCGGAGGAGATTCTGCGGCGGGGATGTGAGCTGAGTATTGCCACGGCCGCTTGGCTGCTCCTGCTGGGAGGCTGCACGGTCTTTATGGCTACGGTGGGGATCCTGCTCTCTGTACTCTTAGGGGAGCTGATGGCCGGGCAGTACAATCTTTTGGACTATGGCGGAGCGGGCGGGGTGCTGGCGGCGCTGCTGGCCCTCCATCTGGTCCAGAGCCGGATGCTCTGGCGGGGCCTCCGGCTGGCCCGGCAGGAGGAGCCCGACCTGGTTGACCGGTATTCGTTTCTTCTGTGGCTCCCGGCGGCAAATCTGTTCTGGGCCAGCCGGCTGAAAAGCCGGCTGTGGAAGCGGCGGATGGAACGGGAAAATCCAGCATGGAATCAGCTGTAAAGGAGGTTACCATGACAGTTATCGGCATCACCGGCCCCACCGGGGCAGGGAAGACCACCCTGCTCCGGGAGGTGGAAAAGCTGGGGGGCGGAGTCATCGACTGTGACGCCGTCTACCACGAATTATTGAAAAGTGATACCGCTTTACAGGATAGACTGGAGAAGGAGTTCGGACCTCTGCGGGATGAGGCGGGGGCTATCGACCGGAAAAAGCTGGGGGCGGTGGTCTTTCACGATGTGGAAAAGTTGGAGACCCTCAACGCCATCGCCTGGGAGGCGGTGGTGGCCCGGACTGGAGTGCTGGTGGAGGAGTTCCGGAAGCAGGGGAGAGCCCTTGCGGCCATCGACGCCATCGCCTTACTGGAGTGTTCGGCGAAGGAGTTATGTCAACTAACGGTGGCTGTCCTGGCTCCGCCGGAAGTGCGGGTGCGCCGCATTATGGCCCGGGAGGGCATTTCGGAGGAGTACGCCTGGGCGCGGGTCAAGGCCCAGAAGCCGGACGAGTATTTTTTCCAAAATTGCGACTATACTTTAATCAATGACTGCTTTAGCGCAGAGGAATTTGCCCAAAAGGCGCGGGAATTTTTACGAAAAATCCTGTAGGGGCGGATATCATCTGCCCGCTGAGGTGTATGAAGTATAAGACGGGCGGATAATATCCGCCCGTGCAATCCACATAACAACCTAGAAGGAGGTCATTTTATGAGTGATGAATTGAAGGAACAGACCCGGGGCGAGCAGCTACGCAAGGCGCTGCTGTACGAAAAAAAGAACGGCTACGACCGGCTGGTCCCCGGCGACGCGGAGGCCATGGAGGCCTACTGCACCGGCTACAAGCAGTTTCTGGATGCGGGCAAGACCGAGCGTGAGTGCGTGGACCGGGCGGTGGCCCTGGCGGAGAGCGCCGGGTTTAAGCCCTATGTCCGGGGCATGGAGCTGAAGCCGGGGGACAAGGTCTACCGGGTCAACCGGGGCAAGGCGGTCACCCTGGCGGTCATTGGGAAGAAGAGTCTGGACCAGGGGGCCAACATCGGCGCCGCCCACATCGACTCCCCCCGCCTGGACCTGAAACAGAATCCCCTCTATGAGACGGAGGAGCTGGCCTTTTTGAAAACCCACTACTACGGCGGTATCCGCAAGTACCAGTGGGTGACCATCCCCCTGGAGCTCCACGGGGTGGTGGTGCTGAAGAGCGGCCAGACCGTCCGGGTGTCCATCGGCAACGGGGAGGGGGACCCCCTGTTCACCATCGACGACCTGTTGCCCCACCTGGGGGTGGAGCAGTCCAAAAAGCCCCTGGGCGAGGCGATTCCCGCCGAAAGTCTGAACATTCTGGTGGGCAGCCGCCCCCTGGAGGGGGACGAGGGGAAGGACAGGGTTAAGCTGGCCGCCCTGGAGCTGCTCAACCGGAAATATGGCATTACAGAGGCGGATTTTATCTCCGCTGAGCTGTCCGCCGTCCCGGCCTTCAACGCCCGGGATATCGGCTTTGACCGCTCCCTCATCGGGGCCTACGGCCACGACGACCGGGTGTGCGCCTACGCCTGTCTGGCCGCCCTCCTCCAGCTGTCTGAACCGGAGTACACCGCCGTGTGTATGCTGGCCGACAAGGAGGAGATCGGCTCCGAGGGGGTCACAGGCATGAAGTCCGCCGCCTTCGATACCTTTATGGAGGACCTGTGTCAGGCCCAAGGCGTCCCCCTGCGGGCCTGCTATGAGAAGTCCTTCTGCCTGTCCGCCGACGTTACGGCGGCCTACGATCCCAACTTCGCCGACGTCTATGAGAAGCGCAACAGTGCTTTTGTGAACTACGGCATGGGCCTTTGCAAATACACCGGGGCCCGGGGCAAGTCCGGGGCATCCGACGCCTCCGCCGAGGTGGTGGCCCGGGTGCGCCGGGTGCTGGACAGCGCCAACGTGGTCTGGCAGATGGCCGAGTTGGGCAAGGTGGACGCCGGCGGAGGCGGCACCGTGGCCGCCTATATGGCCGAGCGGAACATCGATACCCTGGACGCCGGGGTGCCGGTCCTGTCCATGCACGCCCCCTTTGAGACGGTGGGGAAGCTGGACTGCTATATGACCTTCAAGGGAATGAAGGCGGTTTTTGAGGCGGTGTAAAGGTTGAGGGCCTGTCGGCTGACAGGCCCTTTTTTATTTCAGCTTCTTCTCCAGCCGCCATACCTTAATGGCCAAAATGATACAGACGATCAGCAAAACCAGCGGAATTCCGGCCAGCAGAAATATATCCAAGATCGTATTGGTAGGGGAGGAGGCGACAAGAATCGCGGTGGGCCCATCAGCGCCGCCGATGGCCTTCTCTGCGGCCGACCACCCGGAGGTGTACAGCCAGTTCTTTCCCGCATAAAGGACGGAGGGCAACAGCCACACCAGACATGCGGAGCAGATGGCGGTCAAAAACCAACGGAACAGCCGCAGATACCACCATGCGGTGGCCTTTTCCCACTGTCCCATGGCCTGAGATACCGCCGCGTCCGCCTCGGCCACGGTGAGGGTGTCCGCCTCCTGCCGCCTGCCCTGCATCAGCTCCACCAGGGACACCCCCAGAGCCTGGGCCAGGGGCTCCAGCAGCTTTACGTCGGGAAAGCCTTTGGCCGTCTCCCATTTTGAGACCGCCTTGTCGGTGACATTCAGCTTGTCGGCCAGTTCCTTCTGGGTCAGCCCCTGCTCCTTCCGCAGCTGCGCTATGAACCCTCCAAATTGTTCGTTATCCATAGAATCGCTCCTTTCACTGCCCCAAGTTTAGCGCGGAGGGGATCAAAAAGCAACCTACGAAAAGTAGAGTGGTGGCTTTTGATATAAAAATCCCCCTTTTGGCGCAGACTACACAAAAAAGGAGGGAACATCTATGGACGAGGAACAAAATCAGCTGCCCCAGGAGGGGGATATTCAGCCTATTGTAGATCTGGGCTCCTCCCTGATCCGCACAGACCAGGGCACCATCTATGTGCTGACCATCGTAGGCCAGATCGAGGGACACCAGCTGCTGCCGCCCACCAGCAAGAGCACCAAATATGAGCATGTCCTGCCCTTATTAGCCACCATCGAGGGGAGTACGGAGATCGACGGCCTGCTGATTCTGCTGAACAACGGCGGGGGAGACGTGGAGGCGGGGCTGGCCATCTCGGAGGTGATCGCCTCCATGTCAAAGCCTACTGTCTCCTTGGTGCTGGGGGGCAGCCACTCCATCGGGGTGCCTCTGGCGGTGTCGGCGAAAAAATCCTTTATCGCCCCCTCGGCGGCCATGACCATCCACCCGGTGCGGCTCAACGGCCTGGTAATCGGCGTGCCCCAGACTTTTTACTACTTTGAGCGCATTCAGGAGCGTATCCTCCAGTTTGTTACCGCCAATAGTCATATAAAGCGGGAAGCCTTTACAAAGCTTATGCTCCAGACCGGAGAGCTGGCCGCCGATGTGGGCAGCGTCATCTACGGCGAGGAGGCGGTGGAGCTGGGGCTCATCGACCGGATCGGCGGACTGTCCGACGCTTTGGCATGTCTGTATGGGATGATTGCCGAGAAAAAAAGCGTTCTTTCGGAGAAGACTGACAACCTGGAGGACTGAGCGGGGGAGGGTAAATGTCTTGCACACAGCCACGCAGCCGTGAAGCGGGCCGCCGAGGGCGGCGGCCCCTACATAATCCATAATAAAAACACTGGAATTTTTCCCCGGTCTGTGTTAATATAGTATTTAATGATTTTATGGGCGCCTGCCCGTTTTAGGGGGTACATAGCTTTGACCAGCTTTATGGCGATTATTTTGGGATTTGTCCAGGGTGTGGCTGAGTTCCTGCCCATCTCCAGCTCCGGACACCTCACCCTGTTCCAGCACTTTTTCGGTATGCCGGAGACCGATCAGCTCTTCAATGTCCTGCTGCACTTCGCCACCCTGCTGGCAGTCTGTGTGGTCTACTGGCGGGATATCTGGGAGATGATTGTAGAATTTTTTTCCTTTTTCACCGATCTGTTCTCCCGCAGGCGCTACCGGGGCAACCCACCGGAGGCCCGGCGTATGGTGCTGCTGATTATTGTGGGCACACTGCCCCTGTTTTTGGTTCTGCCCATCAAGGACAGGGTGGAGGCTCTGGGGAATAATCCCATCTTTGTCTGCGGCGCGCTGCTGCTCACCGGCTGTATTCTGTTTCTCTCCGATCAGATGGCCCGGGGACATAAGACGGTGCGCAGTGCCACCCTTCTGGATGTGTTTCTGGTGGGCCTGGCCCAGGGCCTGGCCACCATCCCGGGGCTGTCCCGCTCCGGCTGCACCATTTCCGCCGGTATGGTCCGGGGCTTTGACCGAAAATTTGCCGTGCGCTACTCCTTCCTGATGTCCCTGCCGGCCGTGCTGGGCGCTACCCTGCTGGAGGTGGTGGACGTGATGAAGCTGGAGGGGGGCGTCCCGACGGAGAACCTGCCCAAATATCTGCTGGGCATGGCTGTGGCCGCGGTGGTGGGCTTCTTCTCCATCCACCTGGTGCGGCTGCTGGCTGACCGGGGCCGGTTCGGCGCCTTTGCCTTCTACTGCTGGGGGGCGGGCGCGCTGTTTATCCTGTTGAATATTATGGGCTGGTCCCTGGTTCCGACCGCCTGAGCCCTCCCGCATTAGGGATAGAATACCCGAAAGGAAAGAGTACATATGGCGACACAGAAGAAAGCAGGGGGGAGCCGTGCTGCCTCTGGCGGAAGCCGCTCGTCCGGGACGGGCGGCCGCCGGACGGCCCCCTCCTCCAAGAGCAGAAGCGGCAGCCGCAGGCAGGAGCCCGCACCCCGGCCCTACCGCCGGGAGCTGGGGGCGGTGGCCTGTCTGCTGCTGGCAATTTTTGCGTCCTTTGGCTATTTCAATATGCAGGCCATTTTTATTGACCTGTTCTGTAACCTGCTCAAGGGACTGTTGGGTTACGGCTTTTGGCTGACGCCGCCGGCACTGCTGCTGGGGGCTTATATTCTGGCCTTCCATCGGGGACGTCCGGTGCGCCTGCGGCTGGTCTGCGCCCTGCTGCTGCCCCTGATTTTTTCCTCTCTGCTCCACGGGCTGCTGGTTGAACCTATGGCTTGGGACGTCCAGCTGTGGGGCACCCTGGTTGAGAGCGGAAAGGTCATGAAGTCCGGGGGGGCGCTGGGCGGAATCATTGGACAGGGGTTTGTCTCCCTGTTTACCGCCCTGGGCGCGGCGATTGTCTTTACCCTGTCCGGCATCTTTGTGGGGCTGGCCGCCTTTAACCGCTCAATTTTGGATGTGGCCGATTGGATCTTCAGCCGGCCCCACTACGAGTATGAGCCAGAGCCGGAGCCTGCCCCCAGGCGTGAGCGGCGGCAGGAGCGGCCGGCGCGCTATGAGGCGCCTCCGCCCCAGCCCAGAACCAGAACACGGGCCGCCATCGATATCCCTGTGGACGACGGACCGGCGGCGGACAGAGAGCGGGTCCCGGAGGAGCCGCCAAAGAAGAAGGGCTTCTTTAACCGCAGCCCCCGGGTGCCTTCTCCCGACCAGCTGCTGAGACCCAGAGAGGCCCCTCCGGCAGAGGAGAGCTCCGCAGCCGCCCCTGAGGCAAAGCCTCAGGCGGTGGAGTTTCCCGCGATCTCCAAGCCGGAGCCCCTGTCCCGCCCGGAGGCTGTGCCGGAGCCGTACGCCCCGCCGCCGGCAGAGCCGGCCGCAGCTCCGGAGCCCGCTCCAGTCCCCACAGCTCCTGTGATATCTGTACCGCCCCCCGCTCCGGAGCCTCCGACCCCTGTTCCTCAGCCCGCACCCGCGCCTCAGCCAGCTAAAGCGGCGGTGCGGGATACTGTGGACCAGGCCGCCCAGGTGGGGGAGGAGATCCAGCAGGCGATGGGACAGGAGACCGCCCCGTATCAGTATCCGCCGCTGTCTCTGCTTAGCGAGAGCTCCGGGGAGATCGGCGGCGAGGCGCTGGGCGAGCTGAACGCCAACCGCCAGCGTCTCACCGACACCATCCACTCCTTCGGCATCGACGCCGATATCATCAATGTGGTGCGCGGCCCCTCTGTCACCCGGTATGAGCTGTCCCTGGACCAGGGGGTGCGCCTGAACAAGCTGACCAATCTGGCGGATGATATCGCCCTGGCCCTGGGCGCTACAGGGGTGCGTATCGCCCCCATACCCGATAAGATTTCGGTGGTCGGCATCGAGGTGCCCAACAAGGTTGTCTCCCCGGTGAGTATCCACGCCGTTATTGGCTCCAATGCCTTCACCGGCAGCAAGTCCAAGGTCTCTTTTGCTGTGGGCAAGGATATCAGCGGACAGGCCATCGTGGGGGACATCAACAAGCTGCCCCACCTGCTGATCGCCGGCACTACCGGCTCGGGCAAATCGGTGTGTACCAATTCCCTGATTATATCCCTGCTGTACAAGGCAACCCCGGAGGAGGTCCGCCTCATTATGGTGGACCCCAAAATGGTGGAGCTGGGAATCTACAACGGCATCCCGCACCTGCTGATCCCTGTGGTCACCGACCCCAAGAAGGCCGCCGGAGCCCTGCAGTGGGCGGTTACAGAGATGATGAAGCGATACCGCACCTTCTCCGAGGTGGGGGTGCGCAAGCTGGAGGAGTATAACGCTCTGGCCGCCCGTACCGAGGGGATGGAAAAGATGCCCTTCATCGTGGTGGTAATTGACGAGCTGGCCGATCTGATGCTGGTGGCCGCCAAGGAGGTGGAGGAGTCCATCTGCCGGGTGGCCCAGATGGGGCGCGCCGCCGGAATGCATCTGGTGATCGCCACCCAGAGACCCTCCGCAGACGTTATTACCGGTCTGATGAAGGCGAATATCCCCAGCCGCATTGCCTTTGCCGTGGCCTCCGCGATGGAGTCACGGATCATTCTGGATACCCAGGGCGCTGAAAAGCTGGTGGGTCGGGGCGATATGCTCTTCGCCCCCCTGGGCAGCGGAAAGCCCACCCGGGTTCAGGGCTGCTTTATCTCTGACCCGGAGGTGGCTGCCGTGGTGGGGTTTGTGAAGCAGAACAGCGGCTCCGCCCAGTATGACGACGCCGTGATGGAGCAGATTGAACACAACGCCGCCGAGAAGGACAAGGGCTCCAAGGGGGTGGGAGGCTCCGCTCCCGACGATGTGGACAGCGAGTTTGACGAGCTGATTGACGCCGCCGCCGAGGTGGTGGTGGAGACAGGACAGGCCTCGGTGTCCATGCTCCAGCGTCGGCTGAAGCTGGGCTACGCCCGGGCTGCCCGGCTGGTGGACCAGCTGGAGGAGAAGGGGATTGTGGGACCCTTTGAGGGCTCCAAGCCCCGGCAGCTGCTGGTGACCAAGGAGCAATGGCAGGAGATGAAATACCGCCAGGGCATCACCACTCCCGGCGACGCCTTCACGCCCCCCGCCCCCGCTGAGCCTGCCCCGGAGGATGTGCCTCCCTTCGACGTGGAGGAGGCCCTGGATCGGGCGGAGGAGGATACGCTTTAATAAATGCTGCGGTCACATTATGTAGGGCAAGGGCAGAGCCCTTGTCCTACATGAGGACTGCAAAGGAGGACAACATGCTGGATCAAGTATTCGGAGCACTGGACTTAAACGGCTGCGGCTACTGGAACAGCCATCTAAAGCTGGACTGGTTTGGTGAGGAGCAGGAGGTCGGGCTGATGATCGACTCCTGTTATGAGAGCCAGACCGAAATCTCTGACCGCCAGCGAGAGACCTGCCGCGCGTTCCTGGAAAAGTGGCCAAGCCTGCAAGAGGCTGTGGTCAAGGAGATCATCCGCTACTACAACGAGGAGGAGCGCTTCGCCTATGGTCCGGATGACCCGGAGGAGTTCGCCGCCTGGTGGCCCGAGATCGAGACGGTGGAGGAGATGGTCAAATGGATTGAGCTGGAGACGGTGGTGATTGCGTCGGACAGCATTATGGAGGATGTTTACGACGGAAAGCGCTGCCTGTATCTGCTCTTCAACCGCAGGTGGGCCGAGGAGGACCTCAACGACAACGGGGTGGGCATCCGGCTGCTGGACGAGGAGCTTGACGGGACCAGGTACAAGGATATCGCGTTTTAGAAGCCGCCTGTAGGGGCGGATATTATCCGCCCCTACAGGCTGGCTGCTGTTTTTGCGGGCGGATGATATCCGCCCCTACAGGCAGGAGAGGCAACGGGGGTAGGGCGCGACGACCCCGGCGCGCCGTTTCCAATGCGCCAGCCATCTGGAAGAGCGGGCCGCCGAGGCCGTCGGCCCCTACAAATAAACCATTGAGAGAGAGAATCACATATGACCGAACAAAATCGACAGCGGGCGGTCCGCCTCTTTGTGGCGGTGCTGGCCCTTACCGCCTTGGCCAACGGGCTGGGCAGCAATATCTTTTCCAACTACTTCAACGAGGTCTTCCATATCGACTCCGTTCAGCGGGGATTTATTGAAATTCCCCGGGAAAGCCCGGGGATCCTGTGCATGGTGCTGGTGGCCGCCCTGGGACTGCTGGGCAATCTGTGGATGTCGGTTGTGGCGCAGGTCCTGGTGCTGGTGGGACTGGTGGTAATGGGCTGGATGTCTCCCGATTACGGGACCATGCTGGTCTTCCTGTTTATCAACTCCCTGGGAATGCACCTCTTCATGCCTCTGAACGATGCCATCTCCATGGACCTGGCGGATCGGGACAAGGTGGGGGCCACCCTGGGAAAATTCAAGGGTGTCAACACCCTGTTCGCCATGATTGCCGCCATAATCGTCTTTTTCGGCTTTCGGACGCGCCTGTTCAGCTTTGAGCAAGAGACGATTCTGCCCTTTGCTCTGGCCGCGGGGCTGACAGCCGGTGCGGTGATTCTGCTGGTGTGTATGGCCCGGCTGATGCCTCAGAAGAATCCGGTGAAAAACCATAAGCTGCTGTTTCGCAAGCGGTACATGCCATACTATCTGGTCACACTGGCCTACGGCTGTCAGAAGCGGATTAAGATTGTCTTTGCCCCCTGGGTTATCATCAACCTGCTGGGGCAGGGGGCGGATACCGTGGCTCTGCTTACCATCGTCACCTATCTGGCGGGCACATGGGCTGCACCGTTTCTCGGAAAAATGCTGGATAAGCTGGGCGTAAAGCAGATGCTGTGGATGGAGGCCGCCTACATTGCCGTCTCCTTCACCGTGATGGGTCTGCTGGCCGGGAAGCTGGCGGGCGGCTCCTTCAGCCTGAGAGACCCGCTGACCTGGATGGTCTTCGGCGCCTATGTGCTGTGTGTCCTCTTCGAGCAGTTCAATATGGTCCACTCCTATATGATGCGCTCCATCGCCCTGGACCCCTCCGAAATTACCCGGACCCTCTCCGTGGGGCTGAGCGTGGACCACATCATGGCCATTGTGGCCTCTCCGGTGATGGGCCTGATCTGGGAGGCCTGGGGAGTACAGTATGTGTTCTATCTGGCCGCCCTGTCGGCGCTGTTTCAAATCGCGGCGGCGGCTCTGTCCAGAGATGTGTAGGGGACAGAAATATTTCATTTGTATTAAATTTTTGTGTTAGGGCTTTACAGAAAGGAAGTTTTGGAGTAGACTAATGCCACAAGGGCGGAGGTCTGTCCGGAACAGAGAAAAAGAATGGGAGGTGCAAGCATGGGCGATATGGATTTTACCCGCAAGTTCAGCCTGGGTGACCAGAGGGATATGGAGATTAAGGCCATTCTGACAACGGTTTATCAGGCCCTGCAGGAGAAGGGCTATAACCCCATTAATCAGATTGTGGGCTATATTCTGTCTGAGGATCCCACCTATATCACCAACCACAATAACGCCCGGGCCCTCATTCGCAAGGCGGACCGGGACGAGCTTCTCCAGACCCTGGTCAGGTACTACCTGACCCACTGATTTGACCGAAAAGCGGCCCGCCGATGGCGGGCCGCTTTTTACAGGAGGAGAGGCGTATGAAAGACGAGGAAAAAAGAGTTATCCTGAATCGGAATAAAAAACCAAAAGGAGAAATGATATGAACATCTTGGTCAGCCACTGCTTTTTGGGGGAACCCTGCCGGTACGACGGGGCCAGCCGGCTGGACCGGCAGGTTATCGAGCTCCACCGGGCGGGACACAACCTGATCCCTGTCTGTCCGGAGGTGCTGGGCGGACTGGATGTGCCCCGGTCTCCGGCGGAGCTCCAGACTGACGGCCGGGTTTTGACCCAAGACGGTCAGGACGTCACCGCCGCCTACCAGGCCGGGGCGGAGCGGGTTTTGGAGATCGCCAGAGAGAACAACTGCGCCGTGGCCGTTCTGAAGGCCCGGTCCCCCTCCTGCGGCTGCGGGGAAATCTACGACGGCACCTTCACCCATAGGGTGAAGCCCGGCTGGGGAATCGCTGCCCGGCTGCTGGCCGACGCCGGCATCGAGGTGATGGACGAGGAGCACCTCCAGGCGTCGCTGTACCTGTAGGGGCGAGGATTTCCCGCCTTACAACTCCAGCCCTCAAAAATCCATCGAAAACGGTCTGACGATAAAAAATTTAGGGCCAGATCACCCTGTATGAAAGACCTCCCCCCGGAAATACTGGAAACAGTATACCGGGTGGGAGGTCTTTGTCATGCAGCATAAGGTTGAGATATGCGGGGTGAACACTGCCAAGCTGAAGGTGCTGAAGAGCAGTGAGACTCAGGCGCTCCTTCTGAAAGCCAAAGCGGGAGATATGCAGGCCAGAGAGGAACTCATCGCCGGTAATCTGCGGCTGGTGCTGTCGGTCATCCAGCGGTTCGCAAACCGGGGGGAGAACGCCGACGACCTGTTTCAGGTGGGCTGTATCGGACTGATTAAGGCCATCGACAACTTTAACACCGATCTGGATGTCAAATTCTCCACCTATGGGGTGCCCATGATTGTGGGGGAGATCCGCCGCTACCTTCGGGACAACAGCACGATGCGGGTGTCCCGGGCCATGCGGGATACCGCCTACAAGGTCCTGCAGGCCAAAGAGGCCTATATGGCTCAGCACCAGAAGGAACCCTCCATTGAGGAGATTGCCAGGATTCTGGACATCAAGCGGGAGGATGTGGTGTTTGCCCTGGACGCCATTCTGGAGCCGGTATCCCTCTATGAGCCGGTGTACTCCGACAGCGGGGACACCATCTGCGTCATGGACCAAGTGAAGGACAACAAGAACAACGACGAGATGTGGGTGGAGCGCATCGCCCTGAAGGAGGCGGTGGGCCACCTTACCGAGAGGGAACGGAAAATTCTCTCTATGCGTTTCTTTCAGGGAAAAACCCAGATGGAGGTGTCTACCGAGATCGGCATCTCCCAGGCCCAGGTCTCCCGGCTGGAAAAAAATGCCCTGCGGCAGATTCGAAAAGAGATGTAATCGCTATGCCGTCAAGTTGTACTAACAGGGCTTATTTCAGGTCCTCGCCCTGATAGTATTTTTTAAGCGGGCGGTAGCTGAGCACTGCCACGATGCCAGTGATGAGGATCTCCGGGACCATATAGCTGGCATTGTAGGATATGGACCAGATGGGCGGAGCCCAGCCCAGCTCGTTGGGCCACAGCACCTCCCACACTGCCACGCCGGAGATGTAATGGCAGGCCAGACGGACCAGAAATGTGACCACTATGCCCAGCAGCAGCGCCTTCGGCTGGTTTTTCAGCCGGTTTTTGAACATGGCCGCCAGACCGATGACGGAGTAGGCGATCACATAGTCGAAGAGGATGATGAGAATGGCGGTCTGCACATTGGTGGCGTATTGTATATCGGGGATTCCCTGAACAATCTGGACCAGGCTGTAGGTGAAGGCGGTGAACAGTCCCCACCAGCAGCCGTACCGCCAGGAGACCAGCACCAGCGGCAGCATGGAGCAGAAGGTAATTCCGCCCCCCAGCGCCCAGGGGCCCCTGAACTGAAACATAGACAGTACGGTGCCGATGGCGATCATAACCGCGCTCTCCACCAGACGGCGGGTTTGTGTTTTTGACATGGCTGTTTCCTCCAAAGATAAAATACCGCACTACATCCGGACAGGTGTAGTGCGGCATTAGAGGAGATGACGGCAAAATCCCTCTTCCACTTCCTACGCCGGCATTACCCGGATCAGGTTCAAGGGACCGGAGACAGCTGCGTTTGCCTCACATC
Organism: uncultured Oscillospiraceae bacterium; assembly: GCA_910589085.1. GTDB lineage: Bacteria > Bacillota > Clostridia > Oscillospirales > Oscillospiraceae > Lawsonibacter. Next base: position 124,521 of record CAJUSG010000001.1, on the reverse strand, counting down.
TCAGCCAGGAACTTTGCTCCCAGCGCCCCTGTGTTCGATTGTACTGCGGTTCAAAATGTATTGTAGACTTTACCGTTGGGTTTGTCAATCTTTATTTTTTATCATCCCAGGGCCACATCCAGAATCATCATCAGCAGAAAACCGGTCATGACGCCAAGCGTGCCTGTGTGGCCTCCCTGGGACAGGTTGGCCTCTGGGATGAGTTCCTCCACCACCACATAGAGCATGGCCCCGGCGGCGAAGGACAGCAGCCAGGGGAGGACCAGCTGAACCGTCCCGGCCACCAGCACGGTGAGCAGCGCGAAGACTGGCTCCACAATTCCGGACAGCGCCCCAATCAGAAAGGCCTTGCCCTTGCCCATGCCCTCCTGGTACAGCGGGAGAGAGATGGCCGCCCCTTCCGGAAAGTTTTGGATGCCAATTCCAATGGCCAGCGCGGTGGAGGCGGTGAGCAGCGCTGTGTCGCCGTTCCGTGCCGCCAGGGCGAAGGAGACCCCCACCGCCATCCCCTCTGGGATGTTGTGCAGGGTGACGGCCAGCACCAGCAGGGCGGTGCGGCTGGGAGAGGTCCCCCGGTGGAAGGACTCCGGACCGAAGTGGGGGAGAAGATAGTCCATGAGCAGCAGAAATATAATCCCCAGGATGGACCCGCCTGCGGCGGGTATCCAGCCGGCCATCCCCAGCGACTCCGCCTGTTCAATCGCGGGGATGAGCAGTGACCACATGCTGGCCGCGATCATGACTCCGGCGGCAAAGCCCAGCATGACCCGGTGCAGCTCACCGGAATTTTTTTTGTGGAACAAAAAGACGACTGCGGCCCCGGAGGCGGTCATCAGCGCGGTGAAGCCTGTGCCCGCGGCGGCCCAAGTAAGTGCCTGTAACACGATGTAAGAACCCTTTCTGAAAGACTCGCAGGCCTTCGCCTGTACGGTTGCTTCCAGATTAGGCTATGCGAAAATCAGCGGACGGGTGCGGCCGGCGGCGCTGTCAAGAGAGAAATGCCTTGGCCATCCCATACCCGATCAGCATACAGATGGGGAAGGTGAGCAGCCAGGCCAGGATAATTCTGGCGGCCACAGACCAGTCAGGACGGAGCTCTCCGGCGGAACCCACGCCCAGCAGGGCAGAGGTCCGTGTGTGGGTAGTGGAGACAGGAAGCCCCAGCAGGGTGGCGGCAAACAGACAGGCTATGCTGCCCAGATCAGCGGCCAGTCCCTCACGGGGGCCCAGGGTGACCATGTCCCGGCCTACTGTGTCGATAATCCTTTTTCCGCCCATGAGGGTGCCCAGGGCCATGAAGCCGGCACACAGAATCATGAGCCACAGAGGGATTAAAAAGGTTCTTTCGTCAGCCCGTCCCTGAGCCAGGGCGGAGCCAAGAAGAAAGACGCCGATGAATTTCTGGCCGTCCTGCGCACCGTGGAGGAAGGAGGAGGCAGCCGCTCCAGGGACTTGTGCCAGAAGGAATATACTGTTTGACAGCTTTACAGAGCTGAGGGATCTTTCAGCTGCTCGGCCGGCCCAAAATCCGGCGGCGGTGGACAGAATCAGTCCCAGGATGACTTTGGCCCAGCAGTCCCAGCGGATGCAGGAGAGGGAGTCCTCCAGCGCCACTGCGGCGCCGGAGATACCGGCGACCAAAGCATGGCTCTCGCTGGTGGGAATACCAAAAATCCAGGCCGCCGCCGCCCACAGGACGATGGCCGTCATGGCGGCACATAGGGCGGTGAGGGCGGCCTCGGGGCCGCCGCCGAAGGAGGCGATGGAGTAGACCGTCTCCGCTACCGAAGCGTTCACCGAGGTGACACACAGCACCCCCAGAAAGTTGCATACCGCCGCCAGCAGAACGGCGGAGCGGAAGGGGAGGGCCCCCGTTACCACCGCCCCGGCGATGGCGTTGGGCGCGTCGGTCCAGCCGTTTACCAGCAGGACGGCCAAAACCAGTAAAACGGTCCCTAAAAGAGCGGGATTCCCAATCATCTGGTTCAAAAAGTCAAAAAATGACAGGGGCATGGACAACACCTCCATGCCCCAGATTATGCGGACAGCGGGCTTAATAATACCTGAAACCGGTGGAGTGTGCCCAGCTTCAGAGACGGCGGACCGGGTTGTTCCGCCCTGGACGATGCGCACTCATTTCCCGCCCCCGGGCGGTGGGGCGTGGCGCTCCTGTCCGGGGGGCCGGGGAGAGGAGGCCGGAGCGATGGCACCCGGTCCGTACTTGGCCCGTATCGCGTCCAGAGTGCCCTCCAGCCGCTCCAGCCGCCGGCGCTTCTCGTCCCGGTCCATGGACAGCAGATCCAGCTGCGCCCCGGCCTCGTCAGCGGGAAGGAGGTAGATGGCCGTCACCGTCAAGGCACGTACCGGGTTGGACATATTCCAGCAGCTGTCTGCCAGCTCCATCGCCGCCTGGGTCAGCTCCCGGGCCAGGTCGGTAGGCGGCTCCAGCCGGGTCTGGTGGCCAATGTCATGAAAATTGGGGTCCCGAATGGAAAGGGAAACTCCTTGACACTTCATGCTGTGCCTGCGCAGACGGGCCGCCACCTGGTCGGCCAGCTGGGTGACCCCCGCTCTGATCTCCTCCCGGCCGTGGAGATCATTAGGGAATGTGTAGCCGTTGCCGATGGACTTGGGAGGGGTGTACTGGCTGGCAAAGGACACAGGGGAGCGGTCCTCACCGCTGGCAAAGTCGTGGAGCTGGATGCCATTCTTTCCCAAAAGCCGGAACAGCTGCTCCCGGTCAAAGGCGGCCAGATCGCCGATGGTACGAATTCCAAAGCGCTGGAAGGTCTGGGCGGCCGCCCGGCCTACGTAGAGCAGGTCGGTGACGGGGAGGGGCCAGACTATGTCCCGAAAATTTTCCCGGGTGATGAGTGTGGTGGCGTCGGGCTTTTTGTAGTCGCTGCCCAGCTTGGCAAACACCTTGTTAAAGGACACCCCCACCGAGATGGTCAGGCCGAAGCGGCTGCGTACCTCCTCCCGCAGGTGATCGGCCAGGGCAACGCCGTCCCCACCGAAGAGGTGGAGGGTGCCGGTGACGTCCAGCCAGCTCTCGTCGATGCCGAAGGGCTCCACCAGGTCGGTGTACTCCTGATAAAGTGAATTTACTTTACAGGAAAATTCCCGGTACAAACCGTGGTGGGCAGGAAGGAGGATCAGGTCAGGGCATTTCTTCTTGGCCTGCCAGATGGTCTCTGCCGTCTTTACCCGACAGGCTTTGGCGGGTTCGTTCTTAGCCAGAACGATGCCGTGGCGGCTGGCCGGATCACCGCACACCGCCACCGGCCTGTGGCGCAGATCCGGGCGGGACAGCAACTCCACCGAGGCATAAAAGCTGTTCAAGTCGCAGTGAAAAATGACACGGTCCACCAGCCGCACCCCCTTTGCGGCCATTATACATCAGCAGAGATAAAAAGTCAAACTTATGTTCTGATTTTGCTTGACAAATTTTGTGAGAGCTGGTACAATTTAAAAAAGTGAGAAATCGGGTGTAACATATGTTTGGATGGTTTAAGAAAAAAGAAAACCTGGCGGATGAGGCGGGTGTCCCTCTGGAGAAGCGTGTCCTGCGCCATGTGGCGGAGCTGGCACCCGGCGCAGTGCTGGAGGGGGAGCGGCTGCGGTTCCCCGACTGCGGCGAGTTGACCATGCGGGTGGAGTTCCCCGATCTGGACGGCCCCCAGTTCCGCATGGAGGCCATTCTGGAGCACCCGGACTTCTTCGGTCCGCTGGTGGAGTCCACCGCCGGGGTGGCCGACAGCGACGAGGATAAGGCCAGATATGCCGCCCGACAAATTGTGGATTCGGTGCTGGACGCTCTGCTGCCCGCCCTGCGCGGGGAGGGGGAGCCGGCGCCGCCGGTGGAGCTCTGGGGCCGGACCCACCGCTTTAAGGCCAGCGTGTCCGGCGTGCTGCTCACCAACGCCCGGGAGCCGCTGGAGCGGCGGGACCTGTGGAGCCGGATGGCGCAGGCGGTGCTGGGCTGCCTGGGTAGCCAGAAGGTCTACTGGGTGAAGCTCTATATGGCCCATATCAATGGCGGAGACACCTCCTGCGAGGTGCGGATCAACGGCTGGATCGTCCCGGAGCTCACCGAGACCTTGGTTCAGCTGGCCAAAAGCTGGCCGCTGGAGGGTGCGCCGGTGAAAATTGCCAAGCAGTACATCGTGCTGGTCCAGGACGACGCCACCTGTCCCGCCTGCCCCTACACCTGGAGTCAGGTCAAGGACCTGACCCGGCAGGCCATCCGCCTGTTTGAGGGCGGGACGAAATATGACCAGATTCCGGAGAAATTGGAAAAATCTTCCCCGGACCCCTCCTTGGCGGAGGACGTGTTCGGCTTCCTGCCCGAGCTGATGGCTCAGGTCGTCTGGCCCCAGGTGAAGGTTACCGGTCAGTTCAGCATCAACCGGCACGGGGCGGGGCAGACCTCGGTCTGGTTTACCCAGTGCCGGGCCTGGGCCCCGGTCTACAGCGCCATAATGGACCATTTCCACGAGGACAGGCCCACCAAGGACCAGATTATGTCCATCGCGGGCACCAGCGCCATGCTCCACGCCCTGAACAACGCCGTCAACAACGGGAGTAAGCTGGAGGATCTGATGATGTCCCGGGCCTTTATGGTCTCGGAGCAATACCAGCTGTGGTGATGGAATACATCCCCGCCAAGCACCTGCTCCACCGGAGTAAATCCACTGAATGGTTCGGCACCGACCACACCATGAATCTCTACCGGGGCTGTTGCCACGGCTGTCTCTACTGCGACAGCCGCAGCGCCTGCTACCAAAATCCGGACTTTGACCGGGTGAAGGCCAAGGCGGACGCTCTGCGTCTGCTCCGGGACGACCTGGCCCGGAAGGCGAAGCCTGCCTTCATCACCATGGGCTCCATGAGCGACCCATACAACCCTTTCGAGGAGGAGCTCCAGCTCACCCGCCATGCCCTGGAGCTGATCGACGCCTACCAGTGCGGGGTGGCGGCGGCCACCAAAAGCGACCTGATCGTCCGGGATATCGACCTGTACCGGCTGATTCAGGACCACTCCCCGGTGATCTGCAAGCTGACCGTCACCACCACCGACGATGCCCTGGCGGCGAAAATCGAGCCCCACGCGCCGCCCCCCAGCCGCCGCCTCAGGGCGCTGGAGGAGCTGGCAAAGGCGGGGATTTTCTCCGGGGTGCTCCTCATGCCCGTACTGCCCTATGTGGAGGATTCTGCGGAAAATGTACTGTCAGTGGTGGACAGCGCCGCCCGGGCGGGGGCCAGGTTTGTCTACGCCGCCTTCGGTGTCACCATGCGGGACGGCCAGCGGGATTTTTTCCTCAACGGTCTGGACCGGGCCTTTCCCGGGATGGGGGAGAGGTATCGCAAGCGGTACGGCTCACGCTACTACTGCTCCAGCCCCAGAGCCAAGGAGCTGTGGGAGTTGTTTTCCAACCGCTGCAAGGAGCTGGGCCTGCTGTACGAGATGAAGCACATCATCTCCGCCGCTACCCGGGGCTATGGGGACCGGCAGCTGAGCTTTTTTAACGAATGATCGGGATACAGAACTCACATAGATGCTCCACAATTTTTTGGGAAGAATAACGTTCAATGATTGGTTTTGTATTGTCTATGGACAAGGTGAGCTGCCCAATATTTTGCCAAAAGGATGATACGCCCTGCTGTGTATGCTGAACTTCAAAGACAGCGTATGTTCCGTCGTCGATGCTGCGGGTAGGCAGGGGAATGGTCGCATTCGCAGGGACGATCAGGCCGATATCATATCTTAATTTTTCTGCCGGTGTGATAGTCGGGTCATCCAGCGGAATACCTAATATGGTGCTTTTCAATAGGTCGTGCTGTGCTAAAAAGGCCTTCAACTTCTCCATGAGCTGACGATTTTCGGGCCCGTATGCCCCAATGCGGCGCATATAGGCTATGGTAATGCCCTGAAATGTCTCGATTTTCAAAATGAGTTGCCTCCAATTATATTTAATTTTCTGGCCAGATAAGTTGATAATACAGGCAATTAAAATGAAATTCAAGCATTTTTTAAATAAACAGGCCCGCCCCCGGAGGGCGGGCCTTCGCTTTATTTAGCCAGTACCTTTTTCAGGCGGGCGAAGCGGGGGAGAGCGTTTTCGGTGGGGGCCTTGGCATCGCCCTGGATCAGGGGCAGAGCGTAGTCGATGAAGGCCTGGGTGACGCCGTTCTGCTCGGCGTTGATCCACTCCAGAGGGACTTTCTTCTCAAAATTGGCCACCTCGGACAGGTTGAACAGCTTGGTCTGGCAGACGTACTTGCCGCCCTCCCGGGAGCACTCAAAGCCCACCATCTTGTCGGTCTCGCCGGCCACGGCGGCCTCCACGGCGGTCTTGCCGGCCAAGAAGGACTCGTCAATGTCGGTGCGGGAGGCCACATGGGCGCCGCAGCGCTGGAGCAGGGACAGCTCGATGCCCCGGACCTTGGCGCCGGTGCGCTCCTTCACCACGCTGGCCAGCAGGGCCGCCAGGCCGCCCAGCTGAGCGTGGCCAAAGCCGTCGGTGGCGGAGGTCTTAGCCTCGGAGACGAAGGAGCCGTCGGCGTAGTGGATGCCCTCGGAGACGGCGGCGATGCAGTTGCCCTTCTCCTTATAGATGCGCTCCACGTCGGCCAGGAACTTGTCCATGTCGAAGTTTACCTCGGGGAGGTAGACAAGGTCGGGGGCGCAGCCAACAACCCCGGCCAGAGCGGCAGCGCCGGCCAGCCAGCCGGCGTGACGGCCCATGATCTCAATGATGGTCACCATGCCGGTATCATACACCCGGGCGTCCTTATACACCTCGGCGCAGGAGGTGGCGATATACTTGGCGGCAGAGGCGAAGCCGGGGCAGTGATCGGTGCCGAACAGGTCGTTGTCGATGGTCTTGGGCACACCCATGATGCGGCACTCATAGCCCACCTTCTGCATATATTTGGAAATTTTGTTGCAGGTGTCCATGGAGTCGTTGCCGCCGTTGTAGAAGAAATAGCGCACGTCGTACTTCTTAAAAATCTCCAAAATGCGCTTGTAGTCGGTGTCGTCGGCGTCGGGGTCGGCGATCTTGTAGCGGCAGGAACCCAGCTCGGAGGAGGGGGTGTTGAGCAGCAGCTCCAGCTCCTTGGCGTCCTCCTGGCCCATGTCGTACAGCTTGTCGTTCAGCACGCCCTTGATGCCGTGGGCTGCGCCGTAGACGGCGGTAATGTCGGGGCAGTCCAAGGCGGTGCGGATCACGCCGTAGGCGCTGGCGTTGATGACGGAAGTGGGGCCGCCGGACTGACCGATAATCAGGGCGCCCTTCAGTGTGTTGCTCATTGTGATTACCTCCAAAATTCAAAATATCCTTTGTGGAATGGGTAATATTTTTAGCAGGGATATTATAGCAAAAACTTCCCCCTTTGTAAACGGGGAAAACGACGAGCTACGGGGAGGAAAATGCCTTGTATCGGTCGAAGTGACATGATATAATAGAAAAAAGAGGAGGGATCTGGCTATGGCACGCTGTATCAGCTGTCGGAGTGACATTATTGATTTTGTTCAGGAGCGGTTTGAGGGCTTTCAGGTCACCTTTCCCCTGCCAGACCTGAAACAGGATAACTTCTATCACACCTATGACCCCAAATACAAAGAGCTGAATGGTTCCATCCACTGCTTTGTGAAAGAGCGCCCGGAGGGGAGCTTCTGCCATCTGGAGGTCCGCCGGGCCTTTGCCAGAGAGAAAATTTATTTGCAGTTGGGAGGTATTCTGGTCAGCTATATCAAGCACAACTGGGGCACGGCCCAGTGTACCGGCAAGGTGCTGAACAATAGCCATTACAGTCAGCTGTCCCAGCTGTCCTCTAAATTTCAGGTGCAGTCCCCCTGGTTCCTGGCGGATAACGACCGGAACAGTCTGCACGGGGTGCTGGAGGAACTGGGGGAGTGGTATCGGGAGCATCAGGATGAAATTCAGCAATCCTATGACAAACAGCAGGGCTTTTTGGACCGGGAGTCACGGGAGTGCAGACCTGTCCGGCGGTTCCTGAAGGAGCACATTGGGGAGTTGACCCAAGAGGATGTCTGGGCGGTGTACCGCTGTGTAGATCAGCTGGCAGATGAATATCAGGAACAATACGGAAATCAGAAACACATTTTTTCCGCCCCCTCCCAAACCGTGTTTTTTCACGATTACTGCTATGGCAAACTGACGCCCGCCCTCAATGCCTGGGTGGAGGAGCTGTCCGCCGCACTGCAGAGGGGGAAGAAGGGGTATGACGAAGAATTTGCCCGAAAATTCACCGTGACCGCCCTGCTTTACTTCTTTCACGATATGCAGAAGGAGAAATGGCCCAATATTTTGGCGGACAAACTCTGGCAGATTGACTGAGCCCTCACAAATCCCACAAAACTCCTGCCCGTCCAGCGGGAGTTTTTTCCCGCTGGGATGTTGCAATCTGGGGAAAATGTGGTAAAATAAAAGGGACTTAATTATAAGGAGGTTATTCCCATGCCCCTTGTTACTTCTACCGAAATGTTCAAAAAGGCCTATAACGGCGGTTACGCCATCGGCGCCTTCAACGTCAACAACATGGAGATCGTCCAGGGCATCACCGAGGCCTGCCGCGAGGAGAAGGCCCCTGTGATCCTTCAGGTCTCCAAGGGCGCCCGCGCCTACGCCAACCACACCTATCTGGTGAAGCTGGTGGAGTCCGCCGTCATCGAGTGCCCCGAGATCCCCATCGTGCTCCATCTGGACCACGGCGACAGCTTTGAGACCTGCAAGTCCTGCATCGACGGCGGCTTTACTTCCGTCATGATCGACCTGTCTTCCAAGTCCTTCGCCGAGAACATCGAGGGCACCAAGAAGGTCGTCGAGTACGCCCACGACCACGGCGTCGTCGTCGAGGCCGAGCTGGGCGCTCTGGCCGGCGTGGAGGACGAGGTCAATGTCTCCGCCGAGGAGTCCCACTACACCCGCCCCGAGGAGGTGGAGGAGTTCGTTGACAAGACCGGCTGCGACTCCCTGGCCATCGCCATCGGCACCAGCCACGGCGCTTACAAGTTCACCGCCGCCCAGTGTACCCGCAATGAGAAGGGCGAGCTGGTCCCGCCCCCCCTGCGCTTCGACATCCTGGAGGAGGTCGTCAAGCGTCTGCCCGGCTTCCCCATCGTGCTCCATGGCTCCTCTAGCGTACCCCAGGAGTATGTGAAGATGGTCAACGCCAACGGTGGCAAGATGCCCGACGCCGTGGGTATCCCCGAGGCTCAACTGCGCGAGGCCGCCAAGAGCGCCGTGTGCAAGATCAACATCGACTCCGACCTGCGCCTGGCCATGACCGGCACCATCCGCCAGTTCTTCAACGAGCACCCCGACAAGTTCGACCCCCGCGAGTACCTCAAGCCCGCCCGCGCCAACATCAAGGAGCTGGTTCGCCACAAGCTGGTGAACGTCCTGGGCTGCAACGGCAAGGCCTAAATTTTCCGCTTTCCAAGGGAGCGCCTCGGCGCTCCCTTTTTCTGCACCGGAAAAGCGAGGACAGGGCAGGGAAAAACGGGTATACTGGTGGACAAGGAGTGGATAATAATGGATTGGCTGAAAAACTGGAACCGGGCGCTGGATTATTTGGAGGAAAATCTGGACAAAGAGATCAGGCTGGAGGAGCTGGGGCGGCTGGCTGGCTGCTCCGCCTACCACTTTCAGCGGATGTTCTCCTACCTGGCCGGGGTGCCGCTGAAGGAGTATATTCGCCGGCGGCGCATGACCCGGGCGGCGGCGGACCTGCGGACAGGGGAGAAGGTGCTGAATGTGGCGCTGCGGTACGGCTACGACTCGCCCACCGCCTTCAACCGGGCCTTCCAGGCGATCCATGGCGTGGCCCCGTCCCTTGCAAAACAGGATGGGGTAAAGCTAAAAGCCTTTCCACGTATCCGCTTCAAATTTGTACTCAAAGGAGATACGGAGATGGAGTATCAGATCGTCCGGCGAGAGGAATTTCGCATTGTTGGCTTCCGTATGCCTCTGCCCATGGATGTGGAGGAGGGCTTTCAGGCGGTGCCCCAGTTCTGGGGAGAGACCGGGCCGCGGATTGGGGCGCTGATTCCACTGATGGACCCTGGGACGCCCGGCCTGTTAGGGGTAAGTACTTGTCACCGCGAGGAGGAAAACTACTACTATATCGCGGTGGCCTCCAACGCGCCGGCCCCGGAAGGGACCTATGAGTGGACGGTGCCCGCCGCCACCTGGGCGGTGTTCACCGGGTCAGGGCAGCAGCCCACCGCCATCCAGGAGTTGCAAAAGCGGATTGTGGCCGAGTGGCTGCCCGATTCGGGCTACGAGTGGGCTCAGGCCCCGGATGTGGAGGTCTACCTGAGCGAGCCCGGAGCAGAGGAGCTGCAATTTCAGGTCTGGCTGCCCATTCAGAAGGAAACTGGTAAATAAAACTTAGTTTTTGTTGACCTGACAGCCCTGTGGGAGGACTCCCATAGGGCTGTTTTGAGTCATGTTAACTTTGGTTGACAGATTTCCAGGGGCATTTGGTTGACGGGGCGGGGGAATATCTGCTATGGTAAGGGCAGAAAAGGAGGTTTTTCCATGAACTTTGCGGAACATCTTATGTCCCTGCGCAGGCAGCGGGGGTGGTCTCAGGAGGAACTGGGCAATCAAGTCGGAGTCACCCGGCAGACAGTCTCCAAGTGGGAGATGGGCCAGAGCACCCCAGAGCTGGAAAAGCTGGTGGAGCTGGCCCGGCTCTTTAACATGTCCATCGACCGGCTGGTGGGGCTGGAAGGGGCCGAAGAGAGAGGAGGTGGCTTTACCTATCAGCAAACACGCGCGGAGATGCGGTCTTTGGGCGTTTACTATGAATATATCAGCCCTGTAAAGGTATTTGGCCTGCCGCTTGTTCATATCCGCTTGGGCTTTGGTCCCCGGCTGGCAAAAGGAATCGTCGCCATTGGCAACTGCGCCGTAGGAGTGGTGGCTGTCGGCGGCTGCTCTCTGGGGCTGGTCTCCCTGGGCGGCCTCACGCTGGGGCTGCTTCTGGCCTTCGGGGGGCTCAGCCTGGGGCTGGTAGCTCTGGGCGGCATGGCTGTCGGCGGCTTTGCGGTGGGCGGCTGCGCCATAGGCCAGTGGCTTGCCATTGGCGGCGGGGCCTTTTCCAACTACCTTGCTATCGGCGGAGGGGCCTGGTCCACAGGGCTGGCCATCGGCGGCTCCGCTTACGGTCATGTGGCGATTGGGACCAATGAGGCCAAGGGAGCCTTTCCCTATCTCCAAGGGTACGGACACCACATAGAGGACGTGTGGCATGTGGTAAAGACGGAGTTTCCCCATATGTGGGACTGGGTCAGAGGGGTGATCCAGTGGGCGCTGAACTGACAGGCACAATAGCTTGTCAGCCTGCATAGCATAGGGGAAAGGAGGTTCTTCCTATGACACTGCACCCCTATGACCGTCAGGCGGCGGTGACCTATGCCCACCGATGGGCCTACCATCGAAATCCTGATTTTTACAACTTTGATGAGCTGGGAGGCGACTGTACCAACTTCGCCTCCCAGTGTCTTTACGCCGGTTCCGGGGTAATGAACTATACCCCCACCTTCGGCTGGTACTACAACAGCCAGTACAGCCGGGCTCCGGCCTGGACCGGGGTGTCCTTTTTCTACAACTTCCTCACCCGGAGAAAGGAGACCCCTGGGCCGCTGGGAGAGGAGACCGGACTGACAGGCCTTTTGCCTGGTGATTTTGTCCAGCTGCGATTTGCGCCAGGGCCCTTTGCCCATAATCCGGTGGTTGTGGCGGTGGGCAGTCCTGCCTCTCTGGACAATGTTTTGGTGGCTGCCCACACCGAAGATGCCGATTACCGCCCCCTGTCCACCTACCCCATCCGAGAAATCCGTTTTCTCCACATTTTGGGGGTATACCGTTGACCTTTGACCCGCGAGTGTGGTAGGATAGATTATCACACAGTGAGGTGAGCCGGACAGTGAAACAGCTAAAAAAAGTATATTTGGAGATCACAAATCTGTGTAATCTCTGCTGCGCCTTTTGTCCCGGCACCAGAAGGGCCAAAGGGTTTCTGACTCCGGCGGATTTTCAGACCTTGGCCGCCAGGCTGCGGCCCCACACAGAGTACTTATACCTTCATCTGATGGGGGAGCCGCTGCTCCACCCTCAGCTGGAGGAGATCCTGACCAGAGCGGAAGCGCTGGAGTTTCGGGTGATGATAACTACCAACGGCACGTTGCTGAGGGAGAGAGAGGCACTGCTCTGCGCCAGCCCGGCGGTGGAGAAGGTGAGTATTTCTCTGCACTCCTTCGAGGGAAATCAAGGCGTGGGGCTGGAGGCCTATCTGGAACAGTGCATTCACTTTGCCAAAGAGGCCGCTGAGAGGGGGAAACGGTGCGCTCTGCGGCTTTGGAATCTGGATGGCGCGGACACCTGTGGGGCTAACCGGCAGAACAGCGCCATTCTGTCCTCCCTGACAGAGGCCTTCTCCGGACCCTGGAAGGAGGGAGCCCGGGGAACCACGCTGGCCCCCAACGTCTTTCTGGAGTGGGGAGAGAGGTTTGACTGGCCCGACCTGTCTGCGCCAGAGGGGGACAGATCCACCTTCTGCTACGGCCTGCGGGATCAGGTGGGGGTGCTCTGGGATGGAACGGTTGTACCTTGCTGCCTGGATCACGAGGGGGATGTCCCGCTGGGCAGCCTGTATGAGCAGTCTCTGGAGGAAATTTTAAACAGTCCAAGGGCTCAAGCTATTTACGACGGCTTTTCCCGGGGAAAGGCTGCGGAGGAGTTTTGCCGCCGCTGCGGCTTTGCCAGGCGGTTTCGGCCATAAACCAAACAAGAGAGGATGGACAGAAAATGACCTATACAGCGGATCTTCACACCCATTCTACCGCCTCAGACGGGCAGTACACCCCCGCGCAGCTGGCAGATATGGCAAAAAAAGAGGGGCTTGCGGTTTGGGCTCTCACTGACCACGATACACTGGACGGACTGGAGGAAGCGGTGCAGGCGGGGGAGAGCCAGGGGATTCGGGTTCTGCGGGGCATCGAACTGAGTGCGAAGGAATACCACACGTTCCACATTCTGGGGCTTTGTGTTGATCCTGCCGCCCCGGCCCTGGCCGGACTGTGCCAGGACATGAGAGTTGGGCGGGATGAGCGCGGCCTGAGAATGGTGGCTTACTTGAAGGAGAAGGGGGTGGAGATATCCCTGGAGGAGGTGAAGGAGCTGGCCGGGGGAAATATCGTAGGCCGGCCCCACTTCGCCCAGGTGCTCACCCGGCACGGCTTCGTGTCCAGCAACCGGGAGGCGTTCGACCGGTATTTGGATACAGAGGAATTTCATCAGCGGGTGGAGCGGCCTAAGCCGGCAGCCCGGACATGCGTAGAGACGATCAGAGCCGCCGGGGGGAAGGCGTCCCTTGCCCACCCGTATCAGATCGGTGTGGAAAACGAGGAGCTGGAGCGGATTGTTCGGGAGCTGGCCGACTGCGGTCTGGAGGCCATCGAGTGCTTTTATCCCCAGCATACCCCGGAACAGCAGGAATTCTACCTGTCTCTGGCCAGGAAGTACCATCTGCATGTGACCGGCGGCAGCGATTTCCACGGCGAGCGCGTCAAGCCGGACGTCCGGCTGGCCCGGCTCAAATTGGAGCTGGATTGGCTGCTTGGATAGAAAAATCCCCTCTATGAGGGGATTTTTTTACAGCAAGGCGGCCATCGCTTCCCGAATGTTGGATACTCGGATCAGCTCCAGGCCATCGGGGACAGCCAATTTGCCCTGAATTCGCTTGGGGATCAGACATTTGGTAAAGCCCAGCCGCTGGACCTCAGCCAGCCGCTGGCCCAGGGCGCTGGCCGCCCGGAGCTCACCGGTGAGGCCCACCTCTCCGATAGCGGCCAGATCATTGGGGACAGGCTTGTCACGGAAGCTGGAGGCCAGGGCCAGCACGGCCGCCAGATCGGCGGCAGGCTCCTCCAGATAGAGCCCGCCAATCACGTTGAGGTAGGCATCACAGCTGCCCACCATCAGGCCGCCGCGCTTCTCCAGGACGGCCAGCAGAAGCATGGACCGGCTGTAGTCAAAACCGTTGCTTACCCGCCGGGGATTTCCCAGACTGGAGGGGACCACCAGAGCCTGGATCTCCGCCAGCACCGGGCGGACCCCTTCCATCACGCAGGTAACACAGGTGCCGGGCGCTCCAGTGGGCCGGCCGGCCAGCATAGCCTCGGAGGGATTGGGGACCTCGGTGAGACCGCTCTCCTCCATTTCAAAAACGCCGATCTCGTTGGTGGCGCCAAAGCGGTTTTTTGCCGCCCGAAGAATGCGGTATGCCATGTGACGCTCCCCTTCAAAGTAGAGCACACAGTCTACCATGTGTTCCAGCACCTTCGGACCGGCAATGGAGCCCTCCTTGTTCACATGTCCGATGACAAAGACGGTAATATTTTCCCCCTTGGCCAGCTGCATAAGTGTTAAGGTACATTCCTTTACCTGGCTGACACTGCCAGGGGCTGAGGTCACATCTCCGTGGTATAAGGTCTGGATAGAGTCCACAATGAGCACGTCGGGCTGGAGCTGATGGACCGCATCTACCAGGTTTTCCAAATTGGTCTCCGCCAGCAGGTACAGCCCCTGGCCGCGTACACTGAGCCGCTCCGCCCGGAGCTTGATCTGCCGCTCAGATTCCTCGCCGGACACATACAGCACCTTGGCGAAGCGGCATAGGTTGTCACAAATCTGAAGCATCAGGGTGGATTTGCCAATGCCCGGCGCGCCGCCCACCAGTACCAGCGAGCCTTTCACAGCGCCGCCGCCCAGCACCCGGTCCAGCTCCCCCATGCCGGTGGCAAAGCGCAGCTCGTCAGTAGTTTCCACCTCGCTCATGGGCCTGGGCCGGTTGACCGCTATTCCCGAGGCGGAGCCTCCCTTGACCGGGGAGGACCGTTTGGAGGGTTTCTCCGCCGGCTGCTCCACAATGGTGTTCCACGCCCTGCACGCCGGGCACTGTCCCGCCCACTTGGGCAGCTCGTTGCCGCATTCGGTGCAGTAAAATAAGGTTTTCACCTTCATAGTTCCTTCTCCTTTATTGGATTATGGAACCATTGTAACAGATTTTGACAGGGATGTAAATGCTTACCCCTCTGCCGTCAGCCAGGCGGCGGCGATGACGGCGGACAGCTTGCGCTGGTAGTCCGGGTCCCGGAGCATGGCCTCCTCTGCCGGGTTGGTGAGAAAACCGCATTCGATTAAAATCCCGGGACAGGTGATGTGATTCATAATATAGACTGTATCGGGAATCTGCTTGACAGCCCGCTCATTGTCCGGCTGCAGGGCTGTTTTTATGCTGTTTTGAACGTGATCCGCCAGAGCCTGGGAGCCGTCGGTCGGGGCATAAAAGACATGGGTGCCATAGTAGCGGCTGCCCGGATATGTGTTCTGATGTATGCTGATGAGCGTTCCGCCCTCCACCGCTTCAATGGCCGCCGTCCGGTTTTTCAGGTCGGAACGTTTTTTCTCCCGCAGAGTGTTGGCGTCGCCGGTGTGGAGGGAGATGTCCTCCTCCCGGAGCAGGATGGGGTCTACACCGTAGAGCCCCAGCACGTCCCGAAGGCTCAGGACGATTGACAGGTTGATCCGGCTCTCCGGAACTCCCGTTATGGAGACAGCGCCTCCATCTTCTCCGCCGTGGCCGGCGTCCAGCACCAGCGGGCCTGTCCGCTGGGTCACCACATGGTTCATGGCCGGCTCCATGGCGCTGTTCAGCCGGCTCAGAGCCAGAGCCAGCAGGATCACCGTTCCAATCAGCGCCCCGGCCAGCAGAATCCCTCTCTTCAATATGACCACCTCCTCCTTATCCTATGGGGAGGGGCACCGCGGTATGCGTGTACCCCTTAAAGACCGGGCACATAGAATGGAATGAGGGGACGCTGTGCGCTCCCCGCGCCCGTCCTCCTGTATTGAATGAAGGAGGGATTTTCCCTTGTTGATTGAGAATAACGGAACCCGGCCCGCTTCTGCCCAGGCCGGCTGCCCGGACAGCAACGGCACACTGCCGTCCTGTGCCGGCCTGTCAGTACCCTATGTACCTTTTCAGCAGAACAATCCTCAGAAGTATGCCCAGACTGAAGCGCTGAGCAACGGCACGCTGTTCCCCGGACTGAATCTGCCCTTCCATTTGGCTGTGGAGGGGTCGTCCCTGCCCGCCACCCCGCTGGCGGAGCTTCAGGCCCTGGAATTTGTGGTGCTGGAGCTGGGAATCTATCTGGATACCCATAAGGACGACACTGAGGCGTTTAACCTGTTCAAGCAGTTCTCCGCTATGGAGAAGGCGGCCAAGGCGGCATATGAGTCCAAATACGGCCCCATTACCAAAGAGACCGCTGCCGCCGGCGACAGCTATCAGTGGCTGTCTGACCCCTGGCCCTGGAATTATGCGCAGAATGAGGTGAAGTGAGATGTTTCATTATGAGAAAAAACTGCAATTTCCGGTAAAAATTGCTACCCCCAACCCCAAGCTGGCCGCCTTTATCATCAGCCAATACGGCGGACCGGACGGCGAACTGGGCGCCTCCATGCGCTATCTGTCTCAGCGATACTCCATGCCCTACGCGGAGGCCAAGGGACTACTCACCGATATCGGAACAGAGGAGCTCGGCCATATGGAGATGGTGGCCGCCATCGTCCATCAGCTGACCCGAAATCTCACAGATGAGGAGGTCCGGGCCAATCCGGCCTTTGCCCCCTATTTTGTGGACCATACTGCCGGCGTGTATCCCACCGCCGCCTCCGGCTTCCCCTGGAGCGCCGGTTCGATCCAGTCCACCGGCGATGTAATCGCTGATTTGACCGAGGATCTGGCCGCTGAGCAGAAGGCCCGGCTCACCTATGACAATATCCTGCGGCTGTCGGACGATCCGGATGTGAACAATGTGATCCGCTTCCTGCGTGAACGGGAGATTGTGCACTTCCAGCGGTTCGGCGAGTGCCTGAGGCTGTGCAAGGAGAAGATGGACGCCAGAAATGTCTATCTTACCAATCCGGCCTTTGACAAAGTCCAGCCCAGAGGCAATGCCCGCGGCTGAAAGAGATTAAAACAGAGTGGAACAGGGCCTATCGCTCTGTTCCACTCTGTTTTTTTGTATCGCAGCAATCTGCTCCCCGGGCCGGCACAAAGTTAATACAGCCGGAGCCGCCCTGGTCTCCAGGTGAAGAAGCCCGGGACAGGGAGCAGTAGCCGTCCTTTTGATAGACGCAGGGATCCGTGCAGACAATAAGGCTCACAAAATACCCCTCCTCTACAAAACAGAGATAGTATCTCCAAAAAAGGGAAAAGCATACAACCGGCGGGCAGTGTGGTATTTTAGAATCCTCCCAGCTCCCGAACTACCGCGGAGGCTATCAGCAGGCCGGCAGCGGCGGGGACAAAGGGCATGGACCCCGGCGTATTCCGACGGGCGGTGGAGGCGGGGCGGGCGCCGGTGTCCTCCGGAGCCTCGCAGTCTACAGAGCGCAGGGGAGAGGTGGGAAGCTCGGCTGAGCAGACCACCTTCAGGTGGTTGATTCCCCGCTTTCGTAGCTCCTTGCGCATAGTGCGGGCCAGAGGGCAGCCCTGGGTCTTGGAGATATCAGTGACCATCAGGGCAGAGGGGTCAAATTTGTTGCCTGTGCCCATGGCGGAGATGATTTTTACCTGTAAGGCGTTACACCTTGTCACCAGTTCCAGCTTAGCGGTTACCGTGTCGATGCAGTCCACTACATAGTCGTACTGGGCTAAGTCCACTGTGTCCGCGTTTTGAGGGAGGTAGAAAGTCCGAAAGGCCTCCGCCTGGCAGTGCGGGTTGATGTCCTGCACACGCCGAACCATCACCTCCGCCTTGGGCTGACCAAGGGTGGAGTGGAGGGCGGCAAGCTGCCGGTTCAGGTTGCTCTCTGACACGGTGTCGTCGTCATAGAGGTGTAAAGTGCCTATGCCTGACCGCGCCAGCACCTCAACGCAATAGCCGCCTACGCCGCCGACCCCAAAGACAGCCACTCTGGCTTTTTTCAGCCGCTCCAGCGGTTCGTCCCCCACCAGCAGGCGGGTGCGGATAAATTGGTCAGCCATGGTGTATGCCTCCGTTTCTGTTCTATATCAGCTGTTGAAAAAGTCCATGCTTTGTACAATACCACAGTAAAATGCCGTGGCCAAGGCAGGGGACGCGGGTTTGCAGGTCCCACTCGGGGTAGAGGCGGCGGAGAAACAGGGTGTCTCCGGTGAGCAGGGCGACAAAGGATATGTGGTGGTCCTTGGTCATGGGGTGGGGAGAGGAGACAAACCAGCTGTCGTCTATTTTTTCCACAGACAGCTTGTCCTTATCCTCTGCCTTTTGGGGCTCCAGGGGGAGCAGCGTCCTGCCGCAGCAGGACACGTCCGCCTCGGACGCGGCGGTAATCAGGTTGCCGCAGTCGGGACAGACGTAACATTTCAGCTTTTTCATATTTCCTCTTTCCTGGTCGTTGGCGTCCAGTTCGCCGGAGAGCAGCGCCTCCAGCCTGACGCCCAAAACCCTTGATAATTCCGGAAGGAGGGACACATCGGGGCACCCAAGCCCCCGTTCCCATTTGCTGACCGCCTTGTCGCCGACCCCTATGGCCTCGGCCAGCGCCTTCTGGGTCAGTCCCTTTTGGGCGCGCAGGGCCCGGATGAGGGCTCCGGTTTTCACTTGATCCATGTGTTCCACCTCCTGAGAGCAGAGTAACAGGTTTTGAGGAAAAAGGCAATCGCCGCTCCGTAGAGTTCTGCTTATCTGGCACAATTTTGCTCCATAACCTCAATATGCTTCTGGAGGTATGTATATTGGGGATTTTGGGTGAAAAGCTCTTTGGCATAGTCCAGCGGGCTCAGTTTGGTGGCTTCACCCATGATCATTATTTGGCGCTTAGGAGCCTTTTTTACATCCACATATTGACACAAGAGTTCAACCATAGGACTATTTTCTTTCCATACACCGAAGCTGGTTGCGGCACGGTGGATACAGCCTTTTTCGATTCCCTGTCCCTGAGCAATAATCTCTTCTGGCGTAACACCCCGCTCAAAGAGAAAACGGGCAATCTCTGTACGCCCTGCGGATAGAGCCCAACCACAGGCCAGGGGGAGCCGGTCAGTATTTGCGCCGTGGTCCAGCAGAAATTGCAGGCCCTCCATACAGCCATACCCAGCCGCTGTCATAATGGGCTGCTCTTTATCCCAGGCAAATGAATTTATGTCAGCACCCTTTTGCAATAAATATTCCGCAAAATCTTTGTTCCAGGAAGTGCGAAACATCAAATAATGCAGTGCGGTATACCGGTGACTGCCCTGTGCATTTACATCGGTTCCCCTCTCAATGAGGTACTTTGCCATCCTCAGCTTACCATTGACAACACAGTGAATCATAGCATTGTTGTCCACAAGATTACGCCAGCTCAAGTCAGCTCCCTGAGCCAGCAGAAGCTCAACTGCTTCATAGTTTTCATTGACTGCGGCGGCGTGAAGCGGCAGGCCGATGTTGTCATGGCGCTGTTTCAGCTGTTTCTGCTTTGCACCCTTGATACGCTCCCGGATCAGGCTCATGTCGTTGATATGACAGGCGTAGAGCAAAGAACCATCGTCCATATCCATATTGCGTCCAGTGTCCTTAAACTGTCTATTCATTTTCTGCTGCCCCCCCCTGTGTGAAAGGTTTTATCGTAAAAGTAATATTCTGTTACGGCACTTGGATTTCGTTGGCGATTTCTGCAACTGATTTTCCAGTCGTATCGATTTTTATGGTTTTCAGTCTTGATACAGATTACACCACAGAAATTAATTCCAACTCATCCCATAGCGGGTCTTTTCCAAGCCTGCACATATAGCTTGTATAATTTGTAGGTTCAAAGTTTTCTCCTGAATGTCTCCATACAGTGTCGCACTCAGCGCAGATATAGATCGTCTCCTGATTTTCTTTCACAACTGCTTCATATATGGGACCTTCTTCGCAGAATGGGCAGGCAGTCATAGTAAACTCCTTTTTATGAGAAAAGCGCCTCTGCTTCCTAAAACAGAGGCGTTTTCACTTATTTAACTAAATAGCTCATGTCATACAGTCCCGGCTTTTCCACACCGGCGATGAACTTGGCGGCCTCTACCGCCCCCTGGGCGAAAATTTCCCGGGAGAGGGCGGTGTGCTTGATCTCCATGATCTCGTCGTGTCCGGCGAAGATGATCTCGTGCTCGCCTACGATGGTGCCGCCCCGGACGGCGGAGATGCCGATCTCCTTCTTATCCCGAGGGTGGCGGGTGGAATGGCGTTCGTAGACGTACTGTGTCTCATGTCCGCAGGACTGAGCCGCCGCGTCGGCGATCATCAAGGCGGTGCCGGAGGGGGCGTCCACCTTCCGGCGGTGGTGGCGCTCCACGATCTCAATATCGTAACTGTCCCCAAGGACGGAAGCGGCCTTCTTCACCAACTCCAGCAGTACATTGATGCCCAGAGACATATTGGCCGAGCGGAAGATGGGCACCTCCAGGGCGGCGGAGCCCACCTGCGCCTCCTGCTCAGGGGAGTAACCGGTGGTAGCGAGGATCAGGGGAATCTTGCGGGCTTTGGCAAATTCCAGCAGGCTGTCCAGAGCGGCGGGGGAGGAGAAGTCAATTACCGCGTCCGCCTCACCGGTAAACTGGGCAGGGGAGGTGTAGACCGGAAACTCCCGGTCGCCGGCTCCCAGAACATCGAAGCCGGCGCACACCTCCACGGCGGGATCGCTGGCGCACAACGCCTCCACCACCCGGCCCATATGGCCGTTACAGCCGGATATGATTATCTTCAGCATAGGGGGCGCTCCTTACTTCAGCAGCCCCATCCGCTCCATGGAGGCGCGGAGAACGGCCAGATTCTTGTCCGAGATGTCGCACAGGGGCAGACGCAGGGGACCGGCCTCCATGCCCATCAGGTTCATGGCCGCCTTGATGGGGATGGGGTTGACCTCGCAGAAGAGGGCGTCGATCAGGTCCATGTACTTGATCTGGAGCTGAGAGGCGGCGGCGAAGTCGTTTTCCAGGCACAGGTGGCTCATCTTCACCATGACCTCCGGGATGATGTTGGAGGCCACCGAGATGACCCCCTTGGCCCCCAGGGCCATCATGGGCACCACCTGGTCGTCGTTGCCCGACCAGATGTAAAAGTCGTCGGGGCAGAGGCAGCGGGTGTGGGCCAGGAGAGAGAAGTTGCCGCTGGCCTCCTTCACGCCGTTGATCTTGGGGTTGGCGGACAGCACCTTGTATGTATCGGCGGTGAAGGATACGCCGGTGCGGCCGGGCACGTTGTAGAGGATGATAGGCAGCTCGGTGCGGTCGGCGATATACTCATAGTGTTTGATGAGGCCGGTCTGGCTGGCCTTGTTGTAGTAGGGGGTGACGTGGAGCAGGGCATCGGCGCCGGAGTCCTGGGCGTGCTGGGACAGGTAGACGGCGGCGGAGGTGTCGTTAGAGCCCGCGCCGGCAATCACCTTTACCCGGTGGTCCACCCGCTTGACGCAGAACTCCACGGCGGCGATGTGTTCCCGGATGGACATGGTGGCCGACTCGCCGGTGGTGCCGCAGACGCACACCGCGTCCACGCCGGATTCGATCTGAGCGTCGATCAGCTTGCCGAAGGCGTCGTAGTTGATGGTGCCGTGGTCGTCAAAGGGGGTCACCAGGGCGGGGCAGGAGCCGGTAAATACGGGAGTTCTCATAAAAATACATCCTTTCTGGTGAGCTCAAGATTATTGAAACATGATTGGTCTGTTTTTTTCCATGGCTAAATTGCACAACTCAATCAATCTGTCAATTAAAAATTCGCAGTCTGAATCTACAAAACACTCAAACAGATTTTTGGGTGTTATTCCGAAAAACTGAAAAATGTCTTGCTTGGAAGCAATTATTTTAGCGGAGGGAGGTTCTTTACAAAAAACCTGCTTGATTTCTTCCAATTCCGCTTTCAGAAGCTTGCAGTCCTGGACGCTCCAACTGCCGTCACAGTCAGAATGGTTCAATAAAGTGGACATTGGGGATGAAAATATCTTTCTGCCGGGTTTCACAAACAGAGAAATCAAACCCTTGTTAGTATATTGATCCACTGTGGCCCTGAAATCTCCAAAATATTGATAAAGCCCAACCTCTACACCGCAGATATCATCTCCGGCTTCATCAAATATGCACAGATACAGCCCCATTTACCGCTCCACTCTTTTCACCTTTGTATTTTTGTGTTCTTTTAGGAACTGCCGCAACTCCGGACTGAACCTGCACCCTTTGGGGACGTTCAACTGGAAATAAAACTCGCCCCGCTCTGCCGCCTCCGCTAGATTACGAATCTGCCAGGTTAAATTTAGCCTGGAGCAGGCCTTTACCAGGATTCCAGTTGACAGAAATATTTTGTCCGGCAGACTTCTGCGCTGTGTCTGCCACTTGGTATATTGAATCTGCATTATTTGTGGTCGATATACCCCTCGGCGCACAGCAGCTCGGCCAGCAGAACCCCGCCGCCGGCAGCGCCCCGGAGGGTGTTATGGGAGAGGCCCACAAATTTGCAGTCATACTGGCTGTCAGGGCGGAGGCGTCCAGCGGAGATGGCCATGCCGCCCTCCAGATCCCGCTCGGTGTGGGCCTGGGGCCGGTCGGGCTCCTCGAAGTAGTGGATAAACTGCTTGGGGGCGGAGGGGAGGTCCAGCTCCTGGGCCCGGCCCTTAAAGCCCTTCCATATCTCCTTGATCTGCTCCTCGGTGGGCTTTTTACCCTCCTTGAAGGTAACAAAAGCGGCGGCGGTGTGGCCATCGGAGACGGGGACCCGGAGGCACTGGGCGGTGATGGAGGGGCCGTCGGCCTTGATAATCTTATCGCCCTCGATATGCCCCCACACCTTCAGGGGCTCCTGCTCGCTCTTCTCCTCCTCGCCGCCGATGTAGGGGATCAGGTTATCCACCATCTCAGGCCAGCGCTCGAAGGTCTTGCCCGCCCCGGAGATGGCCTGGTAGGTGCAGACCAGCACCTTCTCGATGTCATAGCCCGCCCGAATCAGAGGGGTGAGGAGGGGGGCGTAGCTCTGGATGGAGCAGTTAGATTTGACGGCGATAAAGCCCCGCCTGGTGCCCAGACGCTTCCGCTGGGCGTCGATGATCCGGATGTGGCCGGCGTTGAGCTCAGGGACCACCATAGGCACGTCGTCGGTCCAGCGGTTGGCGGAGTTGTTGGACACCACCGGGCACTCTGCCTTGGCGTACCGCTCCTCCAGCGCCTTGATCTCATCCTTTTTCATGTCTACCGCGCAGAAAACGAAGTCCACCATACCGGCGATCTTGTCCACATCGGCCTGGGCGTCCAGCACCACCAGGGCCTTGGCCTCCTGGGGGATGGGGGACTTCATGGCCCAGCGGCCGGCCACCGCCTCCTCATAGGGCCTGCCCGCCGAACGGGGACTGGCGGCCAGGGCGGTGAGCTGGAACCAGGGATGGTTTTCCATCAGGGTGACAAAGCGCTGGCCCACCATGCCGGTAGCTCCGATGACGCCTACCTTATACTTTTCCATTTTTACAACCTCCATATCAATCCAGGCCATTCTATGTCCTGAAACAGGGATCTTGAACCGGGGAAAATTTTGCCCAATGAAAAAAATAAATCAGCGGCTTTTCAAGCGGCTGATTTTGTACTATAATGTCGGGGAGGGCAATTTGCTTGCGCAAAGCCGCTACCCTCCACATTGCAGCTATCCTACCACGGGGTTGACCCTGTTGTCAATAGAAAACACCCCTTAAACCAGAGAAATGGAGTGCGTTATGAAAAAAAGATTTATGCAGCTTGCCGCCGCCGTTCTGGCCGTATGCCTGACTGTACCGTCTGCGGGGGCGGTCACCACCAACCAAAACGGCGATGCGATGATCCGGGTGGGGCTGGCCTCTACCAGTCCCCACGTGCCTACCGGAGAGCTGGAGGCGGCCCATCTCCAAAATGAGTACGGGTCGGGCTACCGCTTTGGCTACTACGACAGCGGCCTGAATTTTGTGGAGCTGGCCCGCACCGGCAGAGATGTAGAGAAGGCGGCGGTGCTGAAAACGGAGAACCTGTATTATGGCAGATCCTCAACGCTGAACAAAAATACTTATTCCGCCTCCATTTCCAGCAGTATTGTGGTGGGGTGCGTCCATATCCAGCTGCCCGGAAGCTATGGCTCCTATGACGAGGCGGCGGCCGTCGCCGCCGGATATGAGGATGGCTTTGTGGCGTGGATTGACGGGCAGTATCAGGTCCGGGTGGGGGCCTACACCACCGGGACAGAGGCCCGGGAGGTGCAGAGCACCCTTGGAGGGATTGGCAGCGTTGTGGGCACCAGCGCCTACGGCATGAGCGTTGTGGAGACAGGGACCGACCATATCCTGTTCCAGTACGACAACGGCGCCTCCGGAGCCCTGGCTGTCCAGCCCGACGTCACCGGGGCGGAGGAGGTCCAGACCTGGTTTTCCGGGTATAAATACCGGGGGGGCTTCCAGTACCACAGGCGCAACGGGGGAAACCTCACCGTGGTCAATGTGCTGCCCCTGGAGGACTATATCAACGGGGTGGTCTGCTATGAGATGGGCCGGGAGTGGCCCCTGGAGGCCCTGAAGGCCCAGGCCCTGTGCGCCCGCACCTATGTACTGAAAAACCTGGGGAAGCACAACAGCCACGGCTTCGACATCTGCCCCTCCGACAGCTGTCAGGTCTACCATGGCATGGGCAGCGAACGGCCGGACTACGGCCCCAGCGAGACCAGTATGCGGGCGGTGGCCGAGACGGCGGGCATGGTGGTCAAGTACAACGGCAGGCTGGCCGAGGTCTTTTATGTCTCCAGCTTCGGAGGGGCCAGCGAGGACGCCAAAAACATTTGGGGGTCCGACACTGTCAACGAATACCCCTACCTCCGGGGGGTGGAGGACCCCTACGAGGCCGATCTGGACTACGCCAACGCATTCTCCCCCTGGACGAAGAGTTACACCTCCGCCCAGCTGACCCAGCAGCTTCAGAAGAACGGTCTGGGCGTGGGCACCTCGGTGAAGTCGCTGGAGCTGACCTATTCCGACCTGGGTAATGTGATCCGGGCAACCGTCCACTGGGCCAATGGTCAGAGCAGTACCATCAGCGCCAGCAATATCCGCAGCCGGTTTGATGTAAGGTCTATACGGTTTACCGTTAACGGGGCGGGGACCGGTGAAACCAGCACGCCTGATTTACCCGGGAACAGCGAAGAAATCTATATCAACGGCTCCCCGGTGTCAGGAGGGCTGGAGGGCAAATATGTCATCTCCGGCGGAGGAACGGTATCACAGGCGGGGGACAAGCCCTACGCCATCAACGGAACCGGCTCCATATCCGCCATAGGTTCCGGCGGTGAGCCGGACAGCAGCACTGCCCCCCAGCCGGGGAGCGGAACGGTTACCATCTCCGGCAGCACCTACACCTTTAATGGCGGCGGCTGGGGCCACCAGGTGGGTATGAGCCAATACGGCGCCAACGCCATGGCCCGCCGGGGCTTTACCGGCAGCGAAATCGTCGCCTTTTATTTCCCAGGTGTCCAGGTGGCACACTTCTAAAAGATAGGATGTACGCCTTTGAAAACCTCAGATTTTGATTTTCAGCTCCCCGAGGAGCTGATCGCCCAGACTCCTCTGGAGCGGCGGGACGCCTCCCGCTTGCTCACCCTGGATAAAACCACTGGGGCCGTGGGCCACCACCATTTTTATGAGCTGTCTCAATTTCTCCGCCCGGGGGACTGTCTGGTGCTCAACGATTCCCGGGTGCTGCCCGCCCGGCTCATCGGTCACCGCCCTACCGGCGGTGTGTGTGAAGTGCTTCTCCTTGTCGATAAGGGGGACAATCTCTGGGAGTGTCTGGTCCGTCCCGGGCGGAAACTGAAGCCGGGAGCCCAGGTGATTTTCGGGGACGGTCAGCTTACCGCTACCGTGGAGGCAGAGCTGGACGACGGCAAGCGGGCGGTCCGGTTCCACTATTGCGGTATCTTTCTGGAAATTTTGGAGCAGCTGGGCAAAATGCCCCTGCCGCCCTACATCAAGGCGGAGCTGGAGGACCAGGAGCGGTATCAAACGGTCTACTCCAAGGTGGTGGGCTCCGCCGCCGCCCCCACTGCCGGGCTCCACTTTACCCCGGAGCTGCTGGAGCAGGTGCAGAATCTCGGTGTAAAGGTCTGTTGCGTTACACTCCATGTCGGCCTTGGAACCTTCCGCCCTGTGAAGGCGGAGGAGATCACAGACCACGAGATGCACTCCGAGTTCTGCCAGATCAGCGGAGAGACCGCCGCTATCATAAACGAGACCAAGCAGGGCGGGGGACGGGTCATCTGTGTGGGCACCACCTCCTGCCGCACGGTGGAGAGCTTCGCGGCGGAGGACGGCACTATGTCGGAGCGATCCGGGTGGACCAACATCTTTATCTATCCGGGCTACAAATTCAAGGTGCTGGACGCCCTCATTACCAACTTTCATCTGCCCCAGTCCACGCTCATTATGCTGGTGTCCGCCCTGGCGGGACGGGAGCACGTCCTGGCCGCCTACGAGGAGGCGGTGCGGGAGAAATATCGCTTCTTTTCTTTTGGTGATGCGATGTTTATTTCGTGAGGAGGGGGCTCAAGATTTTCGATGAAATATTATTATTTGGGGCATATTTTGGAAAAATACTACGATGACTGCCGTACGGGGATTTTAAAGCATAGGTGGGACGATCACCTGACCCTATGGGCGTTGGATATGCTTGAAGCTGGTTATAGCAGTCCAGCTCTGCTGGAGGCAGCCGGCGGCTTCAACTGGGAGCGGACCCACGACCTGTTTGAGACCATCCTGGCCGAGCTCCATATTGCGGAGGACCCCTCAGTTATTGACGACGACTTTATCGACAACATCTTTATTGAGGAATACAAACATGGCGTCATTGCAAGCGGATGCGAGCTTTTGTTCCACCGGGGACATTTGAGGGAAAAAATCAACTTTCCTTACTATGTTTATCATGGAAAGTATTACCCGGACGGGCCGGATGGGCGCTTTAGGCTGGGCTGGCGCACCTTGGAATACTCAGACTGGTCCCAGATGACCGTTGTGATGCACACGGACGAGCTGGAGCGATTTGTCACGGATTTTTTGCGTCACAAAGGCATTACAAGATAAAGAAGGAGATTTTGCGTGTTTGAAGTAATAAAACAAGAGGGCCGAGCCCGGCGGGGGACATTCACCTGCGCCCACGGGGTGGTCCAGACCCCGGTATTTATGAACGTGGGCACCCAGGGGGCCATCAAGGGGGCGGTGTCCGCCCACGATCTAAAGGAGATCGGCTGCCAGGTGGAGCTGTCCAACACCTACCACCTCCACCTGCGCCCCGGGGACGGGGTGGTCCGTCAGATGGGCGGGCTGCATAAGTTTATGGGCTGGGACGGCCCCATGCTCACCGACAGCGGAGGCTTTCAGGTGTTCTCCCTGTCCGGCCTGCGGAAGATCACCGAGGAGGGGGTCACCTTTGCCTCCCACATTGACGGCCGGCGCATTTTTATGGGCCCGGAGGAGTCCATGCGTATCCAGTCCAATCTGGGCAGCGACATCGCCATGGCCTTTGACGAGTGTGTGGAGAATCCCTCGCCCTACGAGTATGTAAAGGCCTCCTGTGAGCGAACAGCCCGGTGGCTGGAGCGCTGTATCGCAGAGCATGACAGGCTTAACAGCCTGTCAGATACCGTGAACCCTCAGCAGCAGCTTTTTGGAATCAATCAGGGTGGGACCTACGCCGATCTGAGGGTCTGGCATATGAAAGAAATTGCCAAGGTAAGCTGCGACGGTTACGCCATCGGCGGTCTGGCAGTGGGGGAGCCCACACAGGTGATGTACGATATCATCGATGCGGTGGAGCCCCACATGCCGGCGGACAAGCCCCGGTATCTTATGGGGGTCGGGACCCCCTCCAACATCATCGAGGGGGTCGCCCGGGGGATCGACTTCTTCGACTGCGTTATGCCCGCCCGAAATGCCCGCCACGGCAAGCTGTACACATGGCGGGGGACGATCAACATCAAAAATGAGAGGTACAAGCTGGACGAGCGCCCCATCGACGCCTCCTGTGGCTGTCCCGCCTGCCGGTCCTTCTCTCGTGCGTACCTGCGTCATCTGCTGACGGCGGGGGAGATGCTGGCTATGCGGCTGGCCGTGCTTCACAATCTGCACTTCTACAATGAGCTGATGTCCCGCATCCGGGAGAGCCTAGACAGCGGAACCTTTGAGAATTTTCGAGCTCAATATTCCGGTCTGCTGGACCGGCCATACCAAGATGATTAGAGAAATTTGACAAAAGGGCTTGTCAATCTGGAAAATATCCGCTATAATACTGTTCACTGCGTCAAAGAGATATTCTGTTGACAGTCTGATTTTGCAGTAGTTTTGGAGGAAAGACTTATGGATCCTGTTACAATTTTAATGCTCGTAGCGATGTTCGCCATGCTGTACTTCTTCATGATCCGACCGGAGAACAAGCGGAAGAAGGAGGCCCAGAACCTGCGGGACTCCCTGAAGGTGGGGGACGTCATCACCACCATCGGCGGCATTGTAGGCACCATCTGCAAGGTGGATGAAAATACCATCGTGATTGAAACCAGCGCCGACCGGGTACGCGTTGAGTTTACCAAGTGGGCTGTTTCCAGCAAGAATGTGGCCCCGGAGCAGAACGCATAACAAAACAGGCATGTCTTTCACCCTCCCCGCATAGGTTTTACCAAACCGTGGGGGAGGGTGTTTTTATGAAGAAGAAGGAGCGTCGCCCGGAAGAGCTGGGCAGCCAGTGGCTCAACGCAATGTGTGATGTTCTCAAGGGCGGCGTGCTGGCCGGAGTGACCACCATTTCAGCCCTGCTGGTCTGTTCCGTGCTGGTATCCGCCGGTATACTTCCTGTGGGCGCCATGTATGGCGCGGTGCTGGCTGCCTGTGCGCTGGGTGCTCTGGTTGGGGGCGCCTTCGCCGTCCGGCAGGTGGGCAGTCGGTCACTGCTGGTCGGTTTGGGTGTGGGGGCGGTACTGTTTTTACTGCTGCTCACCGCCGGATTGATTGTCTACAAGGAGACCTCTGTGGCCAACGGAGGGGCCGGAATTTTGTGCGCCTGCCTGTGCGGCGGAGCGATTCCCGGGCTGCTGGGAAGAAAATCCAAGAAAAAACGCAGAAGATGATTGAAATTCCAAATGTACTGTGTTATAATGCCTTTACTATGGCTGAAAATGCTGTAAGCAACCAAACAGGAGGAGAAATTCAAATGAAACATATCCAGACGCTGAACGGGGCTACCCTGAAGGCCAGTGCCGCCAAGGGTGGCTGCGGTGAGTGCCAGACCTCTTGCCAGTCTGCCTGCAAGACTTCCTGCACTGTCGCCAACCAGAAGTGCGAGAACAAGTAAATCACAAAGCCTGAAAAGGCGGGCGCTTTCGCGCCTGCCTTTTTGCTGTTCAGACTTTGGACGGGAGGGGATAGATTGCATTTTATTGGGGATCTTCAGATGAGTAACGGACTAACCGACGTTTTTCTCAATGTCCTGGTAATCAGTGGTGTGCCCCAAACATCAAACTCTGCTCTCGATCTTTGGATGCCACATTTGCAATAATTAAAAAGGAGAACATAACATGATAACCGTACACACCTTTACCGCCCTGGGGCAGTACCTGGCGGCGGACGTAAACAGCGGGGCGGTCCATGTCCTGGACAAGCTGACCTACGACCTTTTGAAATTGGTAGGAGAGGGTCCGATAGGGGAGGGGAGGATCCCCCAGGAATTGGTGAACCAGCTGCCCCAATACCAACCCGCTGAGTTGGAAGAGGGCTGGCAGGAGCTGCGGGTGCTGCAAAACGCGGGCCTGCTCTTTACTACCGACGACTATCTGGACCCGGAAGCGGCTATGGCGCTGCCCAAGGCGGCAGTGGTAAAAGCCCTGTGCCTCCATGTGTCCCACGACTGCAACCTGCGGTGTAAATACTGCTTCGCATCCACCGGCGACTTCGGCACCGGACACCGGATGACCATGGACTTCGAGACCGCCAAAAAGGCCATCGACTGGGTGGTGGCCAAGTCGGGCAAGCGGCGGAATATTGAGATCGACTTCTTCGGCGGCGAGCCGCTGATGGCTATGGATACGGTAAAGCGAACAGTGGAGTACGCCCGGTCACTGGAGGAAAAATTCGACAAGGTATTTCGCTTTACGATTACCACCAATGGAATTTTGCTGGATGACGAGACCATTGACTACATCAACCGCGAAATGTCTAATGTGGTACTCTCTCTGGACGGCCGGCCGGATGTCAACGACCAGATGCGCCCCACCGTGAACGGAAAGGGAAGCTATGAGGTGATTGTTCCCAAATTCCAGAAGCTGGTGGCCGGACGGGGAACCAAGGACTACTATGTCCGGGGCACCTTTACCAGGGACAATCTGGACTTTGCCATGGACGTGCTCCATATGGGAGACTTGGGATTTCGGCATGTGTCGGTGGAGCCCTGCAGCGGACCGGCGGATGATCCCTTTGCCATCCGGGAGGAGGACCTGGGCAGGGTAGAGGAGGAGTATGAGAAGCTGGCCCAGGCGCTGATGGAGCGAAAGGACATCAACTTTTTCCACTTCAACGTGGACCTGGCGCAGGGGCCCTGCGTCATCAAACGGCTGCGGGGCTGCGGCGCGGGCTGCGAATATGTAGCCATTACCCCCGACGGAGATATCTACCCCTGCCACCAATTTGTGGGAAAAGAGGAGTTCCGCATGGGCAGCGTCCATGACGGCTCCTTCGATATGGCGATTTCTGGTCAATTTGCCCAACAGAATGTGTATACCCGTCCGGCCTGTCGGGAGTGCTGGGCACGCTTCTACTGCAGTGGTGGCTGTTCTGCCTCAAATTTGCTTGTCAATGGCGACATAACGCGTTCAAATGAGGTAGCTTGCGAAATGGAGCGCAAGCGTTTGGAGTGCGCCATTGTCCTGAACGCCATTGCGGCCGGGATGGGAAGCGCCCCGAATACAGGATGTGATAATACGAAATGTAATCTTTGTAATCGCTGAGGCTTTGCGGATTTTTCAAGATTTGGTATCTACTGCCCTATAAAACACTAGATTTGGTTGCACCGGAGCTCTTGACAGGGCTCCGGTGCTTTGTTGGTTATTTAGTTTACATAACGCTGTTGACATAAGAAATTGAAAGAATTGACAAAAAGTGAGAAATTCGCAAAAACCCCTTGCGAAAAACAGCGGATGGCGCTATAGTAGGAGTTGCCATAAGGTACCAATCGCGTTCAAGGTCCCTCCCCACCCAAAAGTCAAAGCGTCTCCTTATGTGGGTTGCTGATCCACGTCTATTTTTTTCACACTTCTCATAGGCTGATGCTGAGGTGAGGCATATGGGTGTGAGGATTCGCAAAAAATGGGACTTGCTGTCGGAACAGAGCGTTGCTCTGGCGGTACTGAGCACAGCCTTTTTGCTGGGCGGCGGACTGGGCTGCCTGTTCGCCGCTCTGGCAGGTGAGGATGGCAGAGCAGAGCTGGGCAGCTATCTGACCCGCTATCTGTCGCTGGCCCGGGAGGGACAGCTGCCCCGGGAGCTGTGGCCCCTTCTGTGGGGGCAGCTGAAGTACGCGCTGCTTGCGTTGGTACTGAGTTTGACCGCGTTGGGAGTAGTGGGGCTGCCGGTTCTCTTTGGCGTTCGGGGGTTCTTCTTCTCTTTTTCGGTGGCTTGCTTCTGCCGGGTCTTTGGCGGACAGGGCCTCTTTCCCGCCTTTGTTCTCTTCGGATTATCTGCACTGCTGTGGGCATCCGCCTTGTTTATGGTCGGTATCCCCGGTCTGCTCTCCGCCCGGCAGCAGCTGCGCCGCGCCCTGGGAGATGGGCGGGGAGGCTGGTCTGTCGGCGCCGCCTACTGGTGTCGGGCCGGAGCGTGCGTCGGTCTGTCCCTTGCGGCCGGACTGCTGGAGTACTGGGTGGTGCCGGTCCTGCTGCGGGGCCTGGTCCGGACGATGCTGTAACCTTGTTCTGGGAGAGTTGTAAACGTGTCTGATCTGCTGTTGGTTTATGAGGATTTTCTGAAAACTGAAAAAAGAGCCTCGACCAATACGGTCAGCTCCTATCTCCGGGATGTCGGCCAGTTCGCCGCGGCAATGGATGGAAGGGATATGGCGCTTACCCAGGTGGCCGTTCAGGATGTGGAGGAGTATGCCAATTCTCTGATTAAACGCGGCAAATCACCGGCTACGGTCACCCGGTCTGTGGCCTCCATCAAATCCTTTTACTCCTGCCTAATGGAACGAGGCTATGTAGAACAAAATCCTGCCAAGGGTGTGGCGCCCGCGAAGGTGGAACGGAAGCTGCCCCAGGTGCTCACCAGCAGAGAGGTGGAGCTGTTTCTGGAACAGCCCGAGTGTACCGACCCCAAGGGGTACCGGGACCGGGCCATGCTGGAGCTGCTCTACGCCACCGGGATTCGGGTCAGCGAGCTGATTGAGCTGGATGTGGACGACCTGAACCTGCCCGGCGGAGTCCTCAAATGCTTCAGCAAGGGCAGAGAGCGCATCATTCCACTATACCCCACTGCCATTCGCGCGTTAGGGGAGTACATCAACCATGTAAGGCCTCAGCTGGTGGATGCGGTAGATGAAACCGCCCTGTTCGTCAACATGAGCGGGGAGCGGATGAGCCGCCAGGGCTTTTGGAAGCTGATTAAACACTATCAGGAAAAGGCCGGAATTCAGAAGGACATCACACCGCATACACTGCGCCACTCCTTTGCGGCCCATCTGCTGGAGAATGGAGCTGATCTGCGCTCCATTCAGGAGATGCTTGGCCATGCGGATATTTCTTCCACCCAAATCTATTCCAGGCTGATTAATCAGAAGATCAAGGACGTGTACAAAAAGGCCCACCCCCGGGCGTGAACGATAAGGAGAAAAAGCTATGACAGACCAGGAACTGCTTCAAGCGATCGGCCAGGTAGTTGAGGCTAAAATAGAGCCTGTGCGGCAGGATATCCGTGACCTGAAGGAGCAGGTGGGACACCTGGAGCAGCGGGTTATTACCCTGGAGACCCGGATGTCCGGCGTCCGGGTATATATGGACGTCGAGCTGAACCGGACCTTGAAGCTGCTGCTGGAGGGACAGAAGGCGATATGGGATCGCGCCACTCCGCCGGAACGGTATGATGTTCTGGAGGTCAGAACCTCTGCCCTGGAGATGGCGGTGAAACAGCATACCCAGGAAATACAGGAGCTGAAGCTTGCCTGATTGAAGAATGGAGCGGGCCTACGCGGCGTCTGTCGCGCAGGCCCTTTTTCATAGGGTTAACGATTGAATTATACAGGGGAATATGGTAATATATTAAATGGAACGAAAATAATGGAAGGAGGACGTTCTATGTCCACCATGTCTGAATATTTAGAGAGCCTGCGGGGGAAGTCTGTTGCCGTTATCGGTATGGGGGTGAGCAACACCCCTCTGATCCGCGCCCTTCTGCGGGCGGATCTGAAGGTGACCGTTTGTGACAAGTCCCCGCGGGAGCGAGTGGAGGAGCAGGCCGCCGAGTTGGAAAGTCTGGGGGCCAAGCTGCGGCTGGGGCCGGATTATCTGGCCAAAATTCACAGGTTCGACGTCATTTTTCGTACTCCTGGCCTCAGCCCCAACACGCCGGAGCTGCAAAAGGCCATGGAAGGGGGGAGTGTCCTCACCTCGGAGATGGAGCTGTTTTTCCGGCTGTGCCCCTGTAAAATCATCGGTGTAACGGGCAGCGATGGCAAGACCACCACCACTACCTTAATCAGTGAGTTCTTAAAGGAGGCGGGCCTGAATGTCTACCTGGGAGGCAACATCGGCAAGCCGCTGCTGCCCGATGTGGACGGCATGACGGCCGAGGATGTGGCCGTTGTGGAACTGTCCTCCTTCCAGCTGATGACCATGGACCGCAGCCCCAATGTGGCGGTGTTCACCAATCTGTCCCCCAACCACCTGGACTACCACCACACAATGGAGGAGTACACAAGCGCCAAGCTGAACATTTTCTGCCACCAGAGGCCGGAGGACCGGGCCGTTTTCAACTATGACAACGACATTACCCGGTCTCTGGCCAAGGCCGCTGTGGGACGTGTCATGCAGTTCAGCCGCAAGCAGAAGCTGGAGGAAGGGGTCTACCTGCGAGATGGGGCCATCTGGCTGACCAACGGTATGGGCAGTCGGGAGGTCCTTCCCCTGGCGGACATCCAGATTCCCGGGGTCCACAACATTGAAAACTACATGGCCGCCATCGCCGCGGTGGACGGCATCGTTCCCGACAGGTGCGTTCGGGCGGTGGCCCAGCGGTTTACTGGAGTGGAGCACCGCATCGAGCTGGTGCGGGAGCTGGACGGGGTCCAATACTATAACGACTCCATTGGCACCAGTCCCACCCGCACGATGGCGTGTCTGGACTCCTTCGAGCAGAAGCTGATCCTTATTGCCGGAGGATATGACAAGGGAGTTCCCTTTACGCAGCTTGGTATGGCTGTGACAGAAAAGGTCAAAGTGCTGATTTTGACTGGAGATACCGCCCCCGCCATCAAAAAGGCGGTGGAGGAGGCCGAGGGCTATGCCGGCAGCGGCCTGAGACTGATTGAGACCGAGGACCTGGCCGCCGCCGTGGCCGCCGCCCGGGACGCCGCTGAGAGGGGCGACGTGGTGGTGCTGTCCCCGGCCTGCGCCGCCTTTGACCGCTTTAAAAACTTCATGGAACGGGGCAAGGTGTTTAAGCAGCTGGTGAATGAATTATAATAGAGAAGGATTAAAGGAAATGACCAACATGATAAACGACCGTGTAGCAGCCCTTGGCAGCCAGGCTCAGGGTCAGCTGGCAGAGGAATTTGCCCGGATCGATGCTATCGCGCAGGAGAACACCACACGGGTGCTGTCCGCCTTCCAGGAGCACCGGGTGGCTGACGGATATTTTGCGGGCACCACCGGTTATGGCTACGACGACCTGGGGCGGGATCAGCTGGATAAGATCTACGCCGACCTCTTCGGCACAGAGGCCGCTCTGGTGCGCATCCAGTTTGTCAACGGCACCCACGCCATCGCCTGTGCCCTGTTTGGGGCGCTGAAGGCGGGGGATGTACTGCTGTCCGCCGTGGGTGCTCCCTATGACACGCTGCTGGGCGTGGTAGGGGCTGTGGACAAGGGGCCTGGCTCCCTGAAAGACTACGGCGTGGAGTACAGGCAAGTGGAACTCCTTGACAACAAGCCCGACCTGGAGGGCATGTCCAGAGCCGCCGCCGACCCCCGTGTGAAGGCGGTACTGATCCAGCGCTCCAAGGGCTATTCCACCCGCGCGTCCCTGTCTGTGGCGGAAATTGGAGAGATGTGCCAGGTCATCCGGGCTGCCAACCCCGGTGCCGCCATCCTGGTGGACAACTGCTACGGCGAGTTTGTGGAGACTTTAGAGCCTACCCACGTGGGGGCCGACCTGGTGGTAGGCTCACTCATTAAGAATCCGGGGGGCGGTCTGGCACCCACCGGAGGCTATATCGCCGGACGGCGGGACCTGGTGGAGGGGGCCGCCATGCGGCTCACCGTGCCGGGCATCGGCGGGGAGTGCGGCTGTACCCTGGGCCAGAACCGTCTGCTCTATCAGGGGCTGTTTCTAGCCCCCCATACAGTGGCCCAGGCGGTAAAAACTGCTGTCTTTGCCGCAAAAGTGATGGAACTGCTGGGGTATGAGACAGAGCCCCGCTCCTCGGCGGTGCGCCACGATATTATTCAAATGATCCATATGAGGGAGCCGGAGGCCCTGAAAAAGTTCTGCAAGGGCATCCAGTTCGGCGCGCCGGTGGACTCCTACGTCACCCCGGAGCCCTGGGACATGCCCGGGTATGACTGTCAGGTGATTATGGCCGCTGGGGCCTTTGTTCAGGGGGCGTCCATCGAGCTGTCCGCCGACGCCCCTATGCGGGAACCTTACACCGTCTACCTCCAGGGCGGCCTCACCTTTGAGTCCGGAAAGCTGGGCGTCCTGCTGGCCGTCCAGGAACTGCTGGGACCCTCTGCTTAAAGGCAGTTTTAAGTTTCTTTGAGGAGGTCAGAATGGATCATAAAGGTATCATAAAATATTTCTATGAAGTTGTTGTTTCTCAAAATAGGCTTGAGGATCTTTTCAAATTCATTTCGGAGGATTGCGTGCTGAGAACTGGGGAAAAAGAAATTCTTATAGGAGTAGACGGAATGAAACAACACCTCTTGGTATTGAGAGAAACTTATCCCGACTATACGATGAAAATTGTTCGTCAATATACAGCAGATGATTATGTTATTTCAGAATTCGTCATGAAGGGAACACACAAAGGAAATTTTGCTGGAATAACACCGACAAATCAAGTTTTGGAGATTACAGGGGTAGATATTGACAAAGTGATAGATGGAAGAATCGTTGAGCATGGCGGCGCTGCGAATACTTTTGAGACTTTTTTTGAACACCATTTAATTAAACCCGTATAGGGTAAGCCCCCAATTTGTCAATTACCGATTGGGGAAACACAAGGGCATAGGTCAAGCCCGCTTAGGAATATCCTGACCCATAGGGGGTGAGGATATGGGGCCCTGGCGGCAGGAGTTCATCAGATATGTGCGCAGGCCGGTAAACCGCCGAAAACCGGTCTGGACGGGTCCCGGCCCTGCCCTGAAAATTCCTCCGGCTCTTCTTACTCTAGCGGTAGCCCTGCTGGTGGCCGGGATGGTCATCGCCCTGCTGGAGAACAAGCTGCGCCCGGTGGTGGCAGAGGTTGCCGCCGCCCAGGCACAGAATACCATGACAGCGGTGATAGAAAACGCTGTCACCGCCGATCTTGCCGCCCGTCAGGTGAGCTACGCCGATTTTGTCACCATCCAGCGGGATGAGGGAGGGGCCATTACCGCCCTGACCACCGACATGGCCCGGATGAACTTGCTCCGGGCGGAGCTGACCGCCGCTATTCTGGAGACATTAGCTGAGGTGGATGTGTCCGATATTCAGGTTCCCCTGGGCAGCCTGTTCGATCTGGAGCCCCTGTGGGCCAAAGGACCAGCGCTCATGACACGGGCCATTACTGTGGGAACCGTTCAGACAGAGTTTGAAAGCCAGCTCACCTCTGCCGGGGTCAACCAGACCCTGCACCGCATTTGGCTGGAGATAAATGTGCCCATGACATTGCTGCTCCCGGGCGGAGAGATAGAAACAGCCCTGCATACCCGGCTGTGTGTGGCGGAGACAGTGATTGTGGGCCAGGTGCCGGACACCTATTTACATCTGGGACAGCAATGAACGAAAGAGAGGGGACTACATGTTCGCGGTTATGCGTGATACATGGGACTATGTGCAGCAGATGATCCCTTTGGGGCTGATTGCCCTGATTATTCTGCTGCTGCTGCGTCCTATGCGTAAAAGGCGGCTCAAGGAACAGAATCTGGTCAGTTCCCTCTGGCGTGAGACAGCATTGCTTCTCTTTGTGGTGTTCTGCGCGGGACTGGCCGCGTTGACCCTGTTTCCCGCTAACCTCTGGGCCTATGTGTTTGACCGGCTCTTCTGCGGCAAGACTTATTTTCGTATGGTCTGGGGCGATCTGATCTGGACAGACTTCTATCCCAGCTGGGAGGAAACCGTGTCCCAAATCCCGTATTTACCCAATATGCTCACCCCCTTTGAGGAGATATCCCGGGCACTGAACCGAAAAAGCTACTGGCTGCTGTTCATGCTCCTGGGAAATATTATCATGTTTATGCCCATCGGTTTTTTTCCCGCGCTGCTGTGGAGGAGGTGGCGGTGGTGGAAGTCCCTGCTGGCGGGCTTCTGCACCTCTGCTTCCATCGAGTTCATCCAGTTCTTTATCGGCCGAAGCACCGATATTGACGATGTGATCCTGAACACCACCGGGGCACTTGCCGGTTTCTGGATTTTCTGTCTGATGAAGGCAATCTTCCCAAACTTTACCCAAAAATTTCAATGTCAGCCCAGAGGAGGGTATTACCGTGGATGATTTTACCGAAATTGAGGCACTCCGCCAGGAATTGACCCGGGCGGGCTACGAGTACTACGTGCTGGACAAGCCCACTATGTCTGACTATGACTACGACCACAAGCTGCGCCGTCTGGAGGAGCTGGAGACGGCCCACCCGGAGACAATTACCCCTGATTCCCCCACCCAGCGGGTGGGAGGACAGCCGCTGGAAGCCTTCACCCAGGTGCGGCATCAGGTGCCTCTGGAATCTCTCCAGGACGTGTTCAACTTTGAGGAGCTGGAGGCCTTCGACCAACGGGTCAAGGGGGTGGTTCCCGAGGCGGAATATGTGGTAGAGCCCAAGGTGGATGGACTGTCTGTCGCCCTGGAGTATGAAGACGGAATTTTTGTTCGGGGAGCCACCCGGGGAGACGGCCAGGTGGGGGAGGACGTCACCGAAAATCTGCGCACGGTCCGGTCCATTCCGCTGAAAATCCCCGACGCTCCGCCCCGGCTCATCGTCCGCGGAGAGGTATACATGCCTAAAAAGGTCTTCCACACTCTGAATGAGGAGCGCGAACGCAGGGGAGAGGCTCTGTTCGCAAATCCGCGCAATGCCGCCGCCGGCTCTTTGCGTCAGCTGGACCCGAAGGTTGCGGCCTCCCGAAAACTGGATATTGCGGTATTTAATATCCAATGGCCCCGGGATGATTTCTCCACCCACCTTGAGACTCTAGACTACATGCGAGACAAGGGGTTTAAAGTAATACCACATTACAGCTGTTCCCGGATATCCCAGGTGATGGAGCATATTACGGAGATCGGAGATACCAGAGCGTCCTTTCCCTTTGATATTGACGGCGCTGTTATAAAGGTAAATAGCTTGTCACAGCGTGCGGTCCTTGGATCTACGGCAAAATTTCCCCGTTGGGCGGCCGCCTATAAGTATCCTCCGGAGGTCAAGCCCGCACAGGTATTGGATATTGTGGTCCAAGTGGGCCGGACAGGAGTGCTCACCCCAAAAGCGGTGCTCACCCCTGTCCGTCTCGCAGGTACTACCGTCACCAATGCTACGCTCCATAATCAAGACTTCATCACCGAGAAGGACATTCGCATCGGCGACACTGTTCTGGTGCGGAAAGCGGGGGAGATCATTCCCGAGGTGCTGTCTGTGGTGGCGGATCAGCGCCCGGAGGAGACCCAGCCCTGGTTCCAGCCAAAAGTCTGCCCCGTATGCGGAGCTCCGGTAGAGCGGGATGAAGACGGCGCTCATATCCGTTGTACTGGCGCGGAGTGCCCGGCTCAGTTGCTGCGCAATCTGGCTCATTTTGCCAGCCGGGACGCGATGGATATTGAGGGTCTGGGGATCGCCGTGGTAGAAAATCTGGTCAATGCCCAGCTGGTGAAGACCCCGGGCGACCTATACTTTTTAAGGGAAGAGGATGTGGCCCAGCTGGAGAGGATGGGAAAGCGGTCCGCGCAGAAGCTGCTGGCCGCCTTGGAGAAATCCAAGTCTCAGGACCTCTCCCGGCTGATTTACGCCTTTGGGATCCGTCAGGTGGGACAGAAGGCGGGCAAAATTCTGGCCGCTCGGTTTCAT
Source organism: uncultured Oscillospiraceae bacterium (assembly GCA_910589085.1). GTDB lineage: Bacteria > Bacillota > Clostridia > Oscillospirales > Oscillospiraceae > Lawsonibacter. The sequence continues at coordinate 84,920 of CAJUSG010000001.1, read as the reverse complement.
ACGCTGGAGGGCCTGCAAAATGCCACTCTGGAGGAGCTCACCGCTGTGGACGATATCGGTGAGATTACCGCTCGAAGCATTTTGGACTGGATGGCAAGCCCTCAGAGCCGGCATCTCATCGACCGGCTGAGAGAGGCCGGGGTCAATATGACGGCGGCGGAGCAAGGGAGCGACCAGCGCTTTGCCGGCATGACCTTTGTCCTTACCGGCGCTCTGGAGAAGTTTACCCGGGACGAGGCAAGTGAGATGATTGAGACCAGAGGCGGCAAGTCGGCAGGCTCTGTATCCAAAAAGACCACCTATGTTGTGGCAGGGGAGGCAGCCGGCTCGAAGCTGCGCAAAGCCCAGGAGCTGGGGATCACAGTTCTCAGTGAGGACGAATTTTTAGAACTTCTGAAATAGAAAAAGGGGAGAGGCAACGTGAAAAAAGGCTACGGCTATATTGCGGTTGCGGTGATAATGTTCACCTCCTTCGAGGTTGTGCTGAAATTTATTGCCGGTCAGATTAATCCGGTACAGCTTACCCTATGTCGGTTTGCTATTGGTTTTATATTTCTTCTGCCAGTGGCCCTCCACAATCTGAAAAAGCGGGAAAAACAGCTGGACCGAAAGACCATGGCCTACTTTGCTCTGCTGGGGTTGATCGGCATAGCCCTGTGTATGCCGATTCTTCAGATGGCAGTCAGCTACACCAACTCCTCTGTGGCGGCGGTGATGTTCAGCTGTAATCCGGTATTCGTCACCTTTTTGGCCTTTTTTCTGCTGAAAGAACCGATTAAGCCCCGGCATATAGCTGCTTTGGCCCTGGAAATTCTGGGAACAGTGGTCATTATCAGCCCATGGAATACTAAGCTGAACATGACGGGGGTGGCGCTGGCCCTGCTGTCTACCCTGCTGTTCTCCCTGTACGGCGTGATGGGCAAGCGAAAGGTGGCCGAATTTGGCGGAGCGGTGGTTACCTGCTTCAGCTTTTTCTTCGGCAGTTTGATTGTTTTGGCTCTGATTCTGCTGTCCCACATCCCGGTGGCGGCCCAGATGTTCCAAAGCATAGGACTGAACAGCTTTGCCAATATTCCGGTTCTGGCGGGCTACACTTGGGAAAATCTTCCTTATGTGCTGTTTGTCTCCGTCGGTGTGGCGGGAATCGGCTTCTGCGCGTATTTTCTGGCGATGGAGTATCAGCCTGCCAGCGTGGTGTCGCTGGTCTACTTCTTCAAGCCGGCCCTCTCGCCCCTCCTGGCATGGTGGGTCCACGGGGAGGAAATCGCTCCCAACATGCTGGTGGGCGTAATCCTGATTGTGGTTGGCTCTCTGTGCTCCATTATCCCGGGAATTTTAGAGGCAAAACGGGAAAAAATTTAAATATGCCCTTGACTTAAAGGGCACTTTATATGATATAGTTTTCATATCATTTACTTAGAGGAGATGTAATTATGGAGGCATCAAAGGTTTATTTCACCGATTTCCATACACAGGCTTATGGAGACAGCCTGCCCACCAAGCTGAAAAAGCTGATTAAGAAGGCGGGCATCCAGGACCTGGACTTGGAGGGCAAATTTGTGGCCATCAAGCTCCACTTCGGTGAGTTGGGCAATATCAGCTATCTGCGCCCCAACTACGCCCGGGCGGTGGTGGACGTCGTCAAGGAGCTGGGGGGCAAGCCCTTCCTTACTGACTGCAATACCATGTATCCCGGCAGCCGGAAGAACGCCCTGGAGCATCTGGAGTGTGCATGGCAGAATGGCTTTACACCCCTTACCGTTGGCTGTCCCATCCTCATTGGCGACGGTCTGAAGGGTACTGACGATGTGGAGATCCCTGTGGAGGGCGGCGAATATGTTGAAAAGGCCAAAATCGGCCGCGCCATTATGGACGCCGACGTTTTTATCAGCCTGACTCACTTTAAGGGCCACGAGATGACCGGCTTCGGCGGGGCCATCAAAAACATCGGCATGGGCTGTGGTTCCCGGGCGGGGAAGAAGGAGCAACATGCCAGCGGCAAGCCCAAGATTAATTCGGATGCCTGCCGTGGCTGCACCCGCTGCCAGAAGGAATGCGCCAACAGCGGTCTGGTTTTCGACGCACAGACCCGGAAGATGCACGTGGACGAGGTCCACTGTGTGGGCTGCGGACGCTGTCTGGGTGCCTGCAATTTCGACGCCATCTATTTCACCAACGACAACGCTCAGGCGGCGCTCAACTGCCGCATGGCGGAGTATACCAAGGCGGTGGTGTCCGGCCGTCCCCAGTTCCATATCTCCCTGATTGTGGATGTGTCTCCCAATTGCGACTGTCACGCCGAGAATGATGTGCCCATCCTGCCCAATATCGGCATGTTTGTCTCTACTGACCCCCTGGCCCTGGACCAGGCCTGTGTGGATGCCTGTATGGCCGCTGAGCCTATGCCGGGCAGTCAGCTTGCCAGACACCTGGCCGACCCCAGTTTTCATGACCACCATGACCATTTCACCAACTCCACGCCGGAGTCGGAGTGGCGGAGCTGTCTGGCTCACGCCGAGAAGATCGGCCTGGGCTCCCGGAGCTATGAGCTGATTGAGATGTAAAGTATTTCTACTTCAATCTGAGAGGTGATCCCCCATGAACAAGACCCCGGAGGATATCCGCGCTATTGTGGAGGAGCTGAAGGTGCTCTACCCCGACGGTATCTGCTCTCTGGAGTATCAAAAAGACTACGAATTGCTGTTTTCGGTCCGTCTGGCCGCCCAGTGCACAGATGAACGGGTCAATAAGGTGACTCCCGCCCTCTACGCCCGGTTCCCCACATTGGAGGCGCTGGCCAATGCCGAGATATCTGAAGTGGAGGAGTACATACACTCTACCGGCTTTTTCCGGGCCAAGGCCAGAGATATTGTTTTAGCCTCCCAGATGCTGCTCCGGGATTACGGCGGCCGGGTGCCCGACACCATGGAGGACCTGCTGAAGCTGCCCGGTGTGGGGCGGAAGACCGCTAATTTAATCCTGGGGGATGTATATCACACCCCCGGCGTGGTGGTGGCGGACACGCACTGCATTCGGATTACCGGCCTGCTGGGGCTCACCGACGGCACCAAGGACCCGGCCAAGGTGGAACAGCAGCTGCGGAAGGTCCTGCCTCCGGAGGAGTCCAACGACTTCTGTCACCGCATGGTCCTCCACGGCCGGGCGGTGTGCGTCGCCCGGCGGCCCCAGTGCGCGGAGTGTACCCTGCGGCTCTGGTGTGACCATTTTGCCAAAAACGGAGGATAAATGGTAGGGGGCGGCCCGGAGGCCGCCCCTTACATTACCCCTAAATTTATCGAAAAACAATAAAAATATATTGACAATCAGCTTTTCCTGTGCTAGGATAGGGCAAACCGAAAGGGGGGATTTCCCATGGAAAAAACGGCTGTCCAGAGATTGGCCGCTGTTTTAAGAACTATGGTGCTTATTGTTTTCGTGTTGAATCTGTTCTGTCTGCTGTTTGTACCTGGAATGGCCGTGATTTTGCTTGATAGAAACACAATGGCAGATCCGGAGTGGCGGAAGGCGTTGGCATGGGCCTTGCATGAGAGAGGGCTCCTTTGGGTTGGAGTTGTCTGTTTGGGCGGGTTCCGCAGCCTGTTTGAACATGCACCGGTGGGTGTGCTGAGCCTATTTTTCTGGGTCTGCGGGACATGTACCGCTCTGATTTTGTGGCAGGCCAAGAAGATACTGGACACCATTCTGGCGGGGAATCCCTTCCAGCTCAAGAACGCCCAGGCGCTGAGAAGGGCGGCGGTGTGCTGCTGGCTGATCTCCGGCGCGGCGCTGGTCCGGCTGCTCTGGTGGCTGTGGTGTGACCGCGGCATCGCCCCCCTGTTTACCTACAATGCCCTGTTTATCCCCGCGTTTCTCATGGGAGGCCTGCTCTTTCAGGTGATGTCCGCCCTGTTCCGCCAGGCGGCGGAGCTGAAGGAGGACCAGGACCTGACCATTTAGGGGGTGGGGCTATGGCGATTATAGTAAACCTGGACGTGATGATGGCCAGACGGAAGATGTCCCTGGGAGAGCTGGCCCAGAAAGTTGACATAACCATGGCTAACTTGTCCATTTTGAAGAACAACAAGGCCCGGGCGGTGCGTTTCTCCACGCTGGAGGCCATCTGTAAGACGCTGGACTGTCAGCCTGGGGATATTTTGGAGTTTGTGCCCGACGGCGAGGAGGGGCTATGAGCGAAAAGGGAAGGAACTTCTTTATGGCGTTATGTAAACTTTCCGTCCAGGCGCTGGCGATTTTGGCTGGGGTATTGATTGTCCTGTGGTTCTTCGCGGGATTTATCATCTATGGGTGGTGAGCCTCACATGACATGGAGATGGTTTCAGCGGGTAATTTGGACCCTGCTGGCGGTGTGCGCCGGGGGAGCGGCCCTGCTCTTGCTGGTCAGCGGCAGGGGCCTTTTACTGATCGGCAAGGTGAGCGGCGGAGATATCATGGCGGTCCTGGGGATGGTCTTTCTGCTGACCCTGCTGATCTGGGGGGATGGGGCCATCGCGGCGTTTCTGAAGGGCTGGGAGCGGGTGCTCGCGCTGGCTTTTGCCCTAACCGTGGAGGCACTGGCCCTTCTAACACTGTTGTTTTTTGGATTTTACTTCAATACCGGCCCCGAGTATATCCCGCTTCGTGGCCCGACAGGGGAGACAGAGCTGGTGGTCTGTGAGGAGAATTGGCTTTTCAAGGTCTGGGGGAGCTTTTATCGGCCTGTCGGACCTTTCTGGATTCAAAGTACCGGTGTGTCTTATGAGGCGCGCGACTGCTGGCCCTTTCGTGAGGACCGCTATGAAATAGAGTGGGCGGAGGGTCAGGCAATCATCCACTACGACACCGGAACGGGGGAGTGGGAGACCTGCACTGTACCGCTGAATCAGTGACAAGGAGGATTGAAATAGGTCTTGTTGTCATTACTCTTCTGCTTAACCTGTTCCTGGCCTGGGCGGAAAACAAGCGGGGCACGGAGGAATGGGAGTCAAATATTTGAGGTGATATTTTATGTATGGCTTGTTTGAGCTCCTGCTTCCTCTGACGGGCTGGAGCGTTCTGGTGATGGCAATTATCGGGGTGTGTTGCCTGGTGTTGTGCAGGGGGGAGGAGAATCACAAGCACCTGGTTCGGACCACTGAAGTGTTTTTGGGGGCACTTGCTCTGCTGGCGGGCGGGAATATCCTGCTGAGGCAGTTCGGCCTGACTTGGCGCAGCGGGCCGGAGGTGGTGCTGTTCGGCGTGATGCTGGTCAGCGGCTGGCTGGGAGTTTTGTTTACCCTGGCCTGCTTCCTGCCCCTGAACAGGCCGGGTTCCAACCGCTTTCTGCGGCGGGGGGCTAAGGCGGCAGCACTGTTCTTTGGCTCTCTGCTCCTGCTGGTCTCCCTGTGGATGGGGCCGATGATGCTCATCTTTGCCTGCGGAGACGACGAGCGGGTAGTGGAATACCAAGACCAGCTACTGCTGGAGGTGGATGATGGATTTATGGACCCCCACTGGAGTTATTATGTCTACCACGGCCCCCTGGTCCGGGGGAGGGAGCGGGTATATGAGGATTACGAGCCCCTGGTCTACAGCTAAAAAGGCAGAAAGTTTCACCTCTCCCCGTCATATAGATAGGGGAGAGGTGATTGCTATGTCACAAAAGCCCCGGCGTATTGGATTTTTGGAGCGGACGGCGGAGGTATTTGACCTTCCGGCGGATGCGGTAGCCGGTCTGCCCAAGCTGGAGCTGGTGGGGGACACGGAGCTGCGGGTGGAAAACCACAAGGGCATCTTATCCTACGGCCAGGAGGAGATCCACATCAGCGGCGGGACCTGTCTGATTAAAGTTTCTGGTCAGGGCCTGGAGCTGCGGGCCATGACGGGATTAGAACTGCTGATTACAGGGAAAGTTTCTCAAATCACGCTGGTTTAGGGGGCCATTATGAGGAAGCTGATGAACTTGGTCCGGGGGATGGTCACAATCAGAGTGGAGGGACTTTTTCCGGAGCGTTTGATTAACCTGTGCGCCCAGGAGAACATCGATTTCTGGGCCATGGAGTGGCTGGATGAACACACCGTCCGCTTTGTCGCCAGACGCCGCGCGCTGAGCCGGCTGGCTGTTCTGTCACAAAAGGCTGGCTGTACGGTGGAGCGGGAGGCCAGCCGGGGACTGCCGGATTTCCTCAGCCGGTTCCGTACCCGGTACGCCTTTCTGGCAGGCATGGTCTTCGCCCTGTGCGCAGTCGGTTTTCTCTCCCGGTTCGTGCTCACCATCGAGGTGAAGGGAAATGAGCGGGTGCCCACCGCTGTCATTTTGAGTCAGCTGCGCCAATTAGGGGTGTACCCGGGGGTATACGGGCCGTCACTTGAGCGCAAACAGCTGGCGCAGGAGGCCCTTCTGGCGCTGGATGACCTGTCCTGGATGGCCCTTAATCTCCATGGCACCCGGCTGGAAGTCATCGTTCGGGAGGTGATTGAGACGCCGGAGCGTCTGGACGAATCGGGCCTTTTTGATATTGTCTCCAAAGCCGACGGAGTCATCACCCATGTTGAACCGGAGCAGGGGGACGCGATGGTCCAGGAGGGGGATGTGGTAGCCAAGGGGGATATTCTGATCTCAGGGACCGTCACAATGGAGCCGCCCAAATACAGTGATCTGCCTAATCGGTACTACCCAACCCACGCCCGGGGCCGGGTCTGGGCCCGGACGTGGCGGGTGCTCACCGCAGCCATTCCGGTAGAAACCACCGTGAAGAACTACACAGGCGGGGAAACCAGTGTGTGGTCATTAAATTTTTTTGGACGGCGGGTTAAAATTTTTGGAAAGACTAGCATTTCGTGGGCAATGTATGATAAAATAACCACAGTACACCAGGCGGCACTGCCCGGAGGGGCACGGCTGCCCCTGTCCTTGAGTCGGGAGACCGCCCGAGAGTATCAGCCCCGGACCTTGGAGGTTGACCAAGCTGCCGCGCAGTCTCTGCTGGAGGCACAGCTGCTGAAGCAGCTGGAGACCCTGATTAGCGAGGACGGCGAGGTGGAAACGGCTCAGTTTTCCGCCCGGGTAACCGGCGGGGCGCTGGAGGTTACCCTTACTGCCCAGTGTCTGGAGGAAATCGGTGCAGAGCGGCCGGGGACAGGGGAGTTGCCGGAAAAGCCGTAAGGGCTGCCTCTGACCGGCCCCTACAGAAGATTTTGACCAAAAGCAAGGAGATCATCTACCCATGACAGAACAGACCATCAGCTTGGAGCGCTTGGAGGAGACCATCAATGTGTTTGGCTCCTTCGACGAAAATATCCGCATCATTGAACGGGAGATGGAGGTCACAGTGGTGAGCCGGGACTCCCTTCTCAAGGTAGCGGGGGAGGACCCGGAGGGGGTTATGCATGCCGTCAAGGCCATTGAAAATCTGATGACCCTGGCCTCCAAGGGGGAGACCATCAACGAGCAGAATGTACGCTATATCGTTCAGCTGATTCGTGAGGGCAAAGAGGGGCAGATCGTTCAGTTGGCCGGAGATGTCATCTGCATCACCGCCAAGGGCAAGCCCATCAAGGCCAAAACCCTGGGCCAGAAAAAGTATATGGAGGCCATTAAAAACAACGTGGTCACCGTGGGAGTAGGCCCCGCCGGCACGGGCAAGACGTATCTGGCTGTGGCCGCCGCCGTGGCCGCCTTCCGGGCCAAGGAGATCAACCGGATCATCCTCACCCGTCCGGCGGTGGAGGCGGGGGAACGGCTTGGCTTCCTGCCCGGCGATCTTCAAAGCAAGGTGGACCCCTATCTGCGCCCGCTGTATGATGCCCTCTTTGAGATGCTCGGCCCGGATACCTATCAGAAATATCTGGAGCGGGGCAATATTGAGGTGGCCCCCCTGGCCTACATGCGGGGACGTACACTGGACGACTCCTTCATTATTCTGGACGAGGCGCAGAACACCAGCCGGGAACAGATGAAGATGTTCCTCACCCGGCTGGGCTTTGGGTCCAAAATTGTCATCACCGGCGACATCACCCAGATCGACCTGCCTGCCGACAAGGTGTCTGGACTGCGGGAGGCCATGCGGGTGCTGAAGGGGGTGGAGGATATCGCCATCCTCCGCCTCAACGAGTCCGACGTGGTACGCCACGCCCTGGTGCAGAAGATCATCAAGGCCTACGAGATCGACGAGGACCGGCACAGCAAAAAGGACAAGCGCTGAGCTGTCTCCATGATTGCCCTGTGGGCCGAACCCATAAACAGCAAAAGCCCGCTGGAACAAAACGTTCCAGCGGGCTTTTGGCACCCCCGACGCGATTCGAACGCGTGACCTTCCGCTTAGGAGGCGGACGCTCTATCCTGCTGAGCTACGGAGGCAAATACCTCTGCTATTTTAGCCTATGTTCAGCCATCTGTCAACGGCAAAACGACCGACTATCCGGAAAAAATGACCGACTATCCAAAAGCTGTGGACAGGACAGGGGAGAGACGCTATACTGTGAGCAGGAGAGGGGGGACGGTTCATGGAGGTGGAAATCAGGGTAGAGCCTGGCCGGCAGGAGCCTAAGCTGGTCATTCTGGCGGGGGAGGAGAGCGGCGAGCTTCGCCAGCTTGCGGCCAGCCTGTCCAAACTGGCCCTTGGACCCGTTCCGGTGATTAGGGGAGAGGAGAAGCTGTTCCTCCCGCAGGGCGTATTTCTCCGCTTCTACGCCGACGGAAAGGGGGTATCCGCTCAGACCGCAGAGGAGACCTACACCGTCCGGCTGAGGCTCTATGAGCTGGAGGAGCGGCTGGATGCCGCCCGATTCGTCCGTATTTCCAACGGAGAGATTGTCAATCTGGACCGGGTCACCGCAGTGGATCTGTCCCTGTCGGGCACCATCCGTATGACCCTGGACGGAGCGGTATACGCCTATGTGTCCCGGCGGTATATGAAAAAAATTAAGGAGACCTTGAATTTAGGAAGGAGGAGGGGACCATGAGAGAGAATAAATGGCTGATTCGTATTTTGATTGGCGGCGGACTGGGTCTGCTGTTCAGCCTTGCGGTGGTGCCCTATCTGATGAACACTCGCAGCCCGTCACCTGTGACCTGTCTGCTGTGTATCGCCCTGGGCGCCACTCTGGGCGCCGCCACGCTACCCTTTGCCGACGACGGGCCTACCCTTCTGCGCCGCTCTCTGTTTCACCTGGGACTCACCGCTTTGGAGGTCTTCCTGATCCTGTGGCTGTGCCTGGAGCTGCGGGACGGACGGGCATGGGTGCTCTGGATGGGGATGCTGGTGTTGATGTATGGTCTGGTCTGGCTGGGCCGGTGGATCGGCTGGTATATGGAGGTTGTGCAGCTGCGCGCCCTGCTGGGGCTGGCGCCCGGTCCGTCGCCCCTGAAATGGCGGGAAACACTGCCTTATCTGCCCTTCGTTCTACTGCTGTGCGATATACTACCTCCGCTGCTGAATTGGATTGACCACGTGGCAGTGGCCGACGTGCCAGTGCTGTCCGGATTTCTTCTGCCCTATATTATGCTCCCGGTGGCGGGCTTCTGCTCCGGACTGTCTCTGGGCAAGCGGCAGGGGGTATGTCCCCTCTATCCGTCGGCCTGCTTTGGGTGCTATCTGCCTATGGTGTTTCTGGTTTACAACTATACCGCCCTGTTCCACTGTTTTATGGTGGCTGTTCCCGCGCTGGCGGGCAACATCCTGGGTTGGCTTTACCGCAGGACAGTGCCGAAAAAGACAAAAAAACCTTCGGATTTCCCGGTTGACAACGGGTGAAAAATGTGGTAGAGTGTGTCAATACGGCGGCCCTCTGTCCGAGCTTCGGGCGGAGGGCTTTTTGCAAGGAAGTGATTGTTTTGTCAGCGCGTCAAAGAGGAACGCTGTGTGTGTTCCTGGCCGCTGTACTGTACAGCATTGGGGGACTGTGCATTAAGCTCATCCCCTGGAGCGGCATGGCCATCAACGGCGGCCGCACCGCGATCGCTCTGGTGGTCATTGGCCTGTATCTCAGGCTGACCAATCACAGACCCCGGATGAACCTCTGGGTTCTGGTGGGAGCGCTGGCTGTCTGCGGCACCAATATCCTGTTTTCCATTGCCAACAAGCTGACCACCGCCGCAAACGCTATTGTACTCCAGTTCACCGCGCCCATCTTTGTCATTCTGTTCTCCATCCTCTTTTTCGGCAAACGTCCCAAAAGGCTGGATATGCTGGCCTGCGGGCTGGTGCTGGGCGGTGTGCTGCTGTTCTTCATCGACAGCCTGTCGGCAGGGGGGATGCTGGGCAATGTCCTGGCTCTGTTGTCCGGGATATCCTACGCTGGCGTGTTCCTGATGAATGACATGCCGGACAGCGACCCCATCTCCTCCGTCTTTTGGGGAGATGTCATCAGCGCGGTGGTTGGCCTGCCCTATCTGGGGTACGAAACGGATTTCTCCAAAAATATCTTGATCGCCCTGCTGGTGCTGGGGGTATTCCAGGTGGCCCTGGCCTATATTTTGATGGTGGAGGGCCTGAAAACCACTTCACCCGTTACCGCCAGTCTGGTCTCCGGCATCGAGCCGGTGCTCAACCCCATTCTGGTGGCGGTGTTCTACCACGAGATGATCGGCCCCATCGCTCTGATGGGAGCCATGGTGGTGGTGGGCAGCGTGGTGCTGTACAATGTGATGCTGGCCCGCCACACGGAACCGTCGGAGACGGGAGGAGCGCTATGAACAAATTTCAATTTTTCTGGGATACCATGGAGCTGTGCGACTGGTCCCATGAGGGAGACGACGGCCAGGTACTGAGGCCTGTCATCCGGTATCTGGCGCAGCAGGAGGACGACAGGATTTTTCAGTTCGACGACCTCATGTCTGAGCTCCTGTACGGTCTGGACACCCAAGCGCTGGCGGCTCAATGTGAAAAAGCGGAGCCCCTTATGAGCGACGATTCTTTTTTGTACTCCCGCTGTGTGGCTCTGGTTAATGGACCCAGCTACTATGAGAAGGTGAAGCAGGGGGGAGCAAAGGAGATATGGAACATGGAATTTGAAGCGCTTCTCTACGTTCCGTCGCGGGCCTGGGCTCTGAAGCACAAAAAGCCGGCGGAGGATTATCCCCATACCGCTCCCTTGAGCTATGAGACCGGCAGCAACCGGGAACAATGGAAGTAAAATGATAAAGGAGAGACAACAACATGACCTGTTATGAAGAACTGAAGGCCCGCGGGCTTATCGCCCAGGTGACCAATGAGGAAGAAATTTCCAAGATGATTAACGAGGGGAAGGCGGTATTTTACATCGGCTTCGACCCCACCGCCGATTCCCTCCATGTGGGCCACTTCATGGCCCTGTGCCTGATGAAGCGGCTGCAGATGGCGGGCAACCGACCCATCGCCCTCATCGGCGGAGGCACCGGCATGATCGGCGACCCCTCCGGCCGCACCGACATGCGCTCCATGATGACCGAGGAGACCATCTGCCACAACTGCGACTGCTTCAAGAAGCAGATGGAGCGGTTTATTGAGTTCGGCGACGGCAAGGCTATGATGATTAACAACGCCGACTGGCTGATGAAGCTGAATTATATTGAGGTTCTGCGGGATGTGGGGGCCTGTTTCTCGGTGAACAACATGCTTCGGGCCGAGTGCTACAAGCAGCGCATGGAGAAGGGCCTGTCCTTCCTGGAGTTTAACTATATGATTATGCAGTCCTACGACTTCTACTACCTGTTCCAGAACTATGGCTGTAATATGCAGTTCGGGGGCGACGACCAGTGGTCCAATATGCTGGGCGGCACCGAGCTCATCCGCCGCAAGCTGGGCAAGGACGCCCACGCCATGACGATCACCCTGCTGCTCAACTCCGAGGGCAAGAAGATGGGCAAGACCGCCAAGGGCGCTGTCTGGCTGGACCCCAACAAGACCTCTCCCTACGAGTTCTACCAGTACTGGCGCAACGTGGGGGATGGCGATGTGCTCAAGTGTCTGCGGATGCTCACCTTCCTGCCCTTGGAGCAGATCGATGAGATGGACAAGTGGGAGGGCAGCCAGCTGAACACCGCCAAGGAGATTCTGGCCTTCGAGCTGACCAAGCTGGTCCACGGGGAGGAGGAAGCTGTCAAGGCTCAGGAGGCCGCAAAAGCTCTGTTCGTAGGGGGCGGCGACATGTCCAACGTGCCCGCTACTCAGATTTCTGCCGACGACCTCATCGACGGCTCCATCGGCGTGCTGGACCTGATGGTCAAGTGCAAGCTGGCGCCCTCCAAGAAGGAGGCCCGCCGCCTGGTGGAGCAGGGCGGGGTAGAGGTCAACGGCGAGAAGGTGGATGCCGCAACCGTCAGCTATACCGCCGCCGACCTGTCCGGGGACGGCCTGATGGTGAAAAAGGGTAAAAAGGTATACCATCGAGCCCATATGTAATGGAATAAGGAGGAGCTTTTATGGGACTTTCTTTCATTTTCTGTGCGGGCAGTCAGACGGATGACACAAAAAATATGCTGGATGCTCTGGAAGCGGCGGATTATCAGACATTAAATCAGCGGATGGCCCGAAAAGCAGATTTTTCCCTGCATCTGATTCCCAGAGATCTGCAAACTCTGTCGGAATGTGCGACCGCCTTTTCCTCCCATAAGGCAGTCCCGTTTCGTGAGGGATTGACCTGCTACTTCGATGCGGAGGACCGGGGATTTTTCATCGTCTCCGAGGAGTGGGAGCAGTATATAGCCGCCATTGATCCCCAAAAGGCCAATGCGCTGACAGAGGCGTGGTTCCAGGCGATGAGAGCATACGATCCGGAGGTCAAATCCCCGCCGCCGGAGGCGGTGGCCGCAGTGAAGGATTTAATTGAGCTATGTCAGTATGCAGGGCAGACCGGAAAGCCGGTAGTGCATATCTGGACTGCTTAGTGTAAGGGACGAAACGGGGCCCAGGTTTGGGCCCCGTAAACTATTGGGGATGTGAAATATAATGGCTGAATTGAACCCCAAAATAAAAGCTGCCTTGCTGAAAATCAACTTTGTTGAGCGGTATGAAAAATTATCCGCCCGCTTCAGCGCTGCCAAAACACCGCCGGATGACCGCTTAATTTATATGGATGGGGAAGAAGTGATGGCGATGATCCGGGCGGCGGGATATTCGCCGCAGTTTAACACCAAAGAAAAATTTTACAGAATCAAAGAAGAGCACATCGGAAACGACACATTTAATATCCACATTATCCTGCGGGGCGGCATTGCTGAACTGGTCTGGGTGGTGAAAGAGAACGGCGTCCTGCTCCTTGGTGCTCCTTGGAGTACGTATTCCAGACGGTTGGTGAACTACCGCATCAAAAATCCGGTTTTTGGAACGTATGAGGATTTGGAAGAGATTTTAAAAATTGTATTTGAGATGTATGAGGACTTTAAACGTGCTCTAATGTGATTGCGCAAGGTACTATATAAGGGGAGAGGTGCAAAGCGCCTCTCCCTCAATATTTGCGGGATACAGTTTTATTGACCAAGCTGAGGAATCGTGTTATACTACTTAAAAATTTCCTCAAATAGAAGAAAGGGGGAACGACAGTCCCTCAAAACAGCTCAGATCATCAGGTCAACAAAATAAAAATTTTGTTTACCTGAGTGGAGGCTGAAGCCTGATTTTGGGGGCTTCGAATCATTTATGGACTACCGTACCGAGGCGCCGCCCATTTTGCGGGATTTCCTGGTCTATCACGAGACCATCCAGGGACATTCCCATCGGACAGTTGACGAGTACTATTTAGACCTGCGAAATTTTTTCCGTTTCCTCAAGCAGAACAAAAACCTGGTTTCTCAGAACGCCCCGCTGGACGATATCTCCATCGCTGACGTTGATCTTCCGCTGGTTCGGGATGTCACACTGACAGATATCTATTCCTATATGAACTATCTGTCCAGAGACCGCGGTTTGAACAACACATCCCGAGCCCGCAAGGTCGCCACCATCCGGTCCTTTTACAAATACCTCACCAACAAGGCCAAGCTGCTGGAGACCAATCCTGTCCAGGATTTGGACTCGCCCAGATTGAAGAAATCTCTGCCAAAATACTTAAATTTAGAGGAAAGTATGGACCTTTTGGACAATGTAGACGGTAAAAACTCCAATCGGGACTACTGTATTCTTACCCTGTTTCTCAACTGCGGCCTGCGTATTTCTGAGTTGGTCGGCTTAAATATAACAGACGTTCGAGGAGATCAGCTTCGCGTACTCGGCAAGGGCAACAAGGAGCGGATGCTGTATCTTAATGATGCCTGCCAGAGAGCGCTGACAGACTGGCTTGACGAGCGAAGCGCCATGACACTGGTGGACCAGAACGCTCTGTTTGTCACCCTCCAAAACCGGCGGAGAATCTCCACTGCGGCGGTCCACAAGCTGGTGAAAAAGCACCTCTCTGCCGCCGGATTGGACAGTACACAGTACTCATCCCACAAGCTGCGGCATACAGCCGCAACTCTCATGCTCCAAAACGGCGTTGATGTGCGCACCCTTCAGGAGGTACTGGGCCACGATCACCTGAATACCACACAAATCTACACCCATGTGGACAATGAAGACCTGCGTACCGCCGCAAAGGCCAACCCGCTGGGGGGCGTCCGTCAACGGAAAAAATCGAAGCAAGAGAAGGAATCAGAGTAAAGCGAGGTTATAGCTATGTACACACTCTATTTTATCGTTGTTATGCTGGCCCCGGCAGCTATGCTGATTGTCGGACTGAAGTGGAAAATATCTCCTCCCCCCTACCGGTCTAAGGGGTTGGCCTACAGTACTGAATTGACACGGAATAACCCGGACGCTTGGCAGATGGCTCATCGACACTGCTCCAGGCTCTGGATGCGCACTGGAATCATCAGCGGCGGAGCCAGCGCCTTTTTGATGATTCTCTTTCGGGAGAACTATTCCGCTTTCTGGATGTGGCTCATCGTAGGCCAGATGGTGCTATTCTGCGTATCAGTATTTATGATTGATCTGCTGATAAAAAATACATTTCATGACGACGGCAGCGACGAAATGAAATAGGATTGCTGAAAGGGCAAGGCTTCCGCTGAGCGGAAGCCTTGCCCTTGTGTAAAGTTTAAATCATTTACAGCTTATCCAGCCCAAGCCGAAGACGGCGCAGGGTCTCATCCCGTCCCAGAATATGGCAGATTTCCACCGCTCCGCCGGGAGTGACAGCCTGACCGGCAGTAGCAATGCGCACCGGCCACATGAGAGTAGCATTCTTTACCTCCAGCTTTTCAGCCAAAGCCACCAGACCGTCATGAATGGCATCCTGGCTCCATTCCGTTATCCTCTCCAACATAGGAATGGCAGCCTCCAGCATGGCCTTGGATACCTCCGGATTTGTTTTGGACTTCTTGTTAGTAAACAGATCGGCGCTGTACTCGGGCAGCTCCTGGAAAAAGGCCACCTTCTCCGGGATGTCAGTGAGCTTCTCACACCGGGCCTGGAGCAGCGCGGCAATCTCCCCTACCGACAGGTGCTCACCCTTTACAGCGCTTCTGATATAAGGCTCCGCAGCCTTTGCAAAGTCCTCCGGGGCCATGGCCCGAAGATAGAGCGCGTTAAAGTGGGTCAGCTTTTCAATATCGAAAATGGCGGGAGATTTGGACATGCCCGCCAGATCAAAGGCCTTCGCTAGTTCGTCCAGGGAGAAGACCTCCTGCTCGGCGATATCGCCCCGGGGAGACCAGCCTAAGAGGGCCACATAGTTCAAAATGGCGTCGGTGAGGAAGCCCTGTTCCTTCAGGTCCTCGTAGGACGGGTCGCCGTGGCGCTTTGACATCTTATTGTGGGCGTCCCGCATGACGGGAGAGCAGTGGACATAGGTGGGCACCTCCCAGCCGAAGCCCTCATACAGCAAATTGTACTTGGGTGCGGAGGACAGGTACTCGCTGCCCCGGACCACGTGGGTGATGCCCATCAGGTGGTCGTCGATGACATTGGCAAAGTTGTAGGTGGGCATACCGTCCCTTTTTATGAGTACCTGGTCGTCCAGGGTCTTGTTCTCCACGGTAATCTCTCCGAAGATGGCATCATGGAAGGTGGTGATCCCCTCCTCCGGGATACGCTGGCGGATGACATAGGGCTCTCCGGCATCCACGCGGGCCTGGGCCTCCTCAAAGGATAACGTGCGGCAGGGATCCGCTGTCTTTTCAAAGTCTCCAGCGTCCTCGGCGCTATCTCCCTTCTCGCAAAAACAGTAATAGGCCTGTCCCTTTTCTACCAGCAGACGGGCATACCTGCCATAGGTGTCCCGCCGCTCCGACTGAATATAGGGGGCCACAGGACCGCCCACGTCGGGGCCCTCGTCGTGGTCCAGGCGGCATTCTGTCAGGGTCTTGTAGATCACATCGGTAGCGCCCTCCACCAGGCGGCCCTGGTCGGTGTCCTCAATGCGCAGGATGAAGGTGCCCCCGGCGTTTCGTGCAATTAGCCAGGTGTACAGCGCGGTGCGCAGGTTGCCCACATGCATGTAGCCCGTGGGGGATGGCGCAAACCGGGTGCGCACCTTACCTTTGGGTATCTTGGCCTCCATCTCCTCAAAATACTTCATGTCAAGTGTCATGCTTATTCTCCTCCAGTACACAGGTTTTCCCTATTATAGTGAATTTTTCCCAGTTTTGCAAGTCTTTTAAAATTTAATCTTCTGTTCATTGCTTTTTTTAGAAAAAGCGTATATGCTATATAAAACACCCCATTCAGGCCTCCCCTGACCGCTTGGATGACAGCGTCAGCGGATGATTCCAGAACATCCCTACAAACATTAGAGAGGAGCTTTCATTTGAAGAAAGAAAATAAGACCCGAAAGCCTATGGGCCGGGCCGGCAGTCTGCTGGTGAGCCTGGTCGTCACGGCTGTGGTAGGCTTTGTGTATTTCTATGTATCTCTGCCCGCCATCAACCCCCAATCCGGCGACTTCTACAGCTTTCTGGCCCTGCTGTGCATTGTCTATACCATCAGTGTCTTTGTCCTGTCCGCAAAGCCCTTGGACAATGGGGAATACTCTGTGGTACGCACCCCCAGGGAAAAGATCAAAGACTGGTTCCTGTTTGTCAAGAAGAGCTGTCTGCCGGTACTGATTCTCTTCGCCGCTGTGGTAGCGGTGGCTATTGTGGGCCAGATCATCTCCATGCCCATCTTCCGGGCCTCCGCTTATCGGGAGCTGCTCACCGTCCAAACCGGCGACTTCGCCACCGATATTGCGGAAATATCTTTTAATAAGATTCCCACCCTGGACCGGGCCTCTGCGGAGTATTTGGGCGACCGCCAGATGGGAACCCTCAGCGACATGGTGAGCCAGTTTGAATATTCCGGCGACTCCACCCAGATCAACTACCAAGGCAGACCTGTCCGGGTAGCCCCTATCGCCTACGCGGATCTTATCAAATGGTTTACCAACCGCGGCAACGGACTGCCCGCCTACGTGGTCGTGGACATGGTAACCCAGGAGGCCACGGTCACCCGTCTGAGCGAGGGGATCAAATACTCCTTCTCCGAGCCCCTGAACCGGAATATTCTGCGCCACCTGCGCTTCCAATACCCTACCATGATGTTTGCCACCCCGGAGTTTGAGATCGACGAAGACGGCCGTCCCTGGTGGATCGCCCCTCGGGTGGTTAAGCGAATCGGACTGTTCGGCGGCACAGATATCCAGGGTGCGGTGCTGGTAGACGCCATCACCGGCGAAAGTCAATATTATGAGGAGGTGCCCAACTGGGTAGATACCCTCTATGTCCCCGAGCTTATCATGCAGCAGTACGATTACCACGGTACTCTGGTCCACGGCTTCATCAACTCCATTCTGGGCCAGCGGGACGTGACCATCACAACCGACGGATACAACTACATCGCCATGAACGACGATGTGTATATGTACACCGGCGTCACCTCCGCCAACGCCGACCAGTCAAACCTGGGCTTCCTGCT
Organism: uncultured Oscillospiraceae bacterium; assembly: GCA_910589085.1. Taxonomy (GTDB): domain Bacteria; phylum Bacillota; class Clostridia; order Oscillospirales; family Oscillospiraceae; genus Lawsonibacter. Next base: position 67,038 of record CAJUSG010000001.1, on the reverse strand, counting down.
CACCAACCAGCGCACCAAGGAAACCCACTTCTACACCGCACCCGGCGCCACCGAGTACGCCGCGAAGCTCTCCGCCCAGGGCGTGGTTCAGGACCTGGGGTACACCGCTACCTTCCCCATCCTGCTGAATATCGCCGGGGAACCCACCTACTTCATCCCCCTGAAGGACGCCACCAACCTGGTGAAGACCTATGCCATGGTCAACGTGGCCCAGTATCAGATTGTAGCCACCGGGACTACCGTCTCCGCCTGTGAGCAGAGCTATATCAAGCTGCTGGACGAAAAGGGTATCACCCGGGTGGAACTGCTGCCCCAAACTGAGGCAAAGGGAAAGGTAGCCGAGATCCGTACCGCCGTCATTGAGGGCAACTCCTACTACTTCATCCGCATTCAAGGCGAGAAAGTCTTCTACTCTCTCTCCGCCGCTCAGAACCGGGAAGTGGTCACCCTTAACGTGGGGGACACCGTCACCATTGAGTATGCCCAGCCCCTTCCGCCCAATCCCTACCTGGACTCTGTGCGCCCACCCTCTATCTACGACGGAAATGCGTTGCATATCAATGAGCGCATGACCGTATTTCCCGGAAACGAATAAGACAGCAGGACCGCCCGGTTTCCCGGACGGTCCTATTTCCAGGCTTTCTGAATCAGCTGTTCCTTCTCCTGCCGGGTCAGCCGCTTGATCTGATACTCCCGGCGGAGCGCGGCGGACTTATCCAGAGTTTTCTCTTGATAGACCAGCTCCAGCGGGCCACGGCCGCGGGTGTACTTGGCCCCCTTCCCCGCCCGGTGGGCGGCCAGACGGCGCTCCACATTGTCGGTAATGCCGGTATACAGCGTACCGTCCCCGCAGCGCAGCATATAGACATACCAAAACAACATCTTACTCCCCTTTCACCCCTGCGTTTCCACAGCATTTTTGAAGTGTTTTCGGACTGTCTTTTTCAGCGTAATTGTGATATAATCAGCCAAAACATTTAGGAGGAGTTTACCATGTATGTAAATCACTGTCAATCACCTTTGGGCGGCATTACACTGGCCAGCGACGGGGACGCCATCGTCGGCCTGTGGTTTGACGGGCAGAAGTATTTCGGCGCCGGCCTTCCGAGGACCTGTCAGACAGAGGAGCTGCCCATTTTTCAGGAAACGCGGCGCTGGCTGGAGTTGTATTTCCACAGCAAAAGGCCCCCCGACTTCACACCAAGATTGCGCCCTGTGGGCACAAAATTCCGTCAGGCAGTCTGGGATATATTATTGAAAATTCCATATGGACAGACCGTAACCTATGGAGAAATCAGCAAAGCGGTTGCAAAGGAAAATCACCTTACATCCATGTCCCCCCAGGCGGTCGGCGGTGCGGTCGGCCACAATCCCATCTCGCTGATTATCCCCTGCCACCGGGTTGTGGGCACCGGGGGCAGTTTGACCGGCTACGCCGGCGGCATCGACAAGAAGATTGCCCTGCTCACGCTGGAGGGCGTGGACGTATCCCCATTTTCACGGCCCTAATTTTGGCACGATCAGGTAATTTTTATTGCTTTCCGCCTCTGTTAGTGATACAATAAACTGATATTATATGGGCGCTTCCAAAGCGTTCTGGAATAAAGGAGCCAATCACATGGACGAAAAAAAAGTAATGCTCTCCGGCATCCAGCCCAGCGGGGAGCTTCACCTGGGCAACTACCTGGGGCCTCTGCGCCACTGGCCCGAGATGATTGAGGAATTTGACTGCTACTTTTTCCTGGCCGATCTGCACACCATCACAGTCCGCCAGGAGCCGGCCCAGCTGCGCCGCCGGGTGCTCACACTGCTGGCCAACTATATTGCCTGCGGTCTGGACCCGGAGAAGTGCACCATATTTATACAGTCCCACGTCCCTGCCCACGCCCAGCTGGGCTGGGTGTTGGACTGCTACACCATGTTCGGCGAGCTCAGCCGTATGACTCAGTTCAAGGACAAAGCCGCCAAGCACAAGGACAATATCAACGCCGGTCTGTTCACCTACCCCGCCCTTATGGCGGCTGATATCCTTCTTTACCAGCCTGATTTTGTCCCTGTGGGCGAGGACCAAAAGCAGCACGTGGAGATCTGCCGGGATATTGCCGAGCGGTTTAACGGCATCTATGGCGATGTATTTAAAATTCCGGCCCCCCACATCCCCAAGGTCGGCGCCCGGATCATGAGCCTGAATGATCCCACCTCCAAAATGAGCAAGTCCAATCTAGAGGGCTGCGTCATCCTGATGGACAAGCCCGAGGAAATCATGCGTAAATTCAAGCGGGCGGTCACCGACAGCGACACCGAGCGCTGTGTCCGCTTTGCCCCCAAGGAGAAGCCGGGCGTCTCCAACCTAGTCCAGATCTACGCCTCTGTCACTGGCAAGACCTTTGAGGAGATTGAGGCGGACTTCGACGGCAAGGGGTACGGAGCATTCAAACCGGCTGTAGGGGAAGCCGTTGTGGAGGCGCTGCGTCCCATTCGTGAGGAGACCGAGCATCTGCTGGCCGACAAGAGCTATCTGGAGGGCGTATACAAGGCTGGAGCGGAGAAGGCCGAGTACGTGGCCAACAAAACGCTGCGTAAGGTGTACAAAAAGATAGGGTTTGTGGCCCGGTAAGAGATATATGAGGAGCATTGGCTCATCCCTGCCGCCTTGTAACCCATAGATAAAAAGAGGTTCTCAACTATGCCAATCCAACTTCCCTCTGTAGGGCTGGCTGCCGCCGCCCTTCTGGTCGCCGCGCTGGTGGCCCTTATTACCACCCCTGTGGTCCGTTCATTGGCCGTCCGCATGGGAGCGGTGGATGTTCCGAAGGACGGCCGGCGAATGCATGACCACCCCATTCCACGCATGGGAGGGCTGGCCATCTTTTTCGGATTTATTCTCAGCGTGCTGATTTTTCAGACGCTTACTCCCTCCCTGCGTGGCATGCTGCTTGGCAGTGTTATTATTGTAGTTTTAGGCATCCTGGATGACATCTATGCCCTGCCTGCCCTGCCTAAGTTTCTGGTCCAGATTGTGGCTGCGCTAGTAGCAGTTCTGGAGGGCAACCGCATCGAGTTTCTGTCCAATCCCAACATCTTCAGCAAAGAGCCCTTCTGGGAGCTTGGGTGGCTGTCCATCCCCATCTCCGTGCTGTGGATCGTAGCAATCACCAACTCAGTTAATCTGATCGATGGCCTGGATGGCCTGGCCTGCGGGGTATCCACCATCAGCTCCATGACCTTACTGGTCATCGCTCTCATCGTATCCGAGCCCGATGTGGCCATCCTTATGGCCGCTCTGGCCGGAGCATGTATAGGGTTTTTACCTTACAACCTGAACCCGGCTAAAATTTTTATGGGAGACACTGGCTCCACCTTTTTGGGCTTCATTTTGGCCACCGTTTCCATACAGGGATTGTTCAAATTTTATGCCATTATCTCCTTCGCTGTCCCCTTCCTAATGCTGGGTCTTCCTATTTTTGACACCTGCTTTGCCATCCTGCGGCGTGTGGCAAAAGGGCAGTCGCCGATGTCCCCTGACCGCGGACATATCCACCACAGATTAATCGACATGGGATTCTCTCAAAAGCAGGCGGTGGCAGTGCTCTATATCATCAGCGCTATTTTAGGGCTCTCCGCTGTGGTGCTCACCACCATCGGCGTGGTACGTGCTATGCTGTTCCTGATGGCTCTGTGCGTAGCTGGCGGCATAGCCGGTAAGCTGTATCTGGACCGTAACAATGGTTCCGCCCCTCCCCCGCCCTCGGACGGCAGCCGTGTGGACAAGCCTCAGAGAAACCGGTCCACAGAGAGCGGATACTACTTTGGCGAGGAGGACCAATCGGACAAATGAACAAAGTGAAGGTAATGACCGTATTTGGTACCCGGCCGGAGGCCATTAAAATGGCTCCGTTGGCCTTGGAACTGGCGAAAAGGCCTGAATTTGAGGCGGTTTGCTGTGTTACCGCCCAGCATCGGGAGATGCTGGACTCGGTGCTGGATATCTTTGGGCTCAGGCCCGACTATGACCTGAATGTGATGGAACCCCGGCAAACCTTGTCCACCATTACTTCCAAGTGTCTGAACGGCATGGACGGAGTTCTGGAAGCGGCAAAACCCGATCTGGTGCTGGTCCATGGAGACACCTCCACCACTTTTGCCGGCGCGTTGGCCGCTTTTTACCATAAAATTCCTGTTGGACATGTAGAGGCCGGGCTTCGCACCTATGACAAGTGGTCCCCTTTTCCTGAAGAGGTCAATCGAAAACTGGTAGGGGCCATCGCCGACCTCCACTTCTGCCCCACGGTATCCAACCGGAATAATCTAGCTCAGGAAAATATTACCAATGGCGTTTTTTTAACCGGAAATACCGTCATTGACGCCCTTCAGACAACTGTTGTAAAGGATTTTCACTTTTCAGATGTAAATCTCAATCGTTTGGATTATATCAATCAAAAAGTGATACTTGTCACCTGCCACAGACGGGAAAACTATGGCCAGCCCATGACCAATATCATGACCGCGCTGCGCAGAGTTGCAGACACCTTTCCGGAAACAGAGCTGGTATATCCCGTACACCTGTCCCCTGTGGTCCAGGAGGCAGCTCACAAATATTTGGACAATCACCCTCGGATTCATCTCATCGCCCCCTTGTCGGTGGACGAGATGCATAATCTGATGGCGCGCTGCCACATGGTGATGACCGACTCAGGTGGCCTTCAGGAGGAGGCGCCCGCCTTAGGCAAGCCGGTGCTCGTCCTGCGCAGAGAGACAGAGCGTCCTGAGGCAGTGGCCGCCGGTACGGTACGCTTGGCCGGTGTGGAGGAGGAGACCATTTTTCAAATGGCCGCGCAGCTGCTGTCGAACCGGGAGGAATATGACAAAATGGCCCATGCCGCCAATCCCTACGGAGACGGTCGGGCCTGCTGCCGTATTGCTGACGCCGTTGCCTGGCACTTTGGCCTGCGTGAAACTCCGCCGGAGGAATTTAAGGGATAAAAACCATGCCACCGGGAAAATTTTATACATGAGGAGGGAGACCTTTGGAGCAAAAAAACCGGCTTTTCATTGTTGTGGCTATCGTCCTCCTCATCATAGGCGCCATGTTTACCAGCTTTGGCCGCGTCCTTTTTGCCGCGAATACCCCAAAGGTGGTGCTCCCCTCCTCCAGCGCCGGGTCAGGGGACCTCTCCCCCGCGGGACCGGAGGGCCCCAATTATCAGCGGGTAGAGGTCACGCCCCAGACCGTTGTTGGCGTAGTGGCCACTCTGGCCCGTCCCACCAGCTATTACCGGGAGCTGACAGTTGAGACCTTTTGGACAGGGGGCTCCTCCTCCACCCAGGTCCAGGTCTGGGCAGACGGCGGCTGGTCCCACAGCGTTCAGGCCCTGCCCTCCGGAGTTGTGCGCCACGACCTCAGCGGCGAGGACACCCTGTATTACTGGTATGAGGGCTCTCAGCAGTATAAAAGCACCCCGGCGGACAAAAAATCCTCTGATCTGGCCCAGCACATCCCCACCTACGAGACCGTGTTGGAGCTGGACGCCAATGAAATAACCGCCGCAGGATATGAGGCCCGCGGTGATCTGCCGTGCATCTTTGTAGAGGTACAGCGCAGCCGCTCCCGGCAGCTTCAGCGGTTCTGGGTCAGCGTGGATGAAGGTCTGCTGGTCTCTGCCGAAGTGGAAGAGGACGGTCAGCTGGTCTACCGCATGACCGCCTACTCCCCCGTCCAATCCCCGTGTCCATCCGACAGCTCCTTTGTGCTGCCGGATGGGGAGGTTCTGCACGATTTAGGAGAATGAATCCGCTATGGGATATCCTCATTCTCCTCCCCCAGCCCCATAATAAGTACCAGCCCCAGGGCGATGACCAGCTCCAGATCATCCCCCTCCACCAGCAAGTAAAGCATAATCAGAAGCAGAAGTATGTCGCCGCTGTCAATATGATCCAGGTGGAGCGATTTGAGCAGTCCGGACAGGCCAGCTCCCTCCCGGCCCCCCAGTATGGCGGATAAGCTCTCCTTTTTGGACAAAAAGTCCGGAAACGGAAAGGGTTGCTGGTGTGACCTGCCCATTGGTTTCGAATTGTCCCTGGATGGATCGGGGGAACTATTTTTTTCCACTGGGGTATAAGAGACATCCTCCGGGATATAACGATTATACACGCTCCCCCTCCTTTCCCCCCAGGGAGCCCAGGGCCACCCGGACCAGTCTGGCCATTCGGGCGATTTGCAGCGCCCGGTCCAGCCGGGCCTGCCGCTCCTCACGCAGGAAGGGGCGCAGGGCATTGAGAAGGGCGGCGTTGCGGTCCTCGGTGTTCTGCACCTGGCGGATCACATCCATCCCAACCTGAATCAGCTTCGGGTCCAGCTTTCCCAGCATGGCCGACAGGTCGGAGGACGTCTCCCCTACGGGCACATATGTAGTCTCCCCTTCCGCCGGGCTCTCCAGGGCAGGCGCCGCCTCTTTCGGAGGTTGTTCCCCGGAGAGGGAGCGGGCCAGGGACATGATCTGGTTCATCGCCTCTTGATTGCCCAGAATGGAATTTAGTTGTTCCTCAAACCCTGCCACATGCGCTCCCTCCCTGTCTCAGATTCTGAATCGCTTGCCGCTCCGAAGGGGGCGCTGCCCCCCTGTCAGAACGGCGCTTAGGGCCTCTCCCCTACCCCAGGCCCGCCTTTTTGGCCTGGGTCTCGATCCGACCCACCAGTTCAGCTCCCTCCTTGCTGTGCATCAGCTGATCCATGATCGCCATAAGCTGGCTTGGATTGCCGGCCGCCGCCGCCTGAGCCGCCTGCTGGACGCCGCCGCTCTGCTGTTTCAGCAGCTCCATCAGCTTCTGCGCGTCGCTGGACTGGGCCAGCCGGGTGATCGCTTCCCGGTTTTTCTCAAATTCCATGTCAACCCCTCCACAATCGGATTTAAAGGATTCGTCTTTATTGACTATTTCAGTATATGCACAGAAAGCGCCAGGTGACACAGCTTGAAAATTTTAGTTTTTTCTGATTCCCACCGATTCCTGTCCGGAATGTACGCCGCTCTGGAGCTCCATCAGCCCCAGCAGGTCATCCACCTGGGCGATATGATGGACGACGCCGAGCAGGTGGCTGAGCACTACCCCAAGCTCCCCTTCTGCATGGTTCCCGGAAACTGCGACGGATGGATGATCTCAGCGCCTGTCAAGAAGCAGATATCCCTGGCGGGTAAATCTATCCTCCTGTCTCATGGACACCGCTGGGGGGTTAAAAGCGGATATGAGGCGGCCATTGCCGATGCCCGGGCTGTAAATGCGGACATCCTCCTGTTCGGCCATACCCATATCCCTCTGTGCCGCCAGCTGGAAGACGGCCTCTGGATGATGAATCCCGGCCCCGCCCGGTCCAGCTATGGGTTGATTGAAATTGAGGCCGGGAATATTTCCTGTACATTACAGCAGATCTAGCAGAAAGCTGGCTATGTCCCGCACAGCAAATCGGAGATGATACACCATGAAAAAACTGCTCTATATTCTGTTTCACCGCTCCGTGTTTGTGGCCCTGGCCCTGCTGGCTCAAATTACTACGCTGTTTATCATGGTCTCCCTCTTCTCCGAGTACACACAGATCTTCTATTGGTGCTGCATTGCCCTGAGCGTTCTGGCCGCTCTGGCCATTGTGGGCAGCCGGATGGAGCCTGGCTATAAAATCGCCTGGCTCCTGTTAGTTCTGCCCTTTCCCGTCTTTGGGGGAATCTTCTACATAATGTCGGGGGGCGGCACCATTCCAAAACGCACGCAGAAGCGGATGCAGGGTATGCTGGAAAAATCCGCCCAGGCTCTGCGGGAGGATTTTAAGGCGGACGATCTGCTCCCGCTGGGCGGAGATGCCGCCGGACAGGCCAGCTATCTGGAACGTCGGGCTGCCTGTCCTGCCTATACCAACACCGAGACGGAATATTTTCCCCTGGGGGATGATGCGTTTCCCCGGATGCTGGAGGAGCTGGAAAAAGCTCAAAAATATATTTTTCTGGAGTATTTTATCATTGAGCCCGGCGTATTCTGGGACAGCATCCTGGCTATTCTGGAGCGGAAAGCCGCCCAGGGAGTAGAAGTCCGTGTGATCTATGATGACATGGGCTGCATGTTTACCCTGCCCCGGGATTATGACGAGATTTTGTCCCAAAAGGGAATCCAGTGCCGGGTATTTAACCGCTTTCTGCCGGTCATGTCACTGCGACTGAACAACCGGGACCACCGAAAGCTGCTGATTATTGATGGAAAGGTCGGCTTCACCGGGGGGATCAATCTGGCTGATGAGTATATCAATGTGCGGGAACGGTTTGGCACCTGGAAGGACAGTTCTATTCTTTTGGAGGGGGACGCTGTATGGTCTATGACTGTGATGTTCCTCACCATGTGGGACAATATTGCCAACTGGGATGAGGATTTTGAGCGTTTCCGTCCCCCTGCCGCCCCGGTACGCCCCTGGACAGGATATGTCCAGCCCTATACCGACACCCCCTTGGACCGCGAGACCGTGGGGCAGGCGGTCTATCTCAACATGATCGCCAAGGCCAAAAACTATATCTATATCACCACGCCCTATCTGGTTATCGACGTGGCTACCAACACCGCCCTGTGCAACGCCGCCAAGTCCGGGGTGGATGTGCGTATCATTACCCCCCACATTCCGGATAAGCGGTATGTGTTTGAGGTCACCCGGGCCCACTATCCCCCCCTGCTGGAGGCAGGCGTAAAAATATACGAGTATACCCCCGGCTTTATCCACGCCAAAAACTTTGTTGTGGACGACCGCTTCGCCACTGTGGGCACCGTCAATCTGGACTACCGCAGCCTGTTCCTTCACTTCGAGGACGGCATCTGGCTGTGTGAGGCTCCCTGCATCCGGGAGATACGCAAGGATTTTGAGGAGACCCTGAAGGTGTCCGAATCCTACTCTCTGCGGCGTTTCAAGCATCTAAATATTCTGCTTCAGCTCTACCGCAGCATTCTGCGGGTGTTTGCGCCGCTGATGTAGCAAAAGGGACCGCCTGAAGGCAGTCCCTTTTATTGTTACCGGCAGCAGCAGTTGTTGGCGCTGCTGGTTGTGGTAATGGTGTTGGGCGGGAAAAATTCGTCTACAGGGAACTGGACATGTCGGAACATATCGCAGGGATCCTCCTGACAGTGATCCTCACCGCAGCTGCAGTCCTTGGTGGGGATGCAATAGTCATAAGCGGGAATCAACAGCTGGGTATCCCGCTCCATACGAATGATGGAAAACTGACCTAGGGTAACAAATACCCGGTGCAGATCACCGCCGGTCACCAACTCATCCCCAAAGCAGGCGGCCACCGCCATGGGAATGTCCACACAGCCGCAGTCGCAGGGGCGGCACTCGCAGACATCCACCAGCTTCAGGCTCAGAATCAGCGGGTCAACCGCCTCCACCACCGCGGTGGGCAGACTGGACTGGGGCACACACTGGACCTGATTCTCGTTACCGTCAGAGCTGAAGCTCTTGGACCCGCTCTCGCTGCCGAAGAGCACAGCCCGCTTGCTGAACACGGCCAGCCCGCAGATCTGCACAGGGCGCGAGGCACCGACAAAGGCGTCTGCTGTGATACGGTAGAAATACCGCACATCTACGGTATAGAAGCCCCGATTGAAGGTGACCGGCTCCACATCAATGTACGCATACAGCAGTTCGGCATTCCCAGCCTTGATAGACTGAGCCCGGTCAATCACCTCCTGGGAGCAGCGGGTTGGATAAACTCTTAAATCTTCCACACAGTCCTTATCACGGCACGAGTCAAAGATCTTTTTCGTGTGTATGCACACGGCCTCCCGGATACTGCGATCATCGCTGACGGGGCCGGGCACGACCTTTTCTGGCATAGAATTCCCTCCTAGATTTGGATGGTCATTGGCGTCTGAACGCCCGGTAAGGGTTTTGCTTACAATCCATCTTATGTGCCAGGCAGTTTTTGGTGCGGGAGATACCGTTTTTATCTTGCCCTTTTTAAAAATTTCCGCTATAATAAAATCGTGAAATCGCAGGGCGGGTCCGGACCTGTTCCCTGCATAACATACTGAAAGGATGCCCGTTATGCCCATCGGATTTATCCAGGACGAGCTGGATCTGAAGCTTCTGGTTCTCTATATTATGGACCGTGCCGCTGGTCCGATCACCTTTTTGCAGCTGTTTGAACTTGCGCTGTGCGATGCGGGGGTGGACTACTTCTCCCTCACCCAGGCGGTGGATCACATGGTGGCCACTGGACAGCTGACCAAGGAGGAAGACCGCTATGCTATTACAGACAAGGGCCGGCGTAACAGCCAGATTTGTCAGAACAGCCTGCCCCGCTCGGTACGGCGGCACTGCGACGATAACCTGGTCAAGGTCAATGAGGCGCTGAGACGGGAGGCTCAGGTCCGCTCACAGATGATGGACAACGGCGATGGGACCGTCACCCTCTGCCTGACTTTAGAGGATGAAAAGGCCCCATTGCTTCACCTGACCCTTTTGGCCTCTCAGCCAGAACAGGCTCAGCGCTGGGCCCAGGTCTTTCAGGCGGACCCCTCCGCCCTTTATTTAAACATCATCCAACTGCTGGACCATAAGGAGGAATCAACATGAGACGAAACGACCGCGCTCAGAATCAGGAATTTTCCCTGGAGCTGATTGACCGCTGTACCCACGGAATTATGGCTTTGTCCACGGAGGAGGGCGCTCCCTACTGCCTGCCCCTGTCCTTTGTACGAATTGGGGACAGCCTGTATTTTCACTGTGCCCGGGAGGGGCGGAAAATTGACCTGCTGCGCCGTTTCCCTCAGGTGTGCATAACCTTCGTGGGGGATGATCGCCCCTTCTTCTCTCCCCCGGCTATGTACTCCACTTGGTTCCAGTCTGTCATTGTGACCGGAACAGCCAGCGAGGTGGACAACCCTGATGAGAAGGTCCAGGCCCTCCGAGCCCTTTGTCAAAAGCTCACCCCGGAGCATATGGACGGATTTGAGGCGGCAATCGAACAAAGTATGCCGGTTACAGCCGTGTGGAAGGTCCACATGGAGGAAATTACCGGCAAAGCCAAATTGGAGCACTGAAATACAGGCGGCCTGGTGAAAACACCAAGCCGCCTTTTTATCCCATTTACCGGGCCATCGGCCCTGTTTTTCCCATATAGTCCTCTGTCTCTACCGGCAGACTGCGGGAACGCAAGCCATAGCTCACCAGACGGCTGACTACACTGTAGAACATGGCAAAGACAGGCACTCCCAGTACCATCCCGGCAAAGCCAAACAGACCGCCGAAAAACAGAATAGAGAACAGCACCCAGAAAGAGGCGAGCCCTGTGGAATCCCCCAAAATCTTGGGGCCCAGGATGTTGCCGTCAAACTGCTGAAGGACCAGAATAAAAATGGCAAAATATATCGCCTGCAAAGGGTTGACCAAAAAAATCAGAAGTCCGCAGGGAATTGCCCCAATAAAGGGACCAAAAAAGGGAATAATGTTGGTCACGCCCACAATGGTCGCAATAAGTGCGGGATATGGAAACTTGAACAGATTGCAGCAAACCAGACAGATAATCCCAATAATGAGGGAATCCAACAGCTTTCCGTTGATGAATCCGCTCATAATCCTGTACGCATTTCGCGTCTCATCCACAATCAGGTCGGCAATGTCAGTGCGGAACAAACTGTAGATAATTTTCTTGCTCTGGGCGGCAAAAATGTCCTTGCGCACCAGAAGGTAGACGGAGACAATAATGGAAATAAGCAGGTCCTTCACCAGCACCAGGAACCCCACTACCATCCCGGACACCCCGGCCACCACGCCGGTAATATTGGGCAAAATGGTCTGCCGCACCCAGTTGAAGGTGGTGGTCACTGACTCCAGATTGGGCAGAATGTCCGAGTTCAGCCACTGCTCCAGTGAGGAGGCGGCAGAGCTATAAACCGGCATAATGGCCGCCTGAATATCCGGGTTATCCTCAAAGAAGGTCTGAAGCCAGACCTGAACCACCTCAATGTAGTCCGGAATGGCCTGAATCAGCCCGACCACACTGTCATATACCTGAGGAATCACCATAGCCAGCAGCAAATAGAAGAGGAAAAAGGCCAACAGCAAGCTGAGAATAATGGCTACAATATTGAGAAAAGCCATATCCCGCTTATTTTTGATCCGTTTATCCGGAGTCATAGCCGTCAAAAAACGAAGAATATACCGATGGACGGGCAGCAGCAGAAAAGCGATTACAGCACCCATGAAAATAGGCCGCAGGATTGCCCCGAGCATATTAAAAAAGCGGGCCACATCAGAAAAATGAAACAGCGCGAAAAAAAGGCATAACGACGCCGCCACTACCGCAAAGGCGGTAAGTCCAGCGGCCAGATAGGGATGCCTGTCGTTCCGTTTCATACGCTTCCCCCCTCTTCAGACCGTTAATTCGGTGTCCTCTCCAGACAGCGCGCCGGCATATTTCTGCAAAACCGGAGTAACCCTCTCTGCCAAAAACTCCTCCACCTGCTCCGGACAGCGGCCGATATAGCTGCTGGGGTCCAGATGGACAGACAGTTCTTCTCTGGTCATACCAAATGCCGGGTCGCCGGCCATCAGGTCAATGAGATTGTTTGACAAGCCTAATTCCTTTACATGGTAGCCAGCCTCCTGGGACAGCACTCGGATGCGCTCATGGAGCTCCTGCCGGTCTCCGCCCCGCTTCACGGCGTCCATCATGATATTTTCACTGGCCATAAAGGGCAGTTCCTCCAGCACATGCTTCTCAATCACCTTGGGATGGACTACCAGTCCAGAGGCCACGTTGGCCCAGATATTCAAAATGGCATCCACCGCCAAAAAGGCCTCGGGGACGCTGAGACGCTTGTTGGCAGAGTCGTCCAGCGTACGTTCAAACCACTGGGTGGCGGTGGTAACGGCGGGGTTGCCCACATCTACAATCACATAGCGGGCCAGAGAGCAGATTCTCTCACACCGCATGGGGTTGCGCTTATACGGCATGGCTGAGGAGCCGATCTGGTTCTTCTCAAAGGGCTCCTCCACCTCCTTCAAATGGCACAGCAGACGGAGATCGGTAGCAAATTTGCTGGCACTCTGGGCCACCCCTGCCAGAGTGGACACCACATTATAGTCCAGCTTGCGGGAGTATGTCTGTCCGCTTACAGGGACAACCGCTGTAAAGCCCATCTCCTTCGCAATCTTTTCCTCCAGCAGCTTGACCTTCCCGTGGTCTCCCTCAAAGAGCTCCAGGAAGGAGGCCTGGGTGCCAGTGGTGCCCTTGGAGCCCAGCAGGGCCAGAGTGGATATACGGTGATCGATCTCCTCCAGGTCCATAAGCAGCTCATTCATCCATAAGGCCGCCCGTTTACCTACGGTGACCAGCTGGGCAGCCTGGAAGTGTGTAAAACCAAGGGTCGGCAAGGCTTTATACTTGTCAGAAAAGTCCGCCAGATGGGCCAGTACCCGGACGACCTTCCTCCGGATCAGCTCCAGTCCTTCCCGCATGACAATGACATCTGTGTTGTCCCCTACATAGCAGCTGGTGGCCCCCAGATGGATGATGGGCATAGCCTTGGGGCACAGCTCACCGTAGGTGTGGACGTGGGCCATCACGTCGTGGCGCAGCTTCTTCTCCCATTGGGCAGCCCGGTCATAGTCGATATCCTCTATATGGGCCTCCAGCTCCTCCACCTGCTCCCGGGTGACGGGCAGGCCCAGTTCCATCTCCGCCCGGGCCAGAGCCACCCACAGCCGGCGCCAGGTGGAAAATTTCTTGTCCGGGGAAAAGATGTACTGCATCTCGTCACTGGCATAGCGGGAGGACAGGGGGCTCTCATAACGGTTTGTGGACATAGTATCGACCTCTTTTTCGTTTGGATCGGGCGGCTCCGGCCGCCTCCGTATTCTGTAGTCATTATAACTCATCTTTCTACTATTTGCCACCCTTGTGAAGAAATTTCACAAAACTTTAAGCAGATTTTAAAAGCCGGAGACAATTTGCCTCCAGCTTTTGGAATTTTATAGCCTCTCCCGAATCAGCTCACCCATTTTGATGGTGCCCATCGCTTCCTCGCCAGGCTTGGCGATGTCGGCGGTGCGCCAGCCTTCATTCAGGACGGCATCCACCGCCGTCTCGATGGCCTGGGCCTCGGCGGGCAGATTGAAGGAGTAGCGGAACATCATAGCCACTGACAAAATAGTAGCGACAGGGTTGGCCTTGTCCTGACCGGCGATGTCAGGGGCGGAGCCGTGGATGGGCTCATACAGGCCTGGGGCACAGTCCCCGATGGAGGCGGAGGGCAGCAGACCGATGGAGCCGGTAATCATGGAGGCCTCATCAGAGAGAATGTCGCCAAACATATTTTCGGTGACCACCACATCGAACTGCCCCGGGTCCCGGACCAGCTGCATAGCGGCGTTGTCTACCAGAACATCCTCATAGGCCACATCGGCGTACTCCTCCGCCAGACGGTGCATTACCTGCCGCCACAGCCGGGAGGTCTCCAGCACATTGGCCTTGTCCACACTGGCCAGCTTCTTGTTCCGCAGACGGGCCAGCTCAAAGGCCCGGCGGCCAATGCGCTCGATCTCCTGTTCAGAGTAGGCCATCCGGTCGGCGGCCTCCTCCCCCCTGTCCTCGGTGGCGTACCGCTCCCGCTTGCCGAAGTAGATCCCCCCGGTCAGCTCCCGGACGATCATCAGGTCGATTCCCCTGTCGGCGGTCTCCTTCTTTAAGGGACAGGCGTCCGCCAGGGCGGGCCGCAGGGCGGCGGGGCGCAGATTGGCATACAGTCCCAGGTCCTTGCGGATAGACAGCAGAGCGGTCTCGGGCCGCTTGTCCGGCTCGGAGGCGTGGCCCCACTTGGGTCCCCCCACCGCACCCAGCAAGACCGCGTCGCAGGCCCTGCACTGCTCGGCAGTGCCGTCGGGATAAGACTTGCCCACCACGTCGATGGCGCAGCCGCCCATGAGAATGTCCACATACTCAAAGGTGTGGCCGAATTTTTCACCGATGGCATCCATCACCTTGACGGCCTCCCCTACTACCTCGGGGCCGATGCCGTCGCCCCTGATGAGGGCGATTTTATAGTTCATAGCTTTATTCTCCTATCCTTCTAAAAATATCTACCTCACTGGAGGTCCCGACGGCCATATAGTTGCCGCACCGGCTGAAACCAAAGGCTTTGGGCCCATAGTCGTCAAAAATTATGGTGCAGGTCTCGGGGCTCTGATACCAGGAGGCATATTGGGGCATGAAAATGACCAGCTCCCTGGGCCAGAAGGGAGCGGCTGTGTCCAGTCCGTCCCCCGGCGGGGCAAGCCGCCGCAGACCGCCTCCCCCCTCCCCGGCAATGGGAATCAGCTCATCCCCCAGGGGCTCGGCGCAGGCGACCAGATTCTCCTCGTCATAGCTCCCCTCACAGTTGATTTTCTCCCAGGTCCGGCAGTCGATGACGCTCTGCCGCTGCGAGGAGATGACCACCAGCTTTTCGGTCTGGAGGTTGGAAAAGCCCAGGTACGTCAGCCCGCCCACCGCAAAGGTCTCCTTCTCCCAGCCGGCAGGTACGCCACAAGGGATTTTTTCCAGCAGCGCCAGCAGCCGCGCTCGGTGTTCTGTCTCCATAGCTCACTCCGGCCAGACTTGGCGGCACTTCTTAAACTCCGCGCCTGACTCCTCAGAAATCAGCACCAGAGCGGAGCGGGACAGGTCATTCTCACAAAACTGCTCGGTTTTCAGCAGTTCCACGACTTTGGGCCACCAGCCCTCCGCGTCCTCGGTCTCCAGCCAGACGCCCAGGACATGGCCCTCCTCGTCCACATATTCATAGCCGTCGTCCGATACAGCTCCCTCCGACCACTCCTCAATCCGGTCGGGCAAGAGGTAACGGATATCCAGGTCGGGATTTTCCATCTTCCGAGAATCCATGCTGATAACAATTGCCGGCATTACTTCGCCACCCCTCGCTCCTTCAGAGAGTTGAGCAGGCCGCCGCTTTTGATAATGCCGTCGATAAACGCCGGGAAGGGGGCGGCCTGGTAGGTCTTCCCGGTGGTCACATCCGTGATGATGCCGCTGGCAAAGTCCACCTCCACATGGTCCCCGGCCTGGATTTCCTCGGCGGCCTGGGGGCATTCCACGATGGGGAAGCCGATGTTGATGGCGTTGCGGTAGAAGATGCGGGCAAAGGAGGGGGCAATGACGCACTTTACGCCGCAGGACTTGATGGCCAGGGGGGCGTGCTCCCGGCTGGAGCCGCAGCCGAAATTGGGCCCGGCCACGATGATATCCCCCGCCTGGACCGTGGTAGCAAAGTCCGCGTCGATGTCCTCCATGCAGTGGCTGGCCAGGGCCGCCGGGGAGGGGTCGTTCAGGTGCCGCGCCGGGATAATCACATCGGTGTCCACGTTGGCGCCGTATTTGTAAACTTTCATGGTGTTGTTCCTTTCTGTTTGAAATGCAGGCGGATGGTATCCGCCCCTACATGTAGGGCGTGACCACTGGGCACGCCGTCCTTCCTGGAACGGCGCGCCGGGGTCGTCGCGCCCTACGCCCTGGGGTCAGCCACGCACCCGGCGATGGCGGAGGCGGCGGCCACAGCGGGAGAGGCCAGGATAATCTCGGAGGTGGTGTGGCCCATGCGGCCCACAAAATTCCGGTTGGTGGTGGAGACGGTGCGCTCCCCCTCGGCCATCACGCCCATGTGTCCCCCCAGGCAGGGGCCGCAGGTGGGGGTGGACACCGCCGCGCCCGCCTCAATGAAGGTCTGAATCAGCCCCTCGGCCATGGCCTGAAGGACAATCTCCTGCGTGGCGGGGATGACCACACACCGCACATTGGAGGCCACCTTTTTACCCTTCATAATGGCGGCGGCGATGCGCAGATCGCCGATACGTCCATTGGTGCAGGAGCCGATTACCACCTGATTGATGGGGGTCCCGGCCACCTCAGACACCACCTTGGTGTTCTCCGGCAGGTGGGGCAGGGCCACGGTGGGCTCCAGCTTGTCCAGATCGATGACCACCTCCCGGTCATAGACGGCGTCCGGGTCGGCGGCAAAGGCCTCACAGGAGCGGGACACCCGCCCGTTGATGTACTCCATGGTCTTTTCGTCCACCGGGAAAATGCCGTTTTTACCGCCGGCCTCGATGGCCATGTTGGAGATGGTGAAGCGGTCGTCCATGGTCAGGGAGCCAACCCCCTCCCCGGCGAACTCCAGGGACTGATACAGAGCGCCGTCCACGCCGATCTCACCGATCAGGTGGAGGATCACATCCTTGCCCGACACATGGGGCTGGAGCTTACCCTTCAGGGTGACCTTGATGGCGGAGGGCACCTTGAACCACAGCAGGCCGGTAGCCATACCGGCGGCCATGTCGGTGGAGCCCACACCGGTGGAAAACGCCCCCAAAGCCCCATAGGTGCAGGTGTGAGAATCCGCGCCGATAATCACTTCGCCGGGGGCGGCCAGCCCCTTTTCCGGCAGAAGGGCGTGCTCAACACCCATCTGACCCACGTCAAAGAAGTTGGTAATCTCATGCTTATGGGCAAATTCCCGGGCCTGCTTACACAGCTGGGCGGACTTGATGTCCTTGCAGGGGGTGTAGTGGTCCAGGACAATCGCAATTTTGTCTTTGTCAAAAACTTGCGTAAAGCCAGCCTTTTCAAACTCTGTAATCGCCACAGGGGTGGTGATATCGTTGCCCAGCACCAGGTCCAGCCTGGCCTCAATGAGCTGGCCCGGCTCCACCTTGTCCAGCCCGGCGGCTTTGGCTAAAATTTTCTGCGTCATTGTCATTCCCATAGGGTAAATTACCTCCTTGCGGTTTATTGAGGGGATTTTATCACAGGGCTTGTCAAAAGAATGTAAAGTATGATATAATCTAGAAAATACTTTGACAATAACCGCTCCATATGCTAGAATAAATTATAAATGAAAGGAGGCCAACCATATGCCGTCTGAAAAAGAGATTCTAATGATCCAAAAGGCCACTATGTTTGACTTCAAGCAGATTTTAGAAGCCAATCCCGACAAAACATACACAGTTGAAGAATTAAAGCAACTTATTGACACATATATTGCCGGAGCAGGCCAATAAAAGCAGGGACGGGGAAATCCCGTCCTTTTTTAAAAAGTATGCCCCAAGGATAAAGCTCTTGGAGGACAAAATGATGATTACCGCAGGCGTCCAAAATATGAAAATCATCTGGACCCGGGACAGCGTCTGTATGGCAGATGATGTCAACGCCCCCAACACCCGAACGGAGGAAATTGACCAGCCTCTCACCGTCTCCGAGCTGCTGGACAAGGCGGTGAATTACGTGCCCGGGGTGGGCGGCGTGGTCTGGGCAGTCTGGGTGGAGGACATATTGGTGGGCTTTTTGGAGATGAGCACCTCGGGCTACCTTCTGCGGGATGAAGCGGTCCTGGATGAGCTGCCGCCCCCAAAGTCACACAGGAGCTTTTGGGGGAGGAAGACCGACACCCTCCACGTCCTCTGCACTCGCTACGACATGGGCGATTTTTTGTACCGGAATGGAGAAGATGGCCGTCCGCTGGCGGATCACTTTCCTCCGTATACCTCACTGCTGGACATGGTAAAGGCGACGGTGAAAAAAGTATGAACCACGAGCTGGACTTCCCTGCCGGCATCTGGGAGCCCTTCGCCCGGAGCCGGCCTCCGGTGCGGTGTTCCCCCGGGTATCTTATCTACCTCCAGGACACCGAGGCCACTTGTTTCTACTTTCTAAAAGCTGGCAAGGTAAAAAGCTTTATCCAGTCTGAGGATGGCGGGTCACGGGTGCTGAACATCTATACCGCCGGGAGCCTTTTTGGGGAGGCCGCCTTCTTCGACGAGCTGCCTCGGGTATCCTCTGCGGTGGCCCTGACCCCCTGTGAGATTGTCCCCATTGACCGGGAGCTGGTGGCCCAGGAGTTTGCCCGGGACCCGGAGCTGGCCCTGGCTATGATGAAGTACCTGGCCCGGACGGTGCGGCTGCTGTCGGGTCAGGTGGACCAGATGGCCTTCCGCCCCGCCCGGTGGCGGGTGGCCAACTATCTGCTCACCCTCTCCCCCGGTTCCGGGCCGGTGTCCTGCACTCAGGAGGACATCGCCGCCGCCGTCTCCGCCAGCCGTGTAACGGTAAGCCGGGTGCTGAACGAGTTTGCCCGTCGGGGTTGGATTGCGTTGGGGTATCGTACCATCACGCTACTTCAGTCAGAGCAGCTAAAATTGTTATGTAAACTATAAAGGGGCGGAGGTTTTTCCTCCGCCCTCAGTGTTACACGTCCAACAGCTCCCCCTGACACAGCGTGCACACCACATTGGCCGCCGCTCCTATCAGTTGAGCGTCCCTGCCAAATCTGGCCTTGCGCACTGGGACGGGCTCCCCCTCTCCGCAGTTTACAGCTTCCTCCAGCATCTGTACATGCCGGTCGTCCCACTCCATGCCATCCTGCCCCAAAATAATCATCTCCGGCTGAAGAAGACGGATCATGCTTGTAAGAGCCACCGCCAAATTGGCAATCAGCTCTGTCATAACTTCCTCAATTTCTGCCACCCCGGACAGGCGGCAGAACTGGGCAAAGCGCAGCTTCCGTCCGGCGGAGCGCCACAGCTTCCCCAATACCACCCTGGTGCCGGCGTACATCTCCAGACAGCCCCTGCCGCCGCAGGAGCAGGGCGGGCCATTCCGGTCGATGCTTACATGTCCCAGCCGGGAGCCTGCCCCCCGGGCACTGCGCAGAACCTTTCCGCCGCTGATAATCCCCGAGGAGATATGGTCTCCCAGGCCCACATAGACAAAATCGTCCGCCTCCTGCCCCGCTCCCAGGAGCTTCTCCGCCTGGGCGGCGCTGGCTCCGTCCTCATCCACAATCACGGGCAGGCGGTAACGCTCCTCCAGGAAGCTCCGCAGGTCCACCGGAACCGCCCTGGCCACACCGATCGCTAAAAGATTGCTCTCCCCGGCCAGCAGCCGGTCCAGCACCTCGCAGGCATAGACAGGGAGTTGATCTTTTGACACACTCAGGAAGGATACTTCCTCGGTTTTCAGCACCTCCAGCTCCAAAGTACACAGAGCTGCCACGATTCCCTCTCTCTGAACCAGCAGCCCAGCTACCCGTGGAGCCCCGGAGCCAATCCGGAGGCGGATGGGATTGCGTCCGCAGGTCTCGGTCAGCTGCTCCTCACACTCCTCCACCATGCCCTGCGCAATAAAATCAGCGACGATGTTTGTCACCGTCATCTTAGACAGTCCAGTCCGTCTGGCCAGTTCAATTCGTGAGCCGCACGCCCCGGTAAGAAGCTGGCCAATTACCAGGCCCCGGTTGTGCCGCTTGGATTGCAGGCTGTTCCGCCCCATGCCCTGCTCCGCTCCCACTGCACATCCCCCTATTCGTATAATTGCTGTACCATTATAGCACAAAAACAGCGTGGAGGAAAGGTATTTTTCCTTCACGCTGCCGGACAATGCTTGTCCACACTCAATATTCAAATGTGTAGGTCTCAAATGCGTTGATGACCTGGGTCTCTCCATAGGCGGACAGCCTAGGATACTCCATCCCATAGTTCATGTGGACATGTCCATGAATGAAGTACTTGGGTCTGTAGCGGTCCATGAGACCGTTGAAGGCATCAAAGCCTGTATGAGCCAGGTCGTCGCCGTCGTTCAGGTCCAGAGCTGGGGCGTGGGTCAGGAGAATGTCAAACCCTCTCCGGCGCAGCAGCTCCAGTCTTCGGCGCAGGACCCGCCGGTCCATCTGACGCTGGGTGTACTGATGCTCACCCTTCTGCTTGTAGCGCATTGAGCCGCCCAGTCCCAGAATCCGGACCCCCTGGAAGGTATGAATCCTGTCCTCTACACAGACACAGCCCTCCGGCGGCACTGCGGCGTACCGGTCGTCATGGTTTCCATGGACATAGAGTACCGGAGCATGGGCAAAGGTGGCAATAAAGGACAGATACCGAGGGTCCAGATCGCCGCAGGAGAGGATCAAATCGACCCCCTCCAAGCGGCGCCGGTCCAGGTAGTCCCACAGCATGGGGCACTCCTGGTCAGAGAGCGCCATAATTTTCATCGGCCCAGCAGTCCTTTCAGCGGATTCAGATCCTGAAGCGGTTTTTTCAGCGAAAAAGCCTGGTGGAGCTGCAAAAAGCCCTCCTTCAGCTTGGACTGAGGATAGTCCCGCACCTGGTCGTAGCCAAACATGTCCAGATAAAGCAGCAGCGCATCGCCGGTGGTCATCCGCCCTGCCAGGTCCTTGGCGCTCTTGTCTCCGTAGAGAGAGGAGAACTGACTGTAGACGCTGAAAAATTTCCGGCGCTCATCCTCGGTCCACTGCTCATCCGGCCCCTTGCCGACCGCCTCCTGAAGCCGGGGAAAGCGCCCCACTCCGCTGAACCAAAGATAGTTGATCCCGGACAGCCGGTAGAAGTCCACATATTCATAATAAATCTTGCTGGCCTTTGATTCATTTTTAGCGGGCAGAACCCGGGTAACCTCAGCGGGAATGCTCACCGCGCCGAAATAGCGCAGAACACTCACCCGCTTGTGGCCCTCCACCACGTAGAAGGTATGCATGTACTCATAGGCCTTGATTGGATCGGCAATCCCCTCATCCATGTGCGCTTTGCACAGTGCCATCCACTTGCCGGCAAACTCCGAGTCCTCCCCCATCAGAGGGAGAAAACTTCGGGAGAAGGCCTGACTGCGTCCGGCGGACCTGGTGCCTACAATCAGCTCAAGGGGGATATCCGACAGCCCCAGGCTGACCTCGCCGCAGGTCTCCTCCTCCGCCAAAATTTCATCCAGCACCGGCAGATAGGGGGAGCCCCCCCTGGATTGACAGAGCTTGCTCTCCTTCTGGCCCATCTGGCGGGCCTTGCGGTATTCCTCCAAATACATCGGGTGTTCCCTCCTGTACATTCTTTGATGAACCGGCCGGGTATGATCCGGCCCGCCGGTGGGGAGCGCTCCCCATCAGCTTAGCTTCGCAGTATAGCACAGCCGCCCTTTTCATGCAAGAGAAAGACATTCCTTCCTGCTCCCATTTTGAAATTTTTGCACAAACGGCCAAGTTCTTCCCCTGGAGGCCGAGAAAATTCTATCATTTTACCCCGTCACCTGTGACATAACCTGCGGCCGGCTTTCCAAAGATTTATCTATTTTGCCGGTACGTCTCCGCCTGAGCCAGCAGCTCAGAGGCACTCTGCCGCAGGGAATCGGTCAAAGCGGCTCCGCCAATCAGGCGGGCCAGCTCGTCCACCCTCCCCTTCTGGTCCAGCCTCTCCACCCGGGTGAAGGTGCGCCCTTTCTTCTCTCCCTTCTCCACTGAGAAATGGGTATCCGCCATCGCGGCGATCTGAGGCAGGTGGGTAACGCACAGCACTTGCTTGCGCCGGGCCACATCCGCCATTTTTTCTGCCACCTTCTGCGCCGCCCGGCCGGACACGCCGGTGTCCACCTCGTCAAAGACCAGGCTGCCAATGCCGTCGTCCTCCGCCAGCACATTTTTCAGAGCCAGCATAATCCGGGCCAGCTCGCCGCCGGAGGCCACCTTTTGGATCGGCTTCAGCGCTTCACCCAGGTTGGCGGACATGAGAAACTGCACCTGGTCCATACCGGTGTCATCCATACCGTCCTGGCCCGGGCAGGGGGCAAAATCTGTGACAAACTGTACCTTGGGCATGTCCAGCTGGCGAAGTTCCTCCTGCACCCGCTTCTGCAGGTCCTCCGCCGCTTTTTTTCGAGCCTTGGACAGCGCCTCTCCCCGCTTTTTTGCCTCTTTTCGGGCCTTATCCAGCTCCTTCTCCAGCCGCTGGATTGTGTCGTCGGCATCCTGGATTTGCTCCAGCTCCGCTCTGCACTTCTCCAGGTAATCCAGCATGTCGGCCACCGTGGGACCGTACTTCTTTTTCAGGCGGTAAATTACATCCAATCGGCTCTCCAGACGGTCTAATTCCTCCGGGGAAAAATCAAATTCATCGGCAAAGTCCCGCAGAATCTCCGCCGCATCGTCAGCCTCACACCGCAGTGCAGCGAGCTTCTCCGACAGCTCCTCCAGCTGGGGCCCCAGCCGGGTCACGGACCGGATGGCCCCCTCTGCCTCGCTAATCAGGTCGCAGGCCCCCCGGCTGTCCTCCCCGCCGGACAGGGCAAACTGGGCCTCCTGGATCGCCTCCATCAGCTTCCCCGAGCTGCGCAGCAGAGTCTTGCGGGCGTCCAGCTCCTCGTCCTCACCGGCCCTCAGCTCAGCGCGCTCCAGTTCTTTGATCTGATACTCCAACGTATCCACCCGGCGGGAGCGCTCCGCCTCGTCCATCTCCAGGGCGGCAATCCGTTTCCGCAGGTCAGCCAGAGAGCGGTATGCGGCCTGATAGTTCTCCAGCAGGGGGATCGTCTTGCCAAAACTGTCCAAATATCCCAGGTGGCAGTCCGGGTCCAGCAGCTGCTGGCCGTCATGCTGGCCGTGAATGTTCAGCAGCTGCCGGCCCAGCTCCCGAAGCTGGGCCACTGTCAGCGGCCGGCCATTCACCCGGCAGGCGTTGCGGCCATCCCCCTGGATCTCCCGCTGGAGCATCAGTTCCTCCCCGTCCGCCGGAAAACCGTTGTCCTCCAGCCATTTCACGGGCAGCGACCCGGTAAAAACCGCATTGACTACCGCCGACTTAGCTCCGGTCCGGATCAACTCCCGACTGGTCCGTTCCCCCAGGACGGCACTGATGGAATCAATCACAATCGACTTACCCGCTCCTGTCTCGCCGGTGAGCACGTTAAAGCCGCCGTCGAAGCTGAGATCAGCCGATTCAATAATCGCGATATTTTCAATGTGAAGCAAGGAGAGCATAGTGCCTCCCCTCCTGTTCTCTCTATTTTAACAGCTTGTGTACCTCGCCGCTGAACTGCTGGGCGAAGGAATTGTCCCTCATAATTAAAATACCGGTGTCGTCTCCGGCCAGACTGCCCACCATTCCGTCAATATCCATGGCGTCCAGCGTGGAGCAGGCCGCGGAGGCTAAACCAGGCATAGTGCGCACCACCACAATATTTTGGGCCACATCCACAGAAACTACGCCCTCTTTAAAAATATTCCGCAGACGGGTATCAAAAGCCGATGCCGCCTTTCGCTCAGAGATGGTGTAGCGGTAGCCGCCCGAGCCTGTGAGCTCCTTCACCAGGCGAAGCTCCTTAATGTCCCGGGAAATAGTGGCCTGGGTGGTGTGATAGCCCCGGGCCCGCAGCTCCTCCAGAAGCTGCTCCTGGGTATCTACATCCTTGTTTTGCACAATATTCAAAATCTCACTCTGCCGCGCATTTTTCATGGAGCCAATCCTCCCAGTTTCTGATTGATGACCTGATAAAAGCTCCGGTCGGCCAGCCGGACCAGCTGGGTAAACCGCTGAGACCGGCAGATATCCACCCGGTCTCCTCCGGACAGGCGAACAGCCTTCCCCCCATCTACTGACAAGTATAAATACTTTCTATTTCCTCTGGGCAGCTGCACGGTGACGATCCGCTCCGGAGCCAGCACCATAGCCCGGGCAGTCAGCTGGTGGGCGCAGACGGGGGTAACAACAATACTTTTTGAGGTCGGCTCCACGATAGGCCCGCCCGCGGACATAGAGTAGGCCGTGGAGCCTGTCGGCGTAGCGACAATGACGCCATCTCCTGTAATGCCAGTTACCTTTACACGATCTGCGAACACTTCCATCTCAGCTACCCTGGCCATGGATCCCTTGGAAATGACCGCATCATTGAGGGCCATATCCTGGCTGACAACCTTCTCCCCGCGCAGCACCTTTACATCCAGCATCATCCGCTCTTCAATGGTGTACATACCGTGGGCCAGTGGGGCCAGCAGCGGCAGCTCACTGCGTTCCAGCTCCGCCATAAACCCTACACTGCCCATGTTGACCCCTAAAATGGGAACTCCATGGAGGGTGGCGTCCCGGGCCGCGTGAAGGATCGTGCCGTCCCCTCCAAAGCATACCAGCAGGTCAGCGGTAGGAAGTTCCTTGTCCAGCAGAGACAGCGGCACCTGGCGCGGCAGGTCCAGCCGGTCTCCCTTTTTGGGCTGGAAGGGCAGACATAAAACCGTCTGAGCTCCGGAATGCTCCAGTACCCGCCGCGCCTCCAAGGCCACCCTCAGCCCCTTGTCCCGGTAAGGATTGGAGCTCAACACAATCTTCATGTCTCCCCCTCTTTCCAAGCGCTGTGGGACTGCTCTACCAAAGCCCTCAAATCGCCGCTCCAGTCAGAATTTTCTCCCGCCTGAAGGTAACCCAAATACTCAATGTTGCCCTCCGGACCCTTGATGGGAGAAAAGGTGATGTCCTTGACAAAAAAACCGGCCTGGCTGGCGTGCTCCAAAAAGCCCTCCAGCACCTCCAGGTGAACAGCCGGGTCCCTCACTACCCCTTTCTTGCCCACCTTCCCCTTTCCGGCCTCAAATTGGGGTTTTACCAGACATACCGCCTGGCCGTCCTCCCTCATCAGGGGCCGCAGCGCGGGCAGAATCAGGTGCAGTGAGATAAAGGAGACATCCACCGAAAAAAAGTCCAGAGGTTCCGGGATCTGCTCGCTGGTCAGATATCGGGCATTGGTGCGCTCCATACAGATCACCTGGGGGTGGGTACGCAGCTTCCAATCCAGCTGATTGTAGCCCACATCTACGGCGTACACCAATTTCGCCCCATTCTGAAGCATGCAGTCGGTAAAACCGCCGGTAGATGCCCCGATGTCGGCGCAGATTTTGTCCTTTAGCTGAATCGGCCACAGTCCCATCGCCTTCTCCAGCTTCAAACCGCCCCTGCTCACATAGCGCAGAGGATTTTTGGTTCGCACCTCCAGGCTGTCATCCTCCTCAACACAGGTCCCGGCTTTCAGCTGTTTCTGGCCGTTGACATAGACCTCTCCGGCCATGATAAGGGCCTGTGCCTTCTGGCGGCTCTCCGCCAGCCCCAGCTCTGTTATCGCAACATCAAGCCTCCGTTTGGCCACGGCCCAACACCTCCAGCGCTTTTTTGCATATCCCCATCCCATCCAGTGAAAGATCACGCTTCAGCAAGGAAGCCGCTCCATGGGGAACAAAGCCCTTGCCGCAGTTGACCAGAACCGTTTTGCCCGGGATTCCGGACAACTCCAGCCGGGCGGCCAGCCGCTGGCCTATACAGCCCTGGGCACACTGCTCCTCCGCCGCCAGCAGCACACCTGTCTTGCGGACAGACCGCTCAACCAGTTCTGAATCAAGGGGTGTAAGTTGATTTATCTTTACAACCTCAGCCTGGACACCCTGTGCCTCCAAAAGCCGGGCGGCCTCCAGTACATCGTTGATCTCCGTGCCATAGCTCACCAATGTGATATCACTCCCCCGGCGCAGAATCACCGCCGGCTCCTCACCGCCCGATCCCAGATACGCTCCCTCTCCGCCTCTGGGATACCGCACCGCTACTGGGCCGCTCAAGTGGAACAGGGCCCGGTTCAGCATAACCTCCAGCTCAGCAAAGCTGGCCGGGGCCAGTACCGTCATATTGGGCACAGTGTCCAGGTATGCCACATCAAAGAGGCCATGGTGGGTTTCACCGTCGTCTCCCACCAGACCGGCCCGGTCCACTCCTAGTACCACGTGGAGGTTGTCGATGGCCACATCATGCAGAAGCATATCGTAGGAGCGCTGCAAAAAAGTGGAATATACTGCAAATACCGGAAGCGCACCCTGTTTGGCCATCCCAGCGGCCATGGAGACGGCGGCACCCTCGGCGATCCCTACATCGAAAAAGCGGTCTGGAAACGTTTGGGCAAATCTCTCCAGCCCTGTTCCCCCGGTCATGGCGGCGGTAACGGCACACACCCGCCTGTCCTGTCCGGCCAGCCGAGTCAGGGTCCGGCCAAAAACCGCTGAAAAATTCTCTCCCGCCTCCCGTTTCGCTTTTCCTGTAGCGGGGTCAAAGGGGGCGACCCCGTGAAATGAGTCAGGATTCTCCTCCGCAGGTGTAAACCCTTTTCCCTTTACGGTTTTCACATGGAGCAAAACAGGCTCATCCAGCTCCTTGGCATACCGCAGAATCTTGGTCAACAGGGGCAGATTGTGCCCATCTACCGGCCCCAGATAGTGAAATCCCATATCCTCGAACATACTGCAGGGCAGCAGTGTCTGTTTCAGAGCCTGCTTTATCCGGTGGGTTACCCGGTAAACCGCGCGCCCCAAAGCGTTGGCGTTCATAATTCTGCGGTAGTGCTTTTTAAATGTGAGGTACTGCGGCTTTAGCCGCTGTTTAGCCAGATGGTCCGCTATACCGCCCACATTTGGAGTAATAGACATGCCGTTGTCGTTGAGGATAACCAAAATCTGCTGGCCGCACTCCCCCGCGTTGGACAGCCCCTCGTAGGACAGCCCGCCGGTGAGGGCGCCGTCTCCAATCAGGGCGATCACCTTGTAGTCCTCTTCCAGCATGGTTCTGGCCCGAGCCATCCCAAGTGCCACCGCCACCGAGTTGGAGGCATGTCCGGCAATAAAGGCATCGTGGACGCTCTCACTGGGCTTCGGAAAGCCGGCTATGCCGCCATACTGCCGCAGGGTTGACATCTTTTCCCGGCGGCCAGTGAGCATCTTATGGGGGTAGCACTGGTGCCCCACATCAAAAACCAGCCGATCCACCGATGTGTCAAATACCCGGTGAATCGCCACGGTCAGCTCCACCGCTCCCAGGTTGGAGGCCAGGTGGCCGCCGGTTTTAGATACGTTTTCCACCAATTCCTGGCGCATCCGGGCACACAAAGCCTCTCCCTCCTGATCGTTCAGGCGGGAGAGGAGTGGCTCATACTGATTTTTCACATCAGTCACAGTCAAAGCGCTATTCCTCCTGGAAGCTGATTATTTTGTCCTCTGGGCCAGGGATCGGGCCAGCCAGATGTGGAAATCCGGGGCTTCAAAAGAGCTGAGCGCCTCTATGCCCTGCTGAGTCAGCTGCTCCACCAGGACGGCACAGCCCTCCAGGCCCAGCGCAGTGACAAAGGTGCTCTTCTCATTGGCCTGGTCAGAGCCCACCGACTTGCCCAGTTCCTCCTGGGAGCTGGTGACATCCAGCATATCATCCCGCACCTGAAACGCCCGCCCCAGAGCCTGCGCATATGCCTTCACCTGGAGCCGCTGTTCACAGGTGCCTCCGGCGGCAATACAGCCCAGTTCGGCGGCAGCGGAGATCAGTGCCCCTGTTTTCAGGCTTTGAAGCAGCTCCAGGTCCGTCCGGTCCAAGGCCCGCCCCTCTCCGGCCATGTCCAGGGCCTGCCCCCCCACCATACCGGCAGATCCAGCGGCATGGGACAGGCACTGCACCGCCTCAACAATTCGCTGAGCGGGCAGGCTGGCCCTGGTCAACTGTTCAAAGGCGGCGGTGAGCAGGGCATCTCCCGCCAAAATTGCGGTGGCCTCACCATAGACCACATGATTGGTGGACCGCCCCCGGCGTAGATCGTCGTTGTCCATAGCGGGCAGATCGTCATGGATCAGGGAGTAGGTGTGAACCATCTCCACCGCGCAGGCAAAGGGCAGGGCCGCCTGTATGTCTCCACCGCACATGCGGCAGGTCTCCAGGGTAAGCACCGGACGGACACGCTTGCCTCCCGCCAGCAGAGAGTACTCCATCGCCTCCTGCAAGTCGGCACAGCGGGTCTCTCCGGCAAAGGCTTTCCCCAAATAATCCTCAATCATGGCCTGGTCCAAGGCCATTCTATCTGTAAAGGAATTTTCCATGTCAGTTATTGCCCAAGAAGGGCTCCTCCACAATTTCTCCGTCTTTTCCGGCGGTCAGAATACTCACCTTCTGCTCCGCCTCATCCAACTCTTTGGTACATTCCCGCAGCAGCTTGGCCCCCTCCTCAAAAAGGGACATCGCCTGGGCAAGGGGGGCGTCTCCCTTCTCCAGCAAGGAGACGATCTCCTCCAGTCGGGCCATAGATTTCTCAAAATCCAGCTTTTTTCTCGCGGCCATAGCCATACTCCTTTTCTATATTACCTGACAATCCACACTGCCATCTGACAAAGTCAGCTTTAATTTATCACCAGATTCCACATCCGATATGGAGACAACCGCTTTTCCGTCCTCCCGATGTGCGATGGAGTAGCCCCGCCCCAGCACCTTCAGCGGGCTCAGGGCATCCAGCGATGCGGCCAGCGACTTCAGTCTCTCCCTGCGTCTGTTCAACAGCCGCTCCGCTTCGTTGGGCAGGGCGGCCGACAGAGCGGTCAACCTCTCCCGCTGTCCTGCCGCAGCATGGCGCAGGCCGTAGGTCAGACGGCTGCTTTGAAAGTCCAGCAGCAACCGTTTTTCCCGGAAATAGGAGGCCGGTTCCGTCATCGGCCGGCTGCCGGCCAACCGTTTCAAGGTCTGCCGGTATTGGACCAGCCTGGCCGATATCGCCCCATTCAGCCGTTCTCTTTCCCCCAAAAGCGACATATATACCTCATTCTGGTCGGGGACTGCCAGCTCAGCGGCATTCGAGGGGGTGGATGCCCGCAGGTCAGCCACAAAATCAGCGATGGTCACGTCGGGCTCGTGGCCCACAGCGGAGATCACGGGAATCTCTGAGGCGTAGATGGCCCGGGCCACCACCTCCTCATTGAAGGCCCAAAGATCCTCTATGGAACCGCCTCCCCGGCCTGTAATAATCAGATCAGCCGCATGGTGCCAGTTGGCCCACTGGATAGCCGCTGCAATCTCCTGGGAGGCCTCCGCCCCTTGGACCCGCACTGGAATTACCTTAATTTCCGTCAATGGCCATCGGGCTCCTAAAATGCGGATCATATCTTGTACCGCAGCACCGGCAGGTGAGGTAATGAGGGCAATTTTTCCAGGGAATTGGGGAATTTCCCTCTTTTGGACCTGATCAAAGAGACCCTCCCGGGCCAGCTTTTCCTTTAGCTGCTCAAAGGCCAGGGCCAAATCGCCCACCCCCTCGGGGGTGAGCCGAGCACAGTAAAGCTGATACTGACCATCCCGTGGAAAGACGGTAACCCGTCCGGCGGCAATGACTTGCATCCCGTTTTCTGGACGGAACCGCAGCGACTGGGCATCGCTGCGGAACATAACGCACCGAAGGGCTCCCTCTCCGTCCTTCAGAGTAAAATAGTGGTGTCCGGAGGGGTACATCTTGTAGTTAGACAGTTCTCCCCGCACCAGCAGCCGGGATAAAAGCTGGTCCCGGTCCATTATATTTTTCAAATACTGGCCCACCTGGCCCGGGGTCAGTATGGCGTCCTCTCTCATAGCTTCCCCTCCGCCCGGGCCGCCCGCCAAGTGAGAATAGCCGTCCCTATGGCGTTGTCGGTGGAATATTGGGGTTTTGCGCAGATAGCTCCGCAGATATGGATCAGCCCCGCCTGCAACTGTGAGTTGGAGGCCACTCCACCGGAACACAGCACAGGCAGGCCAGGGTAGCGCCGCTGAGCCTCCTGGGTGACCCGCCACACTACATTAGAAATTGCATCAATAGCAAAACGGGCGATGTTGGCAGGGCTCTCCCCCTCGTCAGCCAGAGCTTTCACCTGATTCTCCATGCCGGACAAGGAGAATGTCAGCTCTTTTACCTTGACCCGGGGCTCATAGCAGGCATCCGCCTGGGCATACAGCCCATCCAGAGCCTTACCTGCCGGAAATTGCAGCCCCAGCAGCACCCCGGTACGGTCAATCAACTGCCCGGCAGACAGGTCGCTGGTACCGCCGATGATCTCAGCGGACACGGAGGTCCCCTCCGGCCTCACCAGTAGCAGCTCGGTGGTCCCTCCTGACAGGTGCCAGGCCAGAAAGGAGCTGTCCAGCAGGTCCAGCCGCCCGGCGGACCAGGCGGCAGCCGCCAGATGCCCCTGTTGGTGGGAGTGGGCATAAAAAGGCACGCCCAAAACAGCGGCGATTCCACGCCCCTGCCCCTCCCCCGCCAGGAAGCAGGGCATATAGGAGCCCTCCACCGCCCTGGGGCGGGTAGACGCCCCCACGGCCCGAATATTTTCCAGCCGCCCCTCCTCCGCCAGCTGCTCCAGCAGGCAGGGCAGCCGCTTTACATGCTGAAACAGGGCATCACTCTGTCTGAGCCCCAATTCGCCGGGGCGCACATCCAGAAGGCGGCCCAGATTCTCCCCTGATTGTCCATCAAAGGTGGCCGCCGAGGTGGTATAATTGCTGGTATCCAGTCCCAGAACAGACATCACATCTCCTCCTGGGGGACCGTTTCCTTTTTCTCCGGCTTAGGCGGGGTGTCCTCAAACTCCGTTCGGACAAACGTGCCCAAAATTCCGTTGAGGAAGGACACCACCTCTGCCGGCTCATACTTTTTGGCGATTTCCACCGCCTCGTTGATGGCTGCGGCGTTAGGGATGTCGGGCATATAGAGCACCTCGTACATAGCGGTACGCATCACTGCCGCCGCCATACGGGGGATTCGGGCGAAGGCCCAGCCCACAGAGTAGCGGCTGATGCAGTCATCCAGCTCTGGTCCATGGACAAACACCCCTTGGACCAGCTCCCGTATATACCGCTCCTGCTTCTCGTTGGGAAACTGCGCGTAGAGGGGCAGCTCCTCTGCCAGCTCCTGGAAGCGCTCCCGGGTCAGCTCCGCTTCTAAAATCTCCTGCGCACTGCGGTGGTCAAAGCCCAAGGAAAAAATGATATGCACGGCAATCTCTCTTGCGCTGCTTCTTGTCATAAGTATTTCCCTCCATAAGGGTTATTTAGGTACATTCATATCCTAAGATATTATATACATGAATATACAAAAAGAAAAGACCCATTTTGAAAATTTATTTAAGAGACCGTGCCATTGGCCGAAGTGCGCCAAAAAGATGTGTATTGGTACAGCTTCTAAATATGAAAAGACCGCCTGCTGGCGGTCTTTTCAATATTACCCATAAAATTTGTGTCCGCCCAAGGTAGCTATGTGTTCCCTGTTGCGGGAAGCCCAGCTGTTAACCCCGGAATCGAAGAACAGCGCTCCGCGGGTCTCCTCCACCACACCGCCGTCCAGCACCAGCTTGGCAGCGATGACACTGGCCTGGGAGGGATCTGTTTTGGCCAGCACGCCGGAGGCATAGGTGCTGAACTGGTTTTTTTGAGCCAGCACACCCTCTACTGTGTCAGGAAAAATGGGGTCCGCAATCCGGTTCAGAATCACATTGCCCACAGCCATCTGGCCCTCCATAGTCTGGTTGCCGCTCTCACGGTAGATTACCCGGGACAGCCAGAACAGGTCCTCCTGGTCGTAGTAGCTGTCGCCAGGCTGAATCGCGCCGGACCCCCGGGTTACCGAGGTGACCTTGGTAGCGCTGTCATAATTTACCGCTGCGCCAAAGGCCTTGGCCACCGTCCGCAGGGGAACAGATACCTGTCCTCCCTCGCTCCCCTGCACCAGCTCCGGCACATAGAGATATCTGCCGTTGGCCACTACATAGAGCTGACCCAGCTGGGCGGTCAGAGACAGCCCGTTCGCGGTGACAGTCAGGCTGGAGCCCTCCCATCCGACCTGGGCAGACGGGTCCAGCAGCTGGGCCATGACGTCCAGCGACACATAGGTTGTGCTGCCGACCATATGCTTTCCCAGGGTAAGGGGGGTGGGCTGTCCGTCAATCAGCAGTGTCTCATCGCCCGTGGGAACGCTGTTGGCGGTCTCCTCGGCGGCATCAGCAACTGCCAGCGGGTCCAGGCCGGTGGCCGCTAAAACGGACTGTGCCAGTTTTGCGTTGAACAGTTTCGCGTCAGTCTCAAGCGTTATGTCCACGAGGACAGCGCTCTCCTCCTCTGCCAGGAGGGCGGCCGCCGGTCGCTCAGGGACAGCGGCGGCGCCCATCAGGAGGAGCATGGCAAAGACGCCCAGCACAGCGGAAAACAGCTTGCGTTTCATTGTCTGCACTCCTTTGGATACATATTTTGTCATAATTATGACAACCAAAAGCCGTTCATGTTACTTTTGTAACCACATTGTAACCAATTCAAACCGTCAAAACAAGGGCAAAACTGCCTATAAATCTGCTCCTATTCTTGTGCAATATATCCGATTTACATAAGAATAACTGTTTATCCATAAAAATTCATCCAATACAATCAAGATCAGACAAAAAAACTGCCCAAATGTACCGCCCATCCCCAGGCTTTTCAGCCTGGAGATGGGCGGTAGCTTTTTACGTTTAAATGCCCCGGTCCAATGTCTTGCGCAGACGGATCTTCCCCGCCAGCGCCTGGTCAATCATATCCAGGAATTTTTCTTTATCCTCCGGCAGGCCGCCCTTCAGGGGCAGATAGTTGGAGGCATGGTTACTGGTAAAGTGGAGAGGGGCCACATCCAAATGCTCAATCAGCAGGCGGCACTCCTCCAGCACATGGTCCGCGGAACAGACCTCAAACCGCCCGGCCAGCACGTCCTCCCCCAACGGAGTCCCCTTCGCCGGGGCAAAAGTCATGGCGGACAGATGCCGGGGCCGCATCGCGTTTATCATCCTGGCGGTGGACAGGATATGCTCCTGCCAGTCTCCCCCCTCCCCGTTGGCTCCGGTCATGCCCAAAATCACAGTGACCCACAGATCTATTCCCGCCTCCACCAGCCGCTGGCCCGCCAGCAGCATCTGCTCGGCGGAGACCCCCTTGCGGATAAAGCGGAGGACCTGATCGCTTCCGCTCTCCACCCCAAGATAGGCCCGGGACAGACCGGCCTTCCGCAGGGTGCGCAGCTCCTCTGGCGATTTGGACAGCGTGCTCTTTGGCCCGGCGTAGAGGGTCACCTTCTCCAGCTTGGGAAACCTGTCATAGAGCTTATGGAGGATTTGCAGCAGCTCTTCCGTCTTCATGATGATGGCATCCCCGTCCATGAGGAACACCCGCCGCAGCTCCGGACCATAGTATTCCCGGGCCATGTCAATGTCCTCCAGAATGTCCGACACCGGACGGATGCGGAATTTCTTCTCCTTGTACATCCCGCAGAAGGTACACTGGTTATTGGAGCAGCCGATGGTACACTGGAGCAGGTAGCTTTTCCACTCACCCGGCGGCCGGTACAGTAAATCACTGTCATAGCGCATATAGTAAGGCTCCTTTCCTTTACAGGTTTTCCACAGGCTGTCCTTCCCGGAAAACCTTCTTAATATTCTTCTCTACCTTGCCGCGGGGCAGCATGACCTCATGTCCGCAGCCCTGGCAGCGCATCTTAAAGTCCATTCCTACCCGCAGAACCAGCCACTCCTGACTGCCGCAGGGGTGGGGCTTTTTCATTTTCAGGATATCATTGATGTGGATGTCCATATCCTTCCCACCACCTTTATTTATTGCTGCTATTATAATATAGTGTGGTTTCTTTCTTGTCAATGCCCCTTCGCTGTGATAAAATAAAGACAAACATTCAGGAGGCTATACATATGAATTTAACCATTCTCCCCGCATACGGGTATCCCCAGGAAATCAGCGAGCTGTTTTCCGAATATACAGAGCTGCTCATTGCGGGCAACAGCGCCTTCCGGGACTATCTGGCTCTCCAAAACTACGACGGGGAACTGGCCCATCTGGAGCAGAAATACGGTCAGCCCTGGGGGCGGCTGTATCTGGCCCTCTGTGACGGAACGCCGGCAGGCTGTATTGGACTGCGGAAAATTGACGAACAGTCCTGCGAGATGAAACGGCTCTATGTCCGCCCGCAGTTTCGGGATGCCCACATCGGCGGACAGCTGGTCCAGCGGGTCATTGATGACGCCAGAGAGATCGGTTACTCCCATATGCTGCTGGACACCTTCCCATTTCTGGACAGTGCCATCCGCATGTATCGCGCCCTCGGTTTCTATGACATTGAGCGCTACAACGACAATCCTATTGATGACAGCGTATACTTAAAGCTGGACCTGTAAGGAAAACCGGCGCTTAACATACAAAAACAGGCGGGCGCATATGCGCCCGCCTGTTTTTACTGCTATTTACTTGGCCAGTGCGGCGGTATCAATGGCGATCATCAGCTCCTCGTTGGTGGGAATCAGCAGCACCTTTACCTTGGAATCGGCGGCGGAGATCACAGTCTCCTTGCCCCGGACATCGTTGGCGGCCTCGTCCACCTTCAGACCCATGTACTCCAGGCCCTTACAGACCATGGACCGGATGGTCTTATCGTTCTCGCCTACGCCCGCGGTGAAGATGACAGCATCTACTCCACCCATAGCGGCGGCATACGCGCCCACATATTTGCGTACCTCATAGGCGAACTTCTTCTGAGCCAGAGCCGCCTTCTGGTCTCCCTTCTCAGCGGCGGTCTCCAGATCCCGGAAGTCGGAGCTGACGCAGCTCAGGCCCTCCACGCCGGACTTCTTGTTCAGCACGTTGAGCATCTTGTCGATATCCATGCCATACTTATTCATCAGGTACTGGAGGATACCCGCATCGATGTCGCCGCAGCGGGTGCCCATGGGCAGACCGGCCAGGGGGGTAAAGCCCATGGAGGTGTCCACCGACTTACCGCCGTCCACGGCGGCGATGGAGGAGCCGTTACCCAGATGGCAGGAGATCAGCTTCAGCTCTTCCAGGGGCTTGCCCAGCATGGCGGCGGCCTGCTGGGTCACATACTTGTGAGAGGTGCCGTGGAAGCCATAGCGGCGGACCTTATCCTTCTCATAGTACTCATAGGGAAGGGCGTACATATAGGCCTCAGCGGGCATGGTCTGGTGAAACGCGGTGTCGAAAACCGCCACCATAGGAGTGTCAGGCATAAGTGCTTGACATGCCTTGATTCCGATGATATTGGCGGGGTTGTGGAGGGGGGCCAGGGGGTTGCACTCCTCAATGGCGGCCATGACCTCACCGGTGATGAGAACCGACTTGGCAAACTTCTCCCCACCATGGACCACCCGGTGACCCACAGCGTCGATCTCCTTCATGGAGCCGATGACGCCGTTGTCCTTGTCCACCAGGGCATCCAGCACAGCCTTGATGGCCTCGTTGTGGGTGGGCATGGCCACGTCGGCCTCCTTAACCGCCTGCTTCCCCTCGGGCTTATAGGTAAATTTGCCGTCAATGCCAATGCGCTCGCACAGGCCCTTGGCCAGCACCTGCTGGGTTTCAGGATTGAGCAGCTGATACTTCAAAGAGGAACTGCCGGCGTTGATTACCAAAATATTCATGGGACTCTTCTCCTTCTAAAATCAAATTTGGGTTGCCTCCCGGCGTGGAATGTAATACAATGGAGACAGCCCGGTTGATACTCCTATTTTAACGCTTTTTTCTGAAATGGACAACCACTTTTTCACTTTTCTTCCATATATTTTTTCCACCGTTTCATAGAATCAGACAATCAAACAGGAGGGCCGCCCTTGGAAACCGTTGGAATCGTCGCCGAATACAACCCCTTTCACACTGGACATGCCTATCATATTGCAGAAACCAGGCGATTGTTTCAGGGAGAAACCGCGGTTGTCGCCGTCATGAGCGGCAACTGGGTCCAGCGTGGAGAGTGCGCCATCACGGACAAGTGGACTCGTACGGAAATGGCTCTGACCGGCGGTGCGGACCTGGTACTGGAGCTCCCCACCGTCTGGGCTACCGCCTCCGCCGAAGGCTTTGCCAGAGGGGCTGTGGCAATTTTGGCCGCCACAGGACTGGTGAATGTTCTCTCCTTTGGCAGTGAGTGCGGGGAGATTATCCGCCTTCGGGAACTGGCACAGTGCCTCAACAGCCCGGAATTCTCTGCCGCTTTGCGCCGGGAACTGAGGCCGAAGTGCTCCTTTGCCCAGTGCCGCCGCCGGGCAGCAGCGGCACTGCTCGGTGAGGAGACCGCCGCTCTGCTGGACTCTCCCAACAACAACCTGGGGGTGGAGTATCTGCGCTTCCTGCCTCCGGACATGGAGCCGGTCACAATTCCCCGCCGGGGTTCGGGACACGACAGCCCTGTCGAGGAGGACGGTTTTCGCTCCGCCTCCCTCCTGCGGCAGAGACTGCGGGCAGAAGAGGTGACAGGCGTCTCCCCTTTCCTGTCCCTGCCCTGGAAGGGTGAGACGGCAGATATGAAGTATCTGGAGCGGGCACTGATCGCCCAGCTGCGCTCCATAACCCTGGAGGAAGCGGAAGCCCTCCCTGACAGCGGCGACGGGTTGGCCGCCCGGCTGTTGTACGCCGCCCGGCAGACGGCAAGTCTGGAGGAGCTGTACACCTTAACCAAAACCCGGACCTACGCCCATGCCCGGGTCCGCCGGCTGGCCCTCTACGCGCTGCTGGGACTGCGGGAGGAGAACCGGCCCACCGCCCCGCCCTATATTCGGGTCCTGGGCTTCAACCACCGAGGTCGGGAGCTTCTGCGGAAAATGAATCAGACGGCCTCTCTCCCCTTTTTCGTCAAGCCCGCCCAAATTCCCCGCTTTTCTCCAGAGGCCCGGGCTCTTTTCGCGCTGGAAGAGCGGTTCACCGACCTTTATTCCCTCTGCTTCCCCACCCCCAGACCCGGCGGTCTGGAATGGACCACCAACCCCATCATCATTCGGCAGTGATTGTCGGAAGACATCTGCCAATCGAAGGAGTATCTATGGAAACCAAAAGAAAATATATCGTGTTTAATCGGGTCTGGCTGCTGTTGGGCGCCATTACCATCCCTTCAGCGCTGATTATCCTATTTGAACTGCTGAAAAACAATCAATCCTTGATGTCCGGTTGGGTATTCGGCATTATGGCCCCGGTGGAACAGTTTTCAGGGCGGGTCTGGTCTGTTTTCCCCTTCTCAATTGCTGAGACGCTTACCATTCTCTTTCTGGCCGGATGTGTGATCTGGTCCATTCGCGCGATAGTTCTGCTCGTTCAACAGAAGGCCCTTCTCCCCTTCCTGCGCCGGCTGACCGCCCTCGTATCTGTCTGGTTATGGCTGTGGGCCGGACTTTGCTGGCTTTGGAATGTCGCTTACTATGTACCATCCTTCGCTCAGCGGGAGCATTTGGCATCCAACCCCCATTCGGTGGAGGAATTGACCGCCGTTACCGAGTACTTTGCCCGTCAGGCCGCCGCTCTGGCCCCCAAAGTATCCCGGGACACGGAAGGTCATTTTATTGAGGACCTCTCCCAGTGCTTTGACAGAGGGCCGGATATTTATCAAAATATCGCGCAGGAGTTCTCCAGCCTGAATATCACAGCCGTAAAGGCAAAGCCCTTGCTGTGCTCCAGATTTCAAAGTATGCTCGGCTTTACCGGAATCTATTTCCCGTTTACCGGAGAAGCAAATGTAAATGTGGATGCTCCGGCCTGTCTTGTACCCGCCACCATCAGCCACGAGATGTCCCACCAGCGGATGGTATCCTCTGAGCTGGAGGCAAACTTTGTGGGTATTGCCGCCTGTACCTCCTGTGACGATGTGGTGTTTCAATATTCCGGTTACCTCATGGGCCTGATTAACCTGTGCAACGCCCTGTATCCCGTCTCTCCGGAGGCCTGGCAGCGTATCGTTGAGAACACCTTTAACCGGGAGCTGGCCACAGACTGGTATGACAACAATGCCTATTGGGCCGCCCTGGAATCCCCCGTAGAGGATGCGGCCGGAGATGTCTACGATACCTTTCTCAAGAGCAACGATCAGGAACTGGGCATCCGCTCCTATGGGGCCTGTGTGGACCTGCTGGTCGATTATTACAGTTCAAAGCTATGAAAAGAGCCGCCCTCTGGCGGCTTTTTTCATGCAAACAGGCCGTATACCAGCCGGGCCAGCAACAATCCCAGCACCACAAAAAACATGGGACGGATCACCTTTGCCCCACCCTTCAGCGCCAGGCTGGAGCCTATGTAGTTACCCGCAATGCCGCACAGGGCGGCTGGAATTCCTACAGACCACATCACCTTTCCCGCCAGGCCAAACGTGACCAGGGAGGCCAGATTGCTGGCCGAATTGGCCACCTTTGTGTTGCCTGAGGCGATAAGCAGGTCAAACCGGCACAGCCCGGTAAAGGCCAGCATCAGAAAAGTACCGGCCCCCGGCCCGAAAAAGCCGTCGTAGCCGCCAATCACCAGCCCGATCCCCAGCGCCATAGCCATTAACTGGGCTCGGCTAAACTGTCCGGACCGGTCCTCCTGACCAAAGTCCCGTTTCAGCAGCAAAAAAACTGCCATAAGCGGAACCACTGCCAGCATGATATAATAGAGCATCTGCTCCGGCATGATGAGGTTGAGCTGCGCACCCACCCAGGCCCCCACCAACGCACCCACCGCCCCAGCCGCGGCGCTGGCAATATGAACATCTCCCCGCTTTAAAAAGCGGCCGGTGGACAGAAAGGTCCCGAAGGCGTTCCCGCATTTATTGGTCCCCGAAGCCATATGAGCGGGCAGCCCAGCCAGCAGGTAGGCCGGCAGGGTAATCAGTCCACCGCCCCCCGCTACCGCGTCAATCAGACCGCCCAAAAACACCAGCGGGCAGACGATGATCCAAATATGCGCCAGTTCTTCCAGTCCCATCTTTCTCTCTCCTAATTTCCCTTAATCTCCTCCCAGTACCGTTTGGCGGCCTGTTCGGTCCTGTTATCCCCGTATTGATAGTAGTGTGTGCCCACCAGTTCATCAGGCAGGTACTGTTGCGCCACCCAATGGCGTGGAAAGCTGTGGGGGTATTTATAGCCCTGTTTCCGCTCCTGACCGGCAGAATCCGCATGGACATTCTGAAGTTCCCGGGGGATGCTCCCTGTCCGGCCCGCCCGGACATCCGCCAGAGCGGCGTCGATGGCCATACAGGCTGTGTTTGACTTTGGCGCGGTGGCCAGCAGAATTACCGCCTCCGCCAGAGGCAACTTGGCCTCCGGCAGGCCCAGCTGCAGGGCATTGTCCACACATGCCTTAACAATAGGGACCGCCATCGGGTAGGCCAGCCCGATGTCCTCACTGGCGGAGCACAGGATCCGGCGGATAGCGGTAATCAAGTCTCCCGCTTCCAGTAGCCGAGCCAGATAGTGGAGGGCCGCGTCCGGGTCAGAGCCCCGAAGGGACTTCATCAGGGCGGAGGCGATGTCGAAATGGGCATCCCCCTCCCGGTCATAACGCATGGCCGACTTCTGAGCGGCAGTCTGGGCATCCTCCAGGGTGACAAGGAGTTTTCCTTGCTCCCGCCTGGCGGCAGTGAGGAGCAGCTCAATAGCGTTCATGGCCTTGCGCACATCTCCTCCGCAGGCAGACGCAATGTGCTCCCGCACCCCGTCCTCACAGATAACCTCTGTTCCCAGCCGCTGTCCCATGATCGCAATGCCCCGGTCGATAGCCGGGAGCACATCCTGGGCGGTGATCTGCTTAAACTCAAAGACGCTGGCCCGGGACAACACCGCCCCGAAGACAGCAAAAAACGGATTCTCTGTGGTAGATGCGATCAGGGTGATGCGGCCGTCCTCCATAAATTCCAGCAGCGACTGCTGCTGTTTTTTATTGAAGTACTGGATCTCATCCAGGTAGAGCAGCACTCCCTCCGGAGCCAGAAGGGTGCCGATGTCCGCCATAATCTCCTTGATGTCTGAAATAGAGGCAGTCGTGGCGTTCAGCCGGTGGAGCGGGCGGTTGGTCCGCTGCGCGATGATATTGGCTACCGTGGTCTTGCCCGTTCCAGATGGCCCATAAAAAATCAGGTTGGGAACATTTCCCCCCTCCACAATCCGGCGAAGCAGACCGTTTTTACCCAAAATGTGGGTCTGTCCCACCACATCATCCAGGGTTTGGGGACGAATCTCGTCTGCCAAGGGACGGTATGCCA
Organism: uncultured Oscillospiraceae bacterium; assembly: GCA_910589085.1. Lineage (GTDB taxonomy): Bacteria > Bacillota > Clostridia > Oscillospirales > Oscillospiraceae > Lawsonibacter. Next base: position 26,341 of record CAJUSG010000001.1, on the reverse strand, counting down.
TCCTTTTCACACCTTTCCATGCCCAGCCGGCAGCATTCCGGCCGCAGCCAGCATTTTCTCCTGATAAAAGTGGTTCACCAGAGCAATCGCCCGGCCCACTCCCACCATTGCCGCCAGGGTGCCGATTCCGATTCCAACAACCCGCCCGGCAAAGCACAGCCCCACCGCAGCAGTGACGCTGACACATCCCACGTCAAACACGTTTTTGGTAAATCCCTGGTCTCGTCCAATCTTTTCCGCAATGGCCTGGACAATCCCGTCGCCCGGGTTAGGGGCCAGCCGCATATTTACCGTCATGGCCACGCCCAGCCCGGTGAGGAAAATTGCCAGCGCCAGCACAGCTAAATTGATGGCCAGCCCACACGCCTCCCCTTGATAGGGAATCATCGCATCACACAGGTTCAGCAGACGGCTGAAGATCAGGCTGACCACAACCTGCATCAGGGTTGCCGCCCGCTCCTCCCTGTCCCGGAGGAAAAACTGAACCGCGACAAATACAACATACAGCAAAAAGGTCATGTCTCCAAAGTTCCAATGAAAAATTTGGGAGAGACAGTAGGAGACCGAAATGATGGGAGAGACCCCCAGGCCTGTTTTCGTATTCAGTGTGATCCCCAGGGCCAAAACTGCCATCCCCAGCCCATAGATCAGCCAGCGGTTTGGATTTTTCACAGGTCTTCCCCTCCTTCCTCCTCCATCGCTCCACCAAAGCATTTCAGCGCCCTTCGACGCTGCCGCCAGTCGGGCATAAGCGTGTCCATCCGGGCATAAAAGCCCGGCCCGTGGTCATGATGGAGAAAATGAACCAATTCGTGAAGCGCCACATAGTCACGCAGCTCCTCCGGACACCGGGCCAGCGCGGTGTTCAAGGTGATATACCCCTGAGTCCAATGACAGTTGCCCCACTGGCTCTTCAGTCTTCTCAGCTTCAGGACCGGAAAGGCGACCCCCAGAGGCTCAACTAGAGGATAGACCCGAAGCAAGGCTTCACGCAGCAGACGGACGCACTCCTCCCCGGAAACGGCAGGCAGAGGCGGCGCCTGCCGTTCCTTCCGGCGGCAGATGGCATCCATGATCCAGCCGCTCTTCTCCCGGATAAACCCATCGGCCTGCCCGGCAGAGCAACGCAGCGGGACAGACACCGAGATCTGGCCGTCCGCTCCAATGCGAAGATTTAAATTTTTCACCTGTTTTCGGGTCAGCACATAGGTAAGGGGCCCATGGGGAGTATCGACCATACGCAGTTGAGGAATGGGCCGTGTCACCACTTATTCTCCACTTCCTCCGCAAACCCCAGAAAATCCTTGACAAACACCTCTGTGCCGTCGTCCAGAACGGCCAGGCCGGTAAATCGTCCAAAAATCTGGTGCTGGTCGGATTTGACAATCCCCACCGCGCTGGAACAGACGGAGCGGTCCAGAATGGGGTCAAAACGCATCTCAAACCGGCCGTCGTCGCTGGTAAACTCCCACTGCTCCATATAGCGGCGCCTGCGCCGGCGGCCGGGGATTTTAAAACGTACTCTGGACAGCTTATGAGCCCTCCCGTTGTAAAACAGCATATTCTCTGTGGCGGCGGAGGTATCCCCAAAGCCATATCCCAGGTTGAAGCCAAAGGGCACCTTCTCCGCCAGCCCGGAGGCGGAGGCCCAATACCAGGTGTTGTGATAGGTCCAAACCCCTCGGCCCCAGTCCAGCACCCCAAAGGAGTCGGCGGGGTCCAGCATATACTCGTCCTCCCCCACTGTCACCTTGCCGGAGGCCCGCAGACAGTTGATTTTCTGGTTAAAATAGAAGTGGCCCGGCTTGTCAAAGGGGGTACAGATGACCATGGACTCCTCCGGCTCATCTGTGAGCTCGACGTATGCGTCCAGGGCTTCCCGCCCCCTGAAGTTCTCCATGTGGGCGTAGAGCACCCGCTTGTCCTCCTCCCGGCGGAACAGAAGGGAGTATCCCCTTCCCCCGGAGGCGCAGTCCCCCTCTGCGGAAGAGGCAGGCATTCCGGTGCTTCCCATGGGCAGCAGCCGCATGGGACTTTTGGTAATCTGGGTATTCTCCCAAAAATCCAGCAGCGAGACAGAGTCTAAGCCCATATAGCTGTTATCCGCAATGGTCAGCGCCAAACCAAACTGACCGTTCATCACCAGGTAGTAGTCCCACTCCTTAATCCGCAGGGCGCCTCCCTTAACCTGGTTTCTGTCATAAATTGGCAGCAGCCGCTTGGCGTAGCCCGCCTCCCGCAGGTTCCCCTGCCCGTCAAGCAGCGGCCCCGCCTCGGTAATCTCGTGCTGCTCCATCGCTGTCCACCTCCTTTCGTTCCCGCCTATTATACTGTAAAAATTACCTTCCTGCAATCATTTCTTTCTCCAAATGGCCCTCTTTTCGAAAACTGGCACAGCTCTGATTTTGAGCTGTGCCAAAAAATTGCTTGTACTCTTCAGAAGTTTGTGCTATAGTTTAGTTACGAGACAAACTTAGGCAGGACGTGAGGGACCACTACTCCCCCACGCCCCTATGCGGGAGCGATACCCTCCCACACAACAGCATTGCTGCGCCAGCCCCCATTATAATCGAATTGCCGCCATTTTACAAGAGGCGGTTTTTGGGGTTTGTGTTCGAATGGTTGCGGTGTGGGGTACTATTATCCTGCACCGCTTTTGTTTGTCTCGGCGGAAAACGCCCCCGGAGGATATTGCGAAGCTCCTCCGGGGACACGTGCCGCTGAGAAAATAAAAGAGAGGAAGAAATCCATGAAAACAAAAGCCCTTTCCCTTGCGCTGGCCCTGGTCATGTGCCTGGGGCTGAGTATCCCCGCCCTGGCAGATAGTGTGCCCTACACCTATCAAAATGACCGTTATTGCGTCACAAATGTCTTGGAAGATACCTTAGGCGTCGATCTGTTCCATCCGGAAGACGGAGGCGCCTGGCCCCTCCTGACCTGCGCCGCTCCGGTAAAAATCTCAGTGACCGCGGAGTATGCTCTTGTGGAATATGGCAAAGACAACGGCTATATGGAGGGAGACAGGACCTCTCTGAATGGCAGTGAGACGGAGATCGCCCTGACTGAGCCCGGCTTCTACTATGTAGATTTCTTCTGGGCAGGCGAAGATGCATACTACGACCAGTGCCAGATTGAGATTAAAGAGGGAACCGGCGCCCCTTCCGAAGCACAGCCCGCCATTCCCGCCAGCGGCACCGCCGTGGCCAGTACCCAGACGGTGACGGTAGACGGCAAGGCGGTGGAGTTCCAGATGTACGCTCTGCTGGACGAGAAGGGCAACGGCACCAATTACATTAAGCTGCGTGATATGGCCTACATCCTCAATGGCACCGAGGCGCAGTTCTCGGTAGGCTACGACAATACCAGTAAATCCATCTCCGTCCGCACCGGCGAGGCCTATCAGGCTGGCGGCAGCGAAATGACCACCCCCTACTCCGGGGACCGGGCCTATACCGGCGGCATCCAGTCTATTCAGGTCAACGGAAGCGCTGTGGAGATGACAGCCATCACGCTGCTGGACGACGCCGGCGGCGGCTACAACTATTTCAAGCTCCGTGACCTGGGTGCGGCCCTGGGCTTCAATGTCGGCTGGAGCGGCAGTCAGGGCGTCTTTATTGAGTCTGACAAGCCTTACACTGAGTAAGCGAATATAAAAGTCTGCGGCGGGTGATGAAATAATCACCCGCCGCAGTTTTGGACAGGCAAGAATCCCTCCTTTTCCGCATATCATCTCAGAGGAATTTCATTCAGGGAGGTGTGCTGATATGGGACGGATTGTCGGTAAAGCACAATATCGGGATATCCTGTTGGGCGCAGGGCTGCTCTGGGCCACACTGGCTCTGGTGCTGTGGCCCGAACAGGCCATGGAGGCCATGCGGGACGGCCTGAAGCTATGCGGCAATGTTATCCTCCCCTCCCTGTTTCCCTTTTTTGTGCTCTCCTCGCTGGTGGTGGAGCTGGGGATGTCACGATACCTGGGGCGGCTTCTGGAGCCGGTGATGGCCCCTCTCTTTCGGGTAAACGGCAGCTGCGCCGCCGCCCTGGCCCTGGGCTTTGTGGGAGGCTACCCTGTGGGGGCCCGAACCGCCATCGAGATCTATGAAAATGGCCAGTGCTCCCGGACCGAGGCGGAACGTATGCTGGCCTTCTGCAACAACAGCGGCCCGGCTTTTATTCTGGGTGTAGTGGGAACCGGGGTGTTCGGCAGCGGCAAGGCCGGACTGCTTCTGTATCTGGTCCATCTGTTGGCCTCTCTGCTGGTGGGGGTCCTGTTCCGGTTCTACAGGCCCGGTGACCGCCCCCAGACCAGGAAAAACCGGGGCCCCCAGTTCCAGGCCGCCAGCTTTCCCAAAGCCTTTACCAGCTCCATCATCGGAGCCCTCCATTCTACACTGAACATCTGTGCATTCATTCTATTTTTTACCGTTTTTCTGCGAATCCTGGCGTACGCGGGGATTTTAAGCACATTGGCCAGACTGCTGTCCTCCCTGCTGACCCCCCTGGGGATGGATCAGACCTGGGCGGAGCGGCTGCTCACCGGGCTGGTGGAGGTATCCTCCGGGGTATCCTCCCTTACAAACGGAACGCTCTCCGGACGGCTGTCTATGGCCGCCTTCATGCTGGGCTGGGCGGGTGTATCTGTCCACTGCCAGGTGCTGGCCTTCCTGGGGGACAGCGGCCTGTCTGTCCGCACCTATGTATTGGGAAAGCTCCTCCATGGCGGCCTCTCCGCCGCTTTAGCCGCCCTGCTTTTCCGCATGATCCCCCTGAGCAGCCCCGCCTCCTTCTACCTGGCGGAGCAGACTGAGGCTATCGCCCAACTGGATTTCCACCAGGCCATTACCCTGTCCGCTGTAGCCGCCTGGGGAGTATGGCTGGTATTTTTAGCCCTGACGGTCTATGTGGTACAAAAAAACAGTGGAAAAGGCCGGAGGAATGTAGTATAATATGAAAAAAGCCGGAGGCAACCTCAGTTATCCGGCAGTACAGGGAGTGGTTCGCTATCAATCTCTTTCAAAAATCCATTGAGCCTCGCTGTGCCTACTGTTCCCGTGGCCGGGACCTGAATCCGGGACAGGTAGTCTGCTCGAAAAAAGGGGTCATGTCCGCTGGTTCTCACTGCGAGGCCTTCCGGTACGACCCTTTAAAACGGGTCCCCCCCCGGCCCGCCAAGCTGGCCGGTATGTCTCTGCGGGACGAAGATTTTCAGATGTAGGACCTCCGGTCCCGGCAAAAATACCTGTAAAGGAAACCCCTTTACAGGTATTTTTGTCGATCTCTGAAATTTTCCCTTGCCTTCCTCATCCTGCGACCCTATCCAACATCCCTCGTCCAAGTCTTTGGCGAAGAGCGTCGCTTGGCTTGTTTTCCTGCGATATCTTTCTCTTTCCCATTCGAGGCAAACACTATATAATGTGTCCATCATCTCGATTAGCAGAAAGGAGACACTATATCATGGAAATCAAGATTGCTACGCGTCAGTGCCTGGATCAAAAAGGACAACAGCGCCGCTTCCACTACTACCTTACCATCGACCAGGAAGAAACGCCCCGCCTCTTCTGCGAAAACTATGGAGTGCGCATCGCTGAGGAATTGGGCGATGAGAGCTCCCTCTCTGGCGTCACTACCAGCGCAGCCCGCATTGACGAACTGATGACCTTACTGGTAGACAACACCGTAGGCCCTGCCGGACTGGCCGATGTTGTGGCAGACTGGCTCTAAGCGCGTCTCCAGCGCCATCTTCATTTGTTTTTGCCATCCAGCTTCTGCAGCAGGACCATAAGCAGTGCGATCCCGCCCAGAACAACAAAAATGCCCAGCATTCCCTGTCCCAGCATCTCCAGAGCCCGAATCAAATTTTCACTCATTGTATCCTCCTAATATCAGCCCATATTGGTAAAGTATTGCAGCACCACGCCGCCCGCCACCACGGAAGCGATCTGCCCGGACACATTGGCGGCAATCGCATACATCAGCAGATGGTTCTGAGGGTCGGCCTCCTGCCCCAGCTTCTCAATCACCCGGGAGGACATGGGAAAGGCCGAGATTCCCGCCGCACCCACCATGGGGTTAATTTTGTCGCTGGGTGTGAAGATGTTCAGCACCTTCACAAAGAGAATGCCCACCACGGAATCCAGCACAAAAGCCACCAGTCCCAGACACATAATGACAAATGTCTCCCACCTGATAAACTGCTCTGCCTTCATGGAGAAGGAAATGGTGAGGCCCAGCAGCAGGGTAATCAGGTTGGCCAGATCATTCTGGGCGGTGCTGCACAGGGTGGGCAGCACACCGCACTCCCGAATCAGATTGCCGAACATCAGGAAGCCCACCAGCGCCACCGAAGCGGGAGCCACCAGTCCGGCCACCACCGTTACCAGGATGGGAAACAGGATCCGAATCCGCCGGGTAACCCCCTGAGGTCTGTAGGACATGCGCATGGCCCGGTCCTTTTTGGTAGTGGCCAGCTTGATGGCAAAGGGCTGAATGATCGGCACCAGAGCCATATAGGAGTATGCCGCCACGGCGATAGCCCCCACATAGTTGGATCGCAGCGTCTGAGACACCAGCAGGGATGTAGGGCCGTCGGCCGCTCCGATAATGCCAATAGAGGCGGCATCCTTCAGGTCAAACCCCAGCATCACAGCGATAATTATTGTGAGAAAAATGCCCGCCTGGGCCGCAGCGCCGCACAAAAACAGCTTGGGGTTGGCCAGCAGGGGGCCGAAGTCGATCATGGCCCCGATGCCGATAAACAACAACAGGGGCATGGCCTCACTGCTCTCGATCCCAATCTCAAAAAGCCACTGGATGATCCCATGGGTCTCCCCCACTCCGGCGCTGAACTGGTCGATCACCCCGGACAGGGGCAGATTTACCAAAATAGCCCCAAATCCCATTGGCATGAGCAGGGCTGGCTCGAAGCCCTTTTCGATGGCCAGATAGATGAGCAGTCCGCCGATGACATACATCACCAGCTGCTGCCAGGTCACAGACATAATCCCAGCCCATAAAAACGAAAAATCCATATTTGCACTTCCTTTTTTCCATTATCTTTTCCTGCAAGAAAATATTTATTAAAAAAGACCTGCGCTCCGAAAATCGGAACGCAGGTCTGGTCATTTCAGGCACAGCCAGAGCGGCCTCATGGACCGCACATGCTTGTTGACTGGCGCCGCGCGCCGGGAAAGGCGCGCCGACTACTCCCCTTTGTTGCATGGGGCATATTACCACATTCCCCATGTCGTTGTCAAGAGGTTTCCGGGATAAATTTTCCTCTGTCAATCTCTAAAATTCCATCTTATTTTTCCAGTCCCCGGTAGAGGAAGGACACGATCTGTCCGCGGGTGCAGACGCTGTCCGGGGAGAAGGTGGTGGCAGAGGTGCCGGCGGTCACACCCTGCTCCACGGCCCAGGCCACGGCATCGGCATATTCCGCTCCGGCGGAGACGTCCGTAAAGCTGGCGGCCCTGGCGCTGGGACTGCCGGCGGCCTTCCACATATAGGTCACCGCCATGCTCCGGGTGCAGAGGGTATCTCCGCCAAAGGCAGTGCCGGAAACCAAACCCTTTTCATAGGCCCAGGCGGCGGCGTCTGCGTACCAGTCGCCGCTCTTCACATCGGAGAAGGGATTGACCATCGTGGGCTTGGGGGAGCCGTTGGCACGCCAGAGGAAGGACAAAATCTGCGCTGTGGTGCAGTCCGCATTGGGAGAAAAGGTTGTGTCGGAGGTTCCTGCGGTAATGTTCTTCTCCACCGCCCACAGCACCGGCTCGGCAAACCAGTCGGTCTTCTTCACGTCGGTGAAGCCGCCTACGGTGGGAACTGTGGGCTGGGTGGTATTACCTTCCACGAGAATGGCACAGCTCCAGTCTTTCCATTCAATTCTTACAAGGGTATTGGGGCCAAACGCTTCCAGCAGATAGTCGGCAGACACCTGGCCTCTTGTTATCTCTGGAACCATACCTCCCCCGGCATCAACCCATGCCTCTCCATCCGAGGAAAAGTAAAGGTTGAGGTCGTTAGCATACGGCCCACTCCAATCAATCTCCTCACCAGTTTCCTCAGAATAGATAGGGCCAAAACGCACAGGTTCGGCAACATTGGCCGGTAGAATCTCCCCCGACGAAACATCCATCAGTCGGCTATCATACACGCCGTCCCCATCTGGATCCGACCACACACTAAAACCGAGATGCATGAACGGCTCTCCACTGGTAATTACCGCTGTATCACCCTTTGACAGTACGTACACATTTTCCACTGTCCACTGGCGGCTGTCTGTTCTGGTCATGTCCCCGGAATTTGGGTCGCTGTCCCAATCGCGGACGATAAATGTTCTTTCGTCCAACAACACCTCAGCATCGGTTTTGCCGGGCACCTCCAGTTTCCAATCTGACGCTACTGCAAATGCCGGGACAGTCAGGCCCAGGCACATCACAAGGGCCAGCGCAAGGGATAAAACTTTTTTCCTCATATTGTTCTCTCCTTCGTTTTTATAAGGGTTTCCCCTGTCTTAATGGGACTTACCCTTGGGGGTGGGACTTCCCGGCCCCCGTAGGCATTCCCATCAAGACAACAAAAGCGGCGCAGGGGTATAAATCCCTACACCGCCGAAGCTACGCACACAAGCCATTGATTTCCCCATTGATTATTGCCGGGAAAACCGTTATAATGGACTTTGGGCGCAGAAAATTTCTGCTGTGTGGGACCTGGCTTAAGGTGCCTCCTGCATAGGGGTGTGGGGGACTGGTACTCCCTCACGCCCTGCCTTTTATGCTTCTGCTGTCTCGTAAGCATATTTTACACTATTTCGACCATATACGCAAGCAGTTTTTTGTATTATTATTGACAAAGTGATGTGGTGAACATGCTGTCTGGACGCAAGGCGGGGTTATAGAAAAACAGGGGGCCGGATTGGCCTACCCCTGACAGGGGTATCTAAAATCCGGGGAAGCACCCCGGCAGGAATCACGCTGAGATTTCCTGCCGGGGGCTTTTTTTGTCTTGCGGAATGTCCCCGCCGATATAGCCAATGTCGGTGTAATGAATTTCCACGGTCTGCATGGCTTTCTTCGACCACTTTGTGCTTTTCTCATGCACCACGATCTTCTGGATAAACAGCCGCAGCAGTTCCGGCGTCAGCTCCGTAATGTCCGTGTAGCGTTTGGCCTTGGCGATAAAACCCTCGGTGCTGGAAACCGTATCCCGCAGCTTCTGAATGGCACCTTCCTTCGCTGGGATTTCCTCTGCCAGTCTTGTCTGCTCCTCTGTGTAGCCGCCGGACAACGTCTGGAACTGCTCCACCGAGATATGGCCGAGTACCCGATCCTCGTACAGTTTTTTGAAGATGGCATCCAGCTCCGCTCCACGTTTCCGCATAGCGGTCAGTTCCCGTTCCTGCCTGCGGATCTCCCGCTGGATTTCAGCGGACTGCTTGCTGCCGATGTACTCCGCGAACTCCCTGGTGTGTTCCCTGGCCATCGCCGTCACCCGTCTAAGATCCTCCAGGATCACCTCGTCCAGCACACACTCCCGGATGTAGTGGGCGGTGCAGACTTCAGCCCCCTCTTTCTTGTAGGTGCGGCAGGTGAAGTTGTTCCAGGTGGGCTTCATCGTGTGCGCCCGGTGCAGCACCATCGTGGATCCGCAGTCCGCGCACACCACCAGCCCGGAGTACTTGTTCTGCTCGTTCATCTTGGTGGGGCGGCGCCGGTTTTGCCGTACCCGCTGAACGATATCCCAGACCTCCTGGGTCACCAAGGCGGGGTGCGTCCCCTCGAACACCAAACATTCCTCTCTGGGGTGTTCCACCTTCCGCTTGTCCTTGTAGGACTTGCTGCTGAATTTCATGTTGACGGTATTGCCCAGATAGAGTTCGTTTTCCAGCATATTCGCAATCGTGCTGTCCGTCCAATGACAGGGCTTTTCCAAGTCCAGCGACACATGACCGACCCCAAACTTCCGATAGGCATAAGTCGTGGGGCACAGAATCTGTTCCTCGCTTAATTTTCGGGCAATCTGACTCGGCCCACGGCCTGCGGCGCACATGGCGAAGATACGACGCACGACTGCGGCGGCTTCCTCATCCACCACCAGCCTTTTGCTGTCGGCTTCGTCCTTTTTGTAGCCATAGGGCGCTCTTGTGCCCAGCCGTTCCCCGCGTTCCGCCTTGGCCTTGAGAACGGCCCGCACCTTGCGGCTGGAGTCCCGAACATACCATTCGTTGAACAAATTCCTTATGTAGATAAAAAAGATGCAGGTCGCATTCTGTAGCATCCAAAGAAGGCAGCCCTACCATGTTAGATAGGGCTGCCTATAATTATGGGTTCTTAAGCAACTCTGCCATAGCCGTAATATAATCAGCATTATCGGTATAATCGCTATCACGCAGTAGTTTTCTTTGTTCTGTTAAAGTGATTACAGTGGTCGGTGTTTTAATCTCATCTTTAAAATCTTCAAAATCAATTGTCGCCAATATAATCTGCGGCAACATTTCCAGTTGTGCTATCATTTTTAAAATATCCTTACTACTCGTAAGGCTGGCCTCTTTTGCTCGGGGCGAGTCCACAACAAACGGGAAGCGAGTTGCACTACTTTTGAAATAGTCCATAGTTTGGAATAAGCCAACAAACTGCGCAAGAATAATTTTATTTTCTAATGTCCCTTGTGCCTTAATCGGTTGCAAAAGTTTAATGTTACCTTCGTATGCTGGATTCCATGCATCCAGGGCTATGATGTTTAGTCGAACACATTCTATATATTTTTCCTCTACATCTTTTTTGTTAGGTAAACGACGAATTTCCTTGCTAATTTCTTTGATCTCAGCTATAATTTCGGCATTTCTAATGCGTACTCTGCTTAAATCTCCAGAAAAACGACGAACCGAGTCCTGCAATCCTCTCCGCCTCACATACAGTTCAAACTCGTCTTTTTCAGCATGAAATGCTTCTTCTTCTCTTTTGAGCTCTTCCATCAAAGAAACATAACGCTCTTTTGCAAACGCCAATTTTTGGCTAACAGAGTCAATAATCAGTTGAATCTGTTGACACAGATATTCTTCATTTTGTTCACTATAATTTGCTCGAACAATATTAAATATTTCCTCATCGAATGTATATCCACAGTGTGGGCAAGTATACACTGTTTGAGTCCCTTTATCTGTTATGGGAAGTTGATAATTTTGAACGATATGTAGTTGCCGCTGATGTTGGGTTAAAGCCATTTCCCCTTCTTGAACAACATTCCTCGTCTCTCCGACTTGATCCATTAGCAATCGAATTCGTTCTTTTGGGATTTCAAGCTGTTCTTCCAATTCCTCGATATTATCTGCTGGTGGCAAATTTCCCATTTCGCCGTTCAGAGCCGTAAGGATAACTTGCAAACGCTCACTTTCCTTTTGAAGTGTTTCAAGTTCATCCTTTAACCAGTCTCTTTTTGCCATCAGTTCAACAGTGCTTTTAGTATAGATATTGAGATGATAGTACAGAGACTTTATTCTATCCGGTTTTTTGTACTGTTCAATAGATGAGAAACTGTTATAAAGACCACTCCATCCTTTATCTTGGTCAATATAATAAGGCATAAATGTAAATGCTGGAGGTGCCATTTCTACTTTTTCAGATTCTTTGTTTGGAAGGTACACCGCAAAGTCAAAAATATCACCTAGCAATGGAGACAATTCCTTAGTCACACTATCAGTAATTAAAATTAGCTTATCAAAATGGAATACGGCAAAACGTTTCAGAAGACGGACAATTCGGTATATTTCATCGTCTACTTGAATCGTGGCTATATACAACTTTGTGTTTTTATCCCACACCGGATCATAATCAACCTCTGCACCCAGAGTATAATACAACGCTTTTAAGAGAGAGGATTTTCCAACGTGGTTATCTACGCTTGTAACAACATTTAGTCCCTTTGAAAATTCTTGAAAACGTGCGGTATTTTTCTGCAAATCAGCAATTAATATACTTTGAAAATAAACTTCTTTCACTGCGCTCGTCTCCATTCGTTTATTTGTATACTGGCTGTAAGAACGGAAATATACGTTTCATTGTAAATTGGACTTTTGGCAGGAAGCAAACTATATATCCGATGACAATACTCTTGCATAGTTTCGTTATCTGTTTGCGTATTTCCTAAACATAATTTTCTTGTTTTTAGGAATATAGATGTAAATGATTCGGGTTTGCTATGAAAATCTGCTAACAGTCGAGTATACTCATATGCCGCTTTATTTTTGCACTCATCATCATATCCAATGCAGTACAGAATTTCTTCAAACGGCGGAATTGAAATAAGCATTGCTTCATCAATAACACGAGTAAAATCACTTTTAGACATCCCCTTTTTACTGCGCACCACAGAAAAAGGAGCATCTTTATCCAATAATTCATAACTCTGACGTTTAGTGAGCAAATCCATCATGGTGCAGTAAATTGTTTTCACAGAATCAACGGTTATTTTAGGGTATTGCTGTTGCAAAAAACTCCCCATTTCTTGTTCTACAATTTCCCGATGTTTTGGTATAGAAAGAGTAGTACGCATATGGACAAATTTTGATAAATCCACATCATCAACAGCGATGCCTTTGCGATTTGCAATATCTTCTTTAATCCGTTTTATAGCAGTTTCGTTAAATAATGTAAAAGCTGTTTTTTCGGCGGTATAATTCTTTTCTTGGGTGTGCTTTTTCCCTGCATCATCTTTATAATGAATTACTATTTTCAAGGGACAATTTGTTATCAGCCCCAGTTCATTGACAATCCATTCGGGATTGGACAAATGCTCATATAGCTTTGCCGTCCATTCTTTCGATATAGCAGTATCAATACTAATACTCTCTTCATTTGTCTTCACCTGATAGTATGATACTGTCTCAGGTGAGACATCATTGTCAAATAGAGCAATATCATCATAATGATCTAAAATAAATAAATAGTTTAGGTTGGGGTACAACTCAATTGCCATATGCAAAGTCTGGCTAATTTGCATATCAGTCCTGTTATATGACAGACTCCCACCTTTTGTATCAATCAGAACAGGGGCCTTTTTGACAATCTCTTTCATTTGTGTGTCCCCTCCCATGTTTCGCTGCTAAATTAATGTTTCAATTTTATCCTACCAAAGAGTTCGGATCATTTACATTCTATCTCACGCTATTTCGACACCGAGATTAACAATTGCTTCATGATTGTTGAGCATATGATACATACCCATTTGGCCATTGTTCTTTACTTGCCTATGTTCAAGGCAGTTTTCCACAAAAGTCTTTTGCAAAATTACACCACCTGTGTACTTCTCATTGCAAAGAATCTTCCGCAAGGTTTCTTTGCTCCAGACTTTCTTGCCTCTTGGGGAGGGAACACCCATATCTTCCAGCTGTGAGGATATCCGTGCAAGGCTGACTCCTAATGCAGCCATCTCATAAATTAGGCGGACAACCTTGGCCTGATCCGCATGGATGATGAGTTTTCCATTCTGATCATGGATATACCCGTAACATATCCGCTGATAATATTTAGAATCAGGATTTTTAAATGATTTGCGCAATCCCCATTTGATATCCTCGCTTTTGGAAAAGCTCTCCTCCTGCGCTCTGGCGCAAATCAACGTCAGCATAAATTCAGAACTCTCATAGAGTGAATGGATATCCTCTTGCTCAAAATATATATCAATGTTCTGCCTTCTCATCATCCGAATCGTTTTTAAGGCGTCAACTGTGTTGCGTGCAAAGCGATGAGCGGATTTCGTAAGGATCATATCGATCTTACCTCGCTTACAGGCCGATAATAGTGACTTAAATCTGCTCCGCCCTTTTATCCGTGTTCCGCTGCCTATGTCAGAATATACACCAGCAAATGCCCAACTTGGGTTTTGTTTGATATGCTCCTCATAATAGCGTTCTTGTGCCACTAAACTGGATTGTTGTTCAGCTGCTCGGGTACTGACCCGGCAATATGCTGCTACCCTTAGTTTCGGCGGTGATTTGCTATTGGACGGGATTATTTTTGTTGTACCCATTTGACCCTTTCTTATCTATTATGAGAGCAACATCTGCGCTTTTTCTCCATTTGGACAAGCTCATATAATTCTTTTGTGATGATTGCTGAATGGTGGCTCATCATAAAAGTTTTAGTATCTAAATCATTGTTTTTGACCTGTACACCGTTTTTAACCTGAGTCTTACCCAAAACAACGTCACCCAGGTATTTTTCATTGTTGAGGATTTTCGAAATCGTTTCTTTACTCCAGATCTCTTTACCTGTGGGGGACAGCACATTCATCCGGGCCAATGAGGCAGAAATTTGCCCAAGGCTATCACCAGCGGCAAATCGCTCAAAGATATGGAACACATAGATGGCTTCAGCAGGATAGACCACCAGGTCACCTTGCGCTGTCACTCTGTAACCATAGCACACTGTGGATGCTTTGGCAGATTTTCCGCTGCAAAAGCTTTTTTGCAGCCCAGCTTTGATTTGCTCGCTTCTTGTTATATCCATAGTATCATATTCCTCCAATAATTTCAATCAGTATAAATGCGATGTAAAAATGCACAACCCGAAGGTTGTATATTAATGCGTAGGATTAAATTGTCCAATTAAGAAAGAGTGTGATTTCACTACATTGCGGTCTGTTTTTGAAAAAAGCAAAACAGACTATAAAAACAGCTATTTCCACTTAATTTCTGCACTTTTTGACAAAAATTTCGTCAACTTAACATTCTTAAACGGCATCAGCTCGTTACTCTCGCTGCTGTCGGTGTCCACATTGTCATTGATGGCGATGTAGCGGACGCCGAACATGGGGAACCGTTCCTCGATGTACAGTCCGGTGTGAAGCTGGTTCCGGCCCAGCCTGGACAGGTCTTTCGTGATGATGACGCCGATCTCGCCGTTTTCCATGTCGGCCATCATCTGCTGGAAGCCTGGGCGCTGAAAACTGGCTCCTGAGTACCCATCGTCCACATAAAAACAGGGGTTTGGGAAGTGGCAGTCGGCAGCGTACCTTTGAAGGATCATTTTTTGATTTTGAATGCTGTTTGACTCGTTTTCCGTGTTGTCATCCTGGCTGAGACGGCAGTACAGAGCGGTTTTCTTCTGGTTTGACTTTGTCATCTTGCCCTCCTTTTTGGTCAAACCGTTCAGAGCATTGCGACATGACTATACTCCAAAACGGCCCGGATATCCAGTGCTTTTCCCAGACAGCGCCGGGATTACGTGCACAGTTTTTGCTGCTGGATTTCCAGGTCGATCAGGGCTTTCAGCTTTTCTTCCGGCGAACAGCGTCCATTTATCGGGAACACGGACACCACCCGGATGGTTCTGCCGTGGGAAACCTGGATACGTTCCATCCTGATTTCTTGCTTGTCATTTGGCTTGTCTATGGTCGGAAACCTCCCTTCTTGACAGTTTCGCCAATCTTATTTTTTAGCCAGTCAAAACATATCCAATCATTTTTGCGGCGCTTACTTCGCGCGACACGCCGCCAACACTGGCTTTGATAACCCAGGTGGGGCGGGGACTCCCACTGAGCGAGCGGAGGCCGTACAGGGCCTCCTGTGGGGCAGACGTGGGGGAAAATCATCCCCGCTGAAAGGTGAAGCGCCGGCAAGCTGCAGGTACAGCTTGCCGGCGCTGGTGGGCTTGGCTTACTTTATTTCGTAGACCCGGGTACGAACAGTTCCTTGAGGAAGGCCGTGGCCTCCGGGGCCTGATCCTTCCCGGTCTGATAGGTCTCGATGAGCAGGACGCCGTCCCTGCCGGAGAGGTCGTTGGCGGACACATCCACATGGAGCCAGCGCCCCTCCACATACACGAGGTTCCAGGTGTGGGTCTTGCTGCTGACGGTGAAGCAGGGGATGCCCGCCGCCGCGCACAGGAACTTCATCGCTCTGGCGTAGGAACCACAGGCCGCTTTCAGCTCCCCGGCGTGGAGGGCGAAGGTCTGGGTGATGCCGGAGGTTTTTTCCTTTTGGTAGGCCAGCAGGGTGCGGATGTAGTCGTTGAAGTATTCCACCCTCTCCCGGTCCGTGGCCAGCGTCCCCGCATGGTCGAGGGCGGGCTGGATGAAGTCCAGGGGCGCCTGGTAGTTTTCCGGCATCTCGGCGGACACGGCGAAGTAGTCCAGGTACCGCCAGTAGTCGGTGAAGCCCTGGGGTACATGGTGTTCGTACCGCAGCACCCCTTCCATGCGGCCCAGCACCTGCTTCACCGAGCTGTAGTCCTCCTTGCTCACCATGGTGTAGGCCGGGGCGGTATCGCTGGTGCCGTCCACCATGGTCTGGCGGATGGCGTTGTACAGCTCCCGGCTGTACACGCCGGTGAACACCTCCGGGTTGGCCTCCAAGGAGAAGTCCTCCCGGCTCCAGTGGTCCGCACTGATGGCGTAGGGTTCCGGCGTCTGAGGCTGGTACTCCGCCGCCTGGGCGGGGGCGGCCAGCAGGGCTGCGGTCATGGTTCCTGCCAGTAGCAGGGATACGATTTTTTTGCTTTTCATGCTCGATTCCTCCGTTTCGTAATATGGTGGGGCTTTTGCAAACCAAACCATACCACAGAAGGCGGGAGAAGTCGAATACAATCGGCAGACAGTGTCATGTATGAGATCGGGTTTTGTGAATTCACAAAACCCGATTTTCGCCACGCCCGCCCACGCTGGGCTTTACGGCTTTGGTGGGGCAGGGACTCCCGCCGGGTGGACAGAGGCCGTACAGGGCCTCCTGTGGGCCAACGGAGGGCTATTTCTGGCTGGAGAGCAGATAGACCTCCTCGCAGACCTTATCCATCAGAAAGGCCAATTTCCCAATGGCCTCTGTGTCCATGTCCCTGGCCCGTTGATGGCGGGTGATCTGCTTCACGTTGGAGTAGATCCTGTTGACGCTGGCGTGCAGGGCATGGTTCAACTTTGGTGAACGGCCCTTGAACTCACCGCCTTGAATCAGGCGGCAAAAATAAGCCGTGCTGTGCAGCCTGGTCATTCCCATGTACCGTTGAAGCTGCTGGTACTGCTCCTCCGTCATGCGGACAGATAGGTTTCTGCTGTAGTCCCGCGTGGAAACTCGAACTTTCCGCGTTTTCCAATTATGCCGCATGGAGATACCCCTTCTTCCTCAGTGCATAGAGCCGTTCGTACACAGCACCCAAAAGATGAACAGCGTGGCGGAGCTGCTCCGCCGTACCATATCCGCTGTTGAAATCGCGGGCGATAACGTTGATTTCCCGGCCCGTTTCGTCCATGAAGCGGATGGCCTCCCAAGTTTCCTCCTCCCGGTGCAGGACAGGACGGTTGGTTTCCAACTGCGCCATCAGCCACGCATTGGCGGACAGTCCGGCAGCCGCGCTCTTTTTCTTCAGTAGCTCGTAGTCCTTGGCGCTCATGCGGACACAGGTACGATGTGATTGTTTGTTCGTATTTTTCACTCCTATCTCGCTTTCGGCAATATTGCCAAAAGCGGTATTTTGTAGAGGAATCCATCCCTCTGGTGGTATGGAATAAGGTTTGGCAATGTTGCCAAACCTTACTACGCCTGCTGCATGAAATGCAAAATCGGGTTGGGCAACATTGCCGAACCCGATTTTCAGCATAGTGGATTTCCGGCAATCTTGCCGAAGGTCCATGGGAAACCGCTTTTGACAATGTTGTCAAACCCGATAGCAGTTGAGTGCACCTTCTGACAACCTTGTCAAAAGGTTCGATTTGACTTTTTGGCAACGTTGCCAAAAGGTTACCGCCCGCAGGGCGGCATGGGGGTCAGGGGAGTTCCCCTGCAAGTGGCGTTTTGACATCAAAACGCGATGCTTGCGCCCTCACCGCCCCGGCGGTGAGGGCCTTGGCCCCGCCAGCGGCGGGGCTTTCCCCAGCGGCAAGTTGATTTTTATTTGTTCGGATGGGGACGGTGGGGCCGCTAAAACAAAATAGATCCAGCGTGCTTTTTTATGTCGACTATATCCAAATCGAAAGTTTTCCCTTGTAAACTGTCCCCCAAGTCAAGGACAATAATAGGGTGTCATTATGAGAACAGAGACGGTTTCGCAAAAGGATCATCAGGGGCGGATTTCTTCAAAGGATAAACTCCAGATTCCAGGTAACGCGCATATTCGTTCGGAGACAGGAGTGCCAGGTTCCATTGGTAACGATCGTTGTTGTAATAGTCTGCCCAATCGTCTATACGGGCAAGGAGGTCGTTGTAATCGCCGCAGGCGGCCAAGTCCAACTCATCCTTCATATGCCCGAAAAAGCTTTCCTGGGGTGCGTTGTCCCAGCAGTTGGCTTTTCTGGACATGGACTGGCGCAGATGATTGTCCCGGATGATTTGAATAAATTTCAAGCTGGTGTAGTGGGAACCCTGGTCGCTGTTGATCAGAGTTTCTGCCTGTAGAGAAACACCATGGATTTTGATCAGCCGATTCACTGCGTTGAGGACAAAGTCGATTTTTAGAGACTGGCTTACTTCATAGGCCAGCAGCTGCTTGGTGTAAGCATCCAGGATTGTTACCATGTAGGCGCGCTGCCCAGAGCCATACGTCAGGTAAGTAATGTCTGTCAGCAAGATCTTGCGCGGGCCATGTTCCCGGAACTCTCGCTGCAGAAGATTGGGCGCCACATGGCTCGTTCTCATTGCCTTGAGCATCCGGCGGTAAGGATTTGCTTTTCGGATGGGGCACTTTAAGCCGTATTTATTCATGATTCTCCGGATTTTCTTGAGATTCATGCACACGGGAGTTTCCAAATGCAGGAGACACATATAGATACTGCGCGCTCCTTTTGCGTATCCACGATGGTTGTACGCCTGCAAAATCAGTGCGAAATCATTCTGATCCTGGGTCTCACGTCTTGCGCGGGATTCAGCAGCAGCGGCCCAGCGGTAATATCCAGAGCGAGAAACATTGGCGATGCGGCACAACTCAGAAACACTCAGGATGTTGTCACGGGAAGACAGTGTGTCCTGTATCATAGCAAACCTCTCGCCTGTCGGAGCTGGAACAAACACGCTATCTACTCCTCCCTGCCAGCGTCTATAATTTTTTTTACAAATTCAAGTTCCTGTCTGGCACGCTTCAGTTCGTGCTCCAGTTTGCCAATTTTCACATGGGCCGCAGCAAGCTCGTAAACATTGGCCTGGGCTGGTGAAGAG
The DNA here is from genome assembly GCA_910589085.1 of uncultured Oscillospiraceae bacterium. Lineage (GTDB taxonomy): Bacteria > Bacillota > Clostridia > Oscillospirales > Oscillospiraceae > Lawsonibacter. Next base: position 7,203 of record CAJUSG010000001.1, on the reverse strand, counting down.
GTAAATCGGGATGACATTTTGGGCTGTTCAGCCTTCCATTTCAGAATATGTGAACGGATGCTGCGGATTCGAGTCGCTATGATATCCGTGTTAAATCCAGCCTCCTGCAAAACGGCTTTTGTGTGTCTACCACGCTGGATTTCCTGGTAAAACCATTCTTTAAATTCTGGGGTAAGGTGCAGAAAATATTCATTCACTTTCTGTACAGCGGGGTGACCTTTCAATTCCTGGATTTCTTCCGGCGTAAATGGTTGAATTGCCATACTTCTGCACCATCCTCATTCTATCTGTCTGGGGTTCCATTTCGATTTAAACCTGTCCACAAAACAGGGTTTTGCTTTTCGCTTCAGCACCCGGCTGTCTACAAAACGGGGTTTCCCTTAGCGTACCAGAAGGGTGTCTTTTTTTCAATAACCTGTCCACACTATTGGGTACATTATATTGTGGTAAAACGGAAGGGAGGGTGCATACAAGACACCCTCCCTATATTCCTTGCTGGTATATGGGGTGTCAATAAGACACCCTGGCCTTACGCTTTCCCCGCCTGGGAGAGGATATCCTCCTCGCTGTCCTCGTCCTGCCAGACACAGGAGGTGGCGCACTTCACGAACCACTCCGAGCGCAGTAGGGACAGGATGATATCCCACATGGTTGCGAAATCATCGCCATGGCCCTTGTCTGTAAAAGAGAGGATATCTCCCTTGGAGCCACAAGGGAAACCGTGGGCGGCGAAGAGACTTTTTATCGTCCGATATACGTCCTCCAGCGTGAAGCCCCGCTGCTCTACAATGGCTTTGTCAAAGGAAAATTTCACGTTCATTTTGTAAGCCCTCCTATTATGTGATGGCCCACATGATACCACCCTTTTCCGGCAACATCCAGATAATTTGCCAGACAGTTATCACTTTGATTCATAACGAGGGTGTCAACGCAGACACCCTTGCCAAAGCAATACCCCAATGTATGAATAGGCAGGGTGTCACACATAATCCCCTGCCCTCAGTTCTGCCCCTGATCAGATAGCGCGTCTGGCCATTGATGCACACAGGAAATTGCATTCTTAAGCAGGTCTCCAATGGTCTGAAACGTCTGGGCCAGTTCATAGGACTCCTGTGCAGAGTCCCTGATTTCTTCCTGGGTCATGCGGGTACACTCTGTCCAGATCCGCACGTTTTCCTCTGTGGGAGTCAGCAGAACCGCTTTTTCATAGGCTTTGCAGAACAGACCAGCGATTTTCCCTCTGCGGTCCGCTTCAGCGTCCGACCGGTCAACTTCCCGCACAGCCGATAGCATCTCGGCAGCAGCGGACTCTTGTTCCTCCGGCGGCAGCTGCTGGACAGCTTTCAAGATTCTCCAGCCTCGGTTGATGGACAGTTCTTTGTTTTCCAGAGCATTTTTCAGCGATTGGGGCGCATTTTCGGCTAACTGCGCGATCCTGCCCATCGCCTGCTCCCCGATACCAACGGCCTGGGCCAGCTCTTTACGTGTGTCCGTGGGCGTGTAACCTTTCGGTGAATTCACCGAAAGGTCGGTGCGGGTTCCCTGGTTTGCCCTTGCCCTTGCCTCAATGTCCGGCTTCAGTTTCAGTGCAATCTGCCCCAATTCCCACTTGTCCAGGTTGCGGCGGCCTTTCTGGGTGTCCAGTGCCCACTGTTTTGCCTCCAGAAGATCGGCAAACGAAAACATCAGCATTTTGTAGGGCAGACCATGCTTTTCACAGATGCGGAGCCGGTTGTGCCCGTCAATGACCACCATGTCCTCGTTGATAACGATGGGCGCGTAGCAGCCATTTTCCAGGATATCGTGTTCCAAAGAAGAAAACTGCTCCTCGCTTAACGGCGGAAGCAGTTGTTCCATCTCCGGCAGAACGACAGGGGTCCGCTCAGAGCTGCTGTATTCAGTTTTTGTGTTTTGCATCGTACATCTCCTTCAGTTTGATTTTGCGGGCATCGCCGTAAATTGCCGTTCTACCCAATCCGGTTCCTGACAGGCAACCCTGCTCGGCGCTGTGTCGTATGGCTTCCCTTGGCCCGCTCCCTCAAACTGAGATCATGACAGGCTTCCCCGAAAAAGTATCCGATTGGACGGTCATTTACTTTTACCCCAGACACAAAACCGTGCCTGGGGTACAGCGATAAGCCTATAAATGATATCCAATCCCTTTCGGGAAAGCCAGTTATAATGAAGACAATTATTTAAATATCTTTTCCAATCAATTGCTGTTGTATGTAGTATAACGCCAATGGATGAATTTGTCAAGATGATAGAAACACAGATTGATGGCGTAGCAGCTGATAATCTGGAAAATTTTTATTGCGGAAATCACAAAATTCATGTATGATTAGAACTAAATATGGCGAAACCGCACAGATGGAGGAATAGTCATGGCTGACAGGAAGAAGGAACAGGAACGCGATGAGCTCCACCGGGCAATCTGGGCGATTGCTGATGAACTGCGCGGAGCGGTAGACGGCTGGGATTTTAAGAATTATGTTCTTGGCACGATGTTCTACCGTTATATATCTGAAAATCTGGAGAGTTACATCAACCGTGGCGAGTGGGATGCTGGAAATGCAGATTTCCATTATGCGGATATGCCCGATAGTGAGGCGGAAGAAGCGCGGACCGGACTGGTGGAGGAAAAGGGTTTTTTCATCCTGCCCAGCGAACTATTCTGCAATGTCAGAAAGAACGCGCCCCAGGATGAAAATCTGAACGAGACGCTGGAGGCGGTTTTTCGTCATATCGAGGAATCCGCCAAGGGCAGCCAGTCCGAAAGCAGCTTTGCGGGCCTGTTTGACGACTATGACGTGAACAGCAACAAACTGGGCGCGACAGTGGCCAAACGCAATGAAAAGCTGGTCAAGCTGTTGAACGGCGTGGCGGACATGGATCTGGGCGACGTGAAGGATCATGACATCGATGCCTTTGGCGATGCCTATGAATATCTCATGACCATGTACGCCTCCAACGCAGGAAAATCCGGCGGCGAGTTCTTCACGCCCGCCGATGTGTCCGAGCTGCTGACCCGCCTTGGAACCGTGGGCAAGACAGAGATTAACAAAGTCTACGATCCCGCCTGCGGTTCCGGCTCCTTGCTGCTGAAGGCGGAAAAGGTGCTGGGCCGAGACGCCATCCGCAATGGCTTCTTTGGGCAGGAGATCAACATCACCACCTATAACCTGTGCCGCATCAATATGTTCCTCCACGATGTGGGCTTTGACAAGTTCGACATTGCCTGCGAGGACACTCTGACCGCGCCCCAGCACTGGGACGACGAGCCCTTTGAGCTGATCGTCTCCAATCCGCCCTACTCCATCAAATGGGCGGGGGATGATGATCCCATCCTAATCAACGACCCCCGCTTCTCTCCTGCTGGAGTGCTGGCGCCGAAGTCAAAGGCCGATTTGGCTTTTATCATGCACTCTCTATCCTGGCTGGCCTCCAACGGGACGGCGGCTATTGTCTGCTTCCCTGGCATTATGTACCGGAGCGGCGCAGAGCAGAAAATACGCAAGTATCTGATTGACAACAATTTCATCGACTGTGTGATCCAGCTCCCGGCCAATCTGTTTTTCGGGACAAGCATCGCCACCTGTATTATGGTTCTGAAGCGAGGCAAGGTGGACAACAAGACGTTGTTTATTGATGCTTCCGGCGAGTGTATCAAGGTGACGAACAACAACCGGCTGACGGCGGAGAACATTGAGCGGATCGTGTCCGTGTTCGCCGGGCGGGAGGAGATCAGGCACTTTTCCCATTTGGCGGACTATTCGGAGATCGTGGACAGCGGCTATAACCTGTCTGTCTCCACCTATGTGGAGGCGGAGGACACCCGGGAGAAGATCGACATTGTGAAGCTCAACGCAGAGATCGAGGAAATTGTGGCGCGGGAGCAGGTGCTGCGGGATGAGATTGCGAGAATTATTATGGAGATTGAGGGGTGATTTGCATGACAGAGAAAGAGAGACTAAAGAGCCTAATTGATAATCCTAAACAGCCAAATGTTAGCGAATGGGTCTATGAAGTGGAGGCTTTTTTAGAGGAAACAAACGAGCCAAATGAAGAAGCATGGATACTTATAGACAAAATAAAGTTGCATGGAGCAGCATTAAATCATTGTGAGAATTTGGTTGCTCTATTGCGTCAACTATATAAAAGAAAGTATGATAAGGTTTCTATTCCGCCTATAGCAAAAAGAAATCAGATATTTGTCGCAATGATGTTTTCTTCTGAAACAGACGTTGTTTATCAATCATATGAGAAATATTTTCAAAAAAATCACCATTAAAAAGCCTTGTATCTGTTGTAGCACAAGACTTTACTATTTTGACGAACGGCTAAACTTCATCATTTGATTTTTGCTTGACTGCCGCTAATCTCCATGTTAGTATTGAGAAAAAATCTTTGTTTGATTTTTTAACTTCAAGGGGGTATAGACATGGCAAAGCAAAGATTAAAGCCAAAACTGACACGGGAAGAAATGAACAACCAGTATCTTAATTCCATCTTTGAGGAATTTATGGCAGAAAAGAAAGCGTTAGGCAGAGAGCCAGACACACTAAAGGCGTATCAAGTGACGTTCAATGAATTTTATAAATACTTCGGAGAGCGTGCAGAGGAAACAGGCGATATTGTAGCGTCAATGTTCATTGAATGGACAAACAGTATGAAAGATAGAGGCTTGCGTCCTGCTACAATCAATCATCACTTAATGGGTATACGTACTTTCATGTATTGGTGCATGGACGAGGAAAGACAATACATAGACCGCTTTAAGATTAGGCTTGTTAGAGTACAAGATGAAATGCCGAAAGAGCAAGCAAGGGTATTTTCCCAAAACCATCCCCCCGGCCTCTGTCGGCTCCCTATGGGCTGGGGCAGTAGTCACAGGGGAAAGTACACCAGAGCGCAAAGGCGAGGCTTTAAGCCTCATTTATGCGTTCTTATTTTTTGTAATTCGGCCTATCCTTGCTAATCATAAATACAGAAAATGGGTTCAAAAACTGGCACAGGAAACGCTTGAAAAATGACAGTAAATACAAGACTTTTACAGAGTGACAATATGGTATCTAAGAGAATTATAGAGGCTACATTATAGCGACAGTTTGCTGTAAAAAAATTTTTATGATATAATATAAGAAATTAAGAAGAAAGGAGGTAAATACTATGTATTTACAAAGCTATTTACCAATAATTGCATTTATAAAAGAAAATAGAGATAATAAGTAGCAAAATAATGATATTTCTCATTGGTTATACAGAAAACAGCACGAAAGTTTTAATATTGAGCAGAAAGAAAGCAAAATAAGCATTGATTTTGATAAAATAGGGAAAGAAATCTATAAAAAGCTGGAAGAAAGTATTTAGAAAGAGGCTAACAAGAGACAGAAAAGAGGCGGTAAAGGGTGACGAAACAGAGAATTTTAGGTTGATTATCTATAAAACTGCTTATCTTCTTATGACTGAGGAAAAAATCTCTCTTAAACTTTTCTGAATACGTTCTGTTGCAAGGCTTTCAGCGATTGTACAAAACAGAGAATTTCATAGTACGATTATGAAACTGCATATAAACCAGTCATTCAATCTTTGGATTATGTAGCAATGCGAATTGATGAAAAGCAGTTTAATGGTTCGATTATTGGAGAAATCACCACAGAAATAACAGATTCTGTGGCCCTAATTGCTGATTTGACAGGTAATCGTGGTGGCGTTTATTACGAAGCAGGGATCGCCAGAGGGTTACAACTGTGCAATCATCCCATTAAACTAATTTTAACCTGCCAACGCGGCTTTTTTGACTCGGAAAAAGTTCACTTTGATGTGAGTGGAGACAATATTATTCTCTATGATAATGCTGATGATTTAAGAGAAAAACTATCTATGCGGTTAAACGCAGTCTTAAGTAAGGGGAATGTAACATGAGCAGGTTGGAGGAGTTGATTGCAGAACTTTGCCCGGATGGGGTGGAGTATAAAAAGTTGGGAGAAATAGCGATAGATATATATCGTGGTTCTGGAATCAAGCGGGAACAGATCACACCAACAGGAACCCCCTGTGTTCGTTATGGAGAAATCTATACTACATATGGGATATGGTTTGATAAGTGCATTTCACACACTGATGCCACTGCAATCAGCAACCCCAAATATTTTGAGCATGGGGATATTTTGTTTGTAATTACCGGGGAAAGCGTAGAAGATATTGCGAAATCCACCGCCTATGTGGGGCATGAGCGATGCCTTGCCGGAGGGGACATTGTTGTCCTGAAGCATGAACAGAACCCAAAATATCTCAGCTATGCTTTAGCAACGACGGACGCTCGAAAGCAAAAGAGCAGCGGCAAGGTAAAAAGCAAAGTTGTTCACTCCAGTGTTCCGGCTATCAAAGACATTGTTATCCCAGTCCCCCCTCTGCCGGTGCAGAGTGAAATTGTCAAGATTCTTGACAATTTCACGGAACTCACAGCGGAACTCACAGCGGAACTCACAGCGGAACTCACAGCGGAACTCACAGCGGAACTCACAGCGAGAAAGAAACAGTATGAATACTATCGTGATAAGCTGTTGACCTTTGCTGTCCTCGGGGGGGGGGGCAGGTGACGTTGTGTGGCGGACGCTCGGAGAAGTGTGCTCCCTCAAAGCTGGAAAAGCAATCTCCGCTTACGAAATTTCCCCCAGCCAAACTTCCAAATATCCAATACCTTGCTTTGGTGGCAATGGCTTGCGTGGTTATGTCAAGTTTGCGAATCAACAGGGAGAGAAATCTCTTATAGGCCGTCAAGGAGCATTATGCGGTAATGTTTGTTATGCAACAGGCGATTATTATGCTACAGAGCACGCCGTGGTCGTAACAGACAGGGGGCATTTTAATTGCCGCTTTCTCTATCATGTGCTGGTGCATAAGGACTTAAATCAGTATAAGACCGCAGGAGCACAACCAGGGCTTTCAGTTGCAAAATTGGAAACGATATTAGTTCCTGTGCCCGATATGTCAATTCAAAACAGGATCGCCCATGTTCTCGACAACTTTGACGCTATCTGCTCCGATTTGAGCATCGGTCTGCCCGCCGAGATTGAGGCCCGCAAAAAGCAGTACGAATATTATCGCGACCTCTTGCTCTCCTTTGATTGTTCACAGCTTGTTCATGTAGAGAGAGAGAGAGAGAGAGAGAGAGAGAGAGAGAGAGAGAGAGAGAGAGAG